>NZ_JAFBDR010000020.1 GCF_016908325.1 Aquibacillus albus | reverse complement strand
AAACCTTACGGTTGGGGGAAAATACAACTCGCTTGTGAACAAATATGTACATTCTAAAGTGATCAAAAATGTACATTTTCTAATTGACATTTATAGGCATCGTCATTTCCTTCTTTTAGGAATAAAATAAATTACGACAAATGCATCGAATATGCGAAACAAGCAGTAAGTAGTTGCAAAAAGCACAAATTGTTATATGGATTAGGCCAAGCCTATTTCTTAGTAGGGGTAGGATATCAGGAGAAGGAAATGTTTCAACAAGCAAAAGAAGCGCTTAAAAACGCCTTGTATATTTTTCAGCTAATAGAATATAAAGATTTTGAAATAAAAACGCAAAGACAAATGGAAAAGTTAGAAAAACAATTTAGTTAGTACTGAATCATTTTTTCCCTCATGTTCGACAAAATCCGGGCCGTCACTGCGACCAAGCCCGACACCAGAGCTTTCACCCCTGATTTGACTGAATTTATAAACATATTTATAATATAATAAAGAATACCGAGTGGCTGGCACCACCCGGTAACATAACTACAGACCGCATAAAGAGCGGTTGACCAAAGTTTTATAAGTATAACAAAAGAAGTAACCATCACCTTGGTCGGAGGCGGTTACTTCTTTTTGTATAGAAAGACGACAATGCTTACAACCAGTGTCAACGCTGCTAATAATGTTAAACAGAATTGAGCTACTAAGCTCAATGCTTCATATGTCGTCATTTCTACCACCTCCCTTCTACAAGAGAGATGGCCAACCGCCCACCATGCTATATAGTTACTATTCTATTATACAACTATTTTTTGCATTTTACATAAAAGCAAAGAACCCTACAATCTTATTTCCCTCCGACAAATTCCGGGCCGTCACTGTGGACCATAACTAATCGCCTGACTTCCAAACTGCTCCCAGCCTGCGATAAAGCTTGCTTTGGCTACTTTTCTATTTTTTTGGACAGTTAGTGGATCGTTAAAGTAGATATAGTCTTCATCGTATCCTGTAACAACTACTGCGTGCATTTTGTATGTTATCTTGACTGGGCCAGTTGGTGTTTGCCATGTTGTCCAGTATGAGTCATTGAGGAAGCGGAATTCACTTGTGTTGATGACCCAGACTGGTTTTCCGTTATCTAGCTGTTCATAGACAGATTCAAATCCTTGGCCAGTTAAATCTACTACTTGATCGCCAAGGTATTCTCTTGCTAAATCAGCAATGGGGCGATGATAGACTCCTAGACCTGGTTTATCAAAGGTGTACATGTTGCCTACAAATCCGTCGTTTGGATTGCCGAAATGGACTTGACCATCGATTCTTTGATACTTTGTTGGATCCTTTCTTACTTGGTCGGCAAGTGTCATTTTATCAACACTTATACCAGCATGGAGAAGCAGCATTGCTAAACTAGTAACCTCGCATCCACGCGGTAGTTCCGGCATTTGTGCAATGACTGGAATATCGATTAGATTACTTCTTAACTCTGCTAATTCAGGGTCGTATTCTGTAACGATTGTTGATGAAACCCACCCAGTTTTCTCGTTTCCTACTTCCACATGATACCAATCTGTTCCACCTACTGTTGCTTTTTCAAAAGCATCCAGTTCGGTATAGCGATGGACAGATGTTACACGGTTAAAACTTACATCAGGACCAGTTCGTATATTACCTGCACTAGCAGCCATTTCATATTTATTTTCAAACGGTTCCGCTTCATAGGTGATTTCTTTTTCTTCTTCAGGTTCTTGTTCGTCCTGCTCACCTACAGGTTCTTGTTCCTCTTTTTCATTCACAGTTACTTTTTGTTCCTCTGTTTGGCCTGAATCTTCAGCCTGTTCCTCTTTTTGACCAGCATCTTCTTCCGTTGATTCCACTGTAGTCAATTGTGAAGATTCCACTTCTTCCTCCTGTGCCGAGTCGACTTGTTCCATTTCAGCTTCTTCACTATTCGATTGCTCTTCATTATTTTCACTTAACAATTCAACACTATCTTCTTCGACTTCAATCGCTTCTTCGCTTTTGTAATCGACTACTGAACCCGATTGCTCATCCTGTGTCTTAGATTGAGCTTCCTCATTCACATAGCCGCATCCTGTTGACAGTAACAATAATATAACTGCTACTGTTACCTTGCTAGAAAACATAAAATCCCCCTAAAACTTTATACAATTTTATTTTTTCACAATGTTAGTAGTCTATCATTACTAGATTTATAGAACAAATGTCATATCATTTAAGTGATTCATCCAAACAAACTGCGCTTTTTATGCTCATGCACCTATTTTCTATACTAGGGACCCATATTAAAAAGCCCTGCATTTTTTAATCTACGCAAGGCTTAAAGTATTTCATAATTCTTATCGACAAATCTCGGGGTGTCACTGTGACAAAAGTTTAAGGAACGATAGTATATTGACTTTCTATTTTGTCAATAATAGTAGCATATTATGGAAGGTCGGTGAGAATATCAATGCAAATTACTCGTGTTCGAACGCATGGTGATCCCTCCTTATGGAATACGCTGGATGTCCGAAAAGGTTATAAATTTCAACAGCATGAATTTGCGGAACACTATCGCATTTTGGACGCTAATAACTTACGGGTCCATATGGGCGTAGATTCCAACTCAGCAAGAAACACGTTCCTCGAACTAACAAACGAAGAATTATGGATAGGAAACATGTGAAAGGGTGCTAACTATCAAATTAGCACCCTTTTATTTATGCGACAAAAGACCTCGGTGACAGTCTTTCCAATTCTGACTGGGGTAAGGTGTCTCAATCCACATAAGTCATCTCTTTTCCCTCCTTCGTTTACCGGGGTGTCACTGTGACCATACGATGAAATATCGTGTCATATAGGCTTGTTATTGAAAGGAATGATTTCAGAAACTGCCTGTTCAGCTGACTGAAGTGCACCTTCAAGATGTCCACCATACTGTGAATTCGCCTCTGTACCAGCAAAAATAATTTTCTTTTCCCATACCCCAGCTTTTGGTGGTTGACCATAACTCGGGAAATCTCTAAGCGGTTCCAAATCCTCCTCAACAGCCGTTTCGAAATCTCTGGACCAATCCTTGTATAGAATAGCTTTTACGTTTTGGGCGGAGGTTCCAAAGAGCCTAACCAATTGATCAATAACCAAATTTAAAACGTTACCCTCCCCCAGTTCTCGGCGCGCTTTCGCTGGCATTCCGAAGAAACCAAATAATGCACCAGCACCTGTTTCAGGAGAAGCATCATGGATTTCTTGTAAGGGTCCAACCCAGCTCGTTACGAATCCAGATAGTCCTGATTCCCTCCAAAAGGGACGATCATAGACTGCAACTGCCTTGGCCTGTCCTGCCATCCACGTAGGTTTGCTTACAAGGTCAGTAATAAGATTTGGAGGGAGAGAAGGAGAGAATTCAATATGACGTGCCACAATCCGAGGCGGTAAAGCTAGAATAACAGCACTTGCCGAAACTTTTTTTCTCTTTCCATCAGCAAGGTCTGCTTCAACCGTGATACCACCGGCTTCATCGAGTCGAATTGCTGTCACTCGCGTTTCTAACTCGACGATCCTTGTGGGAATTGTATCTGCCACAGCATCTATAAGAGACTGCACACCTCCTATGACTCGAATGGACCTTGCACCTGAATTTTCTGGCAGTACATAACGATCAGGTGCTTCGTTTTGGAATCGTTCTGAAAGCATAGCCCCTTTGGTGTGCTGCACAAAAGTTCCTAAATTTAGTTCTTTAACAAGATTGGTAATAGTACTCTCATACTGCGGCCAGAACCATGTTGGCCCGAGATCAAATTTGCCTAGGTCAGGTCTGTTTGGATCAGAGGCACTCAAGACCCTACCGCCTAACCTATCTCTAGCCTCTAGAACCTTACATTTGATGCCCTGTGCAGATAGTAGAGACGCAGCCCGCAGGCCACTTAAACCAGCACCAACAATGACTACAGGATTGCTCACATTCTCCCCTCTTTCCAACCGTGTGTATGCTGTATAAATGTACTTGTGAAGGAGCTATTCCTTTTTATATTGATCACTTCTAAATGAGTTTTTCCTATATACCAAAATGTTTTTTCATTATTCGGCCAAATTTCAATGTTCATTAATATGCCTCCTATTTTTCGTACGAGATGTGGAGTTGAAAAATTTAAGATTTATTGCTGTTTACAGAAGACTGATTTTATCGAAAATCAATCAAATTTGTATAACAACTATAACATTTTTGATTCTCAAATCTATAGTTTCTATCTTTAAATGATATAGTACTTCCACTAAAAAACGGAGGAACTTTCTTTGATTTCTCAAAAAAGTTCCTCCGTTTCCATTCGACAAAATCCGGGACGTCACTGTACTATAAAAGACAAGGGCGCGTTGTGGCCCTTGTCCTATACAGGAAGGATGTGAAATACTTTTTGGTGCGTTACTTAAAACATTCTGTAACATTATCCATTGCTAACACCTCATTTAAAAGGTTTTGCTAATGGTTTTCTACCTTCACTTGTTGTCGATCACCAACACCTCATTTGTATGAAGTCTGTGATTCTTACCTTAACTTTTTATGGTTAAAGTTTATCCAAGTTGCGTTTCACTGACACCTCATTTATTTCTTTTTTTCCTTCCTACAACCATTATTGTGATCTAATAATGTGGATTTTATTCAGAATTAAAAGAAGGTTCCTTTCCCTGTTTTTTTAACTTGTCCTCCAAGTAATTACGAGTTTGGGGTTAATTTAAATGGTTTCATTTCTGCAAGTCGTACTCTGGCTTTTTGCCCCCAATCAACTTCATAATATTCTTTATCTGTCATATTCCGGTGTGTCACTGTGACATACCTAATTAGCAGGTTACTTGGATAGAAAATGCAATGTTTTGAAATAATAATTTATTATGGATAGATATATTCTTTGGGGACTTTTATTTCTCGTTGTAATTTTACTCATTTTAAGCCTTAGAAAGCCACCTACTACACATTGGTTGCTTATTTTCTTTATGAAAGCTTATTTTTCAACATTTATTGGTATAATCGTTGTGGAGAAAAAAATGTTGGAATATCCAGTAAGATTTTTACCAAATTATTTTGATGCTAGTATTTTATTTGAATACCTCATTTTTCCAGTTTTATGTATATATTATTATCAGACAACTTATCATTCCAGATTATCGGGTATTATTATTCAAACCTTGCTCTATACCACAACTATAACAGCTTTGGAGGTTATTATTGAAAAATTCACTGACTTAATTGAATATTATACTTGGACATGGCTTCATACGTTTAGCAGTGTATTTTTAGTAATGATTTTTATACGGGGGATTATGGAATTAGTACGAAACTATAAGTGATACATTCTTCACTATTGGGGTGCTTATTTTTAACAAAACAAAGCATTCCTGCACAGCACAAAGATACTGTTTAAAAGAAAATTGGTAGTCCACAACCGAGGTGCAATTATTATCATTAGTCTAATGCCTTGCTTAAAATGCGGAGGCGTTAGACTTTTTATCTTTCAACATCCTTAACGTTGCGAAATTGCATTTTTCTAATATGTTTTTCCGAAAGAAAAAAGGCAAAATTTCACGCACAACCATTCACCTTGCCAATTTCGACAAAATCCGGGACGTCACTGTAACCCTAGCGTAATAAACTGCAGAATATACCCACCTACAACACCTAATATAACAATGAACCACGCAGGTACTTTCCAAATATTTAACAACCCAAATAATATAACTCCTAAGGCAAAGTCAGCTGTACTGAAAATAGAGCTGCTTATCACTGGGTCATAAAATGCAGCTAGTAAAATACCAACGACACTAGCATTGACCCCCATTAATATACCTTGAAAAGTTGGCCGCTTACGTAATTCATTTAGAAACGGCAAAGCAGCAATAATGAGTAAAAAGGAAGGTAGAAATATTGCAACCGTTGCTACAATAGCTCCAGTTACGCCTTCCATCATCGTTCCAAGATAACTGGAAAAAGTAAATAATGGACCGGGTACAGCTTGTGCCATACCATATCCGGCTAAAAATTCATTGGCTGTTAATAAACCTGTAGGCACCACTTCGCGCTCAATCATTGGTAATACGACATGTCCCCCACCAAATACTAACGATCCAACTCTAAAAAAGGTATCAAAAATAGTTAGTAAAGGATTGTCTGAAAGTCTATTTAAAATCGGCAATATTATAAGTAAACTAATTAAAATACCTAAGGAAGTCAATCCAAGCTTTTTTGAAATATTAACGGAAAAAGGCTGAACTTTTGACTCGGCTTTATCAGTGAATAATTTTAACCCTATCAAACCAGCACCTAAAATAATCAATATCTGCATCCATGCCGATGGATATAACAACATGATACTAGCAGCTACTATAGCTATCGCTAATCGAGATCTATCGGGTGTTAATTTTTTTCCTAATCCTATTAGTGCATGAAGAACAACAGCTGCAGCAACGATTTTCAAACTATGTATGAAACCAGCATCATCTAAAGAAAATGTCTGATACATTAGTGCAAAAACAATCAATACAATAATCGATGGTACGGTGAATCCAAACCATGAGATAAGTCCTCCAAGCAAACCTCCCCGCAACATACCAATTGAGATCCCCACCTGACTACTAGCTGGACCAGGAAGGAATTGACAAATAGCAATAATATCCGCATACGTTCGATCATTTAACCATTTCCGACGATCAATATATTCGTCTTTAAAATAAGCTAAATGAGCGACCGGACCTCCAAATGAAGTTAATCCTAATTTTGTAGAAGTGAATAATATTTCAATAAGTGTCTGAAATTTTGTTTTATTACTTTGAGACATAGAAGTACCCTCCCTTTTATTTAATCTCTTTAAATAACTCATAGGCTTTTGCTCTTGCTTCTTCAAGAACTTCTTCACCCTTATCAGTAGCTCGATAATACTTTCTTATCTTTCCATGAACATTCACTTCACTTTTATTAAGAAGCCCATCTTTTTCCATTCCATGAAGAATGGGATAAAGCGTACCAGCACTCATTTCATAGCCATGTTCATGCAATTCTTCAAGCATCCAAGATCCGTATATGGATTCTTCTTTCGCATGGTGCAAGATGTGAATATGATTGAACCCTCTCGCCACTTAACGACCTTACGGTCTGTTTGAAGTGGGAGATTCCTAAGAACACCAACCCAACAGTCGGTTTTGATTAGGCTAACCCCGTAGGACCTACGGTTAGAATTCTTATTGCTTCCTTTTTAATATTTATGCTTGCGTTCATGTCCCTGTCGTGGTGTGCACCACATGGACAATCCCACTCACGTAACGCAAGATTCTTCATATCTTTATTTTGATAGCCGCAACTAGAGCAAAGTTGGCTTGAAGGAAAGTTTTTAGAGACCATGACAACCTGTTTTCCATACCATTTTGCCTTATACGCTAGCATGATACGAAACATGGACCAACTCGCGTCACTAATGGCTTTTGCTAATTTATGATTCTTTAACATATTCGATACTTGCAAATCTTCTATACCAATAATGTCGTGGTTTTTGACAATATGGAAAGAAATTTTGTGCAAGTAATCTTTTCTTATATTGGTTATTTTTTCGTGAATTCGTGCAATCTTGATTCGTTGTTTATGCCAGTTAGAAGAACCTTTCTTACGTCTTGCCAATGTCGCTTGCGCTTTTACAAGTTTCTTTTCTAAGGTGCTAAAAAACCTCGGGTTCTTGTAGATGCTTCCGTTGGAAAGAACGGCGAAGTCTTTCAATCCGACATCAATACCAACAGATAAGTTTGTTTTGTGTAATGGATCTATATCTGTTTCAACAAGGATAGATACAAAGAATTTGCCACTTGGATGACGTCTAATCGTAGCATGGATAATCCGACCATCCACTTCGCGACTTTTAGAAAATGAAACAAGTCCGAGTTTTGGTAGTTTGATTTTGTTCGCAACAATCGCGATATTATCGTTCGTGTATTTTGTGGTGTAGGATTGGACCTTGTTTTTTTTGGACTTGAAACGCGGGGCTTTCGACTGTTTTCTGAAGAATCGAGCATACGAATTGGAAAGGTTTTTAAGTGAGGTTTGAAGGGCAATGCTATCCACTTCTTTTAACCAATCCAATTCTTTTTTGAGATGGGTTAATTGGGAAGAACACGTTTTGTAGGTCATACCTTTTCCAGTTTTTAGATAGGTAGTTCTCCATTTTTCCAAAAAGTGATTGAATACAAAACGAGAACAACCAATGGTTCGGTTGATTAATTTCGTTTGAACTTTGTTAGGATAGATTCTGAATTTATAAGCCCTATGGACAAGCAATACATTCACCTCCCTCTCTATTCATTATACAATACAGCTTACAAAAACACAAACATTTGTTCGGTTTAATTAAAATTGACTTAGGACTAGGAACCGAGTTAAACAGTCGGACAATGGAGATAGCTAAAGCTATCCCTTGTCCGAAGGCGATTCATCCCCACCCTACTCATTGGGCTAGCGCCCTTCTCACTCCTTGAGGATGGGGTCTTCTCGCCTGTAATGATAAAACCTAGAAAAAGCTTGCGTAATACCTTATTGTCCAATTAACTACTCCTTTCTCAATCGACTTTCACTATCGAAATGCAATATCGATTTTCGGTTTTAAGTCTAAATTGTTTTTATTTTCCATGCAATATGTTATATATTTCTTTACCTAAAGTTTACATTGTTATGTGTTTGCTACTCTTACTATAAAAAAACAACCTAATAAAATACTCATGAATGATGATTATTTTTCCGTTTATTGATTACATATTTCCTAGGGAACTAGGGGGCAATAAGTCAAGAATTTTTTTTGACAAATTTTATAATTTGATATATAGTTGTGTATAATATAATATTCGACAGATGTTTATATTTAACTTCTTAAATAATTTGGGCTTTAGCATTCTTTTAATATTTTATATTGATTGAATGAAAAAGCTTTAAAAATACAAGGATAGAAAAGGTACGAAAATCGGTATCTTTAACAATCTAAGGTGTTCAATTAGACGGATTTTTTAAGAAGAGGAATATAAACATAATTAATTTTTACTTTAAAAGGTAGTTCTTCAAAAAACTTACTGAAGTTAGTTGAAGTAAAACCGACAATTCTCAAGCTTCAATGATTTTAAATCATCATTGAAGTTTTGAAGTTGTCGGTTTTTTTATTGAGTAAATACACATTTATTCAAAAGTCCGTAATGTAGCTAATAAAATAGATGACTTTATAGAAAGATATATGAAATACCCTTTTTTTAAAAATTTTTATACGTAACATCATTTTGAGGGGAGAATGCTTTGTGTTCGATTCGCTAGGTTTGTCATCATTGTTAACATTATTTTTTATTTCGCTTATTGCTTCTGGTTTAAGTGGACTATTGTTTTTACATCCACGAGTACCATTGAGTTTTGTTCGTATTCATATTGGCATCGTTGCTTTGCCTCCATTGGTTTCCTTATTGGCTCTCGCTAATACCAATGTAAATGAAGTTGTTGGGCCTTGGTACTTAGATACCTTAGCTTGGTTAATGGCTTTCTTTGTACTTTTAATTGGATTAATCATTCAGCGTTTTTCCGTACGTTACTTAATGGGAGATCGCTCTTATCGCAAGTATTTTACGCTTTTTACATTCACTACAGGTTTTGCATCTATTGCATGGTTAAGCGGTGACCTCCGCTTGATGGTCATTTGTTGGGGAGCAACGCTTATCGGATTGATTTTTCTTATAAGGATAAACAATGGATGGAAAGTAGCTAGTGAAGCAGCCAAGGTTTCTAGTCGCTTATTTACCTTAAGTTGGGTTGCTCTGTTAGTTGCGATAATTTGGCTTTTTCAAGTTACTGGACAATGGCAGTTATCGTTAGCTTTAACCAATGAAAGTTTAGCTCAACTTGGAGCATGGGACAGAACAGGGATTAATTTATTGATTGTATTAGCAGTGATAATTCCAGCAGCCCAGTGGCCTTTCCAACGGTGGCTGACAGAGTCTGTTGTTGCTCCGACTCCTGTTTCTGCGATTATGCACGCAGGTTTAGTAAATGCAGGAGGGATTATGCTAACTCGATTTTCACCTCTTTTTAATGGGGATATTGCTTCGATTATTTTGCTAATTTTAGCAAGTATTTCTGTATTGATTGGATCTGGAATTAGTATAGTCCAGGTTGACTATAAACGACAGTTAGTAGGCTCCACGATTGGACAAATGGGGTTTATGCTCATTCAGTGTGCATTAGGTGCGTATATAGCAGCCATTATTCATCTTGTTTTACATGGTTTATTCAAAGCTACACTGTTTTTACAGGCTGGTTCGGCAGTACGTCGCTCCGAAGTATCGTATCGTGTTTCTAAAAGGCCATCCTATTTATGGATTATCGCTGGTCGGACATTAGGCTTACTTGTCGGAATTGCTTTTTGGTTCACAGCTCCTGGTGAGGGATATCAATTGATTAGTGCGCTAATCTTAGGGTGGTCCTTATCGATTTCTTGGACACATCTCGTCGCTTATGGCGAAGGGAGAATTGGTCGAATTGCTGGCTTTTCATTTTTAGGAGGATGTGCCATCGTTTATTTTATCATTCATAATCTTTTCTATGAGTGGTTAAATACAACTGTTTATCAAAGTGTTCAACCTCCAATGTCAGTTGTCATCATTGTCGTATGTCTCTTAGTATTTGGTAATACTGTAGGTACGTGGATTGCTCGTAATCGTTCATCTGTTTCCTTCGCAGTTCTCTATCTTTGGTTAGTACGACTAGGTGAAGCAAAAACTAAATCAGTAGAAAGTCATCCAAACTACCTTAAACAATTTTTATCACAAGGAGGTAATCAGTGATGAGCGTAACATCCGTATTGACGAAAAGAAAATTAAAAAAGAAGGATACAAATAAAGATGTTCAACAAAGGGATATGAATGATTTAGTTGAATCAGCTAGTCGGGTTATTGCGCCACTATGGCCTATTTCTACGTTTGCAGCACGTAACCCATGGATGGGACTTGAAAAGCAATCTTTTGAACAGGTAGCAAGTTGGTTAAAAAATACTCGTGATGTTGATATATATCCCAGTGCTTCCATGATCCTTTCGGCAAAGAATAAAGGGGAGATTGATGAAGCTTTTGTGAATATAGAGCTGCAGCGTTGGCTTGATTCACATTCCCTTCATATCCCACGGGACGTAGCAGAACGATTTTGTCGTGCTGCACTAAAATTAGATACATTACCTTCTAACCTGTTATCATCACATGAGCTGAAAAAATTGGAAGAGGAAATTAGTGGACTGCATACGGATCGTGTCGAGAATTTTTCCATGCAACCAATAAGTTCGTATATAGAGAATCAAGAAGGTGAAGGGTTCGTCCATATTCTCGATCATCATGTCATCAAGTGGTGTAAATTATACCTTGATGAATCTCAGGCAGGTTGGACAATGCCAAATCGTGAGAAAGGTTTCTATCATGCATGGCACCGTCTCATTCAACATGATCCGGCACTTCGTAAAAATCAGCGTCAATGTTTAAAAAATTGGCCGCAAGAGGCTCATATGGCTTTGAAACAAGCGTTAATCTCAATGGAAATCCCTGAATCAGAGATACAGACTTATCTTGAAGGTCATTTGCTTTCCTTACCTGGGTGGTCCGGAATGATGCTTTGGCGATCCCAACAATCAAGCCATGAACATGCACTCCTAACAGAATATCTAGCAGTTCGAATTTCCATGGAATATGCTCTCATAAAACCATATTTACCTTTGAACAATAAACGATTGGAGAAAAAAGTTTCAATTACTTCTCTTTT
Source organism: Aquibacillus albus (assembly GCF_016908325.1). Lineage (GTDB taxonomy): Bacteria > Bacillota > Bacilli > Bacillales > Amphibacillaceae > Aquibacillus_A > Aquibacillus_A albus. Next base: position 70,323 of record NZ_JAFBDR010000020.1, on the reverse strand, counting down.
AGCATCTTGGATCCATTGGGGGGACCTTTCAATTGAAGAATTTTCACAGATGTCTCCCGCTAAACAAAACGAATATTTAACATTTGCCTATCAGTTTGATGAGAGGGTTCGCAGGAAAATTTGGCTTGAAGCTTGGGAACAAACAAATACAGATCGATTAAGTGAGAAAATCACTTCTAAGCATCGTGCGACTAACAATAAAAAATCTGCATTAGCTCAGTTAGCATTCTGTATTGATGTACGATCAGAACCTTTTCGCCGTCAACTGGAAAAAGAAGGTCCACTTGAAACGATTGGAATTGCTGGTTTCTTCGGCTTACCGATTGCAACGAGTGAACTTGGCAGTAATCACAGCCATCCTTCTTTACCGGTTATACTAAAGCCTAATCATAAAATAAAAGAGTCCGCAGATGAAAATGAACTTAAATCTTACCAACAACGCAAGCAGGCAGTTGATTCATTGGGCCGTACATTTAATACGATGAAACAGAATGTACTTGCGAGCTTACTTTTACCTGAGATAAGTGGACCATGGCTTAGTCTGCGAATGGTTACACGGAGCTTTGTGCCAAGAAAAGCAGATCGTTTCATTCGTAATTTACGTGAGAATTGGTTACGCAAACCTGATACAAAACTGTCGCTTAATTATGTTCATGACCAAGAAGCAGAGATACCTGTTGGTTTTTCTGAAGAAGAAAAAGTGAACTATGCGCGTCAAGCTCTCAAAATGATGGGGCTGACAGAGAATTTCGCACCATTAGTCGTGATATGCGGACATGGTAGTCAAAGTATCAACAATCCATATGCCGCCTCGCTTGACTGCGGGGCCTGCGGTGGAGCGGCAGGCGGGTTCAATGCAAGGGTTTTAGCTGCTTTATGCAACCTTCCAAAGGTAAGAGAAGTGCTTGCTACTGAAGGAATTGAAATCCCTGCGGACACGGTTTTCGCAGCTGCTCAGCACCAAACAACAGTGGATGAACTACATTGGCTTTATGTTCCTGAACTTTCTGAAGCTGCTAAAGAAGCGTTTGATCGTATCGAAGCGATTATGCCGAAAGTAAGCCATAATGCAAACGCAGAACGTCTAGCCCAATTACCGAATTTTCAATCGAAACTTAAAAACCCGAAGGCTGAGGCACACCGATTTGCGGAAGATTGGAGTGAGATACGCCCAGAATGGGGATTAGCTCGTAATGCATCTTTTATTATCGGACAGCGTGAACTAACGCAGAATTGTGACTTGGAAGGTAGAGCTTTTCTTCATAATTATGATTGGAAGCAGGATGAAAGTGGGGAGCTTTTGGCTAATATTATTGCTGGACCAGGAACGGTAACCCAGTGGATTAACCTGCAATATTACGCTTCTACAGTAGCACCTCATTATTATGGGAGTGGAAATAAAGTAACACAAACCGTTACAGCAGGTCTCGGTGTTATGCAGGGAAATGCAAGTGACTTGTTAGCCGGATTACCTTGGCAATCCGTCATGCAATCAGATCATGAGGCTTACCATTCTCCTCTTCGTCTGCTGATTGTCATCCAAGCACCTAGGAAATATGTAGAACGGTTATTAAATAATGATTCCGCGTTTCGAGAAAAGGTTCAAAATGGATGGGTTCGACTTGCTAGTGTTAACCAAGAAGGGCGTTGGGAAAACTGGTAACTGTTATTAACAAATTTGGTAATTAATTAACAATTTATAAACGTAAAGTAGGAGTGTATTGTATGAATTTAGTTTCTTCTTTCAATCAAATGAAAGATTTCCTAGACAAGTACAATTCCCTTCCCATTCCTTAGTCATTAGATCAAATGCAGGCTTTATTCAAGGTCCGGGCAGTTTACTCTGTCTGGACCTTCTGTGTGAAATGTTAAATTGCTGATAAAAAATATGAATTCACAAAAAATTTTAGGAGATTTAGTATAATGGAAAAGACCCATTTTTTTCGATAGGAGATGTATAATATATGAAAGTATCTAAAGGCTCTTATGAAGCCGAGATAAGTAAGGCAATTACTCAATGGGAAAAGGATTTTCTTGGGCGTGGATCTGTATCCGTTAAGACAGATATATTACGTGATATGATAATTGTCCATTTAAAAGGTATTTTAACACCAGCTGAATATACAGTGTGTGAAACAAAAGAGGGATTGTTCACTCTAAAAAAAACTCGTTCGGAGTTAGTTGAATCAGGAATAGAAGATCTTAAGGAGATTATACTAACTATAACTGGAGAAAAAGTGAAAAGTTTTCATACTGATATAAGCCCTCGTACAGGTGAACGAGTGATGGTATTTAAATTATTTAATGATCTCAACAAAAATCTTTAATCCAAAGAAATGAAAATGATTTATTAAATACTGCGAAAAACTTTATAAAACAATAGCATGTTTTTGTAATCCTCTGATACAAAGGATTTTTATCGGAATCACCCTTTTGCATTGGACGGCGCAGGGTGGTTTTCTAATATGTTTTTCCGAAAGAAGCGTGACAACCAGCCACCCTAACAACCTCGACAAAATCCGGGATGTCACTGTGACAAATCTAAAGGAGCAATTGTATGAATTTTAATATGGAAGAAGCTATTGAAGTTCTAGAGAAAACACCACAAACATTGGAGTATTTTTTATCTGGTTTATCTGATGAATGGTTGCTTTGCAATGAAGGTGAAGGAACCTGGAATGCTTCTGAAGTGATTGGGCATCTCATTGAGGGAGAGAACAATGATTGGATACCAAGGTTAGAAATGATTCTTCAGGAAGGGGAGCGTAAACCATTTCCCCCATTTGATCGTTATTCCCACTTAAATAAGGATTTTGAAAAATCAATTGAACAAAAATTGATTGAATTTAAAAGAATTAGAACACAAAATATAGCTAAATTAAAGGACATTATTGAACCTGAACTTCATCTTGAATGGAAGGGCACTCACCCTGTATTTGGTGCAGTGAAGTTAAGAGAATTGCTGTCAACGTGGGTTGTTCATGATTTAACGCACATTGCCCAAATAGTTCGGGTAATGGCTAAGAGATACAGTTCAGATGTTGGACCTTGGAAAGAATATTTAAGCATTTTAAATGATAATCAAAAAGGTTGATTTGCAAACTGAGGAACTACTAAAGAAAGTGTCTAATTCCTTGCTTAAAAATTCCGGGACGTCACTGTGACCGTCTTAAAGCTGACTGTATCCTAAGGTATTATTATATAATAAAGGTACCGAGTGGCCATAACCACCCGGTAACGTAACTACAGACCGCATAAAGAGCGGTTGACCAAAGTCTTATAAGTTTAACAAAGAAGTAACCATCACCTTGGTCGGGGGTGGTTACTTCTTTGTGTATAGAAAGACGACAACAGTTATAACTAGTGTCAATGCTGTTAATAACGTTATACAGGATTGAGCTACTAAGCTTAATGATTCATATGTCGCCAGTTGAACCTAGGAGTAAACCACCCATACAGAAGTTTGCTAGTAACTTTCTACCAATCTACATCAATATAATTCGCAATATTATTATAGGAAATATCTTTTACCATTCGACCTAATCTTTCGATGTTAGCCGGATATTCTCCGTTTTCCACCCACTTGCCAATGATGTTACAGAGAATCCTTCTAAAATACTCATGTCTTGTGTAAGAAAGAAGACTACGAGAATCAGTTAACATACCAACAAACCTAGACAGTACGCCAACATTTGCCCACTTTAGGAATTTTTCTTTTTCACTTTTCGCACCAGTTACATACTCCTCTGGCACCCCATTCGCTCTTAACACACGCCACTTATAGTGGTCTTCGCCTAACCACACTTCCGTGATCGAGGAAAATCGTCTGTCTTCAGCGATTTCCTTTGCTGTTAAATGACAGTGATAATCAAAAATCGGCATATCCTTTGCGTAATCGTGATAGAGTTTTTTAGCAGTTTCTGTCTCTAATAGAAAATCATCATTTAAAAGGCTTTCATATTATCCCCCAATCTTTAGGTAAGTTTATTGTTTTAGGTCCTTCTGATCTACGTTAAATTCAATCAAATTACCATCGGGATCCGCACAAAATATTTGAGCGAACCCACTTTGACTATTTGGCTTTTCTACTATCTTAACGTTCATTTTTTTCAAATAGTTCAATGTTTCGTAGTAATCTTTCACTCGAACAGCAATATGGCCATCCTTTGTCTCGATTTTTTCACTACTACGAATTGTCTCAGACTCTTCGAAAACAATGAGATGCAATTGCTGATCACCTACTTGATACCATGCACCTGGAAAATCAAAATTAGGACGATCTATCTCAGGAAACCCGAGTATCTCACCGTAAAAATGTTTTGCTTTTGTTAAATCTTTTATCGAAAGGCTAACATGATGGAAACGCTCTAAATTAATCAACTTCCCACTCCTTACTTTGAAGTAGTTATAGACGCATCTGCTGGTTCAACATTGATCGCTTGATTCTGCGCCTCAATACATAATTCCGCTGCTCAGCAACAAGTGTTGCATCGCCATAATCCTCAAACTTCGGATATTGTTTATAATCATAGTTAGATACTTTACTATGCAATACCTTTGCATCCTTTGCTCAAGCCCACATCATCAGTAGTCCGACAGCCCTTCCGCTAATTCCTTTACCTTTTCAAGTGGCAATTTTGTGTGCTTTGATACAAACTCTGTGGACATACCTGCTTTTAAAAGCTCAATCGCCACTGACTTTTTTCCTTCTTCCTTTCCTTCTTCTTTTCCCTCTTCCCCAAACACTCTTTCCAATTCTGCCCAAGACTGTGGTAAGTTGTCTCGATCCACATAAACCATTTCTTTTCCCTCCTTCGTTTGGATTATTTCGTCTCTTAACTATTGGGTTAAATCTAACGGTATTTGAAGTAAATGAGTGTAGCGATATAAATGCGGCGTTCTTCTGGAGAATAGCTGCTCTTTTGCAAAATCATTCGAAAAAGCTTTCGTTTGAAGCGATATTTTTTTTCTTCATCGTCTTTGGATTCGTTTGCGTACTTTGCTGCCAACACTGCAATCGCAAATGGATTGTTCGATTGGACCAGTTCACTTTCTTCGTGGTCATAGAATTTATACATATTATATTTGTATGTTAAAGAAGTTCCTTCAAAAGCATTGTGATACGTGTCAGGTCGAAAACGTTTGGTGTCGTCTGTCAATAATGCAATCGCGATGTCTCGATTAAATTTATCATAGATTCGATAATAATAACGGAACATTCGCTTTGGAAAATCAGCATCTGTATCTCCTTGAACTTCAATATGTATGAGGATCCACTTTTCCTCACCACTGTTTAAAGAAAACTTGGCTATTGCCAAGCCTTCAGGCGCAGGCAATCGCCTAGTTGCGCTTATACTTAGTTCCTAAAAATTTTTACTACGTCGATTAACTTCAACGCTAAAATTTTATACTCCTAACGTGTAGAAATACCTTCACGGTTTGATCTGCAACTAGTTTGCCCTTCTTTTGTTTGATTATCTCTTGAAAAAGCTCCTGCTGCAAAAATTCCGGCTTCTTTGTAAAGTTAATTTTTTCGGTGAGACCCGGAAGAAAAAACAAAAGAAACTCTTCAAACAAATCATAAATCAACTTTTACCAAAGACCATCATAATCTGTTATTCCATATTGGGATGGCTTCTCTAACACAATATTACTTGTCATTATTTTATCACATCCTTATTTTAATATCTTTATTATAACACAACAACAGAACATTTGTTCGTTTTTGTCATAAACAAGAAAGAAAAACAAATAAACCCCTTAACTCCCTACAGGGAAATTAAGGGGTTTGTAATTAACTGTATCGTTTGAGTCTATTTCATTCTCTGCTATTCTTTTTACAATCTCGCCTTGTTTGTCATATTCGACAAATCCCGTGACATCACTGTGACCATCACCCAACACCTCTATAACGTTAAGTCGTTTTTCTGGTAGTCTGTATCATAGACATAGCCGACTGTGATGCCGGTGAATATTCCACCTATTATGGCTAATATAATACTTTGAGATAAATAGAATCCTAAAATGATTCCTATCGCTGTACCAATAGGGACAAAAATGTTAAAAGATCGAGCACTTGATTTTAGGTCATGTTCTTTCTTTAAATGAGAGATGATGTTTCTTATCTTCTGCTTATGCTGTCTATAATCCATCGAACGTAGCTTACCTGTTTTTCTTTGGAACTCCAAGTCGAGTAGATACTCTTCTAATTCACCTAAATGATGATTGCAAGTTTCGCATTCGTAAGTGTAGTTACTCAGCGCGTTAATCACGCGCTCTATCAAAAAAAAGTCTAGTTTATTAAAAACTGATTCATTCACTCGATATTTCATCCACTTCACAATTGCAATAGACTTATTAGCTTTAAGGTTTCCCATTAACCCACTCCCAAAGTAAAATCTCGAACTTCGCTTCACTGCTTAGTTCTCAATCGTATATATGCATTATATGTAATTATTAACAAAATTAATCGAATTTAAACTAATAGTGCTTCATTGAGTACCTGGCACCACTCGTAAAACCTTGTTTCTGATAATGTTTCACCATTTAAAGCAGTCACATCCCCCTAGTTTACATAGACGTATGCTCATACGGAGGGGTCTGACCCTACCTAATCAGTGTGAACAATAAAATATAAAAAACTGCCCTTGTATGTTCAAGGACAGTTCTGGTTCAAAATTTCATCCAGCTGTACAATTTTTAGTCAAATCTACTTATAATCGAAGACATAATTAACATTTTCAACGTAAGCATAGACTGGGAAAGACCCTTTATCTTTCGGCCAATAGTCATTTTCCTATTTTATGAATAAATTCTATCCAATGCCTCATTCGACAAATTCCGGGGTGTCACTTCCATTCCCTCTTCCCTAAATACTCTTTCCAATTCTGCCCAAGACTGTGGTAAGTTGTCTCGATCCACATAAACCATTTCTTTTCTCTCCTTCGTTTGGATTATTTCATCTCTTAATCAATGGGGTCTGACCCCTATGTAAAAATTATCCACTTTATTAAACATGTGATAAAATTAAAGTATATTGATATGTTTTGTACGGAGGATAATTTATGATACCTTTTGAAAAACTATGGAGTGACATTGAAAATTTTTATAAAATTCATGGTGTCAACTTTAGCTTAGGAAAAAAGCACCGAGAGTATGACGATGAGTTATTTCGTACAATAATAGAAGAAAAAGATAAAATGATTGTAGAAACTCTGGATGATATAGTCAAACTTGAAGAAGACGTGAATAAATTAAATCAAAACGTGGATTTTTCATACCGCTTTAAAACTGAAACCTCCATTAAGAATAAACTTATGAATCAAACTCAAGTCAGACAACTTTATAAAGTTTGCAACGACATAATTGGTTTCAGGTTCATAATTAGAATTGATTCAAATGGTTTAATGAAAATGGCAAATGCATTTGTAAACAGCTGTCCAACCGATAACATTGACTGTCGACTTCATGATCAGAGAAGCGGAAAAACTAATGATGATGGATATAAAGGGATACATGTAAACCTAAGAATGAAACATAATCTTGCTTTCCCAATTGAAGTTCAGTTTTGGACGCGTCAGGACGCGTTGTTAAATGACTACTTACATGATAATATATACAAAACAGAAGATGATGATGCATTAATCGCATATGCTGTTGCTTTGCGTCAATGGTTAGAAAATGTACCTATCACACCGAAAGGTACTGACATAAAATCATACGTAGATTACTTATATGAAAAAGCTTATTCAATCGACTTCGGATATGATTACTAATTAAACGAGAGGGTGTTTATAATGAGCAAGGTTTACATTTGTTCTACCCACCGAGATTCAAAGGCTAAAGTGGTCCTTGAGCTGTCTTCAAGTCAAGAAGCCAAACATGCCTTACAACAAATTAAAAGTATGAATCCTAAATTAAGCATTGGCGTGTATGGATCAAGGGACTTAGCAACCTTTAAAAGAACACAACGTGTTTTCAAAGCATCTACGTTAGTAAAATCTGTTACGGACTTTGTAGATGCAGTAGAAAATAAGGAAATGAAAACTGTTTAGCAATAATGGAAAGGTATGTGATATCTATTAAGTCACATGCCTATTTTATTATGATAAATCACTAAAATTCTTCTACTTTCACTTGGAAGATTTTCATGATTGATATGTTGTTTGGCCAAAATAATGTTGCTTTTTCCATATGTTTTCAGCGATGTTTGTTGTAATTTCTCTTGTGTTTCCTCGCTTCCCCATACCGCTTTAGATATAAAGGTTATTTTCTATCATACGGGTCGTCACTGTGAACGTATCTTTTGGTTATGATTTATACTCCTTTTGAATATATATACATCATGTAGAAAGGGGGATTGAAGTGGAAAATAGAGCAAAAGTTATTAGTGTTATTAATTGGAAGGGCGGGGTGGGGAAAACGACTTTAACCCATCATATTGCTGCCGGGCTTCAAAACTTTAGTTTAGATAAAATGGAAGAACTATTAAATGCAAAAACATATCCCAAAGTATTATTAATTGATGCTGATGCACAGTGTAACCTATCTATTTCTTGTATAACTGACAATACGTTTGAAAAATTTATTGGAGGTGAAAATGAGGAACATACAAAAGGAATAAAAGCCTTATTTGAAGAATTTTTAACGAATGACTCTCCTGATGTAAACGTACAAAATTACATACTTAAAAAGGCTGTTCGCAGCAATGACAACAAAGTCTATAAAAATATTGATCTAATCCCCGCTCATCCTGACTTAATTTATACAGATATGGATATCGCAGTTTACTCAAGACCTAACTTCAGAAGTAACTTGATAGGTGCCGAAATTTATAAATTTCAAATCCTGGATAACGTGATAAATAGCCTGCGAAACCAGTATGACTTCATTTTCATTGATTGTCCGCCAAACTTAAATTTCATTACACAAAACGCACTCTATGCCAGTGATTTTTATTTAATTCCAACCATTCCAGATAAACTATCCTCTTACGGCATTCTTTCCATCAAACATAAAATAGATGACCTAAACAGTACTTTTCAATCGGCAAGTAGTGAATACACCAACACAAAACTACTTGGCATTGTTCCAAATAATATAAGAGAAAGTGGTAATAAACCAAAGGATACTCAAGCAAACATACTTAGTACATTAAACGAGATTTTTCCAGATGATGTGTTTAAAAATTATTTGACGTATGGTGATGGAATATCTAGAGCATCCGCTTTAGGTTATCCCGTCTTTGCTTATGAAGGGTCACACCAAAATTCAACCAAACAAAGCAAGCTAATTAGAAACATTATCAAAGAATTATTAGGGAAAATGGAAGGTGTTACACCATAATGAAAGTAAAAGTACTTATTGGACAATTAGAAAAGACTTTATCTATTTTAAAACAATATGAAAACTGGGAAACAGAAGATATGCTTGACGATATTTATACGAAGGTATCCACCGATTCAGCAAAGCATTCTAATCACAAGGATAAACAGTTGGCCCCCGAGAGTTTTCAAGAGTCAATTATTGCAATGGGGGACTTGAATAAGGATGAAATAATAGAGTTTCTAAAAAAATATAAAAAGCATGAACTAATTGAAATTGGCAAACAACTGCAACTAAAATTAGCAAAAAGAGATAAAAAAATCGTTTTAATCGAATCCATCGCGAACCATTTCTCCTTTATACAGCTTAATGGAATGATGGCAAATCGTAATCAGCAAAGAGTTGAAAAGGTTACCTACTAATCTTAGTTAAAATCCGAGTAGCTGGTACCGCTCGGAATACAGACCACACCAATAGTAACCGTCATCCTTCTGAGCCGTCACTGTGACCAAACCTTTAATGTGGTCAATTTTTCCACAAAAAGTTACAATAATAGATATCAAACTAGTAAGGAGAAAATCATGCTCTTATTCCTAAACTTTTTAAGAAAGAAAAAGAACGCGGCCAAACCAAAACAAGCTAAGACTACCTCATCGAAACCAAAAAGAACGAATGATCAGGTTGCTACTAGAAAAGGTGAAATAGGAGAATACAAGATTGATATTCAACTGGATCAGCTGCCAAAGGATTGTCGTTACTTAAGCGACCTTCTCGTTAAAAACCCTAAAGCAAAGTCAGGATATTCACAAATTGACCATGTGGTTTTAACTCCATACGGTATCTTTGTCATTGAAACGAAAAACTATCAGGGGACCATTTATGGTGGGAAAGACCGTAAAACATGGTTGATTAATGGAAAGTTTAAAATGATGAACCCTTTTGTACAAAACTACGGGCATATAAAAGCTCTAACATCATTTATTGATAAAAAATACCATGACTTATTTATCTCCATGGTATCTTTTACGAAACGTTGCACATTTAAAGTAGGCCTAGATTACCGCAAAATAGCATCCAATGAAATGATAGTGTATGACATCGAGTTGTCAGAGTTTATCCATCGGAAGGTCTCGGTTTTGAAAATTCATCATAAAGTGCCTCTCCTAACTAAAGATGACATCTCTACAATCTATAATGCCTTTGCAATGGCTAATATTACAGATCCAAAGGTTAGAGAAGAACATAAACGTGCATTAAAAACAAATACATCAAAAGAAAAAACTAGCTCTAGTTTCACTTGTACTGTTTGCAATAAACCTGTTTCAGATAAAGTTAAAACGTATTGTTTAGCGAATAAAAAATTCAACGGTAAAATCTATTGTTACGAGCATCAAAAAACTGTCCGTTAGACTTTAACTTCAACAAAAGTAGCAGAATATTTTAATAAATAAAGCACCAGATTGGGATGTCACTGTGACCGGCTATTTGTTGACTGCATAAGTTAGTACACGATTATAATATAATAAAAAGATAGAAGCGAATGTTCACTTCTCCCTGCAACCCCTGTGACAATACCCCGCGCTCACTCATCAGTTATGATTTTTTGAACTCTGCCAACTTGTCCATCTTTTAAACGAACCTTAATTCCATGGGGATGTGTAGGAGAATTCGTTAAAATATCTTTTACTTCTCCTCTAGTTAGTTTTCCTGATCTCTGATCTTTTTTTAAGACGATATCTACTGTTAATCCAATTTGTATATTCTTTCTATTTTTTCCATCCATGCTATTCATCCTTTTTATGTGCTATGTATATTCTAGCTAGCAAGAAGCTAGGGGACGTTTCTCCTGCTTCCTCGCTACTTTTTCGCGTTAAATACCAAGCTTTCTGATCTTAGGTCAGCCAGGCACCACCTGAATTTAATAATGCGAAAGATCCGTCCACCTGCATCTCCTACCCACCTCTTGTTCATCTAATTCCACTGCAAAGCTATCGTTAATCTGTTTCAAAATCTGATCATGTAATATCTAATCATTGTCTTCGAACCAAAAACAAATGTCTTTCGACAGGGCCTGACACTGTGTCATTTATAATATATTAAAAGAAGACCGAGTACAATTCATGGGACAAAGGGACAGGTTCCTTGTCCCTGAATAAAAGTATTAGAAAAGCCCTGCATAAATTTTCCCGCAGGGCTTTAAGTATTATTTACTTGAGGACCAATAAAAATCGCCCTGTTTAGTTCCCGGCGCAAAATAGAGTCAGGAGAAACGTCCCCCTGATTCTACTTATTTTCTACATAGTTTTTTAGTAAAGTTCCAAGAAGATATTCCCAACCTTTTATGTGATCTTGTTCCCAATTTTCTTGTATAACACCCGAAGCAGAATGTGAAAGTTGGAGCAATGTTCCACCTTCTTTTTCAATCAGACGATAGGTATAGGAACTATTTACGGCACCTTGCATTCCCAGATGACCGGATAAACGTATTTCTTCTGGAGCATTTACATAATATACATTTCCCCAAATTGCCCCCTCATTCTTACCCCACTTTTCGATAAATTGTCCTCCTGGAATTGGGGAAAATGTAAAGTGAGAGGGTTTATCTTTTGGAGCCAAGCGAAATTCCCACCAATGTTCTACCTCTTCTGTTAAAGCCTTGAATACTTTTTCTCGTGGCGCATTCATAAATATTTCTTGCTCTATTCGAAATTCATTATTATTTGTAGTCATCGTATGTTTCTCTCCTTTATTTTCTACTTTTGATCGTAAATGGAGTAATGAATTTGCGTTTGATTCCATATATTTTCCCACCCAACGGTTATGCACTTCTTGGATAGGAACAGCATTAATATAGTTTCTTCTATATTTTCCTTCTCTCCTAACAATCACTAAGTTTCCTTTTTCTAAAATATTTAGATGTTTCATGATGGCATACCTAGTGACATCAGGGAAGAATTCATTTAGTTCACCTGTAGTTTTTGGTTCTTCTTTCAGGATATCAAGAATTTTTCTCCGAGTCGGGTTACCTATAGCTTTAAATACCGAGGAAAGTTCTTCTTCCATTTTATCTTCCTTTCAATTCATAAAGTGAAACTTCAATCAGTGGGGGTTTTCTTCCTCCGCCACTGATTCAATAATCGAATCTAAATTAATTCTAAATCAGTAAATTTAGGAGGTTCGGTACAATTAGGGTACAATCCTTCTACAAGTTTTGCTGTATAATCCGCTTTTTGATGTCGTTCAACGGCTTCTTGGTCAGGGAACTCCATAAAATGTATAAATGATGTTCCGTTTTCTCTTCGGTATGATTTGTAAATAGTTTCTGGTTCATTCTTTTTAACTTGTAGCACAAATTCTTTGACAATTTTTTCAACATCCTCAACTGATTTTGGTTTCACTGTATATTCAGCAATTCTTCTTATCATGAGAATTCCTCCTTAAATAATTTAATATTATATTAAAGTTAGGAATGGATAATTTTAAGCTCTATCCCCTCTAAAAAGGTTAATGGGACAAAGGGACAGGTTCCTTGTCCCTGAATAAAAGTATGAGAAAAGCCCTGCAGAAATTTTTACGCAGGGCTTTAAGTATTATTATATTTTATAGACATTGTCTCTTGCATAATCCAATCGACAAATTCCGGGTCGTCACTGGAACTATAATGCGTTTTGTATTTAGGATCCATAAATAGAAATATTTTAATTTTTATTTTCATTAATCCACACATTCATTGGACCTGGTTCACGGTTATCCCATACATAATACGGAATAGCTACAAATTCTTTATCTTTCTCACTAATACCATGAATTGTTGTAATACCTCCCAATAAATCAGGGTTCTGTTTGACTAAAAATTTTGTATCTGGTGTTATTTCTATAGATTCAAATTTTTTTTCATTATCAACATGTTCAATACAATAAACCAATGGACCTCGTTGAATAGCAACCTTTCCTTCATTCGCCTTAACTTTAGGATGAGCGTGAACTCTTTCTACTGGCATATCAAAATTTACAATTACTGTATCTCCGGGCTCCCAAGTCTTATTAAGCTTTATATATCCTTTTTCTGTAACAAGCTTTTGTACCGGTTCACCATTAATATATACCTGTGCACTCTTACACCACCCTGGAAATCGAAGGTTGAGATCACAGTTATTTTTTCTATCACTTTCCACAGTTATTTCTACTTTCCCGTTCCACGGGTAATGTGTTTTCTGCCTTAATACAACATGACTTTCTTCAACAGGAATTGAGACGCTACTTTCCACATAAAGGTTAACCCATATTCCCTGTTCAGAGGAAGCATAGCTATAGTCTCCTATAGATGGAATAAACCTTGATAATTGGGTTGGACAACAAGAAGTATTAAACCATTCAACCCGATGATGAGTCCCATTCGAAGAAAGAGGATTCACATAAAAAAACTTGTCTCCGGATAGAGAAATTCCTGATAACACTCCATTGTACATCGCTCTTTCAACAACGTCAGCATACTTACTATCACCATTTAATAAATTCATTCGATGATTCCAATAAACCATGCCAACTGAAGCACAAGTTTCACAGTATGCGGTATCGTTTGGCATATCGTAATCTTCTGTAAATCCTTCATTATGTTTGGAAGGTCCGATTCCTCCTGTAATATACATATTTCGAAGTACGACACTTTCCCACAACCTGTCTAAGGCATTAATATAACCTTGATCACCAGTTACTTTTGCAATATCGGTAATTGCAGTGTATAAATACATAGCACGAACAGCATGACCGCTAACATCAGTCATTTCACGTATTGGCTTATCATCCTGACAGTATTCAGGTCCCCAATCCTTTCGATCCCATATTACTCCTTTACCGTATCCGTGTCCTCTTTGTTCTAATAACCAATTTGCTAACTTCCAATATCGCTCCTCTTTTGTTTGACGATATAGTTTTACGAGCGCAAGTTCAATCTCCTCATGACCTGGAACCCAATGCCTCTTTCCTGGACCAAAAGTATTATCATAGTGGTCTGCCAGTTTACATGCCACATCTAAAAGTTTTCGCTTTCCGGTTGCATTATAATATGCAACAGCAGCTTCTATAAGGTGACCTCCACAATACATTTCATGTTTATCCATATCTGTCCACTTCTTATCCTGTTCCTTTAAAATGAAATAACATAATAAATACCCATCCTCTTGTTGGGCCGACGCTATCTCGTCAATTATGCCATCAACTTTTTCTTCTAATGATGGATCAGGATGAGACATTAGTGAGTAAGCAACACCCTCCAATACCTTATAAACATCGGAATCATTAAAAAAGATCCCCTCAAATTCACCTTGCATATGACCTGCAGCTTTTGCAAAATTTAATATTCTTCCTGTTTTCTCACATTGATCAAGGCATGCTTTAAGAGTTGTCGATTTATGCGTTTTCAAGCGAGGTTCCCAAAATTTATCATGGATCGTTACATTTGTAAAAGATATCGGTTCCAATTGATTGTTGACTATCTTTTCATTTAAATCCTTCATTTTTTATTCCCCTTTATTAGCATATTAGATAATACTATTAGGATTCTCTCGAATGGAATCTTACCAAAAAGATAGATTGAATAATTTCCAAATAAAAATTCTATCATTCGATTTCTATTTTAGAGTTTCGAGTTTAGATAAAAACACTGATTAACCCACAAATTAAAGCTATACATCCAGTTATAAATTAACTATCTATATATTCTTTTTTATATCTTAAACCTTGCCTAATTATAGCGTTGAACTCTTCTTTTTCATTTTCAAAAGTACCATCTACAAATGCAATGGTAGGAATATAACTCTCTTGTAACAGTCTTCTTTCATATTTCGTATAGCCTCTTTCATGTACACCTGTGCTTCCTCTACTCGGCTCTGCTTCCAATAAGTGAGCCATTGTCTTCGCATATCTTCCTACCCACTTAGGTTGTTTCAAGTTAGGTCTTACTTGGAACAATGGAAAAATACTTAATAACCCATCGTACCAATTTTCTCCAGCTACAAATAAATCTGTGTAGTTCGTTAAGTCTTTTTTTAGTTTTTTTAAACCCTCAAACACTTCATAATCAGGATCATTTGACCAATGATGAACTAAATCGAGAAAGATACTATCAAATTGGTATGTCTCATATAATTCTAATATTTGTCGTGTCAATTCTCTTCTCCAATCTGGTGCTCCAACATTTAAAAAAGCTTGCCATCCATTGTCTTTCTGTCTACTCAAATCCCAATCTGGCTCCCCAACATGATATATTAATCTGGATGGAGTTTTCATTAAAGAATTCAAGCCATATTTAGCAAAGTTATCGAATGTTAAGTTAGCACAATTGGATCCAAACATTGGCATCATGTGGACACCTAATTTACTTGATTCACGACATAAAAGAGCAAAATCGTCTTCGCCTCCTAGTTGAGGATCAGGACGATATTTTCCATATTGCCAGTAATATCTTCCTTCCCACCCTGGTAAATAGACAAGAATGTGTTTTCCCTCAATACGCTCAGTAGCATACTTCACTATCTCCAGCATTTGTTTATATGAATTAAATACGTAACCGCTCCAATGCATTCCATGGAGCGTGAGAACTAAAGAAACCTCACGGAACCACTCTGGAAAATCACTTCGTTTTTCAAAAGGAGTTAGTCCAATACCCTTTTCTGATTCTGCAAAAGCTAGATAATCTTTTAAAAATGTTTTTGGGTTTGAATCCATATCTATTATCCAACTTGGAATAGAAATTCTGCTAGCCATTTCTACTGCAAGTTCATCATGTATTAGCTCTAGAGTATAAGTTCCTTTATATTGTCCTTGCAATTCAGGATAATAAACAAATCGCTTAGCTCTTATTTTATTCTCTTCAGATTTAACACTTATTATTTGATTTGTAGTATGGTCTCTTAGAGAAAGAAGAGGAACTTTTAAGTTATGATTATATGCAAAAGGATTATATGGGTAATAAAATACTCCTTCCGACTGGAGACCTGAAAACCTTTCCTCACCTTTTGTCTCATAGAAAGACATTGGGTTTAGGTTTTTTACTAATAACTTTACCGACTTAATTTTTTGTTTTGCTTCAGCTTCCATCTTTATAACAATCTGTTTTTTATCATTTTTAATAGCTTCCAGTTTAAAAAATCCTGTAGCTTGTTGTTGCTGTCCCGCCCAGCTAAGTTGAGTACAGTTAATCAACCATTTATTCCCATGAGTATATAGCTTAGTAAAACTAGGATCTAAGCCATAAATATTCTCCATTGTGTGTAGATGAATACTTATTGTCAGACCTGCTATATCAAATGTAGGGTCTTTCAAATCAAAACTATAATGTTGCAAAATGAACTCCTCACTTTCTACCTCTAAGTTCACTATTTTACAGAACCACTCGTAATTCCATTAATAAAATATTTTTGTAAGAATATAAACAGGATGATAATAGGTAAAATGCTAATCATGGATCCTGATGTTAATAGTCCCCAATCCGTACCATACTGACCTATTGCCATATTTGTTAAACCAATATTTAAAGTTTTGACATTGTCATTTACACCAAATACAAGTGCAACCAAAAAGTCATTCCAAGTGGTATATGCAGAAAATATTGCTACTGTAGCCATTGCAGGCCATACAAGAGGCACCATTACCCTTAAGAACGTTTTATATTCACTTGATCCATCAATAAGAGCGGCTTCTCTTAAACTTGTCGGAATTGCATCAAATGCATTTTTCATCATAAACACACCGAATGGCAGTTGAAAGGTAGTATAGATAATAATAAGCGCCAAACGAGTATTTAATAATCCTATATCCTTCATAATTGAATAGAGTGGAATTAGTAAACTTTGAAAAGGAATCATTAGCGCAGCCAAGATCATTATAAAAAAGAGAGTTTTAAATGGTAACTTTAACTTAGAGAAACCATAACCTGCCAAGCTACTAATAAATACAACCGAAATAACAGTAAAAGTTGTTAAAATAACACTATTTAAAAAGTAAAGAGAAAAAATACCATTCTCAAATGTCCAAATAGTTTTATAATGATCTAATGAAAATGTAGGTGGTATCCATTTGGGTGGATAACTAGTAATATCACTTGTTATTTTCAGAGAAGTACTGAGTGTCCATATTATAGGTAAGAGAAATAACAAGCTTATAATTATATTAATGATATAAAATGATTTATGATTTTTAAAAGCTTCTACTAAACTACTCATTTTTAAATAACGCCCCTTTTATTATTGGTCAGCTGGATTACGTAGTACCCTTAATTGAATGTAACTCAAGACAACTAAAACAATTAGTAATATCACAGTCATCGCTGAACCATATCCAAAATGAAAATACTTGAACGACTGATTATAGATATAATGGACAATAGTAGTTGTTGTATTTGATGGACCTCCACCTGTCATTATTAAAAACTGTTCAAACCCAAGTACTGATCCAATTACAGATACAATTAAGGCTAACCCAATTGATGGTTTTAGCATGGGAATTGTAATATAAAGTATCTTTTTCAGAGTAGAAGCACCATCTATACTCGCCGCTTCGTATGTTTCAGTTGGTATAGACTGAAGACCTGCAAGCAAGATAATCATTGTAAATCCTGCCATTTTCCATGTAATCATAAAAGAAATAGCTGGCAAGGATGTACTCGCATGCCCCATCCAAAGAATTGGGTCATTAACAATACCCAAATTCAACAAATAGTAATTAAGAACACCGTATAAATCATTATAAATCCACAACCATACAAGTGCGGATGAAACCATTGAAATAACCACTGGTGCAAAATAAACCGCTCTAAAGAATGCTACTCCTGGTAGTCGTTTATTTATTAATAGAGCTAGACTAAATGCAATAATAAATATAAGAGGTGTGACCATTAATGTATATTTAGCTGTAAACCAGAAGGAAGTCCAAAATTGCCCATCTAAAAATATTTGTGTGAAATTAGAAAGACCTAAATATGTTTTTTCTCCCATAAGAGGCCATTCATAAAAGGACATACGTAACGTTTGTAAAAAAGGATAAATAAAGAAAATTAGGTTAAGTGCTACAGCAGGTAAGATAAAAAGAAAACTCCCTAATTTAACCTTATTTCTTTTTTTTTGACCTCGAATAATTAGTAATTTCTGATTAATAGCTGTTTTCATAAGTGCCCTCCTTGTTTAAAAGGAAGGAAAGAGGATATCCTCTCTCCTTTTATTTGTTTAATACATCATTTATACCATCACTTATTTCAACCACGGCATCTTCAGGACTTAGTTCCCCGCTAAAAGCCTTTTGAAGACCGCTTAAAATAGGATTGTA
This sequence comes from Aquibacillus albus, assembly GCF_016908325.1. GTDB lineage: Bacteria > Bacillota > Bacilli > Bacillales > Amphibacillaceae > Aquibacillus_A > Aquibacillus_A albus. Next base: position 51,678 of record NZ_JAFBDR010000020.1, on the reverse strand, counting down.
TAATTCGTTATATTTAGTTGTATAAGGTGCATTAGCATAATTTGCTGCTTCTGCGAACACTTGGTATTTTGGCTCTTCTTTAAAATATTTATTTTCTACAAAATCATTTCTTACTGGGATAATTCCATTAGATGCAAATGCCTCTACTTGCACATCCTCGGTAAGTGCGTATTCTATAAACTCCCATGCTTCATCAACATATTCTGTTGACTTAGATATAGCAATTAATTCTCCACCACTGAATGAAGAATGTTCTTTTCCTTCATTTCTTGGAATTAACGCCACACCATAATCTAAGTCTGGATAATCTTCATTTAATTTACCAACAACATAGTTTCCAGAAACAATCATGCTTACCTTACCTGAAGTAAAGGCATCTTCTGCTTCATTAACATAAGTAGTAACTCCTTCAGGGGTAACTTTATCTGTTTGAGTTAGATCGGTGAAAAACTGTAAAGCTTCTATTGCTTCAGGTGAGTTTATTTCCGCTGCAGTTCCGTCATCACTTAAAACTGCACCACCATTTCCCCAAACATAAGGCATAAAAGTAAACATTAGGCCACCTGCACTACCTCCAGAATATACGTATCCAAACCGATCATCAGTTGTCAGTTGGTTGGCATAATCCCTTAATTCCTGCCACGTTTCAGGAGGGCTATCAGGGTCTAATCCGGCATCCTCAAAATGATCCTTGTTATAAATTAAAGCTGAAACGTCTGAACTATAAGGTAATGCATATTGTTTTCCTTCTCTTTCACCTAAATTAAGCATTGACTGATTTAATTCATCTTTAAAGCTTAAGCTCTCATATCTCTCAGACAAATCTTTAAATGCACCTATTGAAGAATAGTAAGGAGCTAGAATTAAATCTATCGCTACAATATCTGGTGCTGATTCAGAAGCATAAGCAGTTGCCAGTTGATCTGAAAAGTTATCGGCTGGGATTGATTTAACATTAATTTTAATTCCATTGTCCTTTGAGTTAAACGCTTCTACTGCATCGCCCATTAAATCCGCACTAGCTTCTCTTGCCCAAAGAGAAAGCTCTTTATCTCCATCAGATGAGCTATTTTCACCTGATGAACCAGAAGCACAACCCACAAGAGCCAGAAAAGCAACGATAAGAAATATCAAACCTAACTTTTTATTAAACATGTTTTTACTCCCCTTTATATAAACTAATAATCCAAAATGTTGTAAGGGCTTACAATAATGTTAATAAAATACATTCTTTTATGTTTAATTCCTCAAAATTGGAAATTCTCCAATCCTTAAACGGGCACAACCATATGGTATAAGCTCGATTGTATCTTCATTTGTACCAGGAAATAATTTCGGATTAAATGGTGGTTCAGCTGCAGAATTATTTTCCATTATCCAATTAGATAGTAATTTTCCTTGAGTGAGTAGCCTTACTGGTGAATCCGTGTTAAACGGCTGAGTTTTAATTTCTTCAAACTTGACATCAAATTCTTTTTCAGCAATAAGGGCATATTGCCAAGCACATTTAGGATAAATTTCCCAATCATGAAATCTTTCCCTTTCTCGAATCTTAACCCATTGCTCTTCAAGAGGTAATACATATACTAAAGGTCCACGTTGCACACTGACAGCATTATTATTACGTTCATTTAATTCAATACTCATTGGTAGACCTATTTCTACAACATCATTATCACTCCAGGTACGAGTTATTTGTGCAAAATTATTACTCATTTCATAGGTTTGATCGATGCCATTAACTTTTACTTTGAAACGCTTACACCAGTTTGGTACTCGTAAATACATTGAGAACGTAGCGTCTTTTTCTAAATTGACTTCCATACTTACACTATCTCGAAATGGATAATCACTACTTACATTAATTCTGGTCTTAACATTATCGGAAACAGTAAATTCAACTTGACATGGTGCATAAGAAATTACTGCTAATCCATTATCTTCTGAACTCATCCAAAGACTAGTTGTAAACTTAGGCCACCCTTGATGCATATTTGAGGTACAACATCCAAAATTAGGTTCTAAACCAAACGTGTTTGAGTCCGGTTTATTTACCCATGGACGATTTGCTGAATTACAAATAACTTGATTTACTTGTTGATCATATTGATGTGAATCCCAAGCAGGAGAAATCGTTGCAGGAAGTGCATTAAAAGCAACTTTTTCAAGGATATCCCCAAATTTTCCATCTCCAATAACTCTAACTAAATTCTCCATACTAAACATGTATTCAACTACCGCACATAATTCGACTCCTTGGCTTGGATGCGTTCCGGACAGCCACTCATCACCTGAAAACATTCCATGGGCTTGCCCATGATATGTCATCAAACTCTCAATCCCTTTATAAATTGCTTGTTTTTGATATTCTGATTTGCTGCTTCGATACAACATGGCTGGGGTTTTTATTCCCATTGCAACATTTACAACATGTATCCGGTGATCCCATTCATTCTGCTTTCGCCAGTAAGGAAAATTAGAGAAAATTCCGGTCCAATCTATCGTTTGTTTTTCAACAATATCAATTAATTCCAACAACTTTGGATCATCGGTTCTTTCATATAGCCAGTGGATTGATAATAATAAATCCGCCCCTCTAGCTTGAGCCCATTCTTTCAAAGGATATTTCGGCAGCGCTTTCAATAAATATTGAAAATATTTTTGCATAAACGGAACAATTCTTTTATCATTGGTAGCTTCCTCGTACTGTGTAAGTACTTTCAGCATAATCATTTCTTGCCACCAATCTTGGTCAGCTACAGTTTTATTATTTTGTCTTAAATTACTAGGGCCAAAGGAGCCATCTTCTCTTTGACTATCTAAGGTTGCTTCAATCCATACCTTTACCTTATCAATAAGTTTTTCGTCCTCTAATAAAAAAGCAAGTGGAACTAAACCATCTAAGTAGTAAGGACCTCTTTCCCAACTATCTCCATTTCCTCCAAGCCAGCCATTATTTGGACCAACATCATCCCAATGTTCATCAAGATGTCCTGTAAAACCATCTGCTTGGATTTTTAGCTGATTCTGTAACCATCCCATAGGCTTGACAGTTCCAAGGGGTAGTGATTGGAATGGAGTTTTCGTTAACTTTAATTCACTAGTTTTCTCCATCGTTTACCTCCTTAATTAAATTAATTTAAAAATGTTTCTAGTACTATCTTAATGTTATAATCTCAATATAAAAACTATTAATTTAAACAAAAATTTGCACAATTCAAACAATAAGGATGTGAAACATATGCTACAATTTTTCTCTCCACCCTTGCCAAGTCTTATTGCAGTTGGTGAAGATACCTATAAAATAGGGGAGACTCATTCAACACGCTTCAATATCGGCCTTTTCGATTTGCTAATAGTTACAAAGGGGTGTCTATTCATGGGAGAGAATAATCAAGAATATGTAGTTGAAGAAGGTATGTCTCTAATCCTTTATCCAGATGGGCACCATTTTTCAACCTATCCTTGTAAGCAAGAAACACATTTTTATTGGTTTCATTTTAATCCATCTCAATGGTCAGTAGTTAATGAAAGTCAAACTAACAATACTAACCATAAAGATTTTTTGGAATTAAAACTCCACCCTTTCAAGGAACACAGGTTCCCCATAACACTTCAAAAGCTTTCTAAGCTTCAAAATTGGGATCATTTCAAGCATATTTGTGAACAAATTTTAAAGGTTAACTCAGAAGTTAGACCTTCATGGGAATGGCAACAACAATTACAATTCCAACAACTATTACAAGAATTATCTTCTCTAAATCAACTTGAAAAATCCTCACAATCTGTAGTTATCGCTGAGGAGGCTGCTTCATTTATAAAGAAAAATTTCACTAGAAAGATTGGTTATAAGGAATTAGGTCAAGAATTAAGTTTTCATCCAAATCATATTTCCAGGTGTATGATGGAAGTTTTAGGATACTCTCCTATTGAATATTTAAATAAAACGCGACTGGACCATGCAAAACTGTTACTAGTTTCTAAACAGTGGAGTGTAGAGAAGATTTCAGAAGAATGTGGTTTCTCTCAATTTGCTTATTTTTCAAGATTATTCAAAAAACATGAGGGCATAGCCCCAAGTAAGTTTAGAAAAAAATATTTAGGAAAAAAATAGTTAAATAAAGCACTTCATGTATTGTGTGATTATTCAATTATTTCTAACGTAACAATAACAGCATTTATCTTAATATTATCAGTATAATTAAAGCTACGAACCAGAACCAACTAAAAACAAAAGGAAAAGAAGGGGAAGGAACTTTTTATCTCCAAGTAAATATATTGCTAGATTTTGTGAGCAGCTGTTCACAAAATCAACAATCCCTTACAATTCCACCTAACCACTCATTCGACAAAATCCACTAATTTTTCCGAGTGGTGACACAGGTACCCTAGCCAATGGTGGATTCAGAAAAGTATTACGTGACTACGTTAGAGATAGTGATAGTACACGAAAGCATCAATCAGGTGGAAAAATAAATGAAAACGCAGATCGACTACACATTTCATTTCTAGAAACCATTTTGATAAGCATTTGGGGAGTTTGATAGACTTTCCATTGGAGATGATTGAGGTTGGAACGACAAAGACTCTTGTCCTCCTATATCTGAACCGCCTCCTCAATATGGTGGACAACGATACACTCTACATCCTTTAACATATGAAGGGGAAGAACCGACCCCTGGTTCCCTGATATCCTTCTTTCAATCTAGGGTTGGGTACCCGATATCGGTTAATATCTCAAAAAATATAATCCCTGGAAAATTTTCAAAAAGAAACCAAACATGAATGGGGCACCTAGTACCGACTTCTCAGATTCGGTTGATAGCGATGTACAGATCAAGATCAGTAACCAAGGATATGTAGCTTTCAACTATAGTAATAGGCCCTGCATTGGTTAACTCAAGTGTTTGATACTATTTATCCCTCCAAATTAAAAAAACCTAACTCCTCGTAAGTAATTAGGGCTAACATTCATAAATATAATATATAATTGAAGGTTCAATTGATACGGTTATACCAATAAAACAGTCCCGCAAAAATTTTCTCTACAGAGCTTTCCGGATGCCTTTCGACAAAATCCGGGGCGTCACTGTGACGGTACCATGCGGAAAATTAGAGTGCACCATATTTCTTTATTTTTTGCTCTCTCTCCAATAATGTTTTAATTGATTCTCTTCTATGGATTCTCTGGCTACGACAATCCGAACAACTCATAAAACGATTTCCTTTATCGTAAAATTCACTGTGGTGTTTTTCTTCCTTACATTTGTAGCAAGTTTGTATTTCTTTAAAATTGATCATTATATGAACGTCTCTCCTTTACATTCAATTTCAAATGAAAGACTTTACTTATGAGGCGACTACTCAGAGGTGTTGTTTACATAAGGTTGTACCATATATGTTTGGTTTCCAAATGTCTATTTATTCCTTTATCGATGTATGATTGTCTTCCCTTCCCACTAAATCAACATCTATTTTTTTAAAAATTTATTGATTAATATATCTAGTTCCTTACTTGTGTATAATGTTTTGTGATGATCCAAACCATATTTTTTCCCGCATTGAATCATTTCTTTTCGCTTTAATTCAATTTGAATTCTAAGATTCCTTCTATTCTTGGTCATAGTCTATCCTCGCGTTCATCATTTGATAATAATGAAATCCTCTTAAATGGATACCCAATTGTTTCTTATTGCAGTTAATACAATATTTGTCCGATCAGGAACACCCAGTTTTTTTAGGATTTGGCTGACATGGTTTTTAACCGTTTCAACAGAAATAAAAAGTAATTTGGCAATCTGTTCATTTTTAAACCCTTGTGTCAGTAATTCTATTACCTCCCACTCGCGTTCCGAAAACACCCCAACTGGTTTATCGGGAGTTGTCTTATGCAATCGAGCATAATCCTTTAATAGGACTGGTGATAAAATTGGATGGATATACTGTATTCCATCTCTTACGCCGCGAACAGCAGCTAACAATTCCTCTTTTTCCATGCCATTGTAAAAATATCCATCCAGGTTTAATTGGAATAAATCTATCAGCCTAACATCGTCCCTATTCGATATCCATACAATCACTTTTTTATTTTTGTTTTTGTAGAAATCAATTGTCGAAAAAAGGTTAATTGCTGTATCACAATCTATGATTACTAACCCGTTTTCATCGTTCGTTTCCCTTTGTAGTGTCAAATAGTCTTTAGATCCATATGCTACAACTTCATGTTCGAGAAAGTATTCTTGTAATATCTTTATAATTCCGTCTCTTAGTAGATTCGGTTCTTTAATAATAGTCATTTTCATGCTGTCTCACCCTTTTTATGTTTTCTTCCGTTTATATCCTGTCATTACTTTGGCGTTTCTTTAAGCCTTATCCATATACGGGATAGCCTATGTAAAAACATACACTGCATTTGCGTTAGTTTTTAGGATATTATCCCTAAATCCTTCCATTCCTCCTCCAACGTAAAAAGGTATCTGAAGAAATATCCAATTGATCAAAAGCTTCATTTAATGGAATAGAAGGTTTTTCCTTTATTAAGGACGTTAATTCTTTATAAGCTTCGGCATCCTTCTGGTAGCATTGAGGACAAATTTCATGTTTATCCTTTATAAATAGTTGATTACACTCCGGACAATTAGCCATCTCCATCTTTCCATTCTCCTTTACATTCCATTTCCCACTGTATATAAATTTTTTATGAATTCTTCCATTGCTAATGGCCTACTAAAAAGGTAACCTTGTCCTTCCTCACAATCTAATGCTTTAAGCATCTCTAACTGATTCTTTGTCTCTATACCTTCAGCTAAAACTTTTAACTTCAAATTTTTCCCTAATCGAATAATTGTTTTCAAAATTTCTATATCTCGCTTATCAGATGCACTATTTCTGACAAACGACTTATCAATCTTAATAATGTCAATCGGAAAATGCTTTAAGTAATTTAAAGAAGAATATAAAGTTCCAAAGTCATCTAAGGCAATTTGAACTCCTATGGATTTTAACCTTTTTAATTGATCAACCGTGACATCCAAGTTTTCTACAAGCGTACTTTCTGTTACTTCTAATACCAAATTGTTTGGATCTATTCCTGATTCCGTGATTACATCTTGTACCATGTCTACTAAATTATCTTGAAGAAACTGTATACTTGAAAGGTTAACCGATAATCGACATGGATACCCTTTCGTTTTTAAGAAATTCATTTGATTACAAGCAGTACGTAAAACCCACTCTCCAATTGGAATAATTAATTCCGTTTCTTCTGCAACTTTCATAAATTTATCTGGCGCCATTAACTGTAAATTAGGGTGCTGCCATCTAATAAGAGCCTCTAGCCCAACAATTTGATTGTTAGACAAGTCAAGCTGAGGTTGATAATATAATAAAAATTCATTTCGATTTATAGCATGACGAAGATCTTTTTCTATAATTATTTGTTCGGATAAATTGGCATTCATGGAGGAAGTGTAATAGATGCATTTGTTTTCACCTTTACTCTTTGCCTCTTTCATTGCAAGCTCGGCGTTTTTAACTAGTAACTCAACATCCGTTCCATCCTTTGGGTAACAGCTTATTCCTATACTTGTTTTAATAAAAAATTCATGTTGTTCTATTTCAAGAGGTTTGTGTAAGTTATTCAAAATTGTGGAAATATTTGCTTGTATATCTTTGTTAAACGTATAAGGAATAAGGCAAATAAATTTATCACTATTCCACCTCGTTATTAAGCTATATTCACCTAGACTCTGGGATATCGTCTTAGCTACTTTTTTTAGTACAATATCTCCAAATTGATAGCCCCCTAAGGTATTAATTACATTAAATCGGTCTAGATCTAAAAAAACGATAGCGAACTTGCTTTGCTCTTTTCTAAGCTGGCTTTGGTCCAATACCTGCTTTACATCTTGCTTAAATTTAATAGCGTTAGGTAACCCGGTTACAGAATCATATTGGCGGATTTGTTCTATCTCTAATTCTGATTGTTTGTAATCAATTACAATACCTGCCAACTTTATATACGGCTCTATTCTCTTCCACTCTGTTGAATCCGGACTATATTTTTTTGTAAAGTAAACAGCAATGGTTCCTACCACCTTATTTGTCGGAGAGAAAATAGGAATGGACCAACAGGCTTTAAGCCCATAACCTAGTGCTAATGGTTTATATTCCTTCCACAAGGGACTTGTGCTTATGTCTGAAACGATTATATTTTTTTTGTAAAATGCTGCTCTCCCACAAGCCCCTGCTTCTGGACCCACCTTTATACTACCTATCGATTGAATATATTTCTTGGGAAGATTCGGACCAATTCCGTTATCTAAAATATTCCGATTATTATTTTTCAAATAGATATAGCACATGGAATTCGGTATTGCATGTTCTAGTATAGAAACCAATTCTTCAAGTATGTTAAAAGTCGAGGAATTGTTAGCGAGCATTTCTAAGATATGGTGACTATGAACCATCGACTCTATATGCTGTTTTTTAAAATTAGACATTTTAGCCATATCTTAATCCCCTTTTTCTGAATACTTGAAAAAAGCACATCCCGATTTAAACAGGATGTGCTTATCCTGAAACGGTAACTGGCTGGCATTGCATTTCGCTTTAGCCCCTGTAGTTTTGCGTCACTGTGTTTCCACAATTTTGCCATTATCATTTCAATTATTTATTTCTAGTTCTTTTGTATCTATACTAAAGTACCTATAATATATCAAAAAAAGCAATAAAAAGAAACAAAATTCCGACAATTTCCGGGACATGGGGACAGGTCCTTTGTCCCATTCAGATGTCCATGTCGAAAAGGGTCAGACCCCTTTCGACATGTAATATTAAAAGGAGATTGCCAATAACAGCGACCTCCTATCTTATAGTTTATTGTGGGTTGATATTTTCTCCGATATTTCCTAGTAGGTTTGTCAGCAGGCCTAATATTTGCTGTGTTTCCTCTGAAGTTAAATTCTCCTCTGAGTTAATTCTTATACACGGTAGTTCTATTTGTATCTCAAGTCCTAGAAACACTATGGTAATGGGACTGGGAATAGAAACACATAGCAGTTCATCACCCTGACAACATCCTTCTTGCCCTTGAGTTTGTTGGATTTTACTTTCATTTGATTTTTTCGACATATTATCCCTCCTTTCATTTATAAACAATGTATGAAAGTGATAATAAGTTTGGATAAGCTATTCACACAAATTTAACAGAAATAATGATAAAATCTATGAACATGTGAAATATTGATAACAATAGCTCGACCTATCGAAAGAGCACTCTCCTCCGATTCCGGGTGTCACTATGACAGTACCTGACAGTCCCTTATAATAGATTTTCTTTATTAAAAGTTTGATCTCGTGAATCAGGGGAAGGTGATGCTAGTCTAAAAATTAGACACCAGAGAATGGGGATTTTTATACTTAAGATAAAAATTCTAGTAGTGTCCAAGATGACTAAAAAAGAATTTAAACACTAGTTTTCCATCCTTGAAAGTAATTCCCTTTCCTAGATGAATTGCTAAACTTGTCTGGGAAAGTAGATCGCCTCCCCACAACCGACTCTTCATTAGCGACTTATAATTACATTTATAATATAATAAAGAATACCGAGTGGCTGGTACCACCCGGTAACGTAACTACAGACCGCATAAAGAGCGGTTGACCAAATGTATTCCTTTGGCAAAGAAGTAACCGTCATCCTTGGTCATGGGGACGGTTATTTCTTTCTGTTTAGAAAGACGACAACACACACGCGTTTACATTCACTTTCCCTCCATTTATGCTCACAGAAAATCACCGTACTTAATCAACACCATAAAATTACGACAGGAGCATTACGCAAAATAAGTTAAAAGTTCATGATAGGAAGTGATTGGATGGATGTAGAAGTTTAAAGACACGACAAAAAAATCCGCCTTAACTAAAAGAAGCTGCTAATATATAAAACATCAGCAACTTCTTTAGTAATTTTCACCACTCATTTTCTGGCAAAATCCGCCAATTTCCGGGTGGCGCACACCTTTAGGAATGTGAAATAACTTCATCTTCATTTTGTTTCAATTTCTTTTTCCTTTATAGCTTTTAACTTTTTTTCATTGCTTTTCCTGATTTCTGCGTAATATTCAGTCTTTTGTTTTTCGATACCTTGATTAATCATTTTGATTGTAGAAGCCATTTAGAACGCCACCTTTTTTTATAACATCAACGATAACCCTATTAAATTTATACTCTCAACTTTTACCACCTTATGAGCACCTTTCACGGGTTTACTCTCATCTTTCCCACGTTTATGCGTAACTTCACGCGATTTTCTCTCATTTTTCACAAGCTTTTGTGCACCTTTCAAGTATTTACTCTCACCTTTCCCCTGTTTATGCGCACCAACCCCAGATTTACTTTCATTCAATCCGGATCCTAATTAACCAGAAACAAAGAAAAAGAGGACCTATCTACAGGAATCCTCCATCTAATCTTTAATTAATAAACTCAACAAACTCGAGATAGTTGTTCAAGTTCTCCATCCTTCGCTGATGATTAGGGCATCCGGATTTATTTCAGCCGCTGCGTCGTGTGCATTTTGGATAGAATCATAGGTACAAATTCTAAGTTCCTTTTTTTGTAATTTTTGTGTGAATTCTCAGCGCGTTTGCTAAAAAAATGCACCGTGAATAGTATCTTGATCAGTATGCGAGCAACTCGCAATGGAACCCATTATAATGAAAGTGTCCTCTTCTGAATCTAAACTATTAATCCCCCTTCGACAAAATTCACCAATTCTCGGGTGGTGACTAGGTACTAAAAATGATTAACTCGACAGTTCATCCGCCATTTCCTTTACCTTTTCAATTGGCAATTTCGCATGCTTTGCTACAAACTCTGCAGACATACCTGCTTTTAAAAGCTCAATCGCCACTGACTTTTTACCTTCTTCCTTTCCTTCTTCTTTAAAAATCTTCTCCCATTCTGCCAAAGACTTTGGCAAATTTTCACGATCCATGTACACCATTTCTTTTACCCCCTTTATGGGTGATGACAGGCACCAAAAATGATTACTTCGACAGTTCATCCGCCATTTCCTTTACCTTTTCAATTGGCAATTTCGCATGCTTTGCTACAAACTCTGCAGACATACCTGCTTTTAAAAGTTCAATCGCCACTGACTTTTTACCTTCTTCCTTTCCTTCTTCTTTTCCCTCTTTTTTTCCTTCTTGCTTTCCCTCCTGCCTTCCTTCTTCTTTAAAAATCTTCTCCCACTCTGCCAAAGATTTTGGCAAATTTTCACGATCCATGTACACCATTTCTTTTACCCCCTTTGTTTGGATGAGTTCATCTCTTAATTTTTTGGTTAATTCTAACGGAATCTGAAGTAAATAATCAATGAAGTAAATGAGTGTAGCTATATAAATGCGGCGTTCTACTGGAGGATAACTACTCTTTTGCAAAATTAATCGAAAAAGTTTTCGTTTGAAGCGATATCTTTTTTCTTCGTCGTCTTTGGATTCGTTGGCATATTTTGCTGCCAACACTGCGATTGCAAAAGGGTTGTTTGATTCAATTAGTTCTTTTTCTTCGTGATCATTGAATTTATACATATTATATTGGTACGTTAATGAAGTACCATGAAAGGAATAGTGGTGTGTGTCAGGCCTGAAACCTTTAGAGTCATCTGTTAACAATGCGATCGCAACAATGTCTCGATTAAATTTGTCATAGATTCGATAATAATAACGGAACATTCGCTTTGGAAAATCAGGATCTGGATCTCCTTGAACTTCGACATGAATGAGGATCCACTTTTCCTCACCACTTTTTAAATATACCTTCACAATTTGATCGGCAACTAGTTTTCCCTTTTTTTCTTTTACTATTTCTTGAAAAAGCTCTTGTTGTAAAAAATCCGGTTTTCTAGAAAAATTAATTTCCTCGGCGAGATTTGGTAGAAAAAACAGGGTGAACTTAATCACCCAACTAACAACAAACTTTGACAAATTCCTCGCCATCACTGTAACTATACTAGGTGGTAACAAGCAAATTATCTATCTAAAACTGATAATTCATACTAATAAATTTCATGTTGACCATTTCTCTCATTGCATATTTGACTCCTTCATATCCATAGCCTGACGATTTTAATCCACCATAAGGCATATGGTCAAATCGTAAAGTCGGTATATCATTGATTAATACCTGACCCACTTCTAAGTCATGGGCGAACTTTAAGGCTAAAGGTAAATGATAAGTGAAAAGACCAGCATTCAGTCCATAGTCACTATCGTTCATGGCTGATAACGCTTCTGATGAATTATTTACACTATTAACGATTACTACTGGACCAAATACTTCCTTACGAGAAACATTTGAATCAGGTGAAACATTGGTTAATATAGTTGGTTCTAAACCATTTTCCTTCTGCTTTCCCCCAGTTATTAATGTTCCTCCTTCATTAACCGCTTCTTTAATCCAATCCAATAAGCGTTTCTGAGACTCTTCATCTATGACTCCTGTTAAGTCCGTATTATCATCGTTTGGATCACCATACTTTAATAATTCTGTCTCCTCTTTAAAATACTTTACAAATTCTTTCTTTATTCCTTTGTGTACATAGATTCGCTGTGTACTAATACAGACTTGTCCATTATATGAAAATGCACCAACGACTAACTGCTTTGCAATTGTTTTTAATTTTGAATGAACACTTTTATCTATATATATAGCTGAGTTACTGCCTAGCTCTAAGGTGACTTTTTTCAATCCTACTTGAGATTTAATCAATTTACCTACTTCGGGACTTCCAGTAAAAGTAATTTTTTTAACGTCTGAATGATGAATTAATACTTTACCGAGTCTTGGACCATCACCAGTAATAACCTGATAAGCATCATACGGAATTCCAGCACGTACTAAAACCTCTTTTAATTTGATTGCTGATAAAGGTGTCTTCTCTGCAGGCTTCACGATGATAGCATCTTCCCCTTAAAAACCAGCTGCTAATTACTCTATTAAAAAAATTTTATTACCATTAACGTAGAATCAAACTGCAGTATTTAGCTCCTCGGTACTTTACCAAGGAGCATCCATTTAATAATCACTTTTCACCTAATTCATCGTGGAGGCTTCCTATACGAGGATGCGGACGACCAGAACTTGCAACCACACATATGACCACAATCTCATCCGGTAAGGGCGCATCAGGAATACGCACCTCAAATGTTTGATGATGAGAGCGTATTTTTGGATCAGTTTTATGTTTTATAGCTAAGTCAATAGAGGAGCCAGTCACTCCTCTTTTTTCGGATGAAGGCAATAAACTTTCCCCATTTACTAATTGTCTAAATGGATTTCCGAACTTCAAACTATGAATAAGTGCTGAAGCATGTTCAATTTCTCCGGAAGTTCCTACTAAAGCCCCTTTTCCATATGCTTCAACTTCTTCATTTAATAATTCAACAGCTTCTTTTCCTAACATATCACCCAACACTGGACAGTGAGAATCGATTAATTCACTTAAGTCTTCTTGGAATGGTTGATTAGCATATGGATTCTTAATTACTGCCATAGCTGTTGCTATTTTTATAGGCCGCTCAAGTGAGGCTCCACCTTCTTTATAAATTTTTTCAGTGTAAGTAACAATTTTTCGAATATTGACCTCCATTTAAACATTCCTTTCTATTTATCTAATTCTTACAAAAAAATTAACTAGTAGAATGTGATTAAAACTGTCAAATTTATATTTTTATATATTATATTCGGAATATAGAGTTATTATTTTAAAAGCAAGACAACCTTATTTAGAGTTGCCTTGCTCAATATATCCAATTAAAGTTCAAACCTAGCTATGAGAATTATTCTTTTTGTTCACCCCTGTTCCATTTGGAGTATTACTGTACTACTTTTCCCTTACATTAGGCAACTATAGTATGAAGTCCTAATTCTTATACATTAGAAGGTATCGAATGATATGCACTAGGCTTCCTGTTTTTAATTAAATTTAATAATATACCGAGTGACGTCCTAGCCTGTAAAAGTCCTTCCCTAATATTAATTTCCGCATAAGCAACACCTTCTTCATATCCACACTCAGCAACTGTTGCCCCTGTCGGATCTACAATCCTACTGTGCCCATAATAATTATGGTCTCCATGAGGACCGCACATATCTGAAGAAATAAACCATAACTGGTTTTCAAATGCCCGTACTTGATCCAGAACATCGTAATAACCTTTCCATTGGTCAGTTCCAGCGGCTGGCATTGTCCATGCCGTTGGTGAAATTAAAATATCAGCCCCTTTTAATGCAAGTTCTCTAGAGCTCTCAGGATAAGCTTTATCAAAACAAATAAGTAGGCCTATGTTTCCAATTTCTGTTGAGAAGACTTTAAATTCTTCTCCAGGAGTGAATACATGAGTTTCATCTCCTGGCTGATGTACTTTACGATATGTTCCAATATAACCCTCAGGTCCTACTAATACAGCTGAATTATAAAGAATATCTTGTCGTTCTCTGTCTTTTTCTGTCATTCCAAACACAATATATATATCATATTCTTTTGCAGCCCTTATTAAAGTCTGAACAGAAAGACCATCAGGAATGACTTCTGCATTTTTATGCTGATAATTCACATTATCTAAATCCATAGAATGAAGACTTTTCAAGTATCCCTGTAAGGATTGCTCAGGAAACACAATCAGTTTAGTTCCTTCAAGTGAAGCTTTCTTAATATAATCCAAATATTTATCTAAATTTTGTTTTTTATTAAATGCTACATTCATTGAGACAGTGGCAATCTTTACTAAGTTAGTCATATTTAAACCCCTTTTCAATACAGATTTTATTCTTACAAAATTGGTTTTATCGCTTTTTAGAAGTTAAAGTACTGTACACTTGTAATTGTTTTGTTAATCCCCCAGGACCAAATTTACGACGATTTTTCTTCACAACAGATTCCTCATTAACAAACTTAAGAAATGATAGAATGCTAACACGCCTTTGTATAATATTAGTAATGCCTTCTTTATAAAACCAAGCATCAATTGTATTGTAAATCCCTCTATTAATCCCATATTTATCCGTGCAATATTTAATAAAAGAGAAATCAGTAAAATGTATAGTATCTTTTGTATCTAATAACATTTCTGTACCTCCTTCATAAAATTTTGTCCCGAGGATCAAGGAAAAATATAGGTTTATCTAACATCCTACCTCCATAATTATTTAACGCTTTTACATGGTTAGGATGTTAGTATTCTACTTTCTTCCCCAATGCCTCCCGCACCTATTATCACTTGTTTAAAAATCATTAGATTTATTAGTTAACTATAAAAAACATTTAACACACGAGCTAAAATATTTATTTAACTGCTTCTTCATATATTGATTTATTAATAGCTTTTTCCAAGTCTGCTTCTTCCTCAATCAGCCCATATTCATATGCAAGGTCTGCCGTACGCTTTACAGATTCTTCCACGAACATACCCATTTGTTTATCCGTGAATCCTTCCGGTTTGATAAGTTTCGCCATTTCACTCATCATGAATTCTTGATGTTCTCGATTAGAGCTGCCATCTATAATATTATCCATAACAATATCTACTGCTTCATCTTGATTATCAATGGCATATTGCCATCCCTTGAGAGTAGCCCGTACAATTCTTATAGCAAGATCTTTATTTTCTTCAACAAATTCATCGCTTGCTATCAAAGTATCTTCTATTGAACCTACACCTGCATCCTCTAATGGGAATACGTTTAATTCGGATTCTTCCATTCCACTAGTTAGCACCACATAATATTCGTTATAAGCAGCTGCAGTAGCTACATCAACTTGATCATTTAAGAATTGATCCATAGTAAAGCCTTGTTTTACTAATTCAATATCATTTTCTGGGTCTATTCCATATTTTTTCATAAACGCTAAAATAGGGAATTGTTTACCACCCATCCATGTTGAAACTTTTTTACCTTTCATTTCTTCAGGACTATCAATACCTGTTGATTTTTTTGCTATTAGATATTTACTACTTACTTGTTGAATTTGTGCAATTGATTGGAGTGGTAATCCATTATCACGATTAACTAGAAGCCCTTCAAGAGAGGTTATGCCAACATCTGCTACTCCATTAGCTACTTGTTGTTCAGGTACAATATCCGGACCACCCGGAACAATCTCAATATCAATTCCCTCTTCCTCATAAAATCCTTTATCATCTGCCACATAAACACCAGCAAATTGCGCCTGCGGAACCCATTTTAATTGAATCGAGACTTCCTCTAAACTATCAGCAGAAGTACCTTTAGCCTCTTGATTACAAGCGGTTAACAATAGAAACAACGAGATTAGTATTAAAGTAAAAAAAACATTAGAATATATTCTTTTCATGATTTTCCTCCTAAAAATATATTTTTACACTTTTGATCCACACTGTAATATTTTACATGGCTATCTTACTGTGCTAATCTTCTTTGTTGTTTTATCATTTTATCTTTATGAATTTTTCCAAGGTATGCATAAACGTTCAGTTACTTCAACAGCATTATAAAATAATATTCCCATAAGAGAAGCAATCACAATACAACTCCATGCTAACGGCATATTCCCAATTTGAATTTGATCAGATAATAAAAATCCTAGTCCCTTGGAAGAGATGAAAAATTCTCCAACTAATGCAGCTATAATACTGGCAGATACATTGATTCTCAATGCAGCAAATATATATGGTAAAGAATGTTTAAAGCGTAACAACATAAAAATTTGACTCTTTCGAGATGCATAAGAATACATCAAATCAAGATAGTTGCCATCAATGGATTGAAAGCCTTTATACGCATTAACCACCATTGCCGCCATTGTTGAAATAGTTACGATTGCTATCCGAGATCCAATACCATCACCAAACCAATTGTTCATTATTGGTGAAAGTGCAACAATTGGGATAGCGTTTAGAGAAGCAATCACTGTCACTCCTCCCTTGCCGATACTTGGAAATAAAGACGCAAGCATAGCTATAATCCATCCTAATAATGAACCTAAAATAAATCCTCCAAGAATTTCTGTTCCTGTATATGCTGAATAAAACATAAGAGTTAACCAATTTTCGATCATGGATTGTACAATAGTTATAGGTGTTGGAAGTTGATATAATTCAAGATTAAAAATCATATGAAAAACTTTTATTTCCCAAAAAAATAAAAACACTATACCGAAAACAACTGGAAAAATTACTGATTTCTTAAACAGGTAATCTTTAAAAATCCAATTATAGGTTGTAATTTTTTTAAGTTTACTTTCAGCTTCCACTGTTTGTTTACTTTCAATAGAATTGACAGAAGTGGGTTTCATCAAGTCTCATTCCTTTCTCGGTGAAATTCCGGCTGCCAGGAAGTTATAATTCTCTCTAATAGTAAAATAAATATAAAAGATGCAATACCGATGAATACGCAGATTAGGATAACTGACCAGAACATATGAGCTTGAGCCTCACCATAATATAAACTGCTTAACATTAAAACACCAATCCCATTAGGGGCCCCCATTAATTCCACAACAACGGAAGCTGTAACCGCTAGAGGAGCAGCAATTTTCATACCTGAAAACAGGTTCGGAAGTGCGGCGATTATCTTGAATTTTGTATACATTTTCCAAGATGGAGTGGCATATGATCGCATTAATTCAAGTTGTTGCGGTTTTATATTTTCTAATCCTTGGAGCATATTAATAGTCACTGGAAAAAAAGTTATATAACCTGCTGTCACTATACGAGATAAATCCGGATCCCTTAATATACCAAATATAATAGGGGCTAGTCCTATTACCGGAATCATTTGTGAAGAGATAATATATGGAGACAGAGTGTACTTAACCGACTTTGAAAAGCTCATTATTAAAGCAAGTAACATACCTGCTAAAGTACCTATAATAAAGCCTTGCGCAGCCTTTCCGAATGTAATACTTCCCTGTTCAAACAAAACTGGTATATTTTGAAATATATTAATTACTAGATCGTGAAAGTATGGCCATTTAGTTTCTGCTGAGTTTATATGGACAACACTATGCAATATCCATGCAGTGAATTCCCAAATTGCTACTAAAAAAATCATCCATAATAAAGTAGAAACAAAGTGGTTCTGCCTTTTAGCCAATGAGCCCATTTACTCAATCTCCTTCCTCATAAAAACAACTTCTAACCTGTGTAATATAATCAAAAAATTCTTTAGTTTCTCTTATTTCAGGCTTTCTATCATAACCAAGATTTATTTCAAAGATGGAATGAATCCTCCCAGGATGAGCTGAAAGTACTATGATTCTATCTGACAAAAACACAGCTTCAGGAATGCTATGTGTTACAAAAATAATTGTTTTTTTTGTTTTCCGCTTAATTTCCATCAAATCGAGATGAAGCTTTTCTTTCGTAAATTCATCTAATGCCGAGAATGGCTCATCCATAAATAGTATTGGTGGATCTAATGACAAAGCCCTCGCTATTGCCACACGTTGTTGCATTCCTCCACTTAGCTGTCTTGGGTATTGTTTCATAAATTTTGAAAGTCCTACCAGTTCTAACATTTCTAGCGCCGTTTCTGAACGCTCCCGCTTGCTTTTTCCCATAATTTCTAGTGGTAACTCAATATTTTCCTTTACATTTCTCCATTCGAATAACGTTGTTGTTTGAAATATAATTCCGAGCTTTCTTTGTAATCTAGCATATTTAGGGTCATTTCCTTCAATCGAAATACTACCTGAAGTAGGCTGAAGTAGATCTGTCATTAAACGGAGCAGTGTCGATTTACCACAGCCTGACGGACCAAGAAGTGAGACAACTTCATTTTTGTGAACATTAAAACTAACTTGTTTTAATGCTGTAACCTCCTTGTCCTTTCCCTTAAAAACTTTGTCAACATCTCTTACAGATACTTCAACGGTAGGTTCTTCATACTCTAGCTTCACGTCCATATGATTCTCCCTTCTATTAATTTGTATAATAGATCAAGAAACGGCTATATGATAGGTTTTCTAAGACTACTAAACCTTACAAAACCCAGTAACCTCGAAATGTTGCAAGTAAGAACAGTCTTTTAGGGTCCATAACAAGCAGGCACCCTCTCTTTAAACCATGGAAAACTAAGCTTTGTTAATTAATGCAGTGACTTTGTCCCCTCGTTCATTATCCATAATTAAATTATTCATAAACCTGCTGATGGAAGTTTCTAAACGTTGATTTACCTCTTCGGATAAATCTACTTTTCCATGATCATTCCAAACGACTTGACTATCTTGAATAAAGACCTCTTTTTCTATATGTGTGGCACCTAAAACAGAAAGTACCGGTTTAAGAGCATATTCTATTGATAGAAGATGGGCAATTGTTCCTCCCATAACAATAAGAAATATATTTTTATTCTCTAAACCTTTTTGAGGTAATAGATCAAGATAAGATTTTAATATTCCTGAAAAGGAAGCTTTATACACGGGTGTAGCGATAACTACAGCATCTGCCTGCTGTACTAAAGAATTACTTGCTTTAATTTCATCACTATCAAATTTTGCGTGAATAAGATCATCGGCTGGTAAATTAAAGACTTCTATGTGATCTACATCCATTTCTCTTTGTTCCAACTTTTCTATAACTTGATCAATAACACCATAGAGTCTAGAAGAATTCGAAGGACATCCTGAGATAACAACAATTTTCTTCACCTTTATCTCTCCTTTTAAAAAAATGGTTTAAGCTAACGAATCAATTATTTTCTTCATGAAGAATACTAACAAGTATAGCTGCTTCATATTGCAATTTTAGATCTCAGACCTTTCTCATCAATCCTCGCCAATATTTCTTTCTCAAAATTTTCCATTCCCTTGATAAAGTCCGGGAATGTAAATAATAAACCATCAATATCTGTGTTCTTTGATAAATAATCAATGTAGTCAACTACAGTCTCTGGTGAACCAACAATAGGAGGACACATATAGACATTCTTTAGTTTTTCAGTAAAGGTCTCCTTCATCGATCCCTTATCATTACTTGATGCCGCCTTCAACCCTGCTAAACTACTTTGAGCTGATCCAGCTAAGTATTGCTCATTTATTTTTTCTGCTTCTTCATCTGTATCAGCGGTAATTATTGTATATAATGCATACGTTTTGATACTTTTACCGGCTTTCTGTGCAAGAATCTTTCCTTTTGTACTTACATTCTTGATCGTTTCCAAGTCTCCAACAACAAAATTAATATCACAGTGTTTAACCGTAAATTGGAGTCCAGTATCTGACATACCTGCACAAACAATAGGTGGATTTGGCTTTGTAATAGGAGTAGGCTGACATAAACAATCATCTAAATTAAAGTATTTTCCATGATGTGTGACTCTCCCATTTCTCCATAGCTCTTTTACAATGCTTAACCATTCATCTGTATATTCATAACGATATTGATAATAATCATCCCCAGGCCATAAACCCATTTGAGAATACTCAAATTTATTCCATCCAGCTACAACATTCAAACCAAATCTTCCTTGACTAATGTCGTCCACTGTAGCAGCCATCCTTGCAGCTATTGCAGGATTAAGAGTCAATGGTTGTACAGTAGCGTAAATACCGATTTTACTTGTGACCGCTGCGATTCCAGCCATCAAGTTAAATGAATCCATCGCATAATCCCAATGTTCTGTTTCCCCTCCATAACCTCGATATTTCACCATCGAAAGCACAAAATCTAAATCCATTCTCTCAGCCATAACTGAAATTTCCTTGTTTAATTCAAACGTAGGCATATAATGTGGCGAATTATTAGAAACTATCCATCCATTATTCGCAATAGGTAAAAAGATACCAAAATCCATTTCAATCTCCCCTTCATTTTTTAAAAATTAAAATTATTCTGATTTTTATTGTTAGTAGTATATCCCCCTTTTTTTCATCAGCAACTTGTTAGTTATCAATAATTGATAGTTACTTATCATTAATTGATTATCAATAATTGATAATCAATTATTAACTTTAATATATATTTAAATTACATAAAAATCATTTACCTTGTCAGAAATTATTACTATGTTTTTCAAAAGTGAACTACCAAAACGATGGGAGGAGTATGCAAAAGTCGATACCATTAGAAGTTTTAAAGGAGTAGGAAAAGTTAACACTCTATTTATACAGAAAGTTGGATGAATTGGTTTATTCATACACGATCATTTTACCTTACCAAAGGAAATCTTATATAAAAAATAGTATGTTTATCATAGAAATTAAAATATATTGAACTAGTTTTCTGAAGATATTCAAATCGCATAATAACTGAGTACTTTTAAAAAGATGACTTATGGGGGAGGAATCCTTTTCATTTAGCTCATAATTTCTTTAAGAGGAATCCTATACAAAAAACTAAATAAGAACTTCTAATGGAGGCTATTTTTATTTTAAAAAATAATATCACCCAAAAGATAGTATAATAGAAAGTAGACCCATTAAGGGCAAAAGTATGGTCTTTTGGGATAGCCTCCTTGAACAGACACTTACCTTTTATTAACATCCCAGATCATATGAACTTATTTACCTCTTTAACAGCATTATTTAGTTTGCTAATTATTTTTTCCTTATCCATATTCAAAACTCGATCCCTTGGACCAGCAATACTTAATGAAGCAATTACTTTATTCTCCATGTCACGAATTGGAACTCCTAAAGAAACCACACCATAATCAATTTCACTATCAGAAATACAGTAGCCTTTCTCTCTTATCTCTTTCAAATTTTTCTTTAATAAAATTGGGTCAACTATTGTATTTTCAGTATGTTTTTTTACTAAACCTTTTTCAAATAACTCATCTACAAATTTCTCTTCCATATGTGCAAGTATAATTTTAGAAGCTGCACCTCCGTACAAAGGTAAAATTCCTCCTTGTTCGGAAGAAACCTTAATTGGTTGATGAGATGGAATAGTTTCTAAGCAAACAGCATTATATTCTGACCTTATTAACAGAATCGATGTCTCCCCAATATCTTTAGTTAATTGTGTCATTATAGGTCTTGCTATAGATCCAATACTAATATCACTCTTCACTATATTTGCTAACTTAATAAAACGATATCCTAGTTTATAACTACCATTACTCTCTATAATAAATCCCTTTACTTTAAGCAGGCGGAGATTTCGATATACTGAACTTTGGGGTTGGTTAAGCATTTCTGCCATTTGTGGAACCGTCAACTCCCTTGTATTAAAATCAAACAAATTTAATATCTCTAATGTCTTTTCAGCACTCATAATATTTCACCTCCCCTATCAAATATTACGTAAACTTTTTGATTATCCTTTAAAATTTTTCTTCACCTTGATAATCACTACCGCCTAATCAATTAAGCATGATTATGACATAACCCCATTTTTAATTGTATTACTTTATTCGACATTATAAAATTAAATCCTTCAAAATTCTACTCATGCTAGTAAAAATGGGTACACCACCCTTACGTATAAATTGTACCAAAGCATAAATAAGAGTTAATTAACAATAAATTATACATTATTCTCTTTATAATAATCCTAGCAGCTCTCCAGCAACCATACAGGTGAGACAGCAGCGGCTCTATTATTATGGCCGTAATAAGAATAACGCGTTCAAATAAATCTAAATAAATCATCAATGAAATCCCCCTGCATTAGTAGGTGGGATTTCTTTGATGATTCCCCAGCTTCTAAATCTTAAAAAAGCATTCTTTAGCCAACATCTGATTCAAAGGTGGGCGTTTTGACGCTTACTTCCGTAAGAAAAAGACAAAAATATCACGAATAACCATTCACCTTACTAACCTTCGACAAAATCCGGGCGGTCACTGTGACAATACCTTACGCAATACTCAACAAAAAATTTTTTCAAACTTTTTGGGGGTAATTTTTTAATTTCAATTGTGTGATCGTCCAACCTTTGATTTTATTCCTCTTTCACAAAGTCTTCTAGGATTCTTCATGAACAGTATTGGTCTACGATGCAGCACTAGAATGTATCCTAGTTTGTATAGTGCTCATCAATTACACTAAGGTATACAGTGGTAAACGACAGTAATTTATCTTTGTCATAGAGTGGTAAAAAGTATGGCAATGGTGATAAATTTCATTGGCCGAATCACGAATGGTTGTTACAATGGCGCAGGTAACGTAACAAAAAATAGTGTAGTTTGTTGTGTAGGTAAAAGCATATGATTTTCACCCAATTGCTTGACAGTCACATCATGTAATTAGAAACAAATAATTCAGCTTGTTTGTTGAGATTTGCCATAAAAAATTCCTCAATTAAATCACTTATTTTACGTCCAATGGATAAGATAATTTCTCACTGTTGTTTCCAGTGAAGATACAGATCAGTAACCAAGGATATGTAGCTTGCAACTATAGTAACAGGCTCTGCATCGGTTAGCTTAAATGTTTGATATTATTTATCCCTCCAAATTTAAAAAACCATAACTCCTCGTAAGGAATTAGGGCTTGTTATATGAACTAACAATCATAAATATAATATATAATTGAAGGTTCAATTGATACGGTTATACCAATAAAAAAACTCCCGCAAAATTTTCTCTACAGAGCTTTCCCCATCCTTTTCGACAAATTCCGGGGTGTCACTGTGACTATACCTTTGGTTGGTTAAAATTTCATCCAGTACCTCACTATCTTGCAGCGTCCCTTCGTAAAAAGCAGCACCGTGCAACGCTTCCGGATGCCCTTTTTGCAAGCTGTCTAAAACGATATCATGTTCCCCTTGCTCCTGTAAAAATAAGACGGTGTGACTACCGATGTAGCCTGCACCGCCCGTAACTAAAATAGCCATTTTATCCTTCCTCCATTGTGATTGATCCACAAAACGACATCATAAATGCCATATTCTCGAATATCTATTAGTAAAGTTGGTTAAAATTCTTTCTAAGAGGTGTATTTTATGCAAAAGTTTAATAAAGACATCCCCAAAAATAATAGACAATTACTAAAAAATAAACTTTCAGAAAGAAGAAGTTTAATCATACAAAAATGGGATGAACTACAAAAAGAACTTAAAACGGAAAAAAAATACTACAAAAAAAAACAGAACTAGCATACTAAGCCAGCCTGTCCTATTTTTTCATATCTTTACGCATCTCTTTTAAATCACTTTTTATAGTGCCATAATTTTTTCTGAGTTTTTTTTTGCTTTTATTAGCTAATTTTTTATAATGTTCTTGTCTACTAAGAGGGACTGTGTTTTTTCGAGAGGATTGCAATTCTTTAACTGCCATCTTCTACACCCTTTCTGATTCTGACTTTACCTTTCTCAACTTCTAATAGTAAATACATATAGTAGAATACTAGACTGTGAATATCTCTTAATATTATCTTAACATCTTCTTCGTTACCTTCCAATTCTTTTTTAAGTTCTTCATCCTTATTAATAGCTACGATCCATTCTACATCATCAAATTTATAATAAAGTCCAATATATTTATTATCATGTGCAAAATATCTGTTAGGATCGTATGCAGCAATTATCCTAGCATCATTGGTAGTTTTATAGTCTTCTCTCGTTATGTAATCATCCATTTTAATTTTGCAATTGGATTGATTATATTGTTTTAAGCCCTTATTATTCTTAGAATATACAACATGACCTTCCGGATATTTAATGGATGATACAGTAAATTTGTGTTTTACATAATCTTCTAGCAGGCTTTCGTATTTATCTAAAAGTTCCATTAAATTCCCATTAAGATTTATGTGCATGTCCAATTCTTCAATATTGATTCTTCTTGTTTCGTCTACTTTATTATCAAGGCTTTCTATCTTACTATGATAATATTTCCTGTCTTCATCTCTGCGTTCTCTCTCTCTTTGTAATTGGTTTGTTAAATTAATCAATTCTTCAGTTTCTAGTGCCTTAAGATTATCCTTCAGGTCTCTAAATAAGAATTTCTCGGATCATCAACGAGAGGCAAAAGTGAATCATATAAGAATTCTAAATATTTCTTCTTCGTTTCGTAATTGGCATACTTTTCATCATTAATATTAAGCATCCCTACTATTGCTTTGTACTTTAACGCAACATAAGACACCCATAAAAAAGCAATTACTACTAACATTCTAGTAACCCACTTATTACTAACTAGAAATAAAAAAAATTCTTTAATTGTGTCTATAACAACCGAACCGAAAAAAATATAATCAAGAACACCTATAATAATAAAAAGAAATGTTATCACTAGATATAAAGTCCGCCAATAAGATATTATGTCCCAAAACTTATAAATGGCAAATATTCTAACTTTCGTACGAAAGGGTTCATTTTTCTTATCTTTTACATCCCTATATTTCTCTATGTAATCGTCTAGTTTACTAGTAACCTTTAATAACTCTTCTACAGTCCATTTTTCATTTGATGACAAACTTTCCACAGCCTTTATCATTTTTCCTAATTTTAACATAAATTTGAAAAATTATGAATAAATTACCAAACTCTACCCTCTATTCCACATCATCAATGGTCAACCTCCCCTAACGAGCCATACGTTTTAAAATTATTTCGTCTATTTTTACATATATTACCAAATTCCATCTATAGCTTGTGTACCAATTTTATCCATAAATAGATAATGAGTTCAAAAAAGGGCGGATAAGATTGGATAATCAGGAAATACTTCAGCAAGAGCTTGGAAAGTACATTCGAATGAATAGACAAGCTATCGATTTAAAACAGGCGAAGTTAGCAGAAAGAGCGAATATAAGCAGTGTAACTATTTAAGTGAAATAGAGCGTGGCCTAACACACCCATCATTTGGCACTGTATTAAGGATACTTAAGGCGCTTAATCTCAACTTCAATGAACTGGTAGAGTGTTTAGATCCAATTATTACAAGACAAATGGAAAGAACCTCCACCTGATTAATAGCACCTCTCTCCTAGTTTTCTCTATCCACCTGCCAAAAACTAGCCAATCTAACAATCAAATAACCCCAAAAAGGAGTGTCCCCACTATGCCAAACATTTTACCCACGTATGACGTAAACGAAAAAACAATCGCATTACTTCCTTCCAGACAGGTGGAGTACGATACGATTGTCATGGAAGCGGATCAGCGTTTATTCGTTCGACAGACGCCGCTGGAAATTATTAAAATGGCCTGTTTAAAAGCCGGTTCCTCCTATGAAGGCTGCCGTGCTTCGTTGATGTACTTAACGAATTCGAGAAAGAAAGTGCCGATTCCCATCCTGCTAGAGAAAAACATCTACGCCTTTCCGACGCATTCTCCGACTAACTTCAACTGCCAATGGCTGTTTTATCACCACATTGCTTCGATTAAGCCGCATCCTTCTTCTAAGAAAACCCATCACCGTGCCACCATTACATTCAAAAATGGTCAAAATCTAGCAATGAATGAATCCTATTACCGATTAATCAAGCAAATGTATCGAACCGCTGAATGTATCACTATGCTATCTTCTTCTAGTCATTCTATTTTTGTGTGAAAAACACCATTCCCAATAAGACTCGAAAGGAAGTCCTCCATGAACTATATCAAAGAAATCAATGCATTTTAAAACCAAATCGAAACCAATCCTGTATCCCCATCAGCTGGCATCTTATGGTATGCCTTGATCCATATTAATAATAAAGCAGGCTGGAAGAAGCAATTTACAGTCGCAGCATCCGTCCTACGGGTAAAAACTGGTCTAAAGGAAAGCTCTTTAAAGCGAGCAAGAGAAGAGCTGCAGCAAAAAGGATATATTTCTGTTCAATCAAGGGGTGGCAATCAAGCACCTATTTATCAACTAACAAGCTTGTCGTCCATATTGGACCACAGTACAGACGACAGTGCGAACCAGACTACGACCGAGACAACGAACCAACGTATGGACCAAACTACTGCCCCATTAAATAAACAAGAAAAGAAAAGACAAAACATAAACAAAACAAGACAACAACAACTGGCGCGCTCGTGTTCTATCAAGAAAACTTCGGAAAACCTACTCCATACATACAAGCTGAGCTTCAGAAGTGGATGTCTGAGTTCGGTGATGTTTTAATAATCGAAGCAATGAAAAAAGCACTTGAACATAATAAAGCCTCCTGGAGTTATGTCAAAGGTATCCTGCAGTCATGGTCCGAAAAAGGAATCGCAACTATTGAAGAAGCACAAGCAGAAGCATCCGCTTTTAAAAAACAAAAAAAACAAAAGCATCCACGCCCACATCAAGCTAAAAAGCAAGAAATCATCCCTGACTGGTTTACGCAAAACAAAAAAGCCTCACCCACAAGGTCAGTCTTAGCAAAACAACAAGTAGATGTTGCTGATTTATTGAATGATTATTGCATGCAAAAGGAGTTGGGATAAAGACCGAAACAACGGGGGATCTCCTTCAGCTGCGTCAACCTACCTGTTCGACAAATTCCGGGATGTCACTGTGACAATACCTTTCTTTTTTGTAGAAAAGGAGAAGGAAAAATTCAGGTATTAATTGAATAGTTAGGTAGAATTGAACTTTTAGATTTAATAAACAGTGGTCGCATGGCTGACTTAATAGACCCGAGAATGTTTATATATTCCTTAAGGGTACTTATTCAATAAATTAAAGGTAGGTGAGCACAAATGGGGCGTTTGTTAACTGAAAAAGAAGTTGCGGAATTAATGAATAACCTTAATGACGAACAAAGACAGCACATTATCCAATTCGTTAATCAAAGTAAAAAGGATAAGTGGTTGGAGGTATTAGCAAATAAAAAAGGGTTAGTTGTAGGAAATGATATAAAAGACCTTGAGGACAGGATAGAAGACTGGGTATTAGAAGATATTTTAGATAGTGGCTATGGTAATCGTTATTATAAGTGTGAATGTGGTACACCATTACGTTTTCAGTATATCGTTACTCATTCATCGGAAAATAAGAGATATAAGTTAGGTGAAACATGTTTTGAAAATTATACAGGGTTGTCAGCTGACATAATTAATGCTATTAAAAATGGACTTTATAAGGTAAATGAAGAAAGAGATGAAATACTTGTAAAGTTTAGGGATGGAGAAGAGACCTTAATTGAAGGATATGAAGGGATCAATATTCCGGAAAATCTATTAAAACAAATTAGATTAGGGTTACCTCTTTCAAACAAACAGTTAACTAGTATCTTTAAATTACTTGAAGAAAGAAGACAAACACAATTAAAAAGAGAAGAAGAAGAAATGAGGGAGAAAGAAAGACTTGAGATTGAATCGTTTTTAAACACACTAGACACGGAGAAACGGAACGCTCTTCGGGATCTAAGTTATGAAGGTATAAGGGAAATCAAAGAACTAATAAGTAAAGGGATAAACTATTGTTCATTAGAATCATATGCAGACACAGAAATACCTGAGGATATTTATTCTCAAATGAGCGTTGGATTACCCCTATTCAAAGAGCAAATTAATCGATTAAACGAATTACAGAGAGTGCATCATCAATATAAACGAAAACTTAGAAAAGGAACAACCTCTGTCACCTATGAAGAACTTATAAATAGGCATTTAGAAACGTTAAAGAAAATAAGGGACAAAGAAGACGCTATACCAAGTAGTTTGATAGAGGATTGGTCTAATATACAGAAGGGTGTTATAGATTTAAGAGAGGGAAAAGATTTTAATTATGGTACCTGGAAACTTAAATTGAGGAACCTTCTAATTCCGATAAAGGTAGAAGAAGATGATTATTTATAAGAAGAAGTAATTTCTAACGATTTCATAAAAAATTAAACTAACCTGGTTTATTATTTATTGGGGAAGGATTATGAAAAACAATGTACTAGGGGGTTCCATTTGGGTTTAATCAAAGGTTTTTATTTTGATTAGACTAATGATTTTCAACATTCGACCCTTGATTGTCGAAATCCTTCTACCTTTATTTTTTCAATAGTTCTATTAGACCCCTCGAAACAAATGCGGAGGGAATTAGACTATTTTATCTTTCAAAATCCTTAATGTTGAAATTTGTATTTACTTGACGTTACTCCACCGTTAACCTCCTTTGCAACAAGTTGTAAACCTTGTGACAATCACTAGTAAGAAACATGGCTGAAGTGGTACATTCTTATAGCCGTAATCAGCATACTTATAGATAAACAAAAATAAAAAATTCCCTGTTTTTTAATCTCTCGACAAAATTCACCGTTTCACGAGTAGTCATAGGGAGATTCACTTGTTCGACAAATTCCGGGACGTCACTGACTATACTTGAATACTTCCTGAACAATCAAAGCCTTCCATTGAATCACTAATCACTTAGGAAAGTTTGAACTAGGTCAAAAAGGTGATCCGTTTTTTTCACCACTAGTAATGGAAGGAAAGAGAATATCATGAAAAGAACTTCTCATAACTAAAAGAAGTTGCTGATAAATAAATACCAGCAACTCCCAAAGGGAATATCCCACTCCTTGAAAAACTTCACCAATTTACGAGTGTGATGCACCATAATCTGACAGGTACCATCTTCCTAAGAATTAACATCTACCATTTTCTTTTTGTGAGCTTGCTTTACCTGCTGGATGCCAAAAAATACGATTAGTACACCAACGTAGAACAATAAAACAATTAATCCTGCAATTGTTAAGTTCACTAATTTTAGGAATACACTAAGAAACGTGACGACATATAATCCACCTAATAACAGTTGGATCTGTTTATTCGAATAGAGCCTTGTAAATCTCGGTCCTAGTTGCGTACCAATAATTGCTCCAATAATAAGGTAAGAAGCGAGAACAAGGTTAATCTTGGTACTAAATGCATAGGAGAGAAAACCTGCGGTTACGATAAAAATGATACTTATAAGAGAAGTACCTACAGCCAACTTTGGTTGGATTTTAGCAATCGTTATTAATAGCGGGACCATGATAAACCCTCCACCAACACCTAACGCTCCAGACGTAAAGCCTCCTAGCATTCCTATCATTAAAAATTTCCACTTCAATGGTGAAGTTGGTGCTTCTTTTGTTTCAATTTTTTTATTTGTAAACATAGTAATAGCAAAATAAGCTAGTAGAACAAGATAAAGTACGGGGATAACTATTTCATCAAATCCTATTCTTTCTAACCACATAACAGCCGGACGAGCGATTTGTGTACCAATTACTCCGCTTACGGAAAGAGGAAGAACTCCCTTCCAATAAATATTTGCGAGTTTAAAGTGTGCCCATGCTCCAGATACAGAAGTAGCTATGGTGTAAAGCAAACTCATGGTAATAGCTCCTACCGGTGTAAAACCAACTAATAACAAAACAGGAGTAAGAAGGAATCCACCTCCAACTCCAAAAAAACCAGACATAACGCCTATTACTACCCCAAGAGGTAACGCCCATAAAATCATTAAAATACTCCTTAAATTAAATATTAAAGGCTTTTATCTGGAATTAGTGAAATACTACATATATATATTGTATAAATTCTTTTTATAGTTACTCAATTAGGAAGTCGGACTTTTTGAAATTTAGTTTTATTTAATATAATATTACCGATGTGATAAGTAACCTCTTATTTTATCTCATTTTCATACAACAAAATTCATTCCTAAATACGAATTAATAATTGGCAGCTTTAGCCCAAATTCCATTCAAGAAACTAGCTGTATTTTCAAGTTCTGATACGGATACTGGTCCTTTACACTCTAACCCTATTGGACCATTGTAGCCAATCATTTGTAAGGCATCTACTATTCTATTAAAGTTAACCTTTCCTTTACCTGGTAATAAACGGTTCGTATCTGAAAAATGAACCAACCCCATGTTTGAATCAACAGATTTAATCATCTCAACAGGATCCTGATTTTCCATTTCCATATGATAAGTATCTACCATCGTTTTTACTACCGGACTATCAATAGCTTGAACTATCCGAGCAGCTTCCTTAGGCTGATAGACAAAATTTGTCTCTTTTTTGTTTAGAGGTTCGAGAATTAAAGAAACTTTTGATCCTTTTGCCCATTGAGCAATCTCATCAAGTAATGTAATAAGAACAAATTCCTCAGCTTCTGGCCGAATCCTCGCCACTCCAAATATAGGTACAAAAATAACCGCTTTAGCACCAACTAATGAAGCTACCTCCATTCTTTGTTTTAATGTATTTAAGGCTTGTAATCTACCATCAACTGTATCATCTAGTAAACAGTGGTTACCTAATCTTGAATATATAGCAGTAGGCTTAATTTCTGTTTCAATAGTCGCTTGTTCAAGATCTTTAATATGTTTAATTACAGTATCACCCAACAAGTCGATTCCGGAATAGCCAATTTCCGCCAAATTATTACACTTTTCTAAGTAACTATTACCTGGCACTAAAGATTCATGACATGTTAATATCATTTACACACTCCCTTAGTAAGCACTTTTCAAACGAACAATAAACATTTTAAAAAGGAACGTTACTGACTTTTAGTTACTACTTTTATATATAACCAATAAAATGAGCTAAAACTAACTAGAGAAATTAATGAACCCATAAAGAACAGAATAAAAAATGTATAAACATTAAAACTTATATATACTAGTAAAAATGTAAAAATTGCTATACCAAAACTTAAGAAGGGGTATCCAAACGTTATGAATACAACCTTTTTAAACGAATTAATCAACTTAGTTTTGAAATGAATATTATATGAAATGACATGTAGTGTAAACGCAACCAAATAAATGAGTAAGAAAAAAAATACATATTTAAATAATTCATTTACTTGAAATACAAAATAATAATAATCGATAACAAAAATAATCCATACTATTAATAATAAACTGCCACATAGAACGCTGGTTTTATAATTCTCTCTATAAGACTTCCAAAATGACTTAATTGTAGATGAATTATTTTGTTTCATGATTATTTTGCGCATTTCTGCAAACATTGCTAAAGTAGAGGGGAAAAGGATAAAAGGTATTAACACTACAATAGAAATACCTAATGTAAGCAAAGATTCTAGATCTTTTGCTACATACAAAGTAATAACTAAATATACAATGGGGAAGTTAAAAACTATCCATATTAAATTGATGAATGATAACCGCATTATCCATTCCGAAAACGTATAAAAAAATCCTACAGTCCCATTTGTTTGCACTGAACTTCCACTCCTTTTCCCCCAATAGATATATCATTGAAACACATGATTATATAAAGCTAAACTTGCAGCACCTACTACTCCTATATATTCACCAAGAATAGAAACTTCAATTTGCACTTCCTCTTTACGAGCTAAAAAGGAATATTGATTTATTTTTTCAAGCTCTTGTATTAATTCATTATTCTTTTGTACTAAATTTCCACCAACAATTATTTTATCAACATGAAACATATTTATAAAAGAAGTGAGTACAATTGAAATTCTTTTTCCTACAGTTTCTAATAAATGAAAAGCATTAGGGTCCTTATTATTGATTAACTGGATAAATTCATTAATAGAGGATAATTTTAGCTCTTTTAGAATGAATGATTCAGAAGCGTACCTTTCTAAACAACCTTTATTTCCACACCAACAAGGTTCTCCATTAGGCACTAAAGACATATGACCAAGTTCACCCGCACCTGTTACTCCGCCTCTAAATACATCATCATTAATTACTAAACCAGCACCTATTCCATGACCAATAAATACAAATAAGAAATTTTCAAGTTTTTTGTTATTTCCATACATTCTTTCAGCTAACGTCATTGCTCTCGCGTTGTTATCTACATAAACAGGTAACTTGAATTTTTCAGAAATAAATGTTGATATATCAAGATTTTCCCACCCTAAATGATGGATATTTAAAATAATTCCATCTTTATAATTAATTAGTCCTACAGATCCAATTCCAATAGCCATAATATTAATAGTAGGGTTTTGATCTATTATTTCTTTAATTAATTTAGATACTAAATCCAAGAAACCTTGTATATCTGTATTCTCAGGAAATTTTACTGTATTATCTGCAATGACTTGACCTTTTAAATTAACAATGGCAAGTTCTATTCTATCTGTCCGAATATGCAATCCAATTACATAAATGGTATTGGGGTTAAAGTCAACAGCAACAGATTTTCTACCTGCACGTGGTTTTTGATCAGGTAGGTCCCCTATTTCAATTAATAATCCTTCCTCAATTAATTCACCCACTATATTAGTAATAGTAGCTGGAGTTAACTTTGTTTTATTTGCAATTTGTTGCCTAGACATCATGTTATTTCTTAATAATGTTTGTAATATTAGCAATTTATTATTTTGCTTTACTCTAGAATAGTTCTGACCAATTCTACTCACTGTCACTTCTCCTAACTTAAATATTAGTTATGCCCTAGTATAGAACTAGGGCATAACCTTTTATATTTTTGTTTTATATAACCTTAGTTCATGAGCTCCATCATCCCTTGTATATTCGTAATAGTACCATATATATCCATCTAAAACTAATGCATCTACATAACGTACTGCTTTCTTAGAACTTGTTTCTAAAAGTGGTTCATTATAGTTGACTTTAGCAAATGTTCTTAAATCATAAGTAATAGCTACCGCCCCTTTTTCCTCATAATTTTGCTCTACTCCAACACTTCCATCCCACAATACTGTATAAGCATTATTATAAGGAATTATAGTTGTTAATCTAGATTGATATTTATCCCATCCATCCATGCCAACAGGCAGAACTGTATCTATCCATTTAAAATTAATTCCATCTTCACTTATAGCTAAACCAGTTGGTGCAACAGCTAGACCAGTATTATGAACATCTCCAGTTTTATGCATATCAGTATCTTCTGCATCTTCTAAGCCCTTGGCAAAAACAAAATACATATAATACTTATCATTTACATTTATTACATAGGGGTCTTTAACCCCTTCTACAGCAAGGTCAGCTGCAGTTAGTACTTTTTGTCTCTTTTTAACATCAAATGAATCAGGAGTTTTTGATTCTATAACATCAATCCTCCACCTACTATCCTCCGGGTCAACATAACTAATATATAAACGATACAAATTGTCATTAATTTTTACGAGTGCTGAACGTTCAATCGAACTTGAATTTAACTCTTTCTTATGGACGCTCCATGCATCCTGGAAATTTTCACCATCTAAACTACGTGCTATCCTTACTTCAAACCCTCTTTCGTCATCACCGAATCCTCTTGGCTGTCTTACTCTATAATATAAATAAAACGTGCTATCCTTATCATCAAACATAATAGTAGGTGCCCCAACCCAATACCCAACACCCTCTCCAGTTGGTGAACAAACAACCTTTCCATCCTCTGGGTTAAAAAGTGGGGCTGCACTCCATTTATCTTTATATGATGTTTTTAATGTACTCATTTCACATTCTCCTTTACATTCAATTTTTTTAAGTCTTCTAGGCCAAAACTATTTAGATCGGCTATATCAATTATTTTATTTTGTACAGCTGAGCAATTAGCTCCTAATACAACTTTTAATGTATGAAAACCATCTTCAATTGACGCTAATATATAAGATTTATCCTTTTTCAAAAGTGCTTGATGAAAGTCATAGTTAATTCCAGCAATCCTGTCCTCATTCATAAGCTTTTCTTCTTTACCAGGTGTTTTAATAATCAATTGACCTTCTGTTATACGAACCAAACGATTTTTTTGAATAATATCTAAAAATGGTTTTTCATCAATTTCTGGGTATAGGCCATATGTTGAGTAGAAATTACCAACTGTATTATTTTTAAATGAAACAGTACTGCTATAACCATCCCAATTTTCCATTTCTTTTGTCGTTACCTTCTGTGTAAATACAGAATATAGATGGTCAACTTCTCCAGCAAAGTAAATAGCTAGGTCTACCATATGAATATTTTGGTCAAATACTTGACCACCACCCAGATGTCTTTGCTGAATCCATTTGACGAGAGGTACAGTCCAATAGTATCTACCTGTTATTAGAGAAATAGGATCATCACCGATTACTTCTTTAGCTTTTTTAACAATATCCATGGATCTCCATTGAAAACCAACCGTACAAAATATCCCTGATTTTCTTACTAATGTCTGAATCTTTTCTCCTTCTTCAATGCTAACAGCTAAGGGTTTCTCTATATATAAGTTCACTTTTTTTGAAGTGATGGCTTCAACTTGCTCAAGTCTACCTCTCACGGGTGTACATAAATATACAGCATCTAAGGACTCTTCCTCTAGCATCTTATGATAATCTGTATAAACCTTGGCATTGGTTCGATTACCAAGATTATTTGCTATTTTCTCATCACTATCACAAACTGCTACTATATAAGCTTCACTCATCTGCATAAGTTGATTAGCGTGATGAGATCCCATACGTCCTGCACCAATAATTCCATATTTTATTGTCATTTAAGCTCTCCTTTCCTTTTTTTATTTCCCTAACAACCCATGCATATATGTTGCTGCTTGTTTTACTTCATCAGGATGTTGCAAGTGTTCGAATTGAAAAGTTAAATCAATCCCTCTTTGTTCTAAAGCTTTAAAAATATTTAAATAATCTACTTCTCCCTGGCCTAATGGAACCTCTGACCTTTTATCTGTCCTAAATACCCCATCTTTTATATGTCCTCCTGTAAACAAATGCCCCCACTTTTCAATGGATTCAAATGGATCGCTTCCATTTACTAATAAATTTGTTGGATCGAAATTTAAATGAAGATTGACGTGATTTACTTTCTTATACAATTTTTCAAACCTTTCTAGGTTGTGTACAAAGCATGGTGAATGATCAATTTCAATTGAAAATGTAATGTTTTCAGAAGCACAAATTTCAGTAATTTCCCTTGTGAATTCGATTACATTTTTCCAAGTTTCTTCCTGCCCCACTCCTTCATCAGCTACCATTGTACGGCTGAAAAGAGGAATACCACCTAGAATCTTTGCTCCTTCTAAAATTAATTTCATGTTTTCCCTTACTTCATCTCTGGATTGTGGGTTACATAAATCTATGCCTATTCCTGCAGATGTAATAGTGATATTCCTTTTTTCTGCGTATTCTTTTAGTCGTCTAGTGATGTCGTGATCCATTAACTCAGATGCGGATAATTCAATAGCATCTAATCTGCACTCAACTGCTAAATCTACTTTTTCCTCTAAACTTAAATTCTTAATATCCGGTATTCTTAACCCTAATTTCATATTTCTACCTCCTATCCAAACAATTAATTAAAACATTGAATTAATTAAATTAAATATTATTAAACTATTTATCTTTTGTCAACATCAAAATTGATTATTTTAATCCTGTTGTAGCCATTCCATCTACTAGATACTTTTGACAAAATAAAAACAATATTATCTGTGGCAACAACGATAGACTTGACATGGCTAAAAGTG
This sequence comes from Aquibacillus albus, assembly GCF_016908325.1. GTDB lineage: Bacteria > Bacillota > Bacilli > Bacillales > Amphibacillaceae > Aquibacillus_A > Aquibacillus_A albus. The sequence continues at coordinate 15,360 of NZ_JAFBDR010000020.1, read as the reverse complement.
GTCCCCATTGAGTCATGGTATCTGGATCAGCAAACATGTTAAGACCCAATGAAACTGTAAATAACCTTGATTCGTTCAAATATATTAAAGGGGCAAAAAAGTCATCCCAAGTCCACATGAATGAAAATATTGTCACTGTTATCAACGCAGGCTTACAAAGGGGTAATACAATCCTCCAAAAAATCCCAAAATAACTACAACCATCCATAACTGCAGCCTCGTCTAACTCTCTAGGTATTCCTCTTATAAATTGAATCATTAGGAATATAAAAAATGGAATACCGCCAACAAATGCCGGAACAATTAAAGGTAAATAGGTATTTACCCAACCTAAATTATGAAACAGAATATATTGAGGAATTAATGTTACTTGCATCGGTAACATCACCGTAGCCAATAGACATGCAAATAGTAATTTTCTAAATTTAAAATCTATTCTCGCAAACCCAAAAGCAACTAAACTAGATGAAAAAAGGGTCCCTATTACCACGAATGTCGTTACAAACGCTGAGTTTCTAAAAAACACATCAAACCCTTGACCTCCTGATCCTTGCCACCCTTTTGTATAATTTTCAAACTCAAAAGAAGTAATTAATAATGAAGCTGCATTAGCAAATATTTCCGAGTCTTGCTTCAATGAACTTACTATTAACCAAATTATCGGGTATAGCATTGCAAACCCAAACAGAATGACAAATGTGTGGTATGTTATACTATTTATTTTTTCCTTCATATTTATCGCCCACCTTCAGATTCATAGTAAACCCATGATTTTGAAGTTTTAAAAATTACGGCAGTGAAAAAAGCAATGATCAACAGCATTATCCATGCCATAGCAGATGCGTATCCCATTTTAAAATATTCAAATGCCGATTCATAAAGATAAAGTGAGAAAAATAAAGTCTCATCAAGTGGACCACCACCTGTTATTAAATAACCTTGGGTAAATATCATAAAACCATGGATTGTTTGCATGACAAGGTTAAAAAAAATCACAGGTGTTAACATAGGTATAGTTATCTTAATAAACCTCGATATAAATCCAGCTCCGTCTACTGCGGCTGCCTCATATAACTCCTTGGGTATATTTTTTAAACCTGCTAAAAAAATCAACATAGGTGCCCCAAACTGCCAAACTATTAATAAAATTATTACAGATAATGCATAATCCGGACTATTTATCCAATCTGTGGTAATAATACCTAAGCCTACTCCCTCTAACATTGCATTAACCGCACCATCCCGACCGAATAACAGTCGCCACATAACCGCAACAGCTACACTTCCTCCTAATATAGAAGGAACATAATAAATCGTAGAATACAACCCCTGACCTTTATGAGAAGTATTAAATAGCATTGCAACAAATAAAGCGAAAGCCAATTTCAACGGAACTGCTATAACAACAAATTTCAATGTAACAATCAATGCCTTCCAAAACCTTGGATCATCTGTAAACATACTAATATAGTTTTTTAAACCAACCCATTTTGCACTTGTTAACATATCATAACTAGTAAATGAGAGATAAAAAGATGCTATCATTGGTCCAATTACAAATCCGATAAACCCAATTAACCATGGGGAAATAAATAAAAAACCTGCTATATTCTTCATTACAACTTTCTTTCTTGAACTAATTGTTTTTATGTTGGTAGATAAATCTGTTCTAAGTTGACTCACCTTATTCCTCCTTTCAATATAAACTTTATTTACTCGTAAATTTGGGTGCTTAAAGTTATTTTAATTAAAATAACTTTAAGCACACCTTTTTTATTCGCTAGCTTCAACCAGAATCTCATTGGCATCTGATACAAACTGATCTGCAAGTTCCTCAGCAGAAATGTTCCCATATCGATATTGTTCCATTAAACGATCATATAGAGAATCAATCTCACCTTGACCGGCTGGTGGGACTGGATACAATTCTCTTGCATATTCCTCTTCCAATAACGTGATATAATCAAAAACCTTTTGAGTGCCCTCATCTAATTTTGGATATAAATACTCTTGCATCTCAGGGAAAATAGGAGTTCCTCTAATTCCTAACAAGATATCATTTGCTTCTTTACTAGTAGTGAAGAAATCAATAAACTCAGCAGCAAGTTTTTCTGTTTCATCTGTTGCATGAGTTGTAACGGAGAACGATAGACTAGGTTTAATAAAATGTCCCTTTTCTCCTCCAGGTAAATCTGGTAGTGTAGTTAATTCAATAGGTCGACCAGTTAATTCTCGAACAAAAGAAACTTGACTGCTAGTAATTAATTCTGTCGGTGACTCTCCATCAATGATAAGTCTATGCTCATTTCCCTTAGCGGCAGCTGCTACCATTTCTGGTGTTGGTACAACACCTTCCTCTCTTAATGGCTCAAAAATGTTTAAATAATCAACTAACATTTGCTTATCAAAACCGATTTCTGTATTTTCATCATTGTATAACCATTGTCCATGTTGTCTTAAGTAATGGATAAATCCATCCCCTAATCCATCCATGATATTCACATAGGTTTCATCACCTAATTTATCTTTTAACTCTCGTGCTGTCTCCACATATTCATCCCATGTATATCCTGGTTCAAGGGGCTCCACACCAGCTTCTTCAAACATTGCCGGATCGTAAGCAAGCACACTAGAATTAGTCCCCAAAGCAATTGCGTATAATTTATCGTTAATGCTTCCACTATCTATATATAATTCACTAACATCTTCTAAATTTAAAATACCTTCGTCTTGATACTTCCCCAAATCTTTAATTAAATCCCTTGATACATATTCATTCAAACGGGAATAATCCATTTGGATAACATCAGGAAGATTACTTCCCGCAGCTTGAGTAGCTAACTTTTCCCAATATCCGTTCCAACCGGAATACTGTGGGACAATTTTTACATTTGGATTTTTTTCTTCAAATAACTCTATTACGTCTAAATATTTTTCATGGTGAACAGATGTACCCCACCATGCAATAGTTAATTCAATTTGATCATCGGTATTATCTTGGTTGCTAGAACTTTCCTCCTCTGTGCTACAACCAATAACTAAAAACGTTATACTTAGTAACACCGTAAATAAAACTAAATATTTTCGCATCATTTTCCATTACCCCCTTTAGGAAATTTAAAAATTAGACAAACAAATAGTGGTATCTGCAGTTCATTTTCTTATAATTATCACACCTCCATAATTAGTTAATTCATTAAATTAATCGTTAGGTGAATTATAAAATAACTAAGAAACAAAAGTCAATACATTTTTGGAATCGCTTTCAAAAAACACCTAAAAAATTTAAGAATGGCTTTCTAACCAGCTAATCAAGCAAGCCAGTTTAGAAGCTGGCTCTTCTTATGAAGGAATACGTTCATCGATCATTTATCATACGGGGGAGGCGAAAAAGAAAGTCCCAATTCAATCCGTTGAAAACATTTACTCCTTCCCTACACTTCAGCCTGCCTTATTGTTAATATGTATTAAGGCATACCATAAGATGCCGGCAGGAAGAAGAAGCTAGCAATCTATGAGAAGTATGGATTTAATCTTATTGAGCTTAATGATGGTGATATTCTAAACCTTGATGACATCACCTACAAAAACTATTAGAGTTTGAAGATAACAATTGGATTGGCTTTTTTGGTAGTTATTTAGGTGCCGTTATTAGTGCTTTTCTTGCATTTTCAGTTGTATACATACAAGTTAGAGAAGAACGAAAAAGAAGAGAAGAGGATAAAATAGAAAGAGAAAGATTAACTTTTAATATGATTACTCACTTTCTATATGATGAAATGAAGAAAAATATTGAAAAAATACACCCTTCAACATTAAATGCAATGAAAGATCACGGAAATAATAATTTAACCCACAAGCACAAACTTAACGTAACATTCGACACTAATATATTTGATGACATTAAGTATGATTTGCTTCATTATGACAAAAATAATTATGTACTAGAGGCAATAGATTTATATGTTACTACATTCGCAACTATGGAAAAATATGATGAAGTAAATAAATTACACAAAAGATGCTAGAGAAATTTTTAAAAGAATTACTACTTGGAAAGAAAGATTAGACACATAATGTACTTGTTTTGTTGTTCAATAAGTCGCCCCCTTGTTTACCCTAACAAAAATGACGCCATTAATTTATTAACTGGCGCCTTTCTGATTTTCTCTATTCTCTAAATATCGTTGCAGTTGAAGCACCAGTCATTTCAGCAATACCATTGACATAATACTGTTCAGTATCATATAGCTTTAATTCACGTTCTCTGTCCTTTTGGTTCTTTTTAGATCTTCCTCCTTTTCTGCCTCTTGCCCTTGAAAATTCCAGTCCAGCTTTTGTTCTTTCCGCAATTAAATCACGTTCTATTTTACACATGACAGATTATAGCTTTAGCTAAAGCAGTAGTATCAATATTATCTCTAATCCGGGACGTCACTGTGACAGTACCTGAGAATTGTCTTTCTGAAACCAGTCTAGATGAATCCAGGAAAAGTTATAATTAAGTTAAAGTTGTAGTTTGAATAAATAAACAATTTTAAAGTTGAATTTTCTCCTTTACACTTATTGGTATCAAAAGGGAGGGATTTACATGGGTAGCGTTAAAAAGATAAGTGAAGCGTATAAACAGGGTTTTAGTGACATTGCTGACGGAATAATAGATCATGTGTATCAAAGCAATCTTTTTGAAAGTTATTCTTTATCACCTTCAACCATTTATAAGAAAATTGACACCGCCAAAATGTGGGTGGTTATCAAAACCATATCATAATGATGATGCTTATACTTTCTCTTATACTATGAATAGTCCGGATTCCGTTAGGTGGATGTTTACACCAGATTGGAATATACACAGCAGATTATCAAAGAGAAAGGAACCCTTTAAAAAATTTGGCAATCAACTATTAGGTAACATCGCCTTTGATATGGAGGTTCCTAAAAGCAGATTAAACTGTACGAGTCAAAAATGGAAAGGGCTCGTATATAAAATACCATTCGAACCTTCGACATGGAATGAATCACAGATTAAGCAAGAATACATTGATACGACAATAACCTTCATTAAAACATTAAAACCTTATATAGATAATTGGGTAAAAGAAAATAAGTAATATTGGACAGTAACTGGCACTCTCTGAATGAAACCTCTTACCCTATATTTTTCGAAAAACCCGCTAAATTGCGAGGGGGTGCCTATACCTAATATTGAGCTTATATATAGGGCATTTGATAAACCAACATCAACCAGTTCCTGCTACTCCAATTTTCATATTAATCACCCTTTCATTCCATATTGCCGGTTTCTGTCTATTCATTACCAATCCTCGACAAATTCCGGGACGTCACTGTATCAATCCTTTTATAAACCTTAAAGTTATTCTTAATGTAATCGTTTCTATGGTCTTTAACAAAACATTGAATCTATGGGTGGTGACACCAAACCTAAACATAATTTTTACCTTTAAGTTTTTCTGCTCATCTTATTTATTGTCACTTTTAATCTAGGTTGATATGGAAGCAGCATTAATCGTTTTGCTTCATTAAATATAAGATTCCTTTTTTCTTCTTCAACACGACCTAACTTTTTTTCTTGTTGCTTTCTTTTTTCATGTAATTCACTTGGCGGTTCTTCAAGTTTATCATAATAAGCTTGTTCTTCTTTAAATACCTGTGTAAATATTTCATCTTCTTTTTCTATCGTTTTTTCTAATGATTGTAATTGTCCCTTTACTTCAGGTGATACGCGTTCATATGGAATTAACACTTCAACATTTGCTTTAATCCAATCCAATCCCATCTTATTGGATAATATAGTTCTGTGGTTTCCTCCAGTACTAACGGTAAAGTATCCATTTGGAAGCAGTAGAAGATGTAAGTCTTGAGGTGAATTATCATTCCAACCACTAGCATTTACCAATTCTACTAATCGCACCAACTTCTCTTCAGAAACAACACCAGAATAGGATAATCCGATAATGTTTTTAGGATTAATTTTTGTTACACCATAATCAAGGTACAAGCATTCTCCATATGGTTCTACTAAATCATTAAAATACTTCCAACCGATTTCTCTCTTACTTTTCTGATTTTGATACATTTAATTACTCCCCTCTCCTTTATATAAACCTATGAAATAGAACATCACTTTATTTTTATTTAACCCAAAAAATAATTATCCTAGTTCATCAGCTATAAAGGATAATTTTGCTCGCTTATCTATATGTGGACCGGAAGTGATTGCTGTAGACCACTTTTGCCTTTCTTCCTTGACGTAACCGTTCCTTGATAAACTTTCTGTTCTCTGCTACCTCAGCAGATTAACCAAAAAACGTTACCTTAAATTTTTTGCACTGGTACTAGTTTATCCGCAACAAAGACAACTTCCCCTACGAATTCATTGATTTCTAGCATCAGTTTAATACTAGTGCTTAATTGAGGGGAAGCCTTTCTTGAAAATTAGATACTTCACTTTTTCAATATTACGGGTGGTGACAGGTACCGGCTCTTACAAACTCTCGATACTTCTCCTGCTTCTCCTCTAATGTCCCTGAAAAGTAATCCAAGACTAACTGCGGTTTTAAAAAAACATAGTTTGGGTGCACACTTCCCAGATAATTTTGAAAGCTGCTCCAATGGTAATCTTCTGCTTTTTTTATCATTTTGGCAGCAACAGGATTCAGGTGAATATACCGACTAACGTCTAACAAACCTTTTGAATTGGGGATGATTTTATCATAGTATCTCTTTTCAAATAGATGGCCTGTTAAGTGATGCCTTGTATTAAAATAACTAGCATAGCGGCGATTAACGAGGGCCATCACTTTGGAGATTTCCTGCTGGTGGGAACGAATTTGCAGATGAAAGTGATTCGTCATTAAGCAAAAGGAGGCCAATTCAAAGGGATAGCGCTCATTGATTTGTTCGAGAATATAAAGAAAGTTGATAAAATCGTTGTCATCTCTAAATAGCGCATCACGTCTATTTCCGCGACAAACGACGTGATAAAAATAGTTTGGTAACCAAATTCTTTTCTTCCGTCCCACTGTGTCACCTCGCCACCGATTTTGGATTCTTACCTTTTATTGTTCGCCGCAATGTCATCGCTTCCCATAATGCATCATTCGATATACAGTCCTCCCCTTTTAAATCTGCAATCGTCCTTGTGATACGGAGTACCTTCATTTGTACTCGAGTACTCCAGTTATATTGTGTCGACCATTGTTGTACCATCTTCTGTTGATCAGCATTTAACTTCGTACAATGAAGGATTACCTCTGGTGCAGCTACAGCATTTGTCATCTCAGATCCGTACCTTTTATATTGACGTTCCCGTGCCACGACTACTCTATTTCTCATTACTTCAGATGCTTCATTATGTTCTGGGGATTCCTTATCTAAAGCAACCACTTGCAAGTACAGCAATATATCCATTCGGTCTTGAATTGGACCGGATACACGGTTCGTATAGGCGGTAATCTGCTTTGGTGTACACGTACAATAGAAATGCCGTGAACCTAAATATCCACACGGACATGGGTTCATCGCACCAAGAAGAAGAAACTGTGCAGGATTAGTGACCGTAGATGCAGCACGACTGATTGTTACCTGTCCTGTCTCTATTGGTTGCCTAAGCATCGCCGTGAGGACGAATGGATAAAAATACGCAAAATATATCCCCCTCTATTCACCCCCGCTATATATAGGGTTTTATCCACTGTTCCACCTAATCTTAGGTTTTCATTCCAAAATAAAAATGCCCACCACAATATTGTGATGAGCAAAATTTGACGAGTTCCTTCTATTGAATTAATTACTTGAATCCATATTCTTTTCTATCTTAAAATTGCACAATTTATGAACTGGAGTTAGCCTACTCATGCAATCAGAAAATAAATTTGGGTTAGCCCTATTGCATGATTCGCAGTCAGGGACTTTTACCATTCTTTTTTGGGCGCTTAACTGTTGGACTTGGATATTCCCTCATTATTTTATATTCACATACATGATCATAATCAATGTGATGAACTACAAACTCTTTATCAATACTCCATCCACACCAAGAACATTTTTGATTTTCTCTATATAGTAGGTGATTTTTAACAAAAGGATTTTTTTGAACTCTCCTTGCAAACATCTTCCATTCTTCTTTACCTTGGTGTTTTTCTTTCATATCCATACTTTGGTTTTTAGGTATAACCTTAGGATTCATATCTATCACCGCCATATTAAGTTATGAAACTGTTTTTTTATTTCATTTTTATTGATAGTTCTTGATTAGATCTATATTTTGATAAACAGATTTATTTATCATAGCATCCTTTATCTCGTCAATGACTGTTTCAATATCATTAATGCATTGTTCTATGTCATCAAAAGATTGAACTAGTTCATCCCCTATTTCTTCTATATCACGAAATTTATCATGTTTAAAATTCCTTACATACTCTGATGCACCTTCTAAAGCAGAATCAACATCTTCCCCTATATCAATTTGTTCAAACTTCTTCCACATCATAGACTCTTCCCTGTTATTCATAAAATTAGCAAGTTCATCTAATTCAGATGCAAAGTCTTCTACCAAGTCCCTTAATTGTTCTACTTTCTTTTCAGCTTTTCCTTTATTAAATTCTGAAGGATAGTCATTTACCAATTTATCTACTATATCTTCAAACCTGTAATGAAGTTCCTTAAATTCCTCCCACTTTTGTTTAGGGAAGTAAGCATTATCAATATTTATTACCTCTATTTCTGGTATATAGGGCTCATCCCCTGCCAATGTGAAGATATCTTGCCTAATATTTTGTAATAAATCCCTCATTATTTCAGCTATCTCTTCCATTACTATTGCATATTCAGAAGTTGCATAAAGGATTGAATTGTCTTTAATTTCTTCAAAAATTCTATAGTTTATTTTACTAACTTCCCTTGGATCATTCACTAAAAGCCCTAATTCAAAGTTATCTTTACTTGCATCAGAAAAATTCTGTGACCCGATATAAGCTACTGTATCAGTCATTATGAGCTTTGAATGATTATCAAAATTAAAATAAACATTTAAATCTCCAAACTTTGATCGTTCTAGTACATTTAGTGTGTATTTAATTTTATTCTTTGCATCATTTACAGCAGCTTGATCTATTTGGACAGTCTTCTTATTTATGTAATCGTCTCTTCTTGCTGGTATGTTTAATACTAATGTAATTGGTGTGGAATTACCCACTTTCCTAAGCTCTTTAATTAATTCTGTTTTAGGTTCATAAGTATTAATATTATAGGTTACGATATTAATATAATTTGCCTTTTGAAATTGATCTATTAATGATTGATATCCATTCTCTTGATAAGAAAGAATTACATCCCCCTTAACATCATGAATAATTTTCTTCACAATAATCCCCCTAGAATTCCGTCAATAATAAACTCCTATTAATAATAGGATAGAGCTTAATGGATAAATAAGCAAAATAAAAAAGCCCACCAAGTGGCTTAATCAACCAACTCAGTGGGTTCCTTCATTACTTCTTCACCATATATATTTTTGCTTACAATGATTTACTTACAAATTTATTTAATAACTCTATTAGGATGTAGCTTTATGTCATTTAAATATTTAGCTAATTCCGGATATAAGGTAGTTATATCAGTAATTGATTGAAATAAGTAATGGCAAAAAATTTTAATATGTTCATAAGGATCGAAAACATAAAAAGGCATTCCAACCTTCTTAGCGAACAAAAATGCTAGGTCGTTTGAAAACTATATCAGGAGGCTGTGATTGCTTTATGGCGAGAATTAGCACTTATGTACCAGCAAGAGGTAAGTTATCCAGCTAGGCTTATTTTTAATAGAGGAAACTTCAGCATAAAGAGAGTTCCTCTGTTTCCATTCGACAAATTTCAGGACGTCACTGTACCTTAGCTTTTGCCGATCTATCATTCACTCCAAACCACCATCCCTTCCTATTCCAAACAAATCCATCTGCCCTTGATAATCTACTCCCCCCTCACTTCCAACAATCCCCCAAATCCCCTTTTTCCTAATTTTTGCCTTGTCTTGTGCTCTGGCGAGTAAATCATAATATTTGTACGGAGGATTATATACATAAGCGATATGCGCAAAGCCCTCTTCCAATAACATTTGGTTAAACAATTTACCATCTACCCACATATAAGCGAGAATTCTCCCATAATGATCCCATTTTGGACCATCATATTCCAACTGCACTTGTTTTCCTGTAAGTATTTTTTTAGCAAAAGCACTTGCTTCCACACCAAATTTTTCAGTTAGTCCCTTTGGGTGGACCGTTTCAGGACAGTCAACGAGTAGTAAACGAACATCTACCATGTCTTCATTTACATTCACCTCAATCGTATCGGCATCCACAATTCTCATCACCTTTGCGATATCTTTGTGTGAATCATTTTTTAGCATTTTGGATGAAGAGGGAGTATCTATCTCAGATGATTCGAGTTCCCCGGGAAGTTCAGTTACATCATTATCATGATCATCGTTGTGATGACATTTTCCCTTTTCTTCAGCCTCACACTCCTCCATACATATGACAAGAGTAATTTTAAAGCATAATGGCTCCAACTTAGTTCCTCCCTCTTTCTTGAATAAACAAAGCTAATCGGTTTCAAGAAATCTTTTAAACTCTCTTATTACTATAATCGCGGCTACCAAGTTATTTAGTGTCTACCAAAGTACGAAAAAAAGAGAAGTGCGCGAACACCTCTCATATCCCCCTACCACATATCAACCTTCGACAAATTCCAAGCTGTCTCTGTGACCATAACTACTGTAACATACATATACCAGTACCACCCGATTTCACATCCTACAACTCATCAGCTAACTTTTGGATCTTTTCCTTGGATAACGTGACATATTTTGCTACTAATTCTACTGACATACCATCTTTTAGCATCCTACGCGCAACTGATCTTTCACTTTCTTCCTTTCCTTCTTCTTTTCCCTCTTCCCTAAACACTCTTTCCAATTCTGCCCAAGACTGTGGTAAGTTGTCTCGATCCACATAAACCATTTCTTTTCCCTCCTTCGTTTGGATTATTTCATCTCTTAACTTTTTGGCACTTTCAGAATTTATTAATTAAATCGGTTGAAAGTATAAGTAAAACTAAGGCTTTCGCCATTATGGCTTGGCGACAAGCCAAGTTTTTCTAATTAAATCTAACGGTATTTGAAGTAAATAATCTATGAAGTAAATGAGTGTAGCGATATAAATGCGGCGTTCTACTGGAGGATAACTGCTCTTTTGTAAAATCATTCGAAAAAGTTTGCGTTTGAAGCGATATCTTTTTTCTTCATCGTCTTTGGATTCGTTGGCATATTTGGCCGCCAACACTGCGATTGCAAATGGATTGTTCGATTGGACCAGTTCACTTTCTTCGTGGTCATAGAATTTATACATATTATATTTGTATGTTAAAGAGGTTCCTTCAAAAGCATTGTGATACGTGTCAGGTCGAAAACGTTTGGTGTCGTCTGTCAATAATGCAATCGCAACGGTGTCTCGATTAAATTTATCATAGATTCGGTAATAATAACGGAACATTCGCTTTGGGAAATCAGGATCTGTATCTCCTTGAACTTCGATATGAATGAGGATCCACTTTTCCTCACCACTTTTTAAAGAAAACTTGGCTAGTGCCAAGCCTTTAGGCGCAGGCAATCGCCTAGTTGCGCTTATACTTAGTTCCTAAAAATTTTTACTACGTCGATTAACTTCAGCTATAAAATTTTATACTCCTAACGTGTAAAAATACCTTCACGATTTGATCTGCAACTAGTTTGCCCTTCTTTTATTTGATTATCTCTTGATAAAGCTCCTGCTGCAAAAATTCCGGCTTCTTTGTAAAGTTAATTTTTTCGGCAAGACCCGGCAGTGATTTGGCCATTGCTGTTGCTGCTTTGAAGGAGTTGGGACCTTCTTATCGGTCACATCCAGATCAAAATAAGCTATCGATGCTAACACCCGCTCCCTAGACTCCTTTACAGAAGCATCCGGCAAACCTACAATCACCACCGATTCCTTATCATGTGAAATCCGCACCTCTACCTGCACACGGTAACCTTCCAAACCTTTCAAGCCAATACTAGTAACCTTAACAGTCATACATCAGCCTCCAATTATTTAGTTTTTTTCCATACAATGGGATTTTGAATAAAAGAATGCTTGTTTAAGAGAAAACATAAAAAGAAAAAAGAAATGAAACGAAGTATTTATAGATCGAATTAGCAACATAGATTAACCAAAAACAAAATTACTATCACATTAAATAACTATTGAGAGATTAACCACTCCGCTATTGTTTCATGTGCCTGCTCATTATGAATAAGTGCAAAATGAGATAATCCATCTACTAGCACAACTTCTGTTTGGTAATGTACGTCAAAAACGTCATCATATTTTTCTGCTTGAAATGATTCATCTTCACTTCCAGCTAGGACGAGTACATCGCCATCCATCGAAGCAATATCTTGATTATAATCATCTCGAGGATGCATGGATATTTGTAAACGATAACTGTACGCTAAAGTCTCTGTACCATCACGGTATTCATTTGGCATATTAAAGGATATAACATTTGTATCATTCATGTGAGTAATGCCAACTTGGTTTAACATTGATAATCCAATCATACGAGGCACACTAACGTTTGCCCATCCATTTTCATCGCTGTTATTCGTAGGTGCCTTATGGTGAATATATGGAGCTATTATTGAACCCTCTCGCCACTTAACGACCTTACGGTCTGTTTGAAGTGGGAGATTCCTAAGAACACCAACCTAACAGTCGGTTTTGATTAGGCTAACCCCGTAGGACCTACGGTTAGAATTCTTATTGCTTCCTTTTTAATATTTATGCTAGCGTTCATATCCCTGTTATCGTGGTGTGCACCACAAGATGGACAATCCCACTCACGTAACGCAAGATTCTTCATATCTTTATTTTGATAGCCGCAACAAGAGCAAAGTTGGCTTGAAGGAAAGTTTTTAGAGACCATGACAACCTGTTTTCCATACCATTTTGCCTTATACGCTAGCATGATACGAAACATGGACCAACTCGCGTCACTAATGGCTTTTGCTAATTTATGATTCTTTAACATATTCGATACTTGCAAATCTTCTATACCAATAATGTCGTGGTTTTTGACAATATGGAAAGAAATTTTATGCAAGTAATCCTTTCTTATATTGGTTATTTTTTCGTGAATTCGTGCAAGCTTGATTCGTTGTTTATGCCAGTTAGAAGAACCTTTCTTACGTCGTGCCAATGACGCTTGCACTTTTACAAGTTTCTTTTCTAAGGTGCTAAAAAATCTTGGGTTCTTGTAGATGCTTCCGTTGGATAGAACGGCGAAGTCTTTCAATCCGACATCCATACCAACAGATAAGTATGTTTTGGGTAATGGATCTATATCTGTTTCAACAAGGATAGATACAAAGAATTTACCACTTGGATGACGTCTAATCGTAGCATTGATAATCCGACCATCCACTTCACGACTTTTAGCAAATGAAACAAGTCCGAGTTTTGGTAGTTTGATTTTGTTCGCAACAATCGCAATATTATCGTTCGTGCGTTTTGTGGTGTAGGATTGGACCTTGTTTTTTTGGACTTGAAACGCGGGGCTTTCGACTGTTTTCTGAAGAATCGAGCATACGAATTGGAAAGGTTTTTAAGTGAGGTTTGAAGGGCAATGCTATCCACTTCTTTTAACCAATCCAATTCTTTCTTAAGATGGGTTAATTGGGAAGAACACGTTTTGTAGGTCATACCTTTTCCAGTTTTTAGATAGGTAGTTCTCCATTTTTCCAAAAAGTGATTGAATACAAAACGAGAACAACCAATGGTTCGGTTGATTAATTTCGTTTGATCTTTGTTAGGATAGATTCTGAATTTATAAGCCCTATGGACAAGCAATACATTCACCTCCATCTCTCTCTATTCATTATACAATACAACTCGCAAAAATACAAACATTTGTTCGGTTTAATTAAAATTGACTTAGGACTAGGAACCGAGTTAAACAGTCGGACAATGGAGATAGCTGAAGCTATCCCTTGTCCGAAGGCGATTCATCCCCACCCTACTCATTAGGCTAGCGCCCTTCTCACTCCTTGAGAATGGGGTCTTCTCGCCTGTAATGATAAAAATATATGCTTGTTTACTTTCACCTTGCTTATTTTGATTTTTATAAACGTCCCTTTCAAAGTGAAAAAAGGGTGCCAACTGACGTAAAGTTTAACACAATCAACTTTCTCACCAATAATCCTAGCGAAGGGTAAAACAGTATAGATAAATGGATTAATAAACCCGTCTGAAAATATAAATCAGAACAGAATGCAGAATCATAATTCCCGTTATTAAATACCACATAGCCATACGCCAGCCTTCCCCATCTAATGGCATTACAAAGTCCTCGAAAAGTCTAACAAACACCCATCCAATGATAAACATCGGAAAAATAATCTTATAAGACCTGTTAAGAATTTTTTGTCCCCGTTCATCCTTTCCTTCATCTCCAAATTGAAATTTAGACCAAAAGGTAATGGCAACAATTAAAACACCAAGAAAAATATAGAAAAACATTTACAATTCCTCCTTTAATTGATATTGAAAGACTTCTTGCAATTCCACCTCAAATAAAAGTGCAAGTTCATATGCCAATTTGAGTGAGGGGTTATATTTATTTTTTTCCAAAGAAGCAATCGTCTGTCGACTAACACCCACTTTCTCTGCGACATCTTTTTGTGAATAACCTTTTTTAGCTCTTAGTACTGGTAATTGATTTTTAATTTCACCATGTTCATTCATGATTCAACCTCCTAATGATAAGTTTATTGTAATATATTTTTAACTTAATGTAAACTATTTTTGTCAAAAAGTAAAACTTTTTTTTCTTTAAGTTATAAATACTTATCATTTTAAGTTTAAAATGAAGAATCCACAAAAATGATAAAACCTTTAAAAGTCAATGGGGTAACTAAAATACAGAGAGGATGTCGCCGCCTTCCACTCTCCCGAACTAATGAGTTTTCACCGAAACCACAATGTTTTAGAGAACAGCCTATTTTTATAAGAAATGAAGCGATGGGAGATATGTTTATAATGGAATTAGAAAAATTAATGTTCATAAAACTAAAGAAGAACACTCTCATTAGATTAGATACTTTCATGTCATCCCCCACAAAAGTGTCCTTCCATTATAGACAAATCCGACCTTTGTCCTTTTGTGGTGCCTAGTGTAGTAAATAGGTTCAAATAAAGAAAAATAACCACCATTTTCAGTGTAAAATGGAAGTACCTATCACAGAACTTCCAAATAACCC
>NZ_JAFBDR010000019.1 GCF_016908325.1 Aquibacillus albus | reverse complement strand
CTATAACAAAAAAAAGACCCTGCAAAACAGAGTCAGTAAAAAGTTCAAGGACAAGCCTCTTTTTTTAAACTGTCTATTCTACAGGGTCCATTTTAGTTTGAGCTCGGTCCTCTTTTTTAAATTTGTAAAACATTTATGTGAAACAAGATGAATGACACCTATAACTGAGTATCAAGTAATAGAGACAATTTTTCATTACGTTCTTGCTGTTCCTCGGCTGTTAATAAATCGTATTTTTTTAATAAATGAAACAAAACATTTAGAACGTCTTGTGTAGGATTAGCTTGTAATAGCATATGCCCCTTTTTATACAGGCTATCTGGCAGGTGGTTTTTTTGACTTTCAAGTTTTTGCGTTACATCTTCTAGTGGGTGATCAATATTACATTCTCCCATTAAAATTCCCTCCTAACTATTTATTATCCTTTCCGGGTGTGAGTATACGTTAAATGTTTGTCCTCGAATAAAGCCGATGGTTGTGATGTTTAAATCTTCTGCAAGCTCAATAGCCAGGTCTGTTGGGGCTGATTTTGATAGTACAATACCAACGCCAATTTTTGCAGCTTTTATCAGTACTTCAGAGGAAATTCTGCCACTGAAAACAATCACTTTATCGCGAACAGGGATGCTGTTTGCCATGCTATATCCGTATAGTTTATCCAGTGCATTGTGTCTTCCAATATCTGTCCGATCGACGATAAGTTCGGTTGGACTACAGAGAGCAGCGTTATGTACACCACCAGTATTTTTAAACATAATGCTGTTTTCCTGCATCGTGTTCATTAACTGAATACACTGCTCTACTTTCATTTTCGTGTTGGACATGGACGTTTTTGCAGTACGGACATCACTCTGCAAATAAAATTGCCTACTCTTTCCACAACACGAGCCGATAAATCGTTTGGAATGGTCGGGATGGTTTGTAAAAGCATTTGATTTCAATGTGACGTAAGCAAATCCAAGTCCTTCATCAATTTCCAGGTTTGTGACATCATCTTTGAACAGAATTACTCCCTCAGACGCCAAGAATCCAATAACAAGTTCATCTAAGTGAGTCGGGGTGCAAACCATTGTTGCAAATTCCTCTCCATTGACGTGAATAGTAATTGGAAATTCTGTAGCAATTTCATCCTCTACCACTTCTAATTTCCCGTTTTGGTATTTCGTAATTACTCTTTTTTTGCTTCTTTGTAATACCATGGTTTCCCCTCCTATTCAATGAACATGTAATAATCATAAACATAATTGGTTTTATAAAACAAGTAACAGAATTGTTGGCAAAACTTTCAAAAAATCTATTGATATTTTAAGCGCTTTCGTGATAAGATTAATTTTGTTAAAAAATTCATAGAATTGTAACAAATTTGATGCGAGATAGCGTCCCTGTCGTCGGTTAAATTTATTACAAGTATTATGAAATAGATTTTACTGTTGGTCCAATAGTAGCGAATCCTGCTGTTTACTAACCGTTAATCTTTCCAGATGAGAATGCATGAAGTGTATTCTTTTGGAGGGGTTAACGGTTTTTATATTTTCAAAGAAGGATGTGTTTATTGGTGCAAAAAGTGAAAAATAGATGGTTAATTGCATTGTCAGCTGTAGGAATACATATTTCGATTGGTTCTGTCTATGCTTGGAGTAATTTTACTGACCCATTAATTGAACAATTTGGTTGGTCCAATAGTCAAGTGCAATTGACCTTTAGTATTGCCATTTTATTTTTAGGATTATCTGCAGCCTTTCTAGGTCACTTCGTCGAAAAATATGGTCCAAGGAAAGCTGGATTACTTGCTGCTACCTTATTTGGCATAGGGATATTTGGTTCCGGCTTAGCAGTAAACCTCAGTTCATTACCGCTATTATATGTATTTTACGGTGTATTAGGAGGCGTTGGATTAGGGGTTGGTTACATTGCTCCTGTATCTACACTAGTAAAATGGTTCCCAGACCGACGTGGGTTAGCAACAGGGTTAGCGATTATGGGTTTTGGTTTTGCCGCGGCAATTAGTAGTCCAATTATGGATGCTTTAATTAAATCAGTAGGAACTGCTAATACGTTTTATATTTTAGGAATTGCTTATTTTGTTGTAATGACTATATCATCTCTTTATTTAGAAAAGCCCCCTGTTGATTGGGCTCCGGCAGGCTTTAACGATAAAATGAAACAAGATCAATCAAAGGTGAAGAAAGATTTATCACAATTAAAAGCTAATGAAGCCATTAAAACGTCAAGGTTTTATTATTTATGGATCATGTTATTTATTAATGTTACGTGTGGAATTGCTATTTTATCTGCAGCAAAGCCGCTTGCAGAAGAGAGTATTGGTCTTACAACAACAGAAGCCGCTGCACTAGTTGGTGTACTAGGGATTTTTAATGGTCTTGGCAGAATAGGTTGGGCTTCCATATCAGACTATATTGGTAGACCGAATACGTACACCACATTTTTTGTTTTGCAAATTATCCTATTTGCAGCATTACCGCATACAACAACGTCCTTATTGTTCCAAGTAATGCTTGCCGTTGTTTATACGTGCTATGGCGGAGGATTTGCATCGATTCCTGCATTTATTGGGGATTTGTTTGGCACGAAGCAGCTCGGTGCGATTCATGGTTATATTTTAACGGCATGGGCGGCTGCAGGTTTAGTAGGCCCTTTATTCGCAGCATGGATGAAGGATACGACTGGTAGTTATGGCTCAAGCCTAACATACTTTGCGGGGCTATTTGTGATAGCACTAATAATTTCGTTGCTTATCCGCAAAGATATCAATAAATTACGCAATCTAAATAGGCAACAATTTGAGGGGAAAGCGGAAGTAAGTTAAATTTTATAATGTTCTAGATAAAGTATGATAAAATATTATCGATAGAATACGATTGTATATGTAGGAGGCCACCATGAATAGGTATGAGGCAGAATTCAGTAATCTTGTTCGTTCTTTCAGAAAAAAGCATATGGGAAAAGGCCCAAGTAAAATTACAACGACATTTTGCAAAAATTGGGCGATATGCGAGATGGAAGGTAATCTTTCACCAGTTGAAAAATTCATTGCAGGGGCTGATGAAGGAAGACAAGTTTTGCGGTCTGCCCGAACAGAAATGGTGAAAGACATGTATCGAAACAATCCTCCTGTAGAAATGGAAGAGTTTTTAGGTTGCAAGTTTGTTGATTTGTTTGTTGATATAGATATTGATCGTGATTTTGGGATGTCGATCTTTATCTTTGCTGAAAATATTGAGCAAAAATATTGTAAATAATAGGTTTTGGCACTTGGTAGCGACCCTGCTAAAGGCTTAACCACCGTAGTATTTTTAAAATAAAAATATGTACGGTGGTTTTTTCTATGTTAGAGGGCGCTTTCAAAGGAATCTATGTTAGGAGTGAACAAAAAATGGGGAAGACTAAACATCAAGGACCAATCAAAATATCGAAAGTACCCACACCAGAACATTGGGTCAGTCCGATTCCGTTTGGATTAGGGAAGGTAAAGCCGAAACATATTCGGGATACGATGAAAATCATGTGGGAAAACAAGGATAATTTAAATTACGCCAAAAATATTCTTACGAAAGGTGTATGCGATGGTTGTGCTTTAGGAGTATCAGGTCTTCAGGATCAAACACTGAAAGGTCCTCACATTTGTACGACTCGCTTAAATGTTTTACGCCTAAGTACCATGCCTGCAATGAAGGAAGATATCGTTCACGCAGACATTGATGAGCTTAAGAAATACAGCAGCAAAGAATTACGTACGTTAGGTAGAATTCCATATCCGTTAATTCGTAGAAAAGGAGAAAGGAAGTTTTCACGTATTAGTTGGGATGAAGCAATGAATACGATTGCGGAAAAAATGAAAAAATTAGATCCTAAACAGTATGGTTTCTATTTAACTTCCAGAGGAATTACGAACGAATCGTATTATGTGGCTGCAAAAGTATCTCGTTTCCTCGGAACAAATCATATTGATAATGCGTCACGAATTTGTCATTCTCCATCGAAAACGGCGCTAAAGCGTTCAGTTGGAATAGGTGCTAGTAGCTCGAACTATCAGGACTGGATTGGTACGGATGTCCTATTATTCTGGGGATCTGTTGCCTCGAACAGTTCTCCAGTTTCAACGAAATATATGCTAGCTGCAAAGAAAAAAGGTACAAAAATCATTGTCATTAATCCATATAAGGAGCCTGCCATGGATAAATATTGGGTTCCTTCAAATGCAGAATCCGCTTTATTTGGGACTAAAATTGCAGATGATTTTTATCAAGTAAACATTGGTGGGGATATTGCTTTCATGCATGGAATCATGAAGCATTGGTTTGAAATGGAGGAAAAAAAGTACGGTTCAGCCGTCAATCATACGTTTGTTCGGGATCATGTTAATGGCTATGAGGAGCTTAAAGCTAAAGTACAAAATCAATCGTGGGATAGCGTCGTAAAGTCATCAGGTGTGTCAAAAGATAGGATTATTGAGTTATCTGAACTGCTAGCAAACAGTAAAAATGCAGTCTACGCTTGGGCACTTGGATTAACGATGCATTCTTTTGCGACAGATAATATTTCTCAAGTTGCTAATCTCGCCCTTTTACGAGGTCATTTAGGACGTAAACACGCTGGTCTAATGCCATTCCGTGGACACTCAAGTGTTCAAGGTACAGGTGAGATGGGGGCAGACCCATTTGTTCTTCCTGGCGGCGGCTGGGATGAGGAAAACGTGAACAGAATGGAAAAGGTATGGGATTTTGAGCTGCCTAAATGGCAAGGGGATATTGTCGGTGTTTCTTTAGAAAATGCTGTGCTCCCTGAGGATCATGAAAGAAAAATAAAACTCTATTATATGAGTGGTGGTAATTTCTTAGAAACAATGCCTAATCCTGAGTTTATCGAAAAAGCATTGTCTGAGCTGGATATTCGTGTCCATCAAGACATTATTTTTAATACATCGACATTGGTGGAAGCGAAAGAGGCGGTTATTGTTTTACCTGCTAAAACGCGTTATGAGCAAGAAGGTGGAGGAACTTCTACTTCGACGGAGCGGATGGTCTATTTTTCACCGGAAATTGAAGGGAACAAACAGGAGGTTCCAGAAGCAAGAGCGGAATGGAAAATCTACATTGACTTAGCCAAACGAGTGAAGCCAGAAACGGCTCATTTGGTAGATTTTAGAACTGGCCAGGAAATTCGAGATGAAATTGCAGTGGCAAACCGCAACTATGATGGGATTCAGCATTTGAAAAAACAAGGAGATGTTTTCCAATGGGGCGGCGCCTGGTTATGTGAAGGTGGCGTTTGTCCAACACCAGATGGAAGAGGAAATTTAATTCCAATTGATATTCCTAAGCTGGAAAAGCCAGATGGCACCTTTTATATTACGACTCGGCGAGGGAAACAATTCAATTCGATGGTGTACAAAGAAACAGACCCGTTCAATGCGGCCGGTCGTTATGATGTTTTAATCAATGAAGAGGATGCAAAAGAATTAAACATTGCGAATGGTGAGCCAATTGTTGTTTATAATCAACATGGTACATTTCAAGGAAATGCGCACTTTGCTGATATTACAAAGGGAAATGTCGGCCTTCACTTCCCTGAAGGAAACTTTTTAATTCCAAAAGGGATTTATGATGGCCCATCTGGAATCCCGCAATATAGTGTGGCGGCTAAAGTGGAAAAAGCTGAACGCTTCCACGCCAAAAAGGATGTAGATTACTTGGAGAAAAGGATAGAAGATTTAGAAATGGAAGTGTAACTATATTGTTGATAGAGTCGTAAAAAGATAATAATAGATAAAAAGATACTCCAACCACGTGACGGAGTATCTTTTTTATATGTAAAGAAAGCGCAGGTGATTGCCAAATTTACCGGGAATTATTAATCAAATAAATTTGATTGTTATTATCCGGCTTAACCTGTGGTTTTGTCAACACGCTATCTTTATTGATCCATGAAAATAGTTGTAGTTAAATTCAACTACATACATAGGACATAAGTTGCAGTTTTTGTTCATAGAATTATTTAAAGAATAGTAGGGGTATGGTGAAGATGGGTAATTTCTATTCAGTAAATAGTTGTAAAAAAGTAATAGTATTAACTCTTTCTGTGACAGGGTGGATCATTATAGCAATAACCTTACTCTGGTATGTCATTGTTTTGTTCTCAGTTTTTTATAGTCAATTATCGATGAATGGATTATACGTTCCAGAAATCGTTAACGAAACTAAAAGTCGACTAGTTCTTGTTTTTATATGGACTCTAATTGTCTTTTTATTTAATGTAGGATGGATAAAATATAATAATTGTTTACCACATTCAAAAGAACGATACGACCGTAAAACGAATCAAATTTTATATATGCATACAAATATTCCATGGTCTGAGGCAGTTATTTCAACAATTCATGCACAAAACGTGTTACAAGAAGCAGAACAAATAAAAAATAGCCTTTCCGTTGTACAACCTCATCCGAATGAAACCATTTCCAACCTAAAGAAAATGGAACCACAACAACTTCTTAATCTTGCTATAACGCTTATAAAAAGTGACCACTTATCAAAGGGGGTAAGTATTTTAAGAATTATTCTTGAGCACCCCGAATCCTCTGCTTTAGTTAAACAGGTCGCCAGAATTAAAGTTTCACAATGCTTAGTTGAATTAGGGCATGAAAGCTTCGCAACAGGATTAGCTGAATAGATAATTAAGGTTAATATGGAGGAAAAACAAATGATACCTGAGGATTTTGAAAAAATTATTAGTCAAAAAAAATTCAGTCGTTCTGTACAGGGGTACAACCCAAAGCAAGTCGATCGGTATTTAAAAAAAATGACTGGTTATTATTGGGAGCTTTATGAAGAAAAACAAACATTAGAGACTAAAATTAGTCACTATGAAAAGCAGGATAAATACCTGAGTCAAGCATTAATACGTGTCGAAGAATCTTCTGAAAAGATAAAACATCAATCAAAAATAGAAGCTGAACAAATCATACAGCAAGCGAAAAAGGATGCAGAGCACATGAAACAAGAAGCCACAACTTGTGTGCAGCAACTAAAAAAACAAGTGGTAGAAGAGCAACAAGCATTTGTTCAACAACTTAACCAGAATAGAAAGACTTATGAAGAGCAGACAAAAGGATTAATTGAAGGAATATATTTTGCTGTGAGAAGTAAGGTCAATAGTTTACATGAAGAACTTAATAAAGAATTAGAAGACTATGTAAGAACGTTGGAAGATACCATGCAACAAACCGATTATATCGAAAACATGAAAGTGGAAACGAACAAAAAAATGAACACGGAGGACAGGTGGAGGGTAAAGGAAGAAGAGCTCTTAGTTGGGTATGCGTTAAAGGATGATATTAAAGATAATGAAGGAAATATTGTCGTTGCTAAATCAACTGTGATCACTCCCAATGTCATACAATTGTTAATCGATAAAGAATTGTATGGTGAGTTATTTGCAGTCATAGGTGATGAAGTAGATGAGCGTTGTCCATAAAACCTTTGAACTAATGGGTTATTTTATCATCGGGTATCCAATCTTCATGGCAATCGTTTGGATTGTTTCTGGGTTCATTTACTGGCAGAGATATGAAAGGTCTGAACATATTGATATTCAAACGATAAGCAAGTGGCCGACTGTTACCATTTTAATTCCTTGTCACAATGAAGCACAGATTATTTCTAAGACATGCAAGGAACTCTTAAACATAGACTATCCATCCTATCAAGTAGTATTTATTGATGATGGATCGACTGACCATACTTCTGAGGTGATTCGTAAGTGGACAAAAGAAATTTCTCATTTCCATCTCTTGAGAATTATAGAAAATCAGGGAAAATCAAACGCTTTGAATAGTGCATTAGCAGTAACCGGGACTACTCCTATAACAGTAATTATGGATGCTGATACGTTACCACAACCCGTATCTATTAAAATTCTCGTACAAACACTCCTATCAATAAATGATATAGGTGCGGCAACAGGTCATGCCATCGTATATAATCGAAGCAATTTATTAGAAAAAATTCAAGCGGTGGAATTTACATCGATTATTGGTTTAATAAAAAGAGCCCAGAATATGTATGGCTACCTGTTTTCTATATCTGGATGTATCACGGCTTTCAAAACAGAAGCATTGCATCATGTAAACGGGTTTTCTACAAAAACTGCAACGGAAGATATTGATATAACTTGGGCATTACAAAGGGCTTACTATCGAGTGAAATATATCCCTCAAGCTGTCGCACATATCCAAGTACCGAACAAACTCGCTGAATATTGGAAGCAACGGAAACGTTGGGCAATGGGTGGCTGGCATTTATTACGTACCCATAAAGATATTTTTCTAGATTGGAGATTAAAGAGGCTCTGGATTATTTATATTGAGTTACTGTTATCTTATATATGGTCATTACTCTTTGTTTTTGGAGTGGTATTATGGCTAGTACCAAGTATTCTTCTAATGAAGAGTAATATTGGAATCAACCCAATACCCATCTTTACCTCAATCTTAATCTTAATGTGTATGATTCAGTTCACGATTGCGCTTAAATTCAACCATCCATATGACAAAGAAATTTGGCGGTTATTCTACTTCATTCCATGGTATCCAGCTTTATTTTTTACTGTTGGTGCATTAACCGTTTGTCGTACAGTGATTGCAGGCCTGTTTCAAAATTTAGATATGGCTGGAAAATGGAGAAGCCCGGCTAGGATTAATGTGCAAAAGGATAGGGGAAAAGGTGAATGAAAAAGTGGGTTATGGCTATTATACTATTGTTCATCATTGTTTATTTGGTTAGTATAAAAATAGATCAAGCTAATGAAGCGGCACAAGACATGTATAAGCAAGATTTCACTATTACAGGGCAAGGTTGTCTTGTATTAAATTATCACCGTATACGATCATCAAAAAAATTGGTTAAAGCGTTTGATAAATTAGTCACAGCATACACAAAGGACCCAGAACTACTTTTATATTCTGTGTATGAAGATGAATTTAAGGAACATTTACATTATCTTAAGAAAAATGGATTTCATTTTGTAACCCCAGATGATATTAACCAATTTATAAAAAATGAAGCATCACTTCCTAACAAGTGTGCTTTAGTGACATTTGATGATGCGGATGTAAGTGTTTATGAACATGCGTTTCCGATTTTAATTGAGAACCAGATTCCGTTCACACTATTTATTATAACGGGAGAAGTAGGGAATGCTGATTTCAAAGGTCTAGAGCTTGCTACATGGAGTCAAATAGAAGAGATGAAGGATACTGGTCTTGCGACGATAGGGACACATACACACGATATGCATTATTTAGAAAAAAATAATAATCCTCCATTTTTATCTTTAGATAAGATGGACGATTTTAGACAGGATACACAAGCAACCATAGTGACCGTTGAAGAAAAGTTAGATTTTACGCCAATATACTATGCTTACCCATTTGGTTTTGGGATGCCAGAGTCAGATGATATACTGCTAGAATCCGGATATGAGTTAATTTTTACATTAAGACCAGGAACTGTACAAAAAAGTGATCCAGCTTTTTTTATGAAAAGAGTACTTGTCACTAAGGAAAGCTGGCAGGAAGTAGTGGACTGGGTAGAAAATAACTATTAATAGTAGCGAGGAATATGAAAAAGGAGCAAAAAGGGGTCAGACCCCTTTGGGATAGTGCAATTTTTTTGTGTTTAATAAACTTTGGTTCGAAAAAATTAAAAAAAGTTGTAACTTTCCATAGTTAGCGGCGTCTGTATATATAGAACAGCAAACGGATTTTACAACAAATGAGTGGAAGACTGAACAAAATGATTACACTCCTTTTGATGAACAGATGGTAATCCAACAAGTACTCACTCATATGCAAAAAAAAGAGCGAACGATTATCCTTGTATGTACTTGCAAGGCTTTAGTTATGCAGAAATCGCAGATATCGTAAGTTTATCAGAAGGAAAGTCAAAATAGGTATTTACCGAGCGAAAAAAATTCATAGCCTTATATGAAAAGCAGGAGTAGGATTCAAAATGAAGCTAACATGTGAAGCAGTCGAAGATTTTTATGTACTCTACCAAGAAGATGAGCTACACACAAACGTAAAGAAGGCAGTCGAAGAACACTTACAGACGTGTGACAAGTGCCAAAACATCTATAAAACAGGAGATAATTTTACGAAGGCAAAGAAGTTAAAAGAGGATGACTCTTCTAACACTCCATCTAATAAACTGGATAACCAAATAAAGACGAAGCTAAAATTACGGAGAATGCGGTTCATTCTTTTATTTATTGTTACGATTTTTATTGTTTATAGCTTCTTCCAGTATGTGGATGATCGGAAAAATATGTTATATGAAGTGTCAAGCTTAGAGGGAACGGTTCGAGATTTGTACTTTGAAGTCGATCGGGTTAAATCGGAAGGAGACCCTTATTTTAGGACCTTTTCATATATTTCTGATTTAAATGAAAAAACAGCTCGCATAAGCCGACATGCAAACGTTTTTGAAGAACGACAAATAGACAATCATCCGTATCAGTTACATTTAACCTTAACTTTAAACGACTTCAACAATGTCTTGCATAACCGTTATAAACATGGGCAGTGGACTGACCGAGATGAGGAAGCCTTGAACCGGATGAGTGATTTGTTTGATGAATTTTCGATTTTATTGACTGATGAACGATTAAAGCTAAATGATGTATATGATTACAGTCCCACTGCTTTATTTACACCATTTAATGGAGATAAACTAGTATCCATTCATCAAGACATCAATTACTTGGCGTATTCGTATAGTTATTTCCAAAAATTTCCTGAGGAAGTAGAAATTCTTACTGAGCAGGAGATGAAACAGAGGGCACGAGAAGTTTTTCAAGCACCAGAGGCTGAGGTTACGCTTGGTTCTATTCAAAGTAGACCTGTCATTAAGGGTAATGGTACTTATAGTACAATGATTGAGGGGGAAAATAAGCGATATAATGCAGAGTGGGAAGCATATACAGGAAATCTTTTGGAATTTAACAATCGTCATATGTCGGAAAGTGGTGAGCTATTACCAGTGGAGGATGTCCGAGAGCAACTGGATGAGCTTATACCTCGGTTGTTTAATAATGAAGAATTCCAAGCTAATTACAAAGGTCTAAATTATAATTTCTCAAGCAATTTAGATCACCAAATTTATACGTATCAGATAATACCTGCAAAAGATGGCTTTGAAACGAATGCTCGTTATCGATTATATATCGATGCCAGAACTGGTAACCCGCAAAGCTTAATAACATTGGATCAAAACTACTTTGCTCATTTACCGTTTTCGCCTATTAATATTAATGTCAGTAAGGAGGAAGGAATTGAACGACTACAAGAAAAATATCCTGATGCGACGTACTCCTTCCAAAATACAGAATATGTCCCTTCGATTCTAAGCAATCAGTATGAATTAGTTCATCAATTTGAACGGGAAGAAGGAGAAGAAGCGCCAAATACTATCTATTTAAATACGAGGTCTGGAGAAGAAGAAGCATTATATTAGGGGGAGGAAAATCCTACTCCTTTCCAAGCAATTCAGATAACGCAATTGCAGATACAAAGTCAAAGGGCGTTAATTGTTTAATTGTTGTTTTTCCTAATAAGATAAAAAGAATCCGATGGTAATATTTAAGGTTATATCCATAAAACTTAATTCCATCATCGCATCCCTCCTAAAAAGAGATTTCTATTATTTTTGACAAGTTTAATAGTTTTCATTCTAGAATAATCATGTTCTTATAGATGTTATTATGAGGAGAAGACATGGAGCGGATATGGAAATAACGGGCTCAATGTCCACGGAGTAATATGATAAATTACAAAAAACGCTTGGAGTGAAATCCAAGCGTTTTAAGTATCTACTAAAATATAATTATGCAGTTAAAATACTTTCAATTTTCTCAAGCGAGTCTTCAGATAGCTTTACGCCTGACGCTTTTACATTTTCTTCTAGCTGCTCTGGTCTGCTTGCACCTACAAGTGCACTCGCAACATTAGGCTGTCTCAAAATCCAAGCAATCGAAAGCTGGGCTAATGATAAATCTTCCTCAGCTGCTACTGCTTTTAATTGCTCTACTTTATCAAGATTTGTGTCTGTTAACACACGGGATAAGTCGAGGTTCTCTTGTGCTGCACGACTATCTGCTGGGATTTGTTCTCCCTTTTTATACTTTCCTGTTAACACACCTTGTGCCAATGGAGAAAAAACTACCTGGCCAATGCCATGCTTCTCACTAACAGGGATAATTTCTTTTTCTATATAACGTTGGAGCATGCTGTAATTGGGTTGATTGACGACAATATGATCTAATAGCTTTTTATCTGCAATATGAATAGCCTCTGAGATTTGCTCTGCGGTCCATTCACTTACACCTAAATAAAGCACCTTCCCCTGCCTAACAAGGTCATCTAAAGCACGTAACGTTTCCTCTACTGGTGTATCTTGGTGGAAGCGGTGGCAGTAATAAATATCAACATAGTCCATCCCTAACCGTTGGAGGCTGGCATCACATTGTTCAGTAATATGCTTACGTGATAGTCCTTGATCATTGGGACCATCTCCCATTTTACCAAATACCTTTGTGGCCAATACATAAGAGCTCCTCGGATACTTGCTTAATGCTTTTCCAACGATTTTTTCTGCTTCTCCACGCATGTAAACGTTTGCAGTATCGAAAAAATTAATCCCTAATTCATAGGCTTTGTCTATTGATGCTTCTGCTTTTTGTTCTTCCACATAGCCACCATATGTAAGCCAGCTTCCAAGACTTATTTCACTTACCTTTAACCCTGTGTTCCCTAATCGACGATATTGCATGAAATCACCCTCCTATTTATGGAATATTCAGTTAATATTTTTACTTTACTACAGGACAAGGGAAAAGGTCTAATAGTTAGCTTCCACAATCGAATTAATTACGATGACGAAAAGAAAGACGTTTCAATGTAAGTGGATTCGTTCTTGAAAATAAAAACGGTTACACTTATGATTATTTATATTAGCTACACCCATTACTACTAGATAGATAGATTTTTAAGAGGATGTTCAATTTGAACACGCACTTTATATAGAACGTTATTAAACATATTAACTTCTGGAGGAGGAAGTGGCTTGACTATACTTTATTTTGATTGTTTTTCAGGTATTAGTGGTGATATGACGATTGGGGCGTTGATTGATGCCGGAGCGGACCCTAATCAATTAGAAAACGAGTTAAAAAAATTAAAGATAGCTGATGAATATACACTAGAGTGGAAAAAAGTAGTTAAAAACGGAATTACTAGTACAAAATTTGATGTGATCCTGAGGAATGATGAAGCTCATCACCATCACCACGGGGACCACCATCATGGACATAGCCATGAAGAACATTCACACCATCATGACCACACTCATCAACATCGTTCTTATCAAGATATTGTACATAGGATCAGTGAGTCGGATTTATCTCAGAAATCTAAAGAACTAGCTTTAAAGATTTTTAAGAAAATTGGTGAAGCGGAAGGGCATATTCATGGAGTATCTCTGGAAAAGGTTCATTTTCATGAGGTCGGAGCGGTTGATTCAATCATCGATATTGTTGGGACTGCAATTCTGATTGATTTGTTAGGTATTGAAAAAGTGATTTCTTCTTCGATTCCTGTTGGATCAGGAAGGATTCATATTGATCATGGAATTTATCCGGTGCCAGCACCAGCAACCTTAGAAATTTTGCGTGGTATTCCAATTATAAATAGTAATGTAAAAGCCGAATTGGTAACACCTACGGGAGCAGCGATTATTGCGGTACTTGCGGAGGAATACGGAACTTTTCCGACTATGAACGTAGAGAAAATTGGTTATGGTGCGGGTACAAAAACCTTTCCTAATCATCCGAATGTGTTACGTGTTGTAATTGGCACTTAAAACGGATGTTCAAAAAAGTTACCAAATGATAAGCGGCGTATCTCTTCGTTGGCTCGTTCTTCCGGTCCCCATGTAGAAAAAGCATCAGGGGAACTTCTACTAAGAACGTGCACGTCCTGTGCACAACGTAGAAGTCAGCACGTCCTGTGCAAGTCCGTTCCTCAGAAGCTTCGCCGCCTCGATCTACTTGCTTCTAATTTACCGACTTTTTGAACACGCACTTAAAGCGGACTAGGAAAAACTTGCAGGTCAGGGTTTTCTGCGATTTCGGTAAAGTGAAGTTTCACTTTATCGAGATTTTTGCTATAATAATAACAACGTTGTTATTTGGTTGGCGATATTAATCGTTATTAAAATTTTTTGTTTTTTTGAAAGGGATTACACCTTAGGTAGGCGAACATAGTTAGTAATAAATAACGTTCAATACAATAATGGGAATGGAGTGAAAAAGGTGGGCATTATTCAGGAGTTACTTCAAGATATTCCGCTTCCAAAAGTCGCGAAAGTACGGCAAACCTTTGATCAAACACAAGTAGACGATTTATCGAATGATTTACGAGGAAAATTAGATCAAGAAGCAGTTAAAGCTAGTATTAAGCCAGGGATGGAAGTAGCGATTGCAGTTGGCAGCAGGGGACTTGATCGTCTTGTGGAATTAACAGCAGTTACCGTGAAATTTTTACAGGATCTAGGTGCTAAGCCTTTTATTGTACCAAGTATGGGAAGTCATGGTGGAGCATCTGCGGAAGGGCAAAAAGCGGTGCTTGAACATCTAGGTGTAACAGAAGAAAGCGTAAATGCCGAAATTCGTTCCTCGATGGAAGTTATTAAAGTTGGAGAACTAGAAAACGGCTTGCCTGTCTATATTGATAAGCTTGCTTCTAAAGCAGATGGAATTGTTGTGATTAATCGAGTAAAGCCTCATACAGCCTTTCGTGGACCAGTGGAAAGTGGCGTGATGAAAATGATTAGTATTGGTCTTGGCAAACAAAAAGGTGCAGAGGCATGCCACCAGCTTGGGTTTAAGCATATGGCAGAATATGTTCCGGCAATGGCCAACATGACCTTAGAAAAAATGCCGTTTTTATTTGCAGTCGCAACGGTTGAAAATGCTTTTGACAAGATTGCTAGAGTTGAAGTTTGGCAGCCAGATGAAATTGAGGAAAAAGAAATCGAAATGCAAAAGCTTTCGAAACAATTACTACCGAAAATCTATTTAGATAAAATTGATGTGCTTTTAATAGATAAAATCGGAAAGAACATAAGTGGAGACGGGATGGATCCAAATATTACCGGGCGTTATCCAACACCATATGCCTATGGTGGACCAGATGTTACGAAAATGGTTGTATTAGACTTGACGAAGCAGACAGAAGGAAATGCCAATGGGGTTGGTACAGCTGACTTCACGACACAACGGATAGTCGATAAGTTGGATCGTGAAGCAACGTATGCGAACGGATTAACTTCGACTGTTGTCGGTCCCACCCACATTTCTACTACGCTAGCAAATGACGAACTGGCAGTAAAGGCTGCAATTAAGACGTGTAATATTTTAGATTTTACGAAGGTAAAGCTTGTTCGAATTAAAAACACATTAGATATTGGTGAAATTGAAGTGTCGGAAGCTTTACTAGAAGATGTAAAAGCACATGAAAATTTAGAACAGCTGACAGATTCATATGAGCTTGACTTTAATGAAAATGGAAACTTGTTTGAATAAAGGGGAGGCAAATGATGCAGGATTTATTTGACTTATCGGGCAAGGTTGCCGTTGCTATTGGTGGAAATGGCGTTTTGGGAGGAGAAATCGCCAAAGCCTTTGCCGAGTATGGAGCAAAAGTAGCCATTGTAGGTAGAAACATGGAAAAGGCAGAAGAGGTAACGAAAGAAATCGAAGCTAACGGTGGAACTGCAAAATCATTCCAAGCAGATGTTAGTGATTTGGCGACAGTAGAAAATGCTGCAAAGGAAATAGAAGAATGGGCAGGTGGATGGGATATTATCCTAAATGCCCCTGGGATGAACAGTCCGACCCCATTTTTTGATCTAAAGCCAGAGGAATGGGATCAAATTATGGATGTGAATCTTCGTGGTGTTGTATTTGCTACACAAATCTTTGCGAAACGGATGGTTGAGCAGGAACGGAAAGGTAGTATTATTAATATTTCTTCTGTTTCTTCGACGACACCACTATCTAAAGTGTTTACATATTCAGCATCGAAGGCGAGTATGAATAATGTGACACAATTTTTGGCCAGGGAATTTGCTCCAAATGGAATTAGAGTAAATGCGATTATACCAGGCTTTTTCCCTGCAGAACAAAACCGCAAAATTTTAAGTGAGGATCGAGTAGCACAGATTATGAATCACACACCAATGGATCGTTTCGGAGAACCAGAAGAACTGAAGGGTGCTGCTATCTATCTAGCTTCAGACAAAGCATCTGGATTTGTAACCGGGTCATTCCTGCGAGTCGATGGTGGTTTTGGAAGCATGACTATTTAATTGGAGGAAAGAGGTTTATGACGTTAAGAGAAGTAGTAATTGGGTTAGATATTGGGACAACAAGCGTCAAAGCAGTCTTGTTCGATACGAAGGGAAAACTAATCTTAGAAACGGAAGAATTGATTACGACCTTCCATCCTGAACCTGGGTGGGCAGAGCAGGATCCTAAGGAAACTGAACGCAAGGCGATTCAAGTGATAAAACAAGCAATTAACCAATTGGATAAAGGGAAGGATAAACTTCTTGGCATTGGTTTTTCTTCTGCGATGCACTCACTTATATGCATGAGCAGCGACAAGGAACCGTTGTCGAATGTGATTATTTGGTCTGACGGAAGAAGTAGTGAACAGGCAGAAAATTTAAATGAAGTTAAGGGGAAGGATATTTACCTAAGAACTGGTACACCGATTCATCCAATGTCACCTTTTGTAAAATTAAATTGGATGAAGGAAACAGGGTATGAACCTTATCATCAGGCAGCCTACTTCCTATCGATGAAAGAATATCTCGTATGGAAATGGTTTGACAAACGGTTGACAGATTATGCAATGGCTTCTGCAACAGGATTGTATAATGTTCAAACACATCACTGGGATGAAGAAGCACTTGAAATCGTAGGTGTATCGCAGGAGCAGCTTTCTGAAATTGTTGGTCCGGATACAGTGCTTGGTGGACTTATTCCTGAGGTTGCCAATGAAATAGGTGTAAGCTCGGAGCTGCCATTTGTGATTGGATCAGCGGATGGACAGCTAGCCAATCTTGGTGACGGTGCCATCTTACCAGGAGAAGTTGCAATCTCCGCTGGTACGAGTGGGGCAATTCGTCAGTTTGCACAAGGAGCGGCAATTAATTCAAATCGAGAAACATTCACTTATGCGTTTACGAGAGATACATCGATTGTTGGTGGCCCAACGAATAACGGCGGAGTTGTGCTACAATGGCTAAAAGATGTGCTG
Source organism: Aquibacillus albus (assembly GCF_016908325.1). Taxonomy (GTDB): domain Bacteria; phylum Bacillota; class Bacilli; order Bacillales; family Amphibacillaceae; genus Aquibacillus_A; species Aquibacillus_A albus. The sequence continues at coordinate 66,202 of NZ_JAFBDR010000019.1, read as the reverse complement.
GAATTTAAAGGAACACACGAGGAATTAATTGCTGGTGCAGAAACAATTGCTCCAGGAGCAGAAGGTATCTTATTTTTACCCTATGTAAATGGAGAAAGGGCACCGGTTTGGAACCAACGTGCGCGAGGAAATTTTTATGGCTTAAGCATTGAGCATCGAAAGGAACATTTGGTGAGAGCGGTTTTAGAAGGAATTGCTCTGAATTTATATCAAATTAGTCAATCGTTAGAAAAGCTTGCTGGAGAGCCAAAGCGAATTACCGTAAATGGTGGACTATCAAAATCTGATGTTTGGGTACAAATCGTAGCAGATATTTTTGGAAAAGAAATTCATCAATCGGAAACCCATCACAGTGCCGCTTGGGGAGCAGCTTGGACAGCGTTGGTTGGAATCGGATATGTATCTGATTACGCAGCAATTAAGGAGTATATTACGATAAAGAAATCCATTCAACCAAATCTAGAAAATCATAAGAAATATGCAAAAAATTATGAGAAATATGCAAGGTTAGCAAAAGATATTTCAACCTATTTTACAGATTAAATGATTTCATTAGCAACGAGGTGCCAAAGACATGCTTGATAATATTCTAGAACAAGTACAACAAGGAAAACTTACAGTCGAAGAAGCAAAGACTAAATTGGCGTCCTATGAGAACCTTGGATTTGCCAAAATTGATTATCATCGAACGAAACGAACGGGTTTTCCAGAGGTCATTTATGGTGAAGGAAAAACGGCAGACCAAATCATATCGATTATGAAAGCTATTCAACAAAACAATAACAATGTATTAGCGACGCGAGTTTCTGAAGATAAAGCAGAAGTCATTGTCGAACAATTTCCAGAAGCCCAATACGATTCACGTTCAAGGATCCTTTATTGGAAACTACAGAACGATGCTGCTCTACAGCGAGAAGGTTATATTGCAGTCATTTGCGCAGGAACTTCAGACTTGAATGTAGCAGAAGAAGCTGCTATAACAGCTGAGGTTTTCGGTAGTAATGTCCACCGCATTTATGATGTCGGGGTAGCTGGATTACACCGGCTTCTCGATCATCTAGAGGAAATTCAAGGGGCAACGGTTTCGGTCGTTGTTGCTGGCATGGAGGGGGCGCTTGGAAGTGTTGTTGGAGGTCTCGTTTCTCATCCAGTAATTGCTGTTCCTACGAGTGTTGGTTATGGTGCGAATTTCCAAGGTTTATCAGCGTTATTATCGATGTTAAACTCCTGCTCCTCTGGATTGAGTGTGGTCAATATTGATAACGGATTTGGGGCAGCATACAACGCAGTTATGATTGACCGATTGGCAAACCAAAAAAGCAGGGAGTAAACGGAGATTCTTCAGAGCTGTGTTAGAGGAGGCGATTAGGATATGAGAGAAAATCAACCACCAAACTTCGAACACGTCGATGATCAAATGATAAAAATGGAAGTCAACCTCGACGACACACCTGGAGAATGGCTAGGATATGTGATGGATGAACTTTTCGATGCTGGTGCAAATGATGTTTACTATACACCGATTTATATGAAAAAAAATAGACCTGCTATTTTACTTCAGTTGCTCTGTTCCATGGATCGTTTGGAAACGATGAAATTCATTTTATGGAAGGAAACGACGACACTTGGTATTCGTTATTATCCATTAACGGTTCATCGGATGGAACGTCGTTTTGTAACCGTTGAGACAGAATGGGGACCGGTAACTGTAAAGCAGGGGATTTTTAATCAGGAAGTATTACAAAGCTCTCCAGAGTATGAGGAATGTAGAGCTATTGCAAAAAAGTATCAAATTCCATTAAAAAAGGTATATGCAGCAGTTTGGAATAAGTTGGAGTGCTGACATATCTCAAATTGAGAACAGGATTAAATGATAGGGAGGAGAAAAGTATGCTAGAAAAAAATCAGAAGCTTGGGGAAATTTTAAACGGGATGGATCGCGTCATGGTCGCTTTTTCAGGCGGAATTGATAGCGCCTTTGTACTGAAACGAGCAGAACAGGAATTAGGAGCATCCAATGTATTAGCTGTCGTCGTAGCATCCGAGCTATTCCGTAATGAAGAATTTGAAGGAGCCGTACAGTTAGCCGAAAAAATGGGGGTTCCAGTTCATCAAACAGAAATCAAAGAGCTTGAGCAGGAGGAAATTGCGGCGAATACACCGGAAAGCTGGTATTATAGCAAGAAGTTGCTTTACACACATCTAAATCAGCTAGCCGAAAAAATGGGTTATGCCTATGTGTTGGATGGCATGATCATGGATGATGTAGACGATTTTCGTCCCGGTTTAAAGGCAAGAACAGAAGCTGGAGTCCGTAGTGTTTTACAAGAAGCAAAGCTTTATAAAAGAGAGATTCGAGCATTAGCGAAGGAAATCGACGTCCCGGTTTGGGATAAACCAGCATCTTGTAGTCTGGCATCTCGAATTCCATATGGCACAATACTAGACAAACAAAAAATCTATCAAGTTGACGAGGCAGAAAAATTCTTGATAAAGCTAGGCTTTAATATGGTACGTGTACGTCATCACGGAGAGATTGCTAGAATTGAAGTTCTCCCAGAAAAGATGAATGGGATCATCGAATATCGTGAAAAGATTGATTTGAAATTTAAATCACTAGGTTTCTCTTATATTTCTATTGATTTGAATGGATATCGAACGGGTAGTATGAACGAAGTATTGCCAGACCAAACCATCGTAGGCTAATAAATGGATAATTAGTGAGGAGTTGGGGGAGCAATCCAGTTTTGGAGTGTTTCTCCTTTCTTCATTCAAGAAATGATGAACCTACCACGATTTATTCATCTTATTATGTAGCTTGATTCTTATAGTTATAAAAATTTAGAATCTGAACAGAAACGGTTGTTCATTAACCCAAAATGTTTTACAATAATAACAACGTTGTTATTAAGATTTGAAAATTTGAAACTTCGGCATTCAAATTTTCTTTTCAACTAAATGTAACCGATATCAAAAAGGGATTCAACGAAGGAAAATGAAAAGGAGCTGATTTTTTTTGAACCATGTTGTTGATTTGAATCATCTTGTTGAGGTGCTTGAGTCATTGAGTAAGGGTAACGTGTTGGGAACAACTAGTAATCTAAAAGTCTACGAAAAATCGTTCACAGAACATGAAAATGTAAAGTTATTAATGGTAAAAGATGTCGACCAAAGATGGCTGCTGGCTGCTGGTGAAGGAGCACTTTATGATGAGCTGCAGGGAAAGAACGTAAAGGATACTGGTAAAGCATGTCCACTTTCCCATGAAAATCGACTTGTCCTTAATCGTTATTTTGACTATACAGTTCCCCAAGCATTCGGTACGGAAATTGCTACAATGGGATTGGGAGATCGATTAGGCCTAGCCTCACCTGGTCATATTGATACGATAGAAAACCATAAAGTAAAGCCGGTTTTGGCTCAACAGAGTATTCGTGAATTAGATTTAACCAATCGGACGATGCACGATATTCTTGATGCTGCAACCTACGCAGTTTTTCAGGAAGGATACAAGGGTGGATATGGTGCAGATGGCGATCATATCAAAGAAGAAAAGGACATTGAATATGCATTATCATTAGGGTACTCCATGTTAACACTAGATTGTTCTGAGCAAATTCCTAATCGTATAGAATCAGCTTCAGCAGAAGAAGTGCAAGCAGAATTTAACCAATTATCACAGGAGAAAAGAGACTATTTCAACAGTGAGTATTTAAATAAATCTTTTGATGTAAATGGATTGGCGATTAGCTATGATGAGACCGCTGTCAGGAAGAATGTGTTGTTATATGGTGAAGCACTTGATTACATGGAGCATGTTTACACTACTTATTTAGCGAATGCGGATAAGGCGATCGATTTTGAGGTTTCAATCGATGAAACAGAAACAGTAACATCTCCAGATGCCCATTTTTTTGTGGCAAATGAGCTGAAAAGAAGAGGTGTATCTGTTACCAGTCTTGCACCGAGGTTCTGTGGTGAATTCCAAAAGGGTATTGATTACATTGGAGATATGGAACAATTTGAAAAAGAGTTAAGCGAACATGCCCAAATTGCTGAGCACTTTGGCTATAAGCTTAGTATTCATTCTGGTAGTGATAAGTTCAGTGTATTCCCGATTATCGGTAAATACACGAAAGGATTGCTTCACGTTAAAACAGCAGGTACCAATTGGTTGGAGGCTGTAAGGGTGATTGCAGATACGAATCCAGATTTATATCGTAGAATGCATACGTACGCCCTGGAACATTTCGATGAGGCATTAAAGTATTATCACATTACCCCAGATTTAGACAGTATTGATCCACTTGATCTTAAACCGGATAATGAATTGCCTTCCTACATGGATCACGATGCTGCTCGTCAATTAATCCATGTGACATATGGTGTTTTATTAACTGCAAAAGATAACAGTGGTAATTACTTATTCAAAGATGAATTTTTCCAAACGTTAAATGAAAATGAAGAGGTCTATCGTGAGGCACTTAAGAAACATATCGGGAGACATGCTGAATTACTTGGGTTGTAAAAGCTTTTGAAACTTAATGGAAAATAAATGGAAAGTAGGGGTAGAATGAAACAATTTATGGATGAAAATTTTTTACTAGATAACGAGATTGGTAAAAAATTGTACTTTGAATATGCAAAGGATCTTCCAATCATCGACTATCATTGTCACTTAGTTCCTCAAGAAATTTACGAAAACAAACAATTCAACAACATAACGGAAATCTGGCTATATGGTGATCACTATAAGTGGCGTGCGATGCGGGCAAATGGAATTGATGAAGAATACATTACTGGAAATGCTAGTGATTATGATAAGTTTATGGCTTGGGCGAAAACGGTTCCAATGTTAATCGGAAATCCATTGTACAACTGGACGCACTTGGAGCTGCAACGATTTTTCGATGTTTATGATGTACTTAATGAGAAAAGCGCACCTGAAATTTGGGAAAAGGTCAATGCCAAATTAACAAGCGGAGAATTTCGTGCACGTGATTTTATTGAAAAATCAAAGGTAAAGGTAGTTTGTACCACAGATGATCCGGTCGATAGTTTAGAATATCATATTAAGCTGAAGGAAGAAGCTCCAGAATTTGATTGTAAAATGCTTCCTAGTTTTCGCCCGGATAAAGGTCTTGAAATAAATAGAGATGGTTTTCAGGACTGGGTGAAAAAATTAGAGCAAGCAGCTGATATGAGCATTTCATCTTATGATGACTTTTTAAGTGCACTTGAAGCTAGAGTTGAATTTTTTAATTCAATTGGTGGAAAAGTATCGGACCATGCAATTGACTCGATGATGTATGCAGAAGCAACTAAGGAAGAAGTAGTTTCATCTTTCCAACAAGCGCTTGAGGGGAATAAAGTTTCACTTGATGATGAGCGAAAGTTTAAATCTTATACGTTAACGTTTTTAGGTAAACAGTACGCAAAGCATGATTGGGCGATGCAATTTCATATTAATGCTCACCGAAACAATAACACGAGAATGTTTAACGAGTTAGGTCCTGATACTGGATTTGATTCGATGAATGATGAATTAGTTGGAAAGCCACTTGTAAGGTTATTAGATTCGATGGATAAGGAAAATGCACTGCCCAAAACAATTCTTTATTCTTTAAACCCTACTGACAACAGTACGCTTGCAACAATAACAGGTAGCTTTCAAGGTGGTGGAGTCCCAGGAAAAATGCAGTTTGGAACCGCTTGGTGGTTTAATGATAGTAAACCTGGTATGCTGGATCAAATGACGACACTAGCTAATATTGGTGTATTCAGTCAATTTATAGGAATGTTAACAGATTCACGTAGTCTGCTATCTTATCCAAGACATGAATACTTTAGAAGACTCGTATGTTCATTAATTGGTAGCTGGGTTGAAAGCGGAGAGATTCCAAATGATATGGAATTACTAGGAAACATTGTTCAAGGAATATCTTATTACAATGCTGAGCAATACTTTAATTTTTCATAGTTAGAGAATAATAGAGAAACATTCCGGTCAATTGAGAATCGGAATGTTTTTTTACTGGATAAATCCCATCTGTGTTCCATATGAAACAATGGTCATAGGAGGAATTTAACGGATTTAGCGAGAATACCATATATAGGTAAACATTCATAATAATAGTAAAGGTAGAGGTAAACATGAAGATGCTCGAAAAGATGGTTTTATCGAATGGGAAGCTGAATGGAAAATATGTGCAGGATAGAGAAATCCTTTACCAAGGTATGAACGGCAAAAATGTAGAGCGGTTTTATTTGTCTGCCTCAGAAAGTTATATTTTCAAACCTTTGACGAATGATAGCCAACTAGGTAAAGAGCAGTGGATTTATGAATATGTTTTACCTTCGTTACCTCCGTTTTATCCGAAAATGATTGCAAAATCGTCAAGTACAGACCCGGATAATCATTGGATGATTTTTGAAGATTTGGGCTCGCTTAATCATGTATTTAATGAAAAGGTAGTTCTTGAAGTAATAAAATGTATGGCCAAGTGGCATACCGTTCCTACAGATAACTTGAAGCATGAAGATTTACATGGCCCGAAGCCATATATAGAAGATATTACTGCTGATGTTTTTGCAAACAAACAGGAGATATTACGAATAGCTTCTGAGCATTCGATTCCAAAAAGATACATGGATATAATTTTTTTACTTTTGGAAGAAAATCCCTTCTCAAATGTTAAAGTTTTTTCGCATGGGGACCTGCACTTAGGAAATTATGCTGTTACTGATCAGCAGGTGGTCGTTTTAGATTGGGAGCACGCACATCTAAACGTACCATTTTGGGATTTGTATCATTTAATGGATATGTCTCATCCAATGTTTCCAAAGGAAGTTACACCTATCTTAAGAGAACATGTGCTAGGCTGCTATTTAGATCAAATGGCGTTTTACGGACTCAGTTTTTCCCATCATTCCTTCAAACAGGAATATTATTTGTTTTCTACTGTATTTAGCCTTTGGATGCTTCTACTTATTCAACAAGACCTAAACAACGGAAACAGTAATTGGCCGAAAGAAAGATTACGTGAACAACTAAATGAAACAATTTCAAATCTAGTTCAATGTGCAAACCAATTATCATAATGTCCACAAAGGGGTCTGACCCCGCTTGTGGACATTTGTCCGTGTGTCGCGGACACTATTGGTGGTTTATTTAATCTAATTGATCAGCTGGACCAAAGAATTCAAAGTGGATTTTTTCTTCTGGAACGTTCCAGGCTTTTAAGCCATGTTTAATCACTTTCATAAATGGTACCGGGCCACAAAAATAAAAATCTGCTTGGTTGTCAGGTAAAATTTGTTGTAACCATTCTAATTCTACATATCCCTCCTTATCAAAGCGGTTTTGTTCACGGTCATAATCTGTTGGGTTTTCATAGCAAAGAAAATAATTCACATTTTCATTATTGTTCGCTAGTTCAGTTACTTCGTTGTCCATTGCATGGAAGTCTCCATTTATTGCAGCATGAATAAACGTAACTTCTCGACTAGGTTGTTGTTCTACGATTGTATTTAACATGCTAAGCATTGGCGTTTGCCCAACGCCACCACTAATTAGGACAACCGGTTCAAAGGAGTCCATATTTAATACAAAATCACCAGCTGGTGCAGTTAATTCAACAACATCCCCTTCGCTAATTTGATCATGCAAATAGTTGGAAACAATTCCATCAGGTTTGATATCACTATCTGCTTCGCGCTTCACACTTATTCGGTAATAATCTTTTCCTGGTGCATCTGACAAACTGTACTGTCGAATATGTGTGTAGGTTTCTCCTTCAATATAACAACGAATGCTGACATATTGTCCTGGTAGGTATTCGGAAATGGCTTTACCATCTTTTGGTTTTAAGTAGAAAGAAGTGATTGCGTCACTCTCTTTTACCTTTTTAGCTACAACGAAGTCACGAAATCCGTCCCACCCGCCTTTTTTCTCTGCTGCTTCTTCATACATTTCTTTTTCCACCTGAATAAATACATCAGCTATCACACCATATGCTTTACCCCAAGCCTCAAGAATCTCATCAGTTGCAGCATCACCTAATACATCCTTAATGGCTAATAAAAGATGCTCTCCTACAATTGGATATTGTTCAGGTTTAACTTGCAAGCTTCGGTGTTTATGGGCGATTTGTTTAACGACGGGGACGATTGCTTCTAAATGATCAATATATTTTGCTGCTGCGTAAACCGTATTAGCTAAAGCCTTTTGCTGTTTTCCTTGCTGTTGGTTGGCGTGATTAAATACATGTAACAGTTCAGGGTGATTTTCAAACATCAATGGATAAAAACGTTTCGTAATTGCTTCCCCATGTTTTTCTAATACAGGAGCTGTTGATTTTACAATTTCAATTGTTTTTTCATCTAAACGTGTAGTTACTGTCATTCCAGAAACCCTCCTTGGAGTTATAAAAGATACATTTTAAATACATCTTTTATTGTAAGGGGATTCAGTGTACAAAAGCAATATTTTAAATACATCTTTAAGAAAATGTTCACATTTAAACTTAATGGTTTGTATCGTGTATAATGATATAGTGAATAGAAATTAAAGATAGAATAAAGGTGATTTATATGCAGTTAACTTCCTTTACGGATTATACGTTACGCGTTCTAATTTATTTAGGAACCCAACCTGAAGGAAAACAATCGAACATTAAAGAAATAGCAAATTTTTATAATATATCGAATAACCATTTAAGTAAGGTCGTTTATGAATTAGGCAAGTTAGGGTTTATTGAGACGATAAGAGGTAGGAATGGTGGTATCAAGCTCAGCCAAAATCCAACTACTATTAATGTAGGCTCGATTGTAAGGCATACAGAAAGTCCCATTCACCTGGTGGAATGTTTTGATGAAACGAGAAATACGTGCAAAATTAGTCCGGCTTGTCGATTAAAAGGAGTACTCAATGAGGCGCTAGAGGCTTACTTCAAAGTACTTGATTCCTATACACTGGAAGATCTTTTAGTAAATAAAGATGCGTTGAAAGAATTGATTTTTATGACAAAAACTGAGAACGGATGAAGAATCTAGTTCCGATACGCTCCTAAAACATAATAGAATTAACAAATCACACAACAATGCTTTAAAGCTTTGTTGGTGTTGCAAAATACCCTGGAGAAATAAGCCAAAGCTCGAGTTTTGCTCGGTTAACATGCTTTAGTTTTTAAATAAAAAACAGCCATGAAGGGTTAGGTCCTTTTTGGCTGTTTTCCAATTTAAATAAGCAATTTATCCATGGAAATCTTTATAACGTTTATGCAGCTGATTCTGATTTTGGCTCTGGTACATAAGCAAGAATAATAAAACCAATAATGAATAGAATGACTAGACTAAATACACCCATGTTCGATTTCCCAGTTACTTGTGCGGTTGCTCCTAATAGAACGGGTCCCATGATGGATGCGAACTTTCCGAATATATTATAGAAACCGAAAAACTCATTTGCGTGATTCTTTGGTATTAGCTTAGCAAAATAGGACCTACTTAATGCTTGAATACCTCCTTGAGAGGTAGCGACGAGCATGGCTAGTATCCAAAAATCTAACACAGTCTCTAAGAAAAACGCATAGATACAAACAATGATATACACACAGATACCGACATAAAGCATCTTTTTACCTGTGAATCGCTCGGAAAGCCGACCATATAAAATAGCAAACGGGGCAGCGACTACTTGAGTGACAAATAGAACAACTAGTAAATTGGTAGCGCTTATTCCTAAGTCCGTCCCATATGCTGTTGACATGGAAATAACTGTACCAACACCATCAATGTAAAAAAAGTAGGCGAGAAGGAATAAGAAAACTGCACGATATTTTTTAATTTCTTTAAATGTATTAGCTAACCGTTTAAAGCTATTAAGTACAAGCTTTGGTTCTCGATTAATATAATGCTTTTGATGGACATGCTTTAACATCGGAATCGCAAATATTCCCCACCAAATAGCGGTAATAATGAATGCAATTCGGCTAGCGTTCGTACTGGATAGAGGTATTGTCTCTGTTTGAGCTAACATGATAATTGCGATACTAATAATAAAGGGGATTGTACTACCGATATACCCTAATCCAAATCCTCTAGCCGAAATACGATCCATCCGCTTTTCTGTTGTTACATCTACAAGAAAGGCATCATAGAAGACGTTTGCTCCAGTTGAGCCAATCGATGCGATCGTATAACAAATGAGGAGCAATAACCATTGTTCACTTGGAACAAAAGCGAGGAACGCTGTTGATAGGACACCTAACCCGAAAAAGAAAGTAAAAAAACGCTTTTTCATTCCTTGGTAATCTGCAACTGTCCCTAAGATTGGACTAAGCATAGCTAAGATAAAGGTGAAAATAGAAATGGTATATCCTAAGTAAGCGGTAGAGTTTGCAGCACTGACACCAGCATTCGTTGCTGCTGCCTTATAAAAAATTGGAAATATAGCGGTTGTAATAATAATGGAATAGGCAGAATTTGCCCAGTCATAAAACATCCAGCTGTTTTCTTGTTTCGTAAACCCCTTCATGTACATCCCCCTCAACGTTTCGGTTATTTTTATTTTACAGGAAAAGAACGCTTTCAAATAGAGGGAATTAAAGAAAATTTGGCTAGCGCCAAGCCTTTAGGCGCAGGCGATCGCCTAGTTGCGCTTATACTTAGTTCCTAAAAATTTTTACTACGTCGATTAACTTCAGCGCTAAAATTTTAAACTTTCCTAACGTGAAAAAATAAACATTACTTTTACATGAGAAGGTGAACTACCCAAATAAGATGAAACCTTTGCTATACTAGTAGAAAGTAAAAATTCAAAACTTCGAACGAATAGAAGTAATGGAAATCGATGAGTATTAGAGGTGGGGAATTTGCATAAAACGATAGGAATATTGGCACACGTTGATGCAGGGAAGACAACCTTTTCTGAACAACTGCTTTACCATACAAGTCGAATCAAAAAGCGGGGAAGGGTCGATCATAAGGACGCATTCCTTGATAGTCATACGATTGAAAAACAACGGGGTATTACTGTTTTTGCGGACCAAACAACGTTTACGTATAAGCAATCAACCTATCATCTTATTGACACACCTGGTCACGTCGATTTTTCTCCGGAAATGGAACGGGCGATTCAAGTGATGGATTATGCTATCGTCATTGTTAGTGCAGTGGAAGGTGTCCAGGGGCATACGGAAACAGTTTGGCAGTTACTTCAAAAGCATCGAATTCCAACCTTTTTCTTTATCAATAAAATCGATCGCGTTGGTGCGAATATGGAAAAAGTTTTAGCAGATATTCGCAAGCATATGACCGAGGATGCTTTTCCTATAACAGGAGCGAACCTAGAAGGAAACATGGATGAAGCTTTGGTAGAATTTTTAGCAGAAAGAGATGAGCAGCTTTTAGAAATGTATATGGAGAAAGGATATGATCAAGAGATATGGTTGAACAACCTCATCGATCAGATTAATCGCAATCAAGTGTTTCCTGTTATGCACGGGTCGGCACTTCAGGATATCGGTGTCGTGGAATTTTTACATGTATTCGATTCCCTAACGCTTACCAATTATAATAATCAGGAGGCCTTTTCTGGACGCGTTTATAAAATTAGACATGATGAAAATGGCACGAGACTTACCTTTATAAAAGCGTTGGCTGGAACATTAAGTGTTCGTGAACCCTTGGCTTACGGGGCTTTTAATCAACAAATGGAGGAAAAAGTTACACAGCTTCGAATGTACCACGGGGAAAAATACGAACAAGTGGAGACTGTCCATGCAGGAGAATTATTTGCTGTTACTGGATTAACGGATGCACAAGTTGGTGATGGGCTTGGAGCATTAAAGGAAAAAGCAGCATTTGAAATGATTCCAACGTTAAAGTCTAAAGTGATTGTAGACCCATCTTTACCTGTGAAAGAAGCATTAAGGCTGTTTCAAATATTAGATGCTGAAGACCCTTCGTTACATGTTCATTGGGATGAAAGGTTGCAGGACATACATATCCATGTAATGGGAACCGTTCAATTAGAAGTGTTAGAGCAGTATGTGAAAGAACGGTTTGATTTATCGGTGTCTTTTGCAGATCCAGAAATTGTATATAAAGAAACGATCGAAGCGCCAGTGGTTGGCTATGGACACTTCGAACCATTAAAGCACTATGCGGAAGTCCATTTGAAGATAGAGCCTGCTGAACGAAACAGTGGTATCTCTTTTGAGAATGCCTGTCATGCCGATGACCTGTCTGTCGGGAATCAAAACTTGATTAGGCATCATCTGTTTGAACGAGAGCATCATGGTTTACTAACAGGATCTGCTGTTACGGACGTGAAAATTACGTTATTAACGGGTAGAGCACATGAAAAGCATACGTCGGGAGGCGATTTTAGGGAAGCTGCGTTTCGTGCATTGAGACAAGGACTAGAAAAAGCAAATAATCTCTTGCTAGAGCCTTATTATCAATTCAAAATTAGGGTTGAAATAGAATTGATGGGCAGAGTCATTTCAGATATCCAACAAGCGAACGGAACATTTGAAACACCGAATACAGAAGGTGAAAAAGCAACAATAACTGGTACAGCACCAGTAGCTACCTTTAAGCAATATAGTGTTGATCTGGCATCGTTTACTCAAGGAAAAGGATCCATTCATTTAACATTTGCTGGCTACTTCCCGTGTCACAATCAAGAGGAAGTTATCGAGCGGATTGGATACAATAAAGATGCTGATCCCGAATACAGCTCCTCATCAATCTTCTGTGCTAAAGGAAAAGGCTATACCGTACCTTGGGATAAGGCAGAAGCGTACATGCACGGTTGAAAAAGGCACTTCTGAAAATCACTTTGTTTTTCGAGAATAGGATGCTTGTTTAAGATAAGGAATAATGGGTAATTTATTAGTAAGCAAGCATAAATAACGGAAAGGGGTGTATCCATGGCTACACATATCCTAGCCTATTTTAAAAACGAAAATGATGCAGAAGCGGTACACGCAGATTTGCATCGTTTACATGTCAATAATGTGGTAGTTGATGAAATGCCAGAGGATGCTGAACCTGAAATGATAGTACCAATTGCTGCTGTTAATACTGGTTCTGGTGGTGCCGCCGTAACAAATAATGGTTTTTTTGCTGCAGCTTATGGTCAACTCGACTTGGATGACATAGGAGACGATGCTGAAGATAGGCGAAAACACTTATTAGAATTTGATGTAGAAGATGAAGATGTAGATGCGGCTATAGAAATTCTTAAGAAACACGATGGATATATAGATAAATCATTGCTTCAATAATGCTTTCATTGGTGCTGTCTTTTTCACTAAGTTCAAAAAAATACAATAAGAGAGGATGCCCTATAGATAGAGCATCCTCTCTTAAATTGGTAGTAGGAAATAGTGTTTACCAGAAGAAGAATGGAAGGAAAGCTAAAGTAGCAATTGCTCCAAATGCAACCCCAACACCAAAACCAGGTCCGTATCCATACGGTCCCCAGTAGCCAAATCCATAGCCGCCTAGTCCTCGAGGGGTTGGTTGTAAGAATACATGAGAATGGTTTACTCGTTGAATAATACCACGATGGACTCTGCCATCCTTTGTTGTTATCTTAACTGGTTTTCCAACGTTCTTTTGACACATGTTAAAATAGTTTGACATACAAAGTGCTCCTTTCATACTTCCGATTAGTGCTCTCCAACACTTATAATAGGTTATGAAAGGAGTGGACGAAATGTAGAGGTTAGTTGACCGATGGTTATCGCACATTTATTAATAGTTGATGTTCAAAAAGTCGCCAACTTTTTGAACAACGCATTAATAGGAAGAATTATGAAAGATCTCATCAGAGGATAATCGTAAGCTTTCAAAAATTGATTTATTGCTATTTTGAAGAAATGAGTACACGAGATGATAGCCGGTATTGTACCCTAACGACTTCGGAATATTTCCTTTTCCATATAACAATATATCATGGCGCCGATCTGTTTTTTTCATATCAATATTCGGTTTGATCCATTTTTTCCAGTGCTTTTTTACCTCTTCGTCAGAGTATAATTTGGTCCAATTTGCTATATATTTATCACCTAATAAGCTGCGAACTGCATTTTCAGCCAATCCCTCTAGGATTAGGGAGTCTAATAAGCATAGCTCCTCTTCTGTTTTGTCTATGAAATGAAGACGACAAACATGGTTATACTCATGCGTAATCAAAGCAAGTAATTCCTTTGTAGTCGTTTTATCTGTTATAAACAAAAACATTTTATCGCGAAAGCTCAGACCAGATAATCCGTTGAATTCCCTTTGGAGTACACGACTTGTAAAATTAGAAGGAAAAATAAAGACAGGAACATCTGGACCTTTCCACGCTTTTTTTAAGGTCGACAATCCTTTCTCTGCCTGTTTCCACACGTTCCTTTTGATCATTTTTCTAATTACCTGTTTATCTGATGGATCTGGTAAAAACAATCCGTGGCTTAATAAATGAGCATGTAAATCATCTATATTAGCAGTTGGAAAATAATCCAATAACTTCTGACACAATGCTTCTTTTTGAACTTGAAGATTCCGTTTGTGATTTCTTTTTTTGTTTTTTTCATAAACGGTTAACCATTGATCTGTAGGTATAATTGTCACAAATATCATTCCTTCCGTTGACAATAATAAAGATAAGAACCTAATCGATCAGCATATTTCTCACTTAAATAATGGTGCTTAGCCATTAACTGAAGCATTGTTTCATTCATTTTAGCAGGGTGGTTTAGCTCATAGTTGCTACCTAAATAAGGGTCGACTGTTTCTTTTTCCATTAGGGAAAACCCATTCTTTTCAATTAAATGAATCCACTCGTCTTTAGTAGGAACATCTGTAACTTGATAAAAATCTTTTAATTCTTGGATTTCACTCTTATCTAACCAGCCAGTATTGGTCATTTCTAATAAAACTAATCTGCCATTGGGGTGTAAGACCCTTGCATATTCTGCTAATGATTTAGATATATTCGTAAAGGATGTAACTGATTCGGATAGAATAATGTCAAAGGAATCCGATTCGAAGGGCAGTTGTTCTGTGCTTCCTTGAACAATAGTAGCCTTGATTGGTTTTGTTTCAATCCGTTGTATGGCCTGATTTGTCATCTCTGTATCAATATCTAAACCGACAGTTTCACAATCAAATTTTTCTGCTAGGTATTCAACGGTTTTACCGGTTCCACAGCCAGCGTCCAAAATTTTTGTGAATGAATCAATAGGAAGCTTCTCTGCTATTTTTTTTGTTACCGCCATACTTCCAGGGTGTGCACCACCAACACCTAATTTTGCTAATAGGTTCGTATAATTTAATGTCATTTTCATTACTCCCGTTTACTTTTTAACAATATAATATGTATGTTCAAAAAATTTGGGAAAAGATTTATTCCAATAAGTGCGTGTTCAAACTGATTGAGGATATACTTTAAATTGCGGTTTGTTTGTAGTAACATTAGATAAAAATTGTCAGATTTTTAATTAGCAGAAAAGTAGGTGATTCAGCTTGAAACAGAAAGAAATAGAGCTTCTAGAATTATTGGAGGAAAATGCAAGGATAAATATTGAAAGTATAGCGAAGATGATTGATGTAAGCGTCGAAGAAACGAAAAAAATGATAGAAAAATTAGAGAACGATAATGCCATATTAGGTTATTCAACCATTATTAATTGGTCGAAGGTTTTGGAATCTGAAGAAGTTACGGCCATGATTGATGTGAAGGTTACACCTGCAAGAGGTGTTGGCTTTGATAAGGTAGCTGAGCGAATTTATCGCTTTCCAGAAGTTAAAGCTGTTTACTTAATGTCAGGTGCTTATGATTTATCTGTTTCAGTAGAAGGAAAAACCATGATGGAAATCAGCCGTTTTGTCTCCGAGAAATTATCAACCCTTGATACAGTTATCTCTACAACGACTCATTTTGTTCTCAAGAAATATAAGCATGATGGTGTCATTTTTGATGACGGTGAAGATGACAAAAGAATTATGGTGACACCATGACAATACAAGGAACTTCCTATCTTTCAAAAACGGTTGAGAGCTTAAAACCTTCGGGAATCCGACGTTTTTTTGATTTGGCTTCAAAGATGGATAATGTCATATCGTTGGGGGTTGGGGAGCCAGATTTTGTTACACCGTGGAACGTGATTGAAGCAAGCTACCATTCGCTTGAGCAGGGATATACTGCATATACAGCAAATTCGGGCTTATTAGAGCTTCGGAAGGAAATTAGTCATTTTTTAAATAAGCATTATAGCCTTGATTATAACCCAGAAAATCAATTAATCGTTACAGTTGGTGCTAGTCAGGCAATTGACTTAGCTTTAAGGGCAATTTTAAATCCAGGTGAAGAGGTTATTGTTGTTGAGCCTGGCTTTGTATCTTACGCACCAGCAGTTACTTTAGCCGGTGGAAATCCAATTACTGTTCATGCTGATGCAGAAAAGGAATTTAAAGTTCAAGCAGAGCAATTAGAAAAAGCAATTACCCCTAATACCAAAGCTATCATCCTTTGTAGTCCGAATAATCCGACGGGTACCGTACTGAATAATGAAGAATTGGGTAAAATTGCAGCTGTTGTAGAAAAACATGATTTAATCGTAATTTCTGATGAAATATATGCTGAATTAACGTATGATGAATCGTTTACAAGCTTTGCTTCCATCGTTGAAATGGAGGAACGAACCATTTTAATTTCCGGATTTTCCAAGGCATTTGCCATGACTGGTTGGCGATTAGGTTATGCGGCTGGACCAGTTTCCATCATTGAAGCAATGACAAAAATTCATCAATATACAATGATGTGCGCACCAACAATGGCTCAGCATGGGGCTTTAGAGGCTTTGAGAAATGGTGAGAGCAGTGTGCAAAAGATGAAACGAAGCTATCAGCAGCGAAGGAATTTCGTCGTCAAAGCGTTGAAAGAGATGGGCCTTGATTGCCATATGCCTGGAGGAGCGTTTTACGTCTTTCCATCCATTAAGAAAACAGGACTGACATCAGAGACCTTTGCAGAGAAACTGTTACATGAGGAAAAGGTTGCTGTCGTTCCCGGAAATGTGTTTGGCTCCAGTGGTGAAGGCTATATTCGTTGCTCATACGCTACTTCCTTAAAACAGCTAGATGAGTCGATGAAACGAATAAATAGATTTATCAATAACATATAAAAAAACAGGGGGGTCAGACCCTTTAGGGGTCTGACCCCCTTTTTCACTGTTTACATTTACATTTTCTTACGTTTTTTTGCGTTTTGGTATACGACCTATTCCTAGTTCCTTTGCTTCATTATTAAGTGCTTTAATTAAGCTAGCCGTCATTAAAGCCATAATCACAGAGAATGGAAGTGCAGCCGCTATCATGAGATTTTGAAGTGCTTGAAGACCTCCGGAATAGAGTAAGACAAGTGCGATAGCAGCTAACATAATACCCCAGGTTATTTTGATTTTTGCTCCAGGTGAATGCGAACCATTTGTTGTCATCATTCCTAATACATAGGTTCCTGAATCCGCAGAAGTAATGAAAAATGTGCCAATTAAAACCATGGCTACAATCGAAGCAAAGAATCCTAAAGGGTAATTAGATAACATTCCAAATAACGACTCCTCTGTTGCAAGCGCAGAGATTTGGGCGATGTTATCGTGTTCTAATTGAATCGCTGTTCCTCCAAAGGTTGCAAACCATAGAAAACCTATAATCGATGGCGCTAATAAGACATAGAACACAAATTCACGAATCGTTCTTCCCCTAGAGACACGTGCAATAAACACGCCAACAAATGGTGACCAGGCAATCCACCATGCCCAGTAAAAGATTGTCCAGCCGTTTATCCATGCTCTATTTTCTTCATCTAATGGTGAGATTCGAAAGCTCATTCTTGGTAAGTTCTGCAGATAAGTTCCAACTGTGTCTGTGAAAATATTTAAAATAAATAGGGTTGGACCAAAGACAAGTACAGTTAAGAATAATATGGCTGCAAGCACCATATTGACATTACTCAAGATTTTAATTCCTTTACTTAATCCTGTCCAAGCCGAAAATAAGAAAAGGACAGTAACGATTGCGATGATAATGAACTGAGATACAATCGATATTGGGATATTAAATAAGAAGGACAACCCACCATTAATTTGAACGGCTCCAAAGCCTAGTGTTGTTGCCACCCCCATCACTGTTGCTAGTACTGCTAAAATATCAATCAATTTCCCAGTTCCACCATCAACACTGTTTCCTAAAATCGGTCTTAGTGTTGTACTAATTAAACCTGGCTCTTTATGACGGAAGTTAAAGTAAGCAATAACCATTGCAACGATGCCATATATTGCCCAGGCGTGTATTCCCCAGTGAAAAAATGTAAAGCGCAGTGCATCTCGAATGGCTTGGTCTGTTCCTGTTTCTCCAGTAGGTGAACTTATAGCATAATGACTAATCGGCTCAGCCGTTCCATAGAATACCAAACCGATCCCCATTCCTGCACTAAATAGCATGGCTAACCAAGTCGGTCTAGAAAATTCAGGCTTATCATCCTGCTTGCCTAATTTAATTCTTCCAACAGGAGTAATTAAAAAATATAAACAGACAATGACAAAAACGGTAACGAGTATTAAATAATACCATCCAAACGATGCAGAAAAAAAAGCTTGCACATTACCTGTTAATTCCTCTAGTGAGTCTGGAAAAATAATTCCGAACAAGACAAGTAGAGATAAGATGACAAGTGAAACGTAATATACTGTTGATCCTTGTTTCATTAATTATTCTCTCCTTTTATTCGTTGTCACTCTTACATAGCTTTTCCTTATTGTCTTTATTTTGACTTAGATTATGTATGGAAAGAAAAAAGCCTTAGAAATATTACCAAATAAAATCAATAATTACAAATTTTAGATAGCGTAAGCAATAAATGTGTTAAAATTAGTTACTATAATCAATACTTCTAGGAGGAATTGGAGTGGGAGGAATAGGTTTTCCTGGAGATATTATGTTTCAGATCGTACCAATTATTATTATGATTGTTTTTGTTGTTGTTATTGGAACGATTATATTTAACGTCATAAAAGGGATTGGTCAATGGAATCAAAACAATCAATCTCCACAACTGACTGTTCCTGCAGTAGTAAAATCGAAACGTACGCATGTAAGCCGAAGATCGCATGGACATGGTAATCATGTACACCATGGGTCAAGAACTGATTATTATGTAACGTTTGAATTTGAAAGTGGTGACCGATCTGAATTTAAAGTGAGTGGCCAAGAATATGGCCAGATAGCAGAAGCGGACTTAGGTATGCTTACTTTTCAAGGAACCCGTTATCTTGGATTTTCACGAGATACTTAAAAAAGCTGACGGAAATGCACGAGCAAATGTGCTTTTCCACCAGCTTTTTTTTCATGGGAGGAAAGAAAATGCTATACTGATGAAAAATAGATAGTGAGTAACCATTCAAACTATTTTTTGTTACTCCAAAAAAGAGATAGGATGAAAAAATATGAAAGTACATAGTGATATAGAAATTGCACAACAAGCAAATCTAAAAAGAATAGAGGAAATCGCTTCCTCGATAGGATTAAAGGAAGAAGAATGGGAGCCATATGGCAAATACAAAGCAAAAATCTCCCTTGATGTGTTGGATCGATTGAAAGATAAACCGGATGGAAAGGTAGTGCTTGTCACATCTTTAAATCCAACCCCTGCTGGTGAAGGGAAATCAACGGTAACGGTAGGATTAGGACAAGCATTAAATAAAATTGGTAAGAAAGCCGTTGTTGCTTTACGGGAACCTTCCTTAGGTCCGACGATGGGATTAAAAGGTGGAGCGAGTGGTGGCGGTTATTCGCAAGTCATGCCGATGGAGGATATCAACCTTCATTTCACCGGAGATATTCATGCGATCACGACAGCAAATAACGCGTTGTCTGCTTTTATTGATAACCATATCTTTCAAGGAAATGCTTGCGAAATAGATACACGTAGAATCGTATGGAAGCGAGTTGTAGATTTAAATGATCGTGCCTTAAGACAAGTGATTGTTGGCTTAGGAGGAGTAAAGCAAGGTGTTCCAAGAGAGGATGGCTTTAATATCACGGTTGCCTCCGAAATTATGGCGATATTTTGTTTAGCAACAAGTATGCAGGATTTGAAAAGTAGGCTTGCCAAAATTGTTGTCGGCTACAAATCAAATGGTTTCCCAATAACAGTAAAAGATTTGGGTGTGGAAGGTGCACTAACATTATTATTAAAAGAGGCAATTAAACCAAACCTTGTACAAACTTTAGAAAATACACCAGCGATTATTCATGGTGGGCCGTTTGCCAACATTGCTCATGGCTGTAATAGTGTTTTGGCGACCAAAGTTGCGAGTAAGCTAGGCGATTTTGTTGTAACAGAAGCAGGATTTGGGGCCGATCTTGGTGCGGAAAAATTTTTGAACATCAAGGCCAGACTAGGTGAAATAAAGCCAGAAGCAGTTGTCATTGTAGCGACGATTCGTGCATTAAAGATGCATGGGGGCTTATCCAAAAGTGAGTTGAAATCTGAAAATGGACAAGCATTACGTGAAGGAATGGACAACTTAGCAAAGCATGTAGAAACCATTGAAGCATTTGGTTTAGCCTATGTGGTTGCGATTAATCGATTTATTACAGACACAGACAAAGAAATAGAAGTAGTAAAAAAATGGTGTAAGGATAGAGGGATTGAGGTAGCAGTTGCAAACGTATGGGAAGAAGGAGGGGAAGGTGGAGTCGAATTAGGACATACACTTTTAAACGTAATCAACAATAAGAAGAGTGAATATCGTCCACTTTACTCATTAGAGGATTCCATTGAAAGTAAAATTACTACCATTGCCAAAAGGGTTTATGGGGCAGAGAAGGTAGATTTCACACCGAATGCACGAGCACAGCTAGAAGAATTTCATGCTAATGGATGGTCCAATCTTCCTGTTTGTATGGCAAAGACACAGTATTCGTTGTCGGATGATCCGAAGTTATTAGGTAGACCAACTGGATTTACAATTACTGTTAAGGAATTATGTCCCTCCATTGGTGCTGGCTTTATCGTCGCCCTAACAGGGGATATTCTGACAATGCCTGGATTACCAGCTGAACCAGCAGCATTACAAATGGATGTGAGTGAAGACGGAGATGCTATTGGCTTGTTCTAAAAAAGGGAAAGGATGTTGATTCAATCAACATCCTTTACTTGTTAGTATAACTTCCGTTTAAAATAGTAATTACCTCTTACTTGTAAGTACAATTCTTGATATAATAATGATAGCGCTTAGATTAAACGAGAGGGAGATAGAGAGATGAAGGTAACAGATGTTAAATCATTTGAACTTGAAACAACAGTAGGAATCGCTCCTAAATTACCTGAAAAGGTAGAGGCAGTTTTAGATAATGGCATTGTTGCAGATTTTAATGTGCAATGGGATTCGGTTGAATCAGCTCAATTAGCTGAAAAAGGAACGTTTACAGTAGAAGGTACCTTAGAACATAAAACATACCGAAAGCATCTTGTAGAACAAAGGGCAGATCCTTATATATACAAGCATACAGACGGTTATTATTATTTCACAGGCTCCTATCCACTCTATGATCGTATCGTCTTAAGAAGATCCAAAACAATAGAAGGGCTTACCGATGCTCCTGAAACGGTTGTTTGGAAAAAGCATGAAAGCGGTGTGATGTCCGAACATATTTGGGCACCTGAACTTCATTTTATTGATGGGAAATGGTACATCTATTTTGCAGCTGGAGAAAAGGATGATGTGTGGGAAATCCGTCCTTACGTATTGGAAACTGATGCAGAAAATCCATTAGAGGGAAATTGGACGGAAAAAGGTCAAATCAATACGGAATTTCAAAGCTTCTCGCTAGATGCAACAACCTTTGAGCACCAAGGGAAGCGTTATCTCGTTTGGGCACAAAAGGTAGATAATGATACGATTTCCAATATGTATATTGCAGAGATGAGCAATCCATGGACAATTAAAGAACAGGTTTTTCTTTCTACTCCTGAATATAAGTGGGAACAAGAAGGTTTTTATGTAAATGAAGGTCCAGCTTTCTTGCGCCGCAATGGTAAAGTATTTATTGCTTATTCTGGTGCAGCAACAGATGATCGATATGCGATGGGGCTTTTATCAGCGGATGAAAATAGTGATTTGCTAGATCCGAAATCGTGGACAAAAACACCAGAGCCAGTCTTTGTATCTAGCGAAGAAACAAGTGAATATGGACCTGGGCATAATAGCTTCACTGTCGATGAAGATGGCTATGATTTACTTGTTTATCATGCACGTCCATATAAAGAAATAGAAGGCAATCCATTATATGATCATAACCGTCATGCGCGTGTACAACGTCTGTTTTGGAATAACGATGGGACACCATACTTTGGCATACCTGGTCAGGATGTGGATGTATCTACACAGAAAGCTAAAGTGTCTGTAACGGTAAAGTAATGAAATATAAATAAACGCACATTGTCATGGCAATGTGCGTTTTTTCGGTGCAAATCTGTATCTCTCATAAAAAAAGGTATAGACTACCTCGAGCCTATACCATCCTAAAAATTACTCTATCACATATTCCACTTCATCAAATTTTCTGCTGTATTTCATATGAAAATCCATTCCATCAAAGTACCAAATATCCGAGTTTTCTACATAAAACGTAATTCCCAGAGCTTCTGTTTGCATTGCTGGATCATTCGGTTGGTCATTGGATAATGCAAGAGAAAAACCTTTGTGTACACCACCGTGCCCTCCATAACGAACAAAGAAGCGGACGAAATCTCCTTCCTTTAAATCCATTTCATCGATATACCACTTGGCAGCTGGTTGTGTAATTGAGATCTTCATGTTGTTGCCTCCTTCTAATTAACTATAACAAATAACGTTAGTATAGGACTAAATGATTTGCTTTCGTAAGACGCTTTATGTCATTTGTCGGTGTATGAAATGTAAGGTGATTGAAAAACATGTCATATTTTTAAGATTACATACTTTTTTCAAAAAAATAACTAGGTCAATTTCATGAAAATTATGGAAAAAATTACAAGTGAATGACAGGTGAATACGAGAAATGATAGGCTTAAATATCCAGATAATGATGGTAATTGTCCTATATCCATCAAATTTCCCTTTTTTATGTCAAAATAATTGAGCTTATTGTTGGGTTCTCGTTATCTACTGCATCCATTATCATGGTTACAAGAGATCAGTCGGAAAAGTAAATAACTGATTCTCGATAAAGGCAAAGCTGGTGAAAGCCAGTGACGCAAAGCTATAGGGGCTTCAGTGTATGGAACACTATGCCAGCCAGTTACCGAAAGATCAGGGTGTAGTTTTTTCTATAAGGGATCGTCCATTCAACTAGAAAAACGACCAACTTCTTTATAGCAAATATAACTACGAACAACAACCCCGCTTTCGGTGAAGGCGGGGTTAATTTTATTTAATGGAGGTGAGAGATTGGAATTAGTTAACCTGAGTAATGGACAAACGTTAGCGACTAACCTTCGCGAGGCAGACACTTTTTGGGAAAGGTTAATCGGATTAATGTTTACAAAAGCGTTGGACTCAGGCTCTGGATTACTGATTAAACCCTGCCAGTCCATTCACACATTTTTTATGAATTATGCCATCGATATCTTATACCTTAATGAAAAAAATGAAATTGTGGCAATGGATGAGGCTTTGCAGCCGGGAAAAATTGGTAAGCGACAGAAGCGGTCAGTTGCCGTCATTGAGCTTCCTGAGGGTGTAGCAAAGCAAACGGAAACGATGGTTGGTCATGTTATTCAATTTAAATAAGAAAAGGGGAGATTTTCATGTTAAACAAATTTAAAGCATTGTTGTTAGAAGAAGAAGGTCAAGGGATGACAGAATATGCGTTGGTGTTAGGTGTAATTGCAATTGGCGTGGTGGCAATTTTAATTACGCTTGGAGAAGAAATAACTGCCAAGTTCCAAGATGTTGTAGATATGATTAAGAATCCTAGCGGTGAAGAGTCTGGTTAATAATTAAATTAATAAATAGGAGGGCAAACCAATGCTAATCAACATCTTGTTATTTATCATTCTATTGACCTGTGTCATAACAGACCTAAAGTCTAGAAAAATATATAACCATGTCATTTTTCCATCTCTTGTCCTTGCCCTCCTTTTTCACTTTTTTACAGGTGGCTTTTCAGGGTTAGGTCATAGTTTACTAGGGCTTCTAACTGGATTTGCCATTCTTTTGATTCCATATTTGATGGGCGGCATGGGTGCTGGGGATGTAAAGCTTTTAGCAGTAATTGGTGCAATCAAGGGTGTATCATTTGTCCTTGCTGCAGCAGTGTATATGGCAATCATTGGGGCTGCTATTGGGTTAGCTATTATGTTGTTCAGGCGAGGTGCTTTTCAGAGAATGAGAGTACTTGTTTACTCCTTATGTGGCATGAAATATGGAGTTAAAATATTTCCGAGTCAGGAAAGTCTTCAGGCAACATACCCGTATGGAGTGGCGATTGCGGGTGGTACGATGATGGCGTTTTTTGTAAATGGGGTTCAATTCTTATGATGCGCGAGGAAAAAGGACAAGCATTAGTAGAAATGTCCCTTGTAATTCCAATGCTACTCATCATCCTTGTTGGTGTATTTGATATTGGTAGAATGATTTACACCTATTCCACGTTACATTTTACTGCACAGGAAACGGTTCGGCTCGGCAGTTTTAGTAAGGGAGATCCTGAAATGGAACAGTTTGCCCGTAATAATTTTAGTGCTGGAGATCGTTCGGAGCTAGAAGTGGCCATTTCCCCTTCTGAAGAGATGCGCAAGCCTGGTGAATATGTAACGGTTTCCCTTACCTATCCTGTAGATCCATTCATTCCCGTTGTAAGTACATTCCTACCTGATGAAATTCTGCTCCAAGTCGATTCTACGATACGAATAGAATGAGAGGGGTAGTAATGAAGAAGATAAAAAAATTTTTTAAGAAGGAACAAGGAAATGTGCTAGTACTTGTCTCCATATCGTTTATGGCTTTATTAACGTTCACGGGTTTAATCATTGATGGCGGTATGCTTTATATGACGAAGTCCCACCTGCAAAAGGTAGCAAATGCTGCAGCGTTATCAGGAGCACAGGAATTAACAGATGAAGATGAAACGGAAGTAGAAGAAATAGTCGATGCAATTATAGCTTTCCACCGAGAATCAGCTGCTTTATCAAACATCAATGTCACCTTGAACGAACAGGTATCGGTTGACCTTGACGAGCCTGTAGAGCTTGCGTTTTCTAGTTTGCTAGGATTTGAAACAATTAACGTTAGTGCTCAAGCGACAGCAAGTTTAGGAAAAATGGGTAGAGTCGTCGGTGCTGCTCCATTAGGTATTAATGAATCGATATCACTAGAGTATGGGGTTAATTACGAGTTAAAAGTAGATTCAGACGACGTCGACACTGGTAATTTTGGCATCTTAGCTTTAGAAGGCCCTGGTGCTGCTACTTATGAAGATAATCTACGTCATGGATTTCAAGAAGAACTAAAAGTTGGCGATATTGTTGATACGCAGACAGGTAATATTGCTGGTAAGACAAAAAAGGTAGTCGATGAATTAGTTGATAGCTGTGATGACCCTGATCAACGGGATTGCAGAAGAATTTTGCTTGTCCCTGTTTATCAGCCATACAATCAGGATTCGAATCAAATGAAGCAAGTGCAGATAACTGGGTTTGCTTACTTTTATATACTAGAACGGATGCAAAATAACGATACATCGATTACAGGAATGTTTATCAAGCGCACCGATACAGGATTTGAAGATACAAATGCAGTAGATCGTGGTGCATACAGTATTCGATTAACAGAGTAGGTGAAAAAATGAAATCACGAGTAATTTTATTATTGTCCCTTGTTATGGCCATTTTCACTACCTTTTTATTTATCAATTATTTGCAACAAAACGAAACAAAAGGAGCATCTGCACCAGATGTTACAAAAGTAGTTGTAGCAAAGGAAGCAATCCGGCAAAATCAGCAGATGTCAGTGGAGCTCGTTGAACTGACTGAAGTGACTAAGAAAGATGTACATCCAACAACATTAACCTCTCTAGAGGATGTGGAAGGGAAAATTGCAACAGCTGCTATCGAGAAGGGGGAAGTTATTTTAGCTCACCGAGTCCAAGCTGATGAAGCAGAAGAAAAGGTTGTTTCTCGAAAAATTAAAGATGGTTTTCGAGCAGTTTCTGTAGGAGTTAATATCGTGCAATCTGTTTCTAATTTAATAGACCCCGAGGATTATGTAGATGTTATCCATTCTAAAATATTAGAGGATGATTCGGTTGAAACGGAACAGCTTCTATCTAAGGTACGTGTACTAGCAGTTGGACGAAAATTAACGGAAACAACAGCTGGGGAAGATGAAGGATATGTAGAATATAGCTCAGTCACATTAGAGTTAAAGCCGGATGATGCGAAAGCGTTGATCCATGCATCAGAAGAAGGGTTGATTCACTTTACTTTACACTCTAGTATTCTGCCAACAGAAGAGGAATAAAGGAGAGAAGCTGCTATGGCACATATGGAAGATGCCAAGAAGTCAAGTGCTGCGAAGGTCGTTGCTGTCTGTAGTGCAAAGGGTGGCATAGGAAAAACCCTTTTGTCTGTTAACCTGGCCGTAGCGTTAAATAAGAATAATTTAGATGTGGCATTAATGGATGCGGATTTTCAGTTTGGTGATGTAGCCCTGGCATTAGACTTGCACCCTTCTTTTACAATCAAGGACGTGATAGAGGAATTGAATCAAATAGATCATACTTCTATACAAGATTTTTTAACAGAACATGCTACAGGTGTGAACATATTAGCGGCCCCGGAAAAACCTGAATATGCAGACCTTGTTACGAGTGAAGCTGTCATGAAAATCATCCATCTATTAAAAGCGCAACAAGATTATTTGATTGTTGACAATGGGATCGGTATTCAAGAACAATCGATTGACCTATTAGAGCAAGCGGACAAAATTTTGTTAGTTACCAATTTGGAAATGACTGCCTTAAAAAATACGAAGTTAATGCTGGAAACCTTTCGTGAATTAGGGATTAGAGATAAAGTGTCTTTAGTTGTCAATCGTTATACAATGGAAAGCTTAATGGAAGCCAAAGATGTACCGGAAATGCTTGGCGAGCATCACGCATTTTTTATCCCAAATAATTTTAAATTGGCTTCTCAATCTCTGAATTTAGGACTCCCTTTTGTGTTAAGTCAAGCCAGTTCTGATTTGTCTAAATCCATTTTTAAAATGGCAGAAGGTATAGCCTCCAACACACATGCTTCGATAGAAACAATGAAAAACAAAAAATCTGTATTGTCACATTTACTTCCGTTTAAAGGGAAAGGGGTGAATGGCTAATGAGTTTGTTGAGTCGCATCCAAAATAAGACAAATGACCAGGCGGAGCAAAAGGAACAAGAGCCTCAGGGAACGAAAGCCGCGGTTTATCAGCCTTCCAAACAGCAGAGCACTACGCGAATTCAAAAGACAGAAACCATCCATAAAGCTGCGAAACCGAAAAAAAAGAACGAAAAGCAACAGGCCTTTAAACAGGTGCTGCACCAACAAATTTTACAAGCAATGAAAAAGGGTCAAGAGGTCGAAGAAATTGTTCCAGAGATAGAGCAAATGGCTATGGATATTTTAAAGGAAGAGGATGAATTCAAGGGTTCCGTTGACCGAAAGAAAGTGGTAGAAGAGCTAATCAATGATCTAACGGGATTTGGTCCGATAAACCCTTTGTTATTAGATGAAGATGTTTCGGAGGTGATGGTCAATGGTCCGGACCAAGTGTATTGTGAGCGGAAAGGAAAAATAATCTTAACGGATATTAGCTTTCGAGATAATGAACATGTGATGAGTGTGATTGAAAAGATTGTTGCTCCAATTGGAAGGCGGATTGATGAAAGTAGTCCAATGGTGGATGCACGTTTACCGGATGGATCAAGGGTAAATGCGATTATTCCTCCACTTGCCTTAAATGGTCCTACGATAACCATTCGAAAATTTTCGAAGGACCCCTTTCAAATAGAAGACTTAATTACATTTGGTACATTAACGAATGAGATGGCTGTTTTTTTAGATGCCTGTGTCAAAGCAAGACTTAACATTTTTGTAAGTGGTGGTACGGGTTCTGGAAAAACAACTAGTTTAAACGTTTTGTCTAACTTCATTCCAAATGATGAGCGAATTGTAACGATTGAAGATGCTGCCGAATTACAATTAGGACAAGAGCATGTCGTATCACTGGAATCAAGGCCGCCCAATATTGAGGGGAAGGGTGCGATTACGATTCGTGACCTTGTGCGTAATTCGTTACGAATGCGCCCAGATCGTGTTGTCATTGGTGAGGTGCGTGGTGCAGAGGCGTTGGATATGCTGCAAGCGATGAATACTGGCCATGATGGATCACTGGCAACAGGGCACTCGAATAGTCCACGGGATATGATTTCCAGGTTAGAAACAATGGTTTTATTAGCTGGTGTCGAGCTGCCAGTAAAAGCGATTAGAGAGCAGATTTCAGGCGCGATTGATGTGATTATTCAACAATCAAGGCTAAAGGATGGATCACGAAAAATTGTCAGTATAACAGAAGTACAAGGATTAGAAGGAGATGTCGTTGTACTTCAGGATATCTTTACTTTTGAACAAAAGGGGCTGGATGAACAAGGCAAAGTAATGGGTGAATTAGTTCCAACAGGTGTTCGTCCAAAGTTTTTTGATCGATTGGAAAGCTCAGGTATCGATATCCCGATGAGTGTCTTCTTAAGAGCTGGAGAGTGGGAACAGTGAAAGAAATTGTAATAGCTATGGTGCTGCTTTCCTCCTTTTTATTTTTTTATGCGATATTGAAGCGGTTATTGTTAAAATCAAACAAGGTTCAAGATCGAGTAAATCGATACCTTATGGATGCAAAACAAGATGAGAAACAGCAGAAAAAGCAAGAAAAGCCTAAATTTTCATTTACCTTTACAAAAAAACAAATCCGAAAAAAGGTTTTAACAAAAGAAAAAAATGTAAAGCTCGAGGCTGCATTAAATCGAGCAGGCTTGCCACTAAAGCCAGAGGAATACATTATGTTTCAGTGGATTGCGGTGTCATTGTGTGCGGGTTTGTTTTATCTGCTGTTTGAACGTATTTTTCTCCTACCAGTCGGGGCTATGATTGGGTATTTCGTTCCGAAGTTTATCCTTCTAAAAAAACAAAGGGATCGTTTAAAGGCGTTTAACGATGCCTTGCCGGAAATGATAACAACACTGATTGGCGGATTAAGAGCAGGGTTTAGCTTTCAACAAGGACTAAAATCTGTGATGGAGGAAGCTGCTTCCCCAATGAAAGAAGAGGTAGAAATGGTATTGCGCGAAATGCAATACGGCGCAAGTGTAGAAGATTCGTTAAATCGTTGGAAGGATCGGATGCCAAGTGAGGATTTAGATTTAATGATTCAAGCAATTATTATTCAAAGGCAGGTCGGGGGGAACTTGGCAACCGTTTTAGAGAAAATTGTAGAAACGATTCGGGCAAGAATTAAAATCCAAGGTCAAATTAGTACATTGACTGCTCAAGGGCGATTATCTGGTCTTATTGTCGGTCTATTACCAGTGATTCTAGGATTTATGTTATATATAATTGAGCCAAACTATATTGGTGTCTTATTTGAGCATCCATTTGGCATTATTTTGATGGTTGCTGCCAGTATTTCTAGCCTACTAGGTTTTATTTTCATAAAGAAAGTAACGACGATCGAGGTGTAATCAGGATGATAATTATAACGTATACACTGAGTCTTTTATTACTGATCTATGGGCTGTTTGCTTTTAAATCAGAAAAGAGGCAGCAGCTTGAAAGCCGTGTGAATGCCGTGCTTCATGTCAATAAGGAGACAATGTCACAAGACGAAGAGAAGCAATCGTTTTCCAATCGAATCATTCAGCCAGTATGGAAAAGGTTAAAGAAAAACTATCAAAAAAATGTATCCGAAGAACAAATAGCAGCGATTGAATTAAAATTACTTCAAGCCGGCAGTCCTTTTGGATTGACTCCTGTTGAGTACCGGTTTATCCAATTAGCATTATTTCTCTTATTACCTGGCTTGGTAGTTGTTTGGGCGTTGTTTGGACGATTAAATACTGGTGTGTTTTTATTATTTTTATTAGGAAGTATCGTAATTGCAAGATACCTACCAATGATTTTAATAAAAAAGAAAATTGCAGAGCGAAATAATCAGGCATTAAAAGAATTACCTGATTTTTTAGACTTGGTAACGGTAAGTATTGAAGCTGGTTTAGGTTTTGATTCGGCTTTGAGTAAAGTTGTGGCAAAAAAAGAAGGCGTACTATCAAATGAGTTTCAACGTTGTTTAGAAGAAATGCGATTAGGAAAAACAAGGCGAGAGGCACTGAATGGTGTACGTAATCGGTTAGTACTTGACGATGTTCGGGCACTCATCGGTAGTATCATTCAAGCTGAACAGCTTGGGATTGGGATGGTTCAAATAATGCGTGTTCAGTCGAGTGAAATACGAGAAAGAAGAAAGCAAAGAGCAGAGGAGGCTGCAATGAAAGCACCGATAAAGATGCTTTTTCCTCTCATTTTGTTTATCTTTCCTTGTATTTTTATTGTTTTGTTAGGTCCAGCGGTTATCCGTTTTCTTGGTGCGTTCTAATGGTGGACAATTGGGATGTTCTGGATCTGTTCTTGTTTTCTTGTTAGATGGAGTTCTAGCTTGTTATTGATAGAAGCATAAAACACGTCATTAATATTATCGATACCTAGAGAAGATAATTGCTGATGAAGCCATTGATCGTCGACGTTAAATTGTTGAAGTACATCCGAATATAGCTTTCCTTCCACTACGACTGGGAAAGCTAAACTAGTAGATTTCTTTGCAATCCCCATATCTTCTATAGTGACTGTTTGTTTTGCTTCTTTTTTGTACACGCTTAAAGATCCATTAGCTTCAATAATAGCAAGTTCAACATCATTCAGGTCAAATACATCTTTTAAACGTAGCATCTGCAAGATATTGTCAATCGAATAGCGACTCTTTTTTAAATTAGCATGTAAAAACTTCCCATCCTTCACAACAACCATTGGTTCAAACGTAAGTAATCGGCCGAATTTTCGATTGGCTATCTTCCATGATGCAACCAGTCTCTGTAGTATCGCAATTATAACAATTGCAAAGGCTGTAGGTAGATGGTCGATACTGGGGTCTGCTATATCCGCGCCGACTACGGCACCTAGTGTCAAGATGATTAGGAAGTCAAAGACCGGAAGTTCACCAATTGCCCTTTTCCCCATATATAGTGTCAGCATCAACATCAATGGTAAAATAGTTACAATCCTTCCTAGGACAATGAATAAATCTTTAATCGTATCTGTCATTCTTGTTTTCCTCCATCAAACCATTATTGAATAAATTAATGCTTGTAGATAGGAAAAGAGATCTTCTCGTACTGAGAAAGATCTCTATTGCATAATTAAGCTTCTCGCAAGCTATCTAAAGGCACGTTTCTTTCATTTTGTGGCTCGTCAACAGGAAAGACGCGAGCTGTAGATGCATCCTCATCAACGTGCTGAATGTAAATAGGCGTTTCCTCATAAAGTACGTTGATCATTTTTGGTGATTCAATAATTTCTTGTGCTCTTTGTACATCCATCATATCCCTCCTCCAATTCATTCATTCTATTATTTGTATCTAGATGAAAAATATGCGTATTTTGAGAAGAGAGAGCGATAAAATTGCTTATCGTAAGGATTCGATTTATAATCCGATTATGTATTTAGAATTTTTGTACCAAGTGTGAAAGGGAAGTGCCTGCATTGATTCGTCGATTTTATTCCTATTATTTACCTCATAAAAGATTATTTATCTTGGATTTTAGCTGTGCAGTAGTCGTTGCTATTTTGGAGCTCGCTTTTCCATTGGCTGTCCAATGGTTTATAGATGACCTGCTTCCAACGAACAACTGGTCTATGATTGCTACTGTCAGTGTAGCACTTCTGCTATTATATATTCTCAGTACATTTTTACAGTATATTGTCAACTATTGGGGCCATAAGCTCGGCATTAATATCGAAACCGATATGCGGCAACAGTTATTTAAGCATGTTCAAAAACAGTCGTTTCGCTTTTTCGATAATACAAAAACAGGGCATATTATGAGTCGGATTACCAATGACTTATTTGATATTGGTGAGTTAGCACACCATGGTCCTGAGGATTTGTTTATCGCATGCATGACGTTTATCGGTGCGTTCTGGATCATGTTTACGATTAACGTCAAATTAGCGCTTGTTATTTTATTGGCTGTTCCCTTTTTAGTTTGGCTTATTTACTTTTGTAACATTCGGATGAATAATGCTTGGAAGCGTATGTATCGGGAAATTGGTGATGTCAATGCGCGAGTAGAGGATAGTGTATCCGGTGTACGAGTTGTTCAATCATTTACGAATGAGGATTATGAAATTGCAAGGTTTACGAAGGACAACCAAAACTTTCGACATGCAAAGATTAGTTCTTATAAAGTAATGTCTTATGGTTTATCAGGAATCTATATGATGACTAGACTAATTGTGTTAGTGGTGTTGGTACTTGGTGCTTGGCTTAGCTTTAATAATCAGCTTTCCTATGGAGAATTAGTCGGTTTTGTTTTATATGTCAATGTTCTTTTTAAACCGATTGATAAAATTAGTGCACTGATGGAAATGTATCCGAAAGGGATGGCCGGCTTCAAACGATTTACGGAGTTAATTGATACAGAGCCCGAGGTTGTTGACCAAGAGAACGCGATCAAGGTGAAAAATCTTCGTGGCGATATTGATTTTCATCACGTAACATTCGGCTATGAAAACCATCAAACGGTATTAAAGGATATTAATCTGCATATAGATGCGGGAGAAACCATTGCATTTGTAGGTCCGTCTGGTGCGGGTAAAACAACGATTTGTTCATTAATACCTAGATTCTATGATGTGAATGATGGTGCAATAACAATAGATGGGCTGGACATTCGGGATATGACAAAGCAATCGTTGCGTCACCAAATCGGAATCGTTCAACAAGATGTGTTCCTATTTACCGGGACGCTACGTGAAAACATCGCTTATGGGAAACGAGACGCAACGGATCAAGAAATACAGGATGCAGCTAAAAAGGCTCATTTAGAAGCTTTCATTGACTCTCTGCCAAAAGGATATGAGACCGAGGTGGGGGAGCGTGGATTGAAGTTATCTGGAGGACAAAAACAGCGAATAGCAATTGCTCGGATGTTTTTGAAAAATCCACCGATTTTAATTTTAGATGAGGCAACTTCTGCCTTAGATACCGAAACAGAATTGGTGATACAACAGGCATTAAATGAACTTGCTAGGAATAGAACGACGTTAATTATCGCTCATCGCCTTGCTACAATCAAAAATGCTGATCGAATTATTGTCGTAACCGATCAAGGAATAGAAGAACAGGGAACGCATGAAGAATTAATTCAAAAAGATGGTACATTTGCTAAGCTCCATCGTGTCCAACAATAATAAAACATGCATCACAAAAGAACCTCGCCAATGCCAAGCTGGATGGTGAGGTTCTTTTTTTAATAGTATAGCCAATGATGGTTAGTCGATTAAATTCAATTTTTCATAGGGTATCATTTGCTTATGAAGTCCATAATACTTGACCAAAACGTTCTGAACGGATTGAGAATCTAGTATTAGCATTCCTACATTATTTTCTGTATCTATCATCTTCCCATTTTCTGTAGACAGATATCGAATCGTTTCTCGCCACCTATACGTTGGAGGGCACGGCGCACCTTTGTCCTCTATCACTAGGTTGTTTTGATTATCACAATAACGGAAAATTCGTTTCTGCATTCTATTTTTAATGAAATGAACTGCTTTAGTTAAGAAGGAATCTGAAGTGACGGAACAGATATCAGTTAATCGACTGCTTGTAAATTGATATAGCTTTAAATTCTTTCCTTCATTATATTCAACTGTAGATTTAAGAGCTGCTGCATAATGACTATCCCCTGACAAAATAAAGCAATGACTTGGATTACACTCTGCTAACCATCGGTAGAATGTATGAAACTCATCTCTATTATATTTCCGAGCTTTTAAATCAAGCATACGCTGCCTTTTGATTCCGAGAAAGCGTAATGGATTAAAAAAATTGTATAAGGTAGCTTCAATCAAGTCATTACCGTAAAGTGGTCTTGGAGAAACAACAATTAATGGACTTTGGTGTTTCCAGCCACTGTTTTTTAGTAATGCAGAAGCTTTTTTCCATCCTTCTGTGTTCTTTAACTGAGAACGTTGAACTTCCTCTTCTTTGGTAGCGCTTACATTGATGGCGTTTGATCTCATTGTACGTGTATCAAGAAAGATAGCTTTTGGGTAGGTTGGTGCAACAAATTGCCAATCATTAAAATTCCATAACATGTCGACCCAATCTTGATAGGAGTCTGACTCGATTGAAAAAGCTTGCATATAATTTTGCATCGTTGCTTTAAACAACGTATCGAATGCATTTGGGTTATTTCCCCAGCCTTGAAAAGCCCAATAAGCTGCTAATCCATTAGCTACTATGTGTTTACCGAGTGGGGCATTTCGGACGGCTGTTTTCCATTCGCTTGTTAAGTTCCAATCACCTGTAATATCATGGTCGTCAAAAATCATATAGGTAGGGGTATTAGCAAGGAGACGACGGATTCGATATAAATCTTGTTGAAATTGATAAATGTTCGTCGCTTGTTCTATATATTCCATTCGATTTTGGTTAAGCTCCTTTTCGAGCGCTTTTTTATTTGGCTGGTCTGGAATTGCAACAAAATAATCGTCTTGCATATCCGTATTAAAAGTATCAAAAACACCGTAACTCTCCGCTAAATCCCAAAGCTGAGGTCCAAACGATAGTAAATACATGGCTGCATATTCACCGAGGGTAATAAGATGGTTGGCTCCATGATTTGGTGTAAACTGAGCGAGTTGTTTGATCATATATTGTCTTCCGGATAATTCATTTAAAAATGATAATTTGGAGTTCATTTTTAGTCGAGTATCTAATCTCTCAAGTTTTTCATCCTTACCTATTAACTCTTTTCCTAACTCCATAATAAAGGTACGCAGTGGAACAGGTATATCATCAGCGTAAATTTGGTTACCCATGAGAAAAAGTGAGCTTGGTCGATTACAAATATCATCCTGACTCTCTTCGATAATTAAATCTGCACCAACAAGTGCATCATCTCCGTAACTTTGTGGTTTACGGCAAGAACCATAAAGAACGTTGTTTGCATTTCTCGTATTCATGTAAAATGTAGGATATTTAAAATCACCATAAATGATTGCATGTGGGTTTTGCTTTGACAATAAACCAAGTTGATTTAGATCAATAGTAGTTGACTCTTTTCTAAAAAAAAGATTGTAACCAATTAATCGGTTGGTCGGCAATTCTTCCTGAACAGGCATGATTTTTACTAAATGAATAAATAGTTTTTTACCTAATTCTATCGTTTCGGTTTCCGTCTCTGAATCTATCATTCGATAAGCATTGTCAACATCGTATAATGCTGCATCCATTGAATAGTCTTCACTCGTCGCTATCCATAGGTGTACGTGAGAGGCTTCCGTCCTTCGAACAATCGGTCCAGACAGTATTGAAGGCAAATCCATAAATACCACTCCATACTATGAATGAATTTAATATAGCTTATTCGTTAGAAAAGGAGGGTGTGCTGTTACTGCTATAGAAAAATAGAGTGCAGATTTGCACTAAAAAAGTAGGAAAGAGGCAGTAACACTGATATGAATGCAAGAATGTTATCCTGCGCAACAATTTGAGAGTGCTTGAATACCGCTGCGGAAATACACTTCGCTTTCCGCGGGCGGCTGGTGAGCCTCCTCGAGCTTTCGCTCTGCGGGGTCTCACCGATGCCATTCCTCCCGCAGGAGTCTTCGTGTATTTCCTCCGCTGTAAAGTGATATATATAAATAGAAGTCAGACATTTTTCCCCATAATAGTAATCTAAGCTGCGGAAAAATGCGAGACTCCTATGGGAAAGGAACAGTCTGAAGACCCCGCAGCGAGCGCTTTTTGCTCGTGAGGAGGCTGAAGCGTTCCCCATGGAAAGCGAGTGTTTTTCCGCAGCTTAGATTAGCACTCATCTTATATAGGATGGGAATAGTCACGATAGCAGTTATGTCGCATTATGTGTCAACTGTGTAATGAAAAAACAAAAAATACGACAATAGCCTTTAAAAAAATTGTAGAGAAACCCTAGGGCTTCTCTACAAGCTGAGGTACATATTTGCACGCCTAACTATTTTGAACGACTCGTAATAATTCATGCGCTTTATCTCCTGCAATGGCAGCAAGGCTTTCCCAAAGTTCATCTCTTAAAAGGTCCAGTTCTACAAGTTTTTTTGCTAAATCAATAGCCTCTTTTTCCATTTCTTTTGCTGACTCCCTTCAAATTTTTTAGACTGCATTATTTTGTTTACTTGCTTTACTTTTTTTATATTCATCAACTAGTTCTGTGATTGTTTTTTCATATATGGAATGATCAGTAGGTTGATAGGCACCTGCTTGAATTAGTTTTTTAATTAAAAGGCTTTTTTGTTGATTAACAGCTTTTCTTAAGTATGACATGTGGATCTCTCCTTTCTCATGTATTCATTGTATGAAAAATTTTATTCGAATGCATGTAATCTGTGAGCGTTTTTTACAATGTTTTTTACTTGTGTTAGATGTTATGTGTTAGATAATCTAACACAATCATATAGTTGTTTTCGTATTCGATGTATAATGAAACATATGTAATTTTACTTTTTATGACGATTACCACTTTCAACCAAACGTCGAGTGGTTAGACAAAATTTAAAACGGTGGTGAAGAAAATTGGCTGATAATCCTTCTTATAAAGAAAGAAAAGTCATTACGATTGGAGTAGTCAGTGAATTAACAGGTTTGTCAGAGAGGCAAATACGCTATTATGAAGAAAGGAAATTAATTTTTCCAGAAAGATCACCAAAAGGAAATAGAAAATATTCATTTTCTGACGTGGAACAGTTAATTGATATTGCAAATAAACGTGAAGAAGGGGTTCAAACCTACGAAATAAGACAAGAAATGTTAAAGGCGAAACGGAAAGAAGAAAGGCGGTATCGCAAGGAGCTACTGCGTGGTGAAATTAATGCCCGATTTGGTGTTCAAAAAGAATAGTCTAAACAACGTCTGCTTTGCGTAGGTATAAAATATATGGATGCACAATATTCTCTAAAAAAGGTGATTTTGATGGAGCGAAATGACCAAGTGGAAATAACTGTGAAGGATGTGTGGGAAGCAAGAAAGCGATTAGAACCAATCGTTGAAAAAACACCACTTATCTACTCATATCCTCTTTCAAAATTGACGAATACGCCGATTTATTTAAAATTAGAAAACATGCACGAAACAGGATCGTTTAAAATTAGAGGTGCTGCAAATAAAATCCTCTCGTTATCGGAGTCTCAGCAAAAAAAGGGGGTTGCAACATTTTCCACAGGTAATCATGGTATTGCTGTGGCTTATGTAGCAAAAAAGTTAGGAATTCCTGCAACAGTATGCATATCAAATAGAGTGCCAGAAGTAAAAGTAAATAGATTGAGAGACCTGGGTGCCCGAGTAGAAGTAGTAGGCGAAGGTCAAGATGATGCAGCAGCCTATTGTGGCGAGTTAGAAAAGAAAGAAGGTATAACGACAATTAAACCGTTTGATGATCTGGAGGTTATTGCAGGTCAAGCAACCATTGGCTTAGAAATAATGGCGGATTGTCCGTCCGTGAACCAAGTGGTTATCCCATTATCTGGTGGCGGACTATTATCTGGCATTGGATTTTTTTTGAAGAATATGAACCCAGGCATCAAGGTCACTGGTATGACAATGGAGCAGTCTGCTGTTATGCATCACAGTATAAAAGAAGGTAAACCAATAACGATGAAAGAAACCGATACTTTAGCAGATAGTTTACTTGGCGGGATTGGTCTCGATAATAGGTATACATTTTCCATGACAAAAAAATACATGGATGATAGCTTGTTAGTTTCAGAGAAAGCGATAGCGAAGGGCATGATTTTTATGATAAACTATCATAAAATGGTGGTGGAAGGCGCTGCTGCAACAAGTATTGGCTGGTTGTTGAAAACGAAAAAAAGTGTACGTAAAGGACCAATTGTTTTCATTGTAAGTGGCAGTAATGTAGATTCAGCAACTGTGCGTCGTGTTATGGAAAACCATTAATTTGCTGTCAAAATGAGGTGAGGCTTATGGGGGTTTCAGCAGAAGATATTGTTCAACTATCGATTTTAGAGACTTCAAAAGTCAAAGCCGGAAAGCAGTTGTTAAAAGAAACGTTTGTTGAATGGATTTCTGTTATCGAATTACCTGTAGAAAATTTTGTGAGAAAGAATGAATTTGTTTTGACTACAGGGATGGGTTGCGAAAATGATCCGCAACTCTTGGAAGAATACGTAGAGGATGTTGTGCAGTCTGGAGCATCTATATTAGGTGTTGCCACCGGTAGATATGTTTATGATATCCCTGATCGAGTGATACAAGTTGCTAACAAGAATGACCTGATCCTCATTGATATTCCTTGGGAGATTCGATTTGGTGATATCCTTCAGCATGTAATGGAAAAAATAACACTGGATAAGCAGGAAGAAAGGCAGCAGGCGGAAAAGGTTAGACAAAAGCTCATCGACTGTGTGCTACAAGACAAGGATTTGCAACAAATTTCCCATACGTTATACCGTTTCATTCGAATGCCCGTTTTAATGGTGGATCAATCTGGTTTTATTAGGGCGAATCAACACATGAATAAACAAGTGTTACGTGTTTATCAGGATGAAAATAGCCAACATAACCTTCAACCAAATTCTTCTATTGATCTTCATTTTAAGGAGCACCCGTTATACTATCATTTGGAAGCTTACGATTTAGATGACAAAATTATTTTTCAGCTTCCTATTATTAATAATCATAAAACACAAGGCTATTTAATTGTTCAACCAAAAAGTAAAGAGCAGCTATCCTGGTTTGTAATGAATGTTTTAGAGCATGCCTTAACCGCTTGTGCCCTTTACTTTGTTAAAGAGAATGCGATAGAACTAACCGAAATACGATTAAAGGATAATTTTGTATTAAATCTCGCTAAGCAAGAAACGCCTATTGATGATCAGCTTTTGTCAAAGGCGAAACTTCTTGGCTATGATTTAAATTATCCATATGTTTGTCTTCTAGGGGAAGTTAGTAATCGTGAGGACCTGGTTCGTGATAAAAACGACAGTCCAGAAAATTCATCCTTACAAAGTTTAAACTATTATATTCAAAAGGAAATAACCTATGCTGGAAAGTTATTGGGACGTCATACGATGGCAACCTTTGATGAGGGTCAAGTTATTATTTTTTTAGAAGCAGATCACCATCCTTACATGGAGACTGCCAATCACTTTCTGGACACAATTTCGCGGAGATTAAATGAATTGCTGGCTGGCATGGAATTATCTTGGGGAATTAGTACACCAAAGGATAATGAAACTGCCTTTTATGAAACGTATCAAGAGGCGAAAACAGCTCTTGATATAGGTGTGCAGCAAGGTGATCGAGGGGAACGAACCTTTTTTAGTAATACAAAAATAAATCGCTTACTAATGGCGATTTCCAAAGAAAGTGAAATTGCATCGATTGTAAAGGAAACACTTCAACCGTTGTTAGATTATGATAAAAAGCGACAAACGGACTTATTATATACGTTTATGACTTACAACAAATATAAAGGGAATGTCAGTCAAACGGCTCGTGCGTTAAACTTGCATAGACAGTCGTTGCTGCATCGTTTAAGGAACATTGAGGCTCTCACGCAATTATCATTAATAGATTCGGATGATTCCTTTTTATTAGAACTGAGTGTGCGGCTATGGACGTTAAAAAAAATTAAATAATTGTTACTGAAATGCCTGATAACTAATTTGACTATTGTTTATTGAATTAGTTATCGGGCATTTTTGTTTTACTTTTCGTCATAATGGGAAGGGCAATAGTAACAGTAAAAAAATTGGTTTACTTCCAATTTTTACTATAATCTATATGAAATACCTAATCGAAATTCTAATAAATAAGCGTAATTTAGATTATTTATGAGTAAATTGCCCGTATTTAACTATAAAATACTAAAATAATCAATTTTGGATTTATTTGATGTTAAATGTGTATAAAAGGCGATGGATTAATTTCATACAGTTTGAACATTACAAATGAAAGAAAATTTTCATATGATAGAACTAACAAATAGTTAAAAAATTCTGTCAATGACAGACAGGAAGGGGGAAGGCGACATGCTTTCATTTGATATTATTGAGTATCAAAACCGTCTGAGTAAGACAAAGCAAAGGATGGCAGAGAGTGGCATTGAAGTCTTACTAGTCACGGACCCTGCAAATATGAATTATTTATCTGGGTATGATGCTTGGTCGTTTTACGTTCACCAAATGTTAATCGTTATTATTGATGAACCACAGCCAATATGGATTGGACGCTATCAAGATGCAAACGGTGCAAAAGCTACTACATGGATTTATGACGAGAATGTTATCGCGTATCCAGATTATTATGTTCAATCATCTGTTTACCATCCAATGGATTTCGTAGCAGAAATATTAAAACAGATTGGTCAAGGTAATCGCTATATTGGAGTGGAGATGGATAATTATTACTTCTCTGCAAAGGCATTGGAACGCTTAAAACAAGGGTTACCAAACGCAACTTTTAAAGATGCGGATTTATTAGTAAATTATGTTCGGATTATAAAATCAGATCAAGAAATTGAATATATGAAAAAGGCAGCTAAAATTGCTGATGAAGCAATGTTTAAAGCGACAGAAAGTATATATGCGGGTGTTAGAGAGTGCGATGTTGCAGCTAATATTTATTATCAAGTTGTTAGCGGGACGAAAGATTATGGTGGAGATTATCCGGCCATTGTCCCATTGTTACCTTCTGGTGAAAACACATCGGCACCGCACCTAACATGGTCAGATAAACGATACCAGGAAGGTGAAGCAGTAATTGTAGAACTTGCAGGTTGTTATAAAAGGTATCATGTTCCGTTAGCTCGAACCGTTTCCATTGGAAAGCCATCTAAGGAACTAGAAAAAATTACACCTGTTGTAGTAGAAGGGTTAAATGAGGTGTTACATTCTGTAAAGCCAGGTATGACATGTGGTGAGGTTGAAAGTATTTGGAGAAATAGTATTAAAAAACATGGAATTGAGAAAGAAGCAAGACTTGGTTATTCTGTCGGTCTCAACTATCCACCTGATTGGGG
This sequence comes from Aquibacillus albus, assembly GCF_016908325.1. Classification (GTDB taxonomy): domain Bacteria; phylum Bacillota; class Bacilli; order Bacillales; family Amphibacillaceae; genus Aquibacillus_A; species Aquibacillus_A albus. Next base: position 24,771 of record NZ_JAFBDR010000019.1, on the reverse strand, counting down.
AGAGCATACAGCGAGTCTGCGAATGGGCGATCCAACCGTCTTGCAGCCGAATATGACTTTTCATTTAATTCCTGGCCTCTGGTTTGACAATTATGGAATCGAGATTAGTGAATCATTTCGTGTGACGGATGCCGGGTGTGAGACATTTACAGATTTTCCGAGGGATTTGGTTGTGAAGGACCCTTTTCACAGGAACCAACATGGCGGAATTATTAGCTAGGGAGGTGCACCGGTGGAAGTTGTCAGCAAGAAGCAATTAGAGGAAGTAGTTACTCTAAACCATCTATTAATCAATATTATTGAGCAAGCTTTTACCGATTTATTGGTTAAGGAAGTTCAGATGCCACCTATTATGCGAGTCGATGTACCAGATTATAATGGCGAAGTGGATATTAAGTCTGCATATGTTCCTGGCTACGATAGCTTTGCGATAAAGATATCTTCCGGCTTTTTCAATAATTATAAGCTAGGGTTACCATCTGCAAACGGCCTAATGTTGCTGATTAGTTCCAAAACAGGCGTCCCAAAAGCAGTGTTAGCTGATAATGGTTATTTGACAGATATACGTACGGCTGCAGCAGGGGCGGTAGCTGCAAAGTATTTGGCTAAAACCAAAAGTCCGAATGTTGGTGTGATCGGTACCGGTGCACAAGCACGTTTGCAAGTAAAGGCAGTTTCCTTAGTACGGAAAATTGAGAAGCTATTTGTATATGGAAGAACAAAGGAAAAGGCAGAAAAGTATAAGCAGGAGATGGAAAAAGAACTTCAAGTCCCTGTTCAATTGATGGAGCATCCAAAAGAGGTTGTTCAAAGCAGTGATACAGTTATTACAACGACACCAGCAACAGATCCTGTGATTAGAGCGGAATGGCTTCACCCGGGGCTGCACATTACAGCCATGGGATCGGACGCAGAGCATAAAAGGGAGCTAGATGAACATGTAGTGGAAGCTGCTGATCTAGTAGTATGTGACAAAAAAGAACAGTCGACTCGTTTAGGAGAGTTGAAGGGTAAATCAGAAAAATTTGTAGGCAATAATGTGTTGGAATTGGGTCAAATTACTTCTGGCGCTGCAGTTGGCAGAGAAACCCCTGAACAAATTACCGTGTGTGATTTGACTGGAACGGGTATTCAGGATACTGCGATTGCTAGGTTTGCGTATGAACGTTTAATAAACAAATGTAAAGGGAGGAATACGTAATGAGACAATCAAAAATAGCAACGCGAGCGATATGGGCTGGAGAGAAAGATTCTTTGGCATTTGGAGCTACACAGGTTCCTGTCGTTCATAGTGTTTCGTTCGGCTATGATGATATGGATGAGTGGTACGATGTTGCCATTGGGAAAAAAGAAGGACACATTTATGGTCGAAACACGAATCCAACTGTTCAAGCGTTTGAAGAAAAGATAAAAGATTTAGAGAATGCAGAAGCAGCTACTAGCTTTTCGACAGGGATGGCAGCGATAAGCAATACACTAGGAACATTTTTATTTCCAGGCGACCGAATTGTTTCCATAAAAGACACGTACGGCGGAACGAATAAAATTTTTACAGAATTTTTACCGAAGCAAAATATTGATGTAGTGCTATGTGATACAGGGGATCATGAAGCAATCGAAAAGGAAGTCGCAAAAGGCTGCAAGGTGCTTTATTTGGAAAGTCCGACGAATCCAACGGTAAAAATAACTGATATCGAGCGAATGGCAAAAGCAGGGAAAAAGGCTGGAGCAATGGTCATTGTTGATAATACCTTTGCAACACCAATTAATCAAAACCCGTTAGAACTTGGTGCTGACTTAGTCATTCACAGTGCTACTAAATTCTTAGGGGGTCATGCAGACGCTCTCGGTGGTTCTGTTTGTGGTAAGAAAGAGTTAGTTGAGCAGATCTATCATTATCGTGAAATTAATGGAGCAACATTAGATCCAATGGCAGCTTATTTATTGCTTAGAGGAATGAAAACATTGAAGTTACGTATTGATAAGCAGTGTGAAAATGCAATGGCTATCGCACGTTATTTAAAAACGGTTGATGTTGTTGAATCGGTATTCTATCCAGGCTTGGAGGATCATCCAGGACATGACATTGCCAAAAAGCAAATGAATAATTTTGGAGGAATGTTGAGCTTTGCGGTAAAAGGTGGAGTAGATACACTAAGACATCTATTACCAAAGCTAAAGTATGCAAATAAAGCAGCTAACTTAGGATCAGTAGAAACGGTTGTAGGCCCATCACGAACAACGAGTCACGTTGAATGTACACCAGAAGAAAGAGCAGCAATGGGGATACCAGAAGGGTTGATCCGTTATTCAGCAGGAATTGAAGATGTAGATGACCTCATTTATGATTTAGATCAAGCGTTTCAGGCGCTTCCAGAAAGTTTATTTGTACGTTAAGAGGAGGAGCTTTTCTATTAATACAAGGAAGGGGGGCGGGCTTACCTTGAAAACTGAAAATTGGGATGTAACGAAACGTTCTCAGTTTATAAAAGCACAGTTAATGGATTGGCGTCGCCACTTGCATCGCTACCCAGAATTAAGCTTTCAAGAGAAAAAAACAAGTGATTTTATCCAAAGCGTGTTGGAAGCAGAAGATATATTTAACATTCAGACAGGAATTGCAGGGTATGGTATTGTTGCCACCCTCTCCTCGGGAAGTGGGCCTGTCATCGGTGTTCGAGCGGATATGGATGCATTGCCAATACAAGAACAAACAGGGGTCGAATATCAATCCGAACATGAAGGAATTATGCATGCTTGTGGTCATGATGCCCATATTACCATGTTATTGGGAGCCGCAAAGCTATTAGCTGAGGATTATAGAGAAGGTAGAATAAATGGTACGATTAAATTTATTTTCCAGCCAGCAGAAGAAAGTGCAGATGCGAACGGATTAACTGGGGCACCGTATTTACTTCGTTCTGGTATGATTAATGACTTGGATGCAGTAATTGCTTTACATGTTTGTCCTTGGCGCAATACTGGAGAGCTGCAAATAAATAAGGGTCCTAGTATGGCAAATATTGATAATTTTTCCCTTGAAATCTTAGGGACAGGAGGACATGGTGGTTATCCATATCAAGGAACGGATCCTATCTGGATGTCTTCCTACGTACTTCAAGGAATTTATAGTCTTATAAGCAGAAAGATAAATCCACTCGATGTTGGAACGATAAGTGTGGGAGAAATTCATGGTGGCCATACAGCCAATGTCATTCCTGAAAAAATAGTGATCAAAGGAACGCTACGCTCCTATACAGATGACGTTCGCCAACAGTTAATCGATGAATTACAATCGATTGCTAAAATAACGGAATCATTAGGGGGAGCGTATCAGCTTGAAATTGAACATGGGGAGCCTGCACTTGATAACGATGAAGAAATAACAGAATTAATTAAACAAACGGCACAAACTGTTTATCCGAATATGCCGATTTATGAAGAGCCCTTTGGTATGGGTGGGGAAGATTTTGGTCATATAACAAAGCAGATTCCAGGTGCAATGTTCTTTTTAGGTTGTGCATTCAATGGGGATACAACAGGAAGCTTGCATACGTCTAATTTTCAAATCAATGAAGATGCGCTACCAATCGGTGTAGCACTTCTATCAGAATGCACCCACAAGCTATTAACTAGTAAGAAATAATCTTGGAGGTGAATGATTTGGGTTTGAAAGTTGCTTTCATTGGATTTGGTGGTGTCGGTCAGGCGTTAGCAAAGCTTTTTAAAGACCAGAAAGTTAGTTTGAAAGATTCGTATGGGCTAGATCCTGTAGTTGTTGCAGTGTCTGATGTTATGAAAGGATCGGTGTATCAGCCAGGTGGCTTAGACATCGAACAATTGCTAAAGGTTGTAGAAGATACAGGTAATGTTGAAAACTATCCTGATGAACCTGGAATAGTGAAGGGCTGGGATAGCCTCGAAACAATCAAGCATTCCAATGCAGATATGATCGTAGAAGTAACATTTACGGATGTTAAAACAGGTCAGCCAGCAATCGATCATATCCGTACAGCTTTTGAAAATAAGAAAAGCGTTGTGACTACCAACAAAGGACCAGTAGCCCTTGCTTATCACGAACTATCTAGTTTAGCAGAAAAGAACGGTGTCTTCTGGGGGTTTGAAGGAACGGTAATGAGTGGAACACCTGCCCTAAGAATGCCGATATCAACACTAGCAGGAAATGACATTAAAGAAATTAAGGGCATTTTGAATGGAACGACTAATTATATTTTAACCGAAATGGAAAAGGGAAAGACATACGAAGATGCGCTGGAAAAAGCGCAGGAGCTTGGCTATGCAGAGGCGGATCCGACAAGTGATGTAGAAGGCTATGATGCCAGGTATAAGGCGGCGATTCTATCGAGTTATTTAATGAATACACCAATTCCTCCACAAGATATAGAATGTAAGGGAATATCAGACATGACAGTTGACAAAATTGAAGAAGCGAAAGAAAACAATAAGAAATGGAAGCTGTTGGCTCGTATAACCAAAGAAAATGGAAGTGTTACGGCTACGGTAAAACCAGAGTTAATTGACACAGAAAATCCTTTAGCTGGAGTTTCTGGAGCGACAAATGCAATCTTATATGAATGTGACTTATCTGGGCCTATTATGTTGACAGGAGCTGGAGCAGGATTAATCGAAACTGGATATTCATTACTCATTGATATCATTAACTTTCAAAGACAAAGCGCCCTAACGAAAATTTAAAGGAGGGTGACAGTATGCAACTACAAGTTAAAAATGAAAAAATGTTACTTGCTGGTCAATGGATTGATGCTGCAAAGACATTTGATGTATGTAATCCAGAGAGTGGTCAAGTGATTGCACGAGTTCCAGCCGCAACAAGCAGTGATATGCTATTTGCAATTGAAAAGGCAGATGAAGCATACCGTTCTACACAGCCATGGCCAACGCATGAACGAATCCGCGTGTTGAACCGAGTCGCTGCTTATATGGATGAATACCGCGAGAAATTTGCAAGAACGATTGCACTTGAAGGTAGTAAGACAATTAACGAGGCGCGAGGAGAAGTGAAGCGTGCCATTCAAACCATTCAAATTAGTGCGGAAGAGGCAAGAAGAATTAATGGGGAAACGATAAATTTTGATCAAAGCGAAGGCAGCGAAAATCGGGTAGGATATAGTTATCGTTTTCCAGTAGGGGTTATCGGAGCAATTACTCCATTTAACGATCCGTTGAACTTGGTTGCACATAAAGTTGGACCTGCGATTGCTGCTGGGAATGCCATTGTTGTCAAACCAGCATCCGTTACACCATTAAGTGCATTATTATTGGCAGAAGCGTTTATGGAAGCTGGTCTACCTGCAGGGCTGCTTTCGGTATTGACTGGTTCAGGTAGGGAAATCGGTGAGCCACTAACTACCCATCCAAAGGTAAGGATGATTTCGTTTACGGGAGGCCCGAACGCAGGTGAGCGGATCGCAAGTAAGGCCGGTATTAAAAAAATTAACATGGAACTGGGTTCTAACTCTCCAGTAATTGTATTAAATGATGCGAATATTAACGATGCTGTCAAGGCATGTGTGTCTGGAGCTTTTTCCGCGGTAGGTCAAAATTGTATTGGTGTTCAAAGAATTTATGTTGAGAAAGAAAGTTATGCAGCCTTTATGCAAGCCTTTGTAGAAAGAACAGCGGAATTAAAGGTTGGAGAAAAATTAGATGAACTTACGGATATGGGTCCAATGATTTCAGAAGAGGAAGCAATTCGAGTAGAATCATGGGTGAATGAGGCATTATATGATGGTGCTACGCTGCAATTTGGTGGAAAACGGGAAGGAGCGTTTTTCTCGCCTACGATTTTAACCGAGGTTCCTAGCACTGCAAAAATTGCGAAGGAAGAAGTATTCGGACCTGTTGTAGTGGTTAATGCTGTCGATGATCTATATCAGGCAGTGGAAAGCTCAAATGACGTGAATTATGGTTTGCAAGCCGGAATCTTTACAGAAAATATAGATAAGGCCTATTATGCAATTCATAATTTACATGTTGGCGGTGTGATGGTAAATGACACGAGTGACTATCGAATTGATGCCATGCCATTTGGTGGAGTGAAAGGATCAGGATTAGGAAGAGAAGGTGTACGATCAGCGATAGAAGCAATGACTGAAGAAAAAGTGGTTTGCTTTCGCTTACAACAGGTCATGTAAGGAATTTGATCTCTTTTTGCCAGTTAAGAAAGCATTCAGCAAAATGGAAATTTTCATTAAATATAAATTTTAAAACGCATGGATTTCATGATGATCCATGCGTTTTTGTCTGCTATTTCTATTGTCATTTAACTTGCCGTTTTGGATTAGCTTGGCTTCCTTCTATTTTGAACACTTATCGAACGGGTGAACTTTAGTGAATTATTCTTACTCCGCTTCGTAGTAATTAAAAATTGATCGTATTCATTTAGAAGCTCATGGATGGTCATTTTTTGTAATTCTGCACGATTATACTCAACGGCACCATCATTCATCAATTGATGGATTAATAATTTCTTTTGTTGCTCTACGGCTTCTCTTAAATAACCCACTGATACCGCTCCTTTTTTATAATAATTAAGTATCATTCAGATTTATTTCGTATAAAATCAAACTCCTTCTAAGTATTTCCAACGTAAATAAGGAATAAACGATTATTTACCAAAAAAAATTACAATTTTGTGAAAGCTTTTATACTAATATTAGGGGATAGGTTTTGTTGGTTAAATATAACCATTCATGAACTGATAAAAGAAATCGAAGGAAGAATTAAAATGGAAAAGTTAACGGAAGTTGAAGTTCAACAAGCGTTAGAAAAGCTATCTACTTGGGAATAGTATAGGGATTAAGGAGGAAATTTTCCCTTTTGTTGTAAGTTTATATAACAATGTTTTTTTCGAGGATATCGTTTCCGCTAAGGTTATAAATTGATAAAGGGGAGTGCGGGAAAGAAAAGAAGAAATAATTCTTTATGTATTCATTTGATAGCTGTAAAGTAAAAAACACCTTGTTTAATCACTATCGTCATCATCATCTCCTCCAAAGCCACCTGCATCCCCACTGTTTGATTTTGTTTTTTGGCTTGCAGCCCAGAATGCAATGAAAAGCAACGGAATAAGAACAATCAAAGGGATATTAATCGAGCTTCGAGTAATCATAGCAATGATTGTTAGGACAATAATCCCAACCATAATATACAAGCATCCACGTCCAAATGTTTCCATAGATAAGATTCTCCTTTTGCTTGGTAATTGGAAGTAACCATTAAAGGATACACTTATCATCATAGTATGTTAATCATTCATAGATATTACTATATTCTCGTTTGGGAAAAGAAGCTTTTGTCGATGCTGAAACATTGATCTCCTGGTAAAATGAATAAAAGTAACAAGAGCGGATAGAGGAGAATGTGTAATGAGAAAACAGCAGGATTTTACAAATGGAAAGATAATCAATCAACTATTGACCTTCTCTGCCCCAATTATGTTTACCAACTTGCTGCAAGTATCCTATCAGTTTATTGATAGCTTATGGGTGGGAAATTTATTAGGGGCAAATGCGTTAGGAGCAGTTGCAGTTTCAAGTATTGTCATTTTTACGTTGTTGTCATTTATTATCGGAATAAATAATACAACGTTAACTGTATTATCCCAACAAAAAGGGAAAGGAAATGAAGAGGGTCTAAAAAGCTATTTAAATGCGTTTGTGGTTACGTTAACGATAATGGCAATCTTTTTAGGTTTGATTGGGTTTCTTTTAGCAAATCCGATTTTAAGCTTGTTAGGCACACCCTCATCTATGATGGATGACGCGTCCGTTTACTTGAAAATAAATGCATTAGGGATTCTTTTTTTATTAGGCTACAATTTTATTGGAACTGTTTTACGTGCAATAGGTGATAGTAAAACTCCACTTCGATTCGTTATGATTGCAGTTATATTAAATTTTATTTTTGATCCTGTTTTTATTTCTGTTTTTGACTTAGGGATACATGGAGCAGCGTATGCAACGGTATGCTCTCAAGGGATTGCTTTTTTATATGGTATTTACTATGTCCTTCGTAAAGAGCTTGTTCCATTCCCCGTTCCATCTTTACCTGCCATTGCTGAAGTAAAGCTAATTTTACACTTAGGTATCCCATCAGGACTGCAAATGTCAGTCATTTCTGCTGGGTCTGCAGCAATTATGAGTGTCGTTACTTCACATGGAGAGGCTGTCGTTGCAGGGTTTAGTGCAGCGCAACGACTAGATAGTATCTTTATTTTACCTTGTCATGCGTTGGGCACTGCTGTAAATAGTATGGCTGGTCAAAATATCGGTGTGAATAAATGGGAAAGGGTATCGAAAATTTCTAAATATGGAGTTATCTATAATTTTTTAATCATGCTTTTTGTTGCATTACTCCTTGTTTTATTTGCGCAATTCGGGATTCAATTATTTATACAAGATCAAGCTGCTGTACAATTTGGTGCTACTTATTTAACCATTGTTGCTTTCTTTTACCCATTTTTAGGAATTAATTTTATTTTAAATGGTGTTGTTCGAGCTGCAGGGGCCATGTATCAAGTGCTAATTTTAAATGTCATCTCATTCTGGATTTTACGTTATCCACTTACATATTTGTTCTCGTCCAAGTTTGGCGAAATAGGAATTGGATTAGGGATGGGGATTAGTTTTGTAATCAGCAGTTTATTCGCATTTTTGTATTATCGATATGGCAGGTGGAGAGAAAAAGAAATATTTAAAGAGGATGTTCAAAAAGACACCAAATGATAAGTGGCGCAGCTCTTGGTGGGCTCGTTGTTAGGTTAAATTCTTCGTGACATAATCTTACAAAAATGTTGGAGTGTGGAAGATTAGATGATAAAGTTTTCTTAGAGATAGAGAGAAAGCAAGGGAAGTCTTTAGCAATATTGGGGGATGAGTCGTTACGATCATCGTTGGTTTCAATTGTCTAGGGGTACTACATATAAAAACAGCTATCCGTTTGAAAAAATTCAATCGATAGCTGTTTTTGTTTGCCTTTTAACATAAATGAGGAAAATGGTCACTTTTGTTGAAGTGGGGGTCTTCTCGCGAAAAAAGACAAACATTCAGTAATTGCGCGAATATTTCCCTTAATTTTGGATGATTTTAATGGTAGCGAGTAGTTTCATTCTGATAGGAGGCTTTTCTTCATGTGGAATGCGATACTATGGGGTACCATTGCTGCATCTGCAACAATGGCAGGTGCCATAATTGTTCTGAAGTTTTCCATTCCTAAGCGTTTAATTGCGTTTATCATGGCTCTGGGAACAGGAGCCCTAATAGGCGCAACAACGTATGAACTCCTAGGAGAAGCCTTAGAGTTAAGTGGTTTTAAAGAACTTGCCATTGGATTTCTTGGAGGAGCGTTAGTATTCACTATTTTAGATATCATTGTAACAAATAAAGGTGGTCATCAACGGAAAGAATCAGATCGACAACATGATACGTCGTCATCAAGTGCAGGATTAGGGATTTTTATTGGAACAATTATGGATACGTTACCTGAATCAGCGATGATTGGGATGAGCTTGATTGGTGGAGAATCGGTAAGCTTAGCACTCGTCATTTCTATTTTTATAAGTAATTTACCAGAAGGAATATCAAGCACTGTTGGCTTGCAAAAGAATGGGTATTCAAAGAAAAAGATTATCTTCCTTTGGTTACTTGTTGTATTTTTTTCTGCGCTTAGCTCTGTTGGTGGAACATTTCTTGAGGCAGCACCGGATAGCATAAAAGCAATAATGAGTGCATTCGCTGGAGGCGCTATTATCTCTATGATTGCTTCAACGATGATGCCAGAAGCATTTAAAAAAGGCGGACCAAGTGTTGGATTCATTACTTCGATAGGGGTTTTTATTTCACTGTGGCTACATCATTTATAAGGTGTTATGGATTCCAGTTTCATTCGGTTCGTAGTAACATGTGTATAGTGATAAGCAATGAACAAAGGGGAGAATAAAATTGACGAAGCTGCATGAGGTTCATGTCTATAGAGGACAATACATAGAAAGTAGTCACCAAGTACATATAGCTGTAGTATCAGCTGAAGGTAAATTAATCGGATATTATGGCGATCCATTTCGCCTGACATTTGGCCGCTCCTCGCTAAAGCCATTTCAGGCGGCACCATTAGTTGAATCTGGTGCAATCGAGACTTATGGGTTAACGCAAAAAGAGCTTGCCTTGTTTTGTGCGAGTCATAACAGTGAAGACTTTCATAGACAAGGAGTAAAGGATGTATTAGCGAAAATTGACTTAGAGGAAAGTGCACTTCAGTGTGGTACTCATATACCAAGGGACAAGGATAGTTATAAAAAACTGATAAAAAGTGGAGGGGAGCTGACCCCAGTTTATCATAACTGTTCCGGTAAACATGCGGGAATGCTTGCAGGGTCCCTTAAAAAAGCATTGGATATTGATCATTATAGAGATCCAGATCATCCGTATCAGTTAGAAATTATCGAGGTTATTTCCAACGCTAGCGACTATGCAAAGGAAAAAATAGCTACTTCCGTTGATGGTTGTGGTCTCCCTGTTCATCGTTTACCGTTATACAACCTTGCTTTGGCTTTCACAAGATTAGCTGTGCCGAATCTTTGGGCAAATGGAAGTGAGCAAAGAAAAGCATCATTTGAGAAAATTCGTGAAGCAATGACTAAGTATCCAGAGATGGTAGCAGGAACAGACCGGTATGATACCGACTTAATGCGGGTATTTAATGGGCGGCTTGTAGCTAAGGTTGGTGCAGAAGGTGTACATTGTATCGGTGACAAAGATACCGGCATTGGAATAGCTTTAAAAGTAGAAGATGGTAACGAGCGAGCGACCAATGTTGCTTCGATGGAAGTGCTTCATCAGTTAGGGATTGGAACTGAAAATGCGTTCAGTCAATTATCTGAATACCATCATGCTCCTGTCCGTAATGCAAGAAAAGAAAAGATTGGTGAAATGATTCCGAGCTTTACGCTGAAAAGAATATAACTTTTTTGAACATCTGCTTTTAAATATAAGTAATCAAATTTTAGCAAAATGACTAATAGATGTTAATGCGAAATATAAAGCATAACACCTCTGTTTAAGTAAATAGTATAAATGATTAATTTTAAAAACAGAGGTGAAAAACATGAAGATTTTTCAATACACCGTATTAGCATTCCTTCTAGGTGTTGTGGCAACTGGTTGTAATAATGATGCGAACCAGATCGATCAAGCAAATCCAGGTAATGATCCTGCAACACCACAACAAGTGGGATTTAATGCAGGTGATAATGATAATAATTTTGGAGTTAATGAAATTCCAAATAGGTATGACATCCCTGTTCGACCGGGGCGTGAGCAAAATATATTTAGAATTCCTGGTGGACAGAACGGGCAACAAGCTCAACCTGACACAAATCAGCGTTACCAACAACAAAATCCAGATCAGCAACAACAAGCAATTCCTCAACAAGAGGAGCAGAACCAACCACAACAAAAACAAACAGAAAATCAACCAACAAATATACAGGCAGAAGTTATTGAATTAACGAATCAGGAAAGACAAAACAATGGCTTACCACCGCTTAAACAGGACCAGCCATTAACAAATGCAGCACAGATGAAGTCAGAGGACATGGCGAATAATAATTATTTCTCACATAATTCTCCGACATATGGTACTCCTTTTGATATGTTGCAATCACAGGGAATAGAGTACACAACTGCTGCAGAAAACATTGCAAGAGGTCAACAATCAGCACAAGAGGTTGTTGAGGGATGGATGAATAGTCCGGGTCACAGAAAAAACATTTTAAACAAGAAAGTAACGCATATAGGTGTTGGGTATGCTTCGAACGGAGATTACTGGACACAGTTGTTTATTAAGAAATAAAAAAAGAAGAAGGGCTGCCCTTGCAATGAAGGGACAGCCTTTCTTGCTTAACAACAAGAAGAATCCGAGTTATCACAACAATCCTCTTCTTTGTTTTCCTTTTTTTCTGTAATTTGGATGGTACAACAGGATGAAGCTTCTTTTTCACTTTTTCCTACGACCTTTTTCAGTAAATTTATCATGGTAATCACCTCCTTTTATAACCTGAGACTTTTTGAACATCATCTATAATAGGTAGAAAATAAACCCGGATAAGGTAGACATAGTAATAACCGATAGAACAAAAAGGATGACGAGTTGCACTTTGAAAATCGATTTTAAAAGCATTACTTCTGGTAAACTGGCACCCGCTGAACTAATCATCATTGCCATAACTGGTCCTAGGGCCATCCCTTTTAGAATTAACATTTGAGAAATTGGAATCATACTAGATAACCGAATATATAAAGGGATACCAACAACTGCAGCTAACGGAATGAGCCACCAATGCTCTGCTCCGAATGTGTTTGATATCCACTCAGTTGGAACAATTCCATAGATTGTTGCTCCAATGGCCGCTCCAATGAATAGATAGGGGTACACTGACTTCATTAAATCAACGGTCTCTTTCCATGCATAACGAAAACTAAAGGGAACGGTTTTTTCTTGATAACCACTCATAACGACATTTTTAACGGCCTTCTCCATCCCTAAGGCTTCTAATGCCAACCCGATGACAATCGAAAAGGTTGCTGTAACTACAATATAAATAAGTGTTACCTTCCACCCTAAAATGACCCCCATAATCGTTAATATGGTCGGGTCTAGTACTGGAGATGAAAATAAGAAAATCATAACTAGACCAAAGGGTAATTTTTTCTTTAACATCGTTACAACGATCGGAATCGTAGAACAGGAACAAAAAGGCGTAAGAAATGCAAAAATGATAGCAAAAAATACCCCGGCAATTTTGTTTTTTCCTGTCAGGTGTCTTTCAATTTTTTCAAATGGAATAAATCCTTGTAGCAGACTGACGACAAACGTGATAACAATAAATAATCCGGTTAACTCTAAAGCAATTTTCAGAAAGCTAATTACTATTTCTTGAAGCATGGAACCCTCCTCCTTGTATGATCCATTTTATTTGATAATTAAATCAAAAAAAATTGATTTATAGTAGGAAATTTTATCAAAATTATTTGATTTAATTATATTATGAAAAAGTGTGCTTGGCAACAGTTTTATCAAAATTATTTGATTAATTTATTTTTCACTATCGTTTAAGAAACCTTTGCATTCGATCCTTTTACTCGTATAATTGGGTAATAGTTAAAAAACGATATGGATGTATGCTTTCCTTGAAATGCGAATACAATGTTCCGTATTTCAAGGATATTTTTTGCTCTAGTAGGGGGAGAAGCTTAATTGTCAAATAGAGAATCATTAATTCCTTTAAAGATGTTGCTGTTCAGTTTTCACGGTGCAAATACGATTATCATAAGTTTTTTGCCATTATATCTTCAGTTTAAAGGATTAGATGGTAAGGAAATTGGATGGGTTTTAGCTATTGGTCCGATGGCTGCGATCATTTCTCAGCCATTTTGGGGGTATATGAGCGATAAGTATCAAACGGTTAAACGGATAGTAATTATTTGTTTAATATGCTTAATGGTTGGAAGTTATATTTTCTTGCAAATGACAACGGTTCCGCTGTTATTAATGATGGCTGTCGTGTTTTTTTTCTTTGCGGCGCCTGTTGGGGCATTAGGTGACAGCTTGTCCCAAAGAAGAGCTGATGAGTTAGGTATCTCATTTGGAACGATTCGGATGTGGGGTTCGATTGGTTTTGCTACTTCATCACTAGCCGTTGGGGAATTACTTTCTATGGTTGGAATTGAATATATGATTTGGCCATATCTCTTTTTGGCTGGATTGGCTTTAGCTGTCTGCTTTTGGCTGAAGGACGTAAAAATAAATGCAAAACCAATTCAATTCAAGGATTTACGACGTCTAACGAAAAACAAACCTTTTATTATCTTTTTATTTTTAATTATGTTTATAACGACGACCCACCGAGCTAATGATAGTTTTATAGGTATCTATATTGACCAGTTGGGTGGAACAGAAAGCCTGATTGGAGTGTCATGGTTTGTTGGGGTGGCAAGTGAGGCACTCGTATTTGCTTTTGCCGGGTATTGGTTTAGAAAACTTCACCCACTAGTTTTTATTATTATTGCAGGATTACTTTATAGTATTCGTTGGTTTGCATACGGTTTTATTGAAGATCCGATGTTTATCGTAGCTTTTCAATTTTTACATGGATTGACGTTTGGTGTGTTTTACTTGTCTGCCTTTCAATATGTAACAAGGCTTATTCCAAAAGTATTACAATCGACCGGACATCTTGTGTTTGTGTCGATGTTTTTTGGTGTATCGGGGATAATTGGCTCGCTAATTGGAGGTTCGTTAATCGATACGATGGGTGGAGGCTTCTTATACCTAAGTATGGGTGGAATTGCATTAGTTGGAAGTATCGGTATCACTATTTATCATGTGTTGCCGTTTGGTAAATGATCATAGGAGGAGAGGAAGGACGAAAGGTTCTTTCTCTTTTTATTTATGAATCAATTTGATACCTCCTTATTGAATTGCTTATAATTAAATGAAGTAGGAAAAATATGGAGAGATAAATATGACTAACCATACGGATCATAAAAATGAAATCACTAAAGTTTGTATATTGGCTGGGAAATTAATGTTACAAAGTGGTGCCGAAACGTATCGTGTAGAAGATACAATGATACGAATTGCAGCTTCTTATGGGATTGAAAACCCACAAAGCTTTGTGACACCGACGGGCATTCTCTTTTCCATACAAGATACAGATCCAACGAGTTTCGTTCGCATTGTTGAACGTTCAACAGACTTACATAAAGTAACTTTAGTAAATAGTGTATCTAGAAAAATTAGCAGCGGTGAACTGTCAGTAGCTCAGGCGAGTCAGCGGCTAAAGGAAATTGAAAAACAAACACATGCGTATTCCATACCAGTTCAAGTAATGGCAGCATCCGTGACAAGTGGTAGTTTTGCTATCATGTTTAATGGTCAATGGAGTGATTTCATTCCTGCACTTATTACAGGTGGAATCGGATACTCCACGGTGGTATATTCCCATCGTGTCGTTGAAATTCGTTTTTTTGCTGAGTTTTTTGCCGCGGTCATGATTGGTTTAATTGCGTATTGCTTTTTATTTTTTGGAATAGGTAATGAGCTAGATAAAATCATCATTGGCTCTGTCATGCCATTGGTACCTGGCCTTTTAATCACAAACGCTGTACGAGATTTAATGGCCGGACATTTGGTTTCGGGTCTATCCAAGGGCGCAGAAGCATTTTTAACTGCATTCGCAATTGGTGCGGGTATTGCTGTTGTACTATCTATCGTGGGGGGATAATATGTATATAGAACAGTTAGTCACAAGCTTTTTTGCGGCAGCAACATTCGGCATTATTTTTAATGCACCTAAAAGAAACTTAATCCAATGTGGTCTGGTAGGTATGTGTGGTTGGATCGTTTATATCGTCTTCGTCGAATTAGGTATCGATGCCGTTCCTGCGACGGTTGCTGCAGCGGTTGTAGTCGCTGTATTGAGCCAACTATGTGCCAAACTATACAAAACTCCGATTATTGTCTTTATCGTTTCGGGGATTATTCCATTGGTCCCTGGTGGGCTGGCCTATGATGCAATGCGTAATTTTGTTGAAAATGACTATAATACAGCGGTTCAATTGGCAGCTAAAGTGCTTTTAATTTCTGGAGCTATTGCAATTGGGTTAGTATTTTCAGAGGTAATTAATCAAGTCATCCGTAAATCAGGGTGGAAGCGAATATAGTACCACGGCGTATTTGAGTGCTGTCATACGAAGCCTTCAGTACACCTTCTTCGCTCATTTCCTATTCCTTGTGGTGAGTTTTTCCATAGCTTATTTTTTCCTGTTTGCGTATAATCAAAAACAGGTGATTTTTATGGAATTTATATTAGTTCTTATCCCCATTTTCGGTATTTTTGCGATTGGATACATCGGAATGAAGTTATTGAACATCGAGATAAAGCCAATCTCTACTATTGCACTTTATTTAATGTCTCCGTTTCTTGCCTTCCGAACCTTCTATCAAAATACGTTAAACATGGATTATGTATATTTGGGTATTTTTCTTGTGCTACTATGTGTTGCAACGATTTTGGTATGCTATGTGATTGCTTATATAAGGTTGTGGGATAACGAAGAAAAAAGCGGGATGATACTAGCTTCTGTTTTCATGAATAATGGTAATTATGGAACACCTCTTGTGCTGTTAATTTTCGGTGAAAGAGGTTTGCATTATGCAGTTATTTTAATGGTGCTACAGCAATTAATCATGTGCACGGTTGGGATCTATTATGCTGCAAAAGGTAATGAAAGAAATATTAAAGTAGCCCCATTGAAGCAAGTGATTCGGTTTCCGGTCATTTACGGAGCTCTTCTAGGAATTTTGCTTAATTTAGTACAGATAGATTTAGGAAGTAATATGATGATTGCAGTGGATATGGTCTCTGATGCTACCATTCCTACGATTATGATTGTCCTTGGAATGCAGCTAGCGACAATTAAGCTTAAGAAAATGGAATTGGGTAAACTATCTGTTTCGTTGTTTATTCGATTGGCCCTTGCACCAGTCATTGCTTATGTAATTACACTATTTTTACCAGTTGATGAAATGACAAAGGATATCTTGATTCTAATGGCCGCAATGCCAACTGCAGCAAATACGACGATGTATGCCTTGCAATTTAATGTCAAGCCAGCCTTTGTTTCCAGTGCTACATTAATCAGTACATTAGCAAGTGTAATTACACTGCCAATTTTATTAGTTATATTGTTATAAAAAGAAGGATGAACCTCCGTGGCTTCATCCTTCTTTTTTTGGAGGTTCGTGTTAAAGTTCGGTGATAATTTTTGACTCATCGTGTGAAATCAGGATTTCACACGACTATCAGCATAGCTGAAAGGATGCCAAATGGAAAAGAACACAGGAGAAAACTTGTTTTCTCAATGTGTTCTTTTCCATTTGGCATAATGAGTCAAAAATATACTAAATATCAACACTATCCTTTAACAGACCCTTTTTGGAAAATAATACATGCGTGAAAAAAATGGGATGATAAACACTAAAAATATAACAAAAAAAGAAATGGGGGAGTTAACCATTCGTTACGAGTGTGCAATTATTGGTGGTGGTATCGCTGGCTTACAAGCAGCTATCCAATTAGGCAGATATCGCCATGACGTGATCGTAATTGATTCAAGAGTAAGTGGCAGGTCAAACCTTTGTCGCTGTTATCATAATGTGCTTGGATGGCCTAATGGTGTTAGCGGGCAAAAGTTGAGAGATATTGGTACCGAACAAGCAAAAGAACTAGGGGTATATTTTCTGGACGCTACAGTAAAACGTGTGAACAAAAATAAGGATGTATTTGACATAGAAACAGAGAGCGGAAATTCATATCAAGCCCAGCGGATTTTGTTTGCGACAGGTGTAAAGGATCGTATTCCTTCTTTTTCAAACTTAATTCCATGTTTAGGTAAAAGTGTTTATATATGTCCTGACTGTGACGGGTATGAAATTTTAAATAAAAAGGCGATTATCTTAGGTTCTGGGACTCCTGGTGCCAACATGGCTTTGACTTTAACGAATTGGTCTAAAGATCTTATATACGTTAACCATGAACAAGAACCATTAGAGGAAAACAAGCTAGAAGCGTTGAACAAGCAAGGAATTACTTATTATGATAAGCGGATTATGCAAGTTTTTGCTCAAGACGGAGAGTTTAAAGGTGTTGAGTTAGAAGGTGGCAAAGAAATACATGCGAACCATGGCTTTGTTGCTTTTGGAGGAAATGAAGTGAAGTCTGAGCTTGCAGAGCAGCTAGGAGTAGAGCTTCATAAAAACAAACATATTTTAGTAAATCCACGTACACAAATGACAAGTGTAGAAAATGTTTGGGCTGCTGGAGATGTAGTCGTACACTCTGAACAAATGACAATAGCTATGGGGGATGGGATGCAGGCGGCGATTTGGATTCATAAAACATTAAACTAATTCGTGAAAAGGGCGATTGCATGTTTCGGTGATCGTCTTTTTATGTATATTGATACATAATTGTGAACAAATAGTTCATAATATTTCCAAGAAAACAATATACAAAACTATTGATAAATATACAATTTGGAGTTATTATTTTTATTGCTGTAAAAATCTTATGAACAATCAGGAGTGAATAATTATGAAGAATCGTTTAACTTATTTCCTATTAGCTTTATTGACGATGGGTTTACTTATATTAACAGCATGTGGGACAGGCACGGAAGAAGGTGCAGATGAGGGAACGAATGGTACTGATACAGAAGAAGGTGCCAACGAGGACGCAAAAGAAGAAAGAAAAGTGTTGCAAGTAGGTACAGATGCCGCTTTTGCCCCGTTTGAATATATGGAAAAAGGTGAAATTACTGGCTTTGATGTAGATTTATTAGAAGCGGTTATGGCTGAAGCTGGATATGAATATGAATTGAAAAATACTGGCTGGGATCCACTATTTGCTTCTTTAGATACGAAAAGCATTGATTTAGGTATTTCTGCTGTAACGATTGATGAGGAACGAAAGGAATCCTATGATTTTTCTGTGCCATATTTTGAGTCTACGCATATGATTGTATTTAATGAAGGTACTGATATTACAAGTGCTGAGGATTTAAATGGAATGAGAGTAGGGGTACAAAATGGTACGACTGGACAGTCTGCTGCTGAAAAAATATTAGGGAAAAATAGTGATAACATTTCCAAATATGAAACAACAGCAGTTGCTTTTATGGCACTTACAAATGGTGATGTACAAGCAGTTGTAACGGATAACGTTGTTGCGAATGAATTTGTGAAAAATAATCCAAATGCGAATGTAGAAGCAATTACAGATGAAGATAATTTTGATTCAGAATTCTATGGATTAATTTTCCCTAAAGGTAGTGAATTAGTAGAAGACTTTAATGAAGCTTTAACAACAGTGATTGAAAATGGTACGTATGAAGAAATCTATCAAGAATGGTTCGGGTCAGAAGTAGATACTGAAGTTATATTAAATGCTGCAGAATAAGGCATAATAAGAAAAAAAATTAGCGTAACGATAAAACGTTACGCTAATTTTTCGCAATTTTACATGATTAGCCAAGTTTTTAAAGAAACCTAGAAGGAGTTTTATGAAGGTATGATGAATATTTGGGAGAATATTAGATGGGATATTATTGTTGATTATCTTCCGTTTTTTTTAAAAGGAGCACTGGTAACCATTGGGATGTCTTTAGCTGGTGTCTTATTCGGATTGGCTTTGGGGTTGTTAATTGGTATCGGCAAGATGTCGCCAATAGCGATTGCGAGGCTCCCGTTTATTTGGTACGTCAACTTCTTTAGAGGTACGCCATTGTTTGTTCAAATATTATTGATACATTTTGGGTTGATGCCGATATTTATGACACCGGTAAATCCAATTGCGTCAGGTGTTGTTGCATTATCTCTAAACTCAGCAGCTTATATCGCAGAGATCTTTCGTGCTGGGATTAAATCAATTGACAAAGGGCAGGCAGAAGCGGCACATTCACTTGGTATGAACAAATTGCAAGTGATGTGGTACGTTGTTTTACCACAAGCATTTAAGCGAATGGTTCCACCACTAGGGAATGAATTCATTGTGTTGTTAAAGGACTCCTCGCTAGCAGCTGTTATTGCGGCACCGGAATTGCTTTACTGGGGAAGAGCAGCACAAGGGGAGTATTATCGTGTTTGGGAGCCGTATTTAACGGTAGCACTTATCTACCTTATTTTAACATTAACGTTGACTTACTTGCTTAATTACTTAGAAAGAAGGTTAGATACGGAATGATTTCGGTACAAAATCTTAAAAAATCATTTGGAGAATTAGAGGTTCTAAAAGATATTAGTGTGGAGGTAAACCCTCAAGAGGTAGTTGTCGTTATTGGACCATCCGGCTCTGGTAAATCTACCTTTTTGCGCTGTTTAAACTTAATGGAATCAATTACAGATGGACAAGTACTCATTGAAGGAAAGGACCTTACGGATAAACAAACGAACATTAATGAAATCCGAACTGAAGTAGGGATGGTGTTTCAACAGTTTAATTTATTTCCGCACAAAACGGTTCTGGATAATATAACACTCGCGATGACAGTTGTTCGTAAATGGAATAAACGTGAAGCGGAAGAAAAAGCACTGAAGCTTCTAGAAAAAGTAGGCTTGAAAGAAAAGGCACAGGTCTATCCTGATTCATTATCTGGTGGGCAAAAACAGCGTGTAGCGATTGCTCGTGCGCTTGGAATGGAACCGAAGATTATGCTATTTGATGAACCAACTTCAGCATTGGATCCTGAGATGGTCGGGGAAGTGTTAGAAGTTATGAAGCAGCTGGCAAAAGAGGGGATGACTATGGTCGTTGTTACACATGAGATGGGCTTTGCCAGAGAAGTTGGCGACCGTGTTATTTTTATGGACGAAGGATATATAGTGGAAGAAAATGAACCAGAAGAGATATTTGGAAATCCACAAAACGAAAGAACAAAAGCGTTTTTGAGCAAGGTGCTATAAAGGTCACTTTTGATGTGGCCTTTTTATTATACTTTCAGTTAGTTATAAGTGAAACTAGGCATGTAGATTTTCCTAATTATTCAGCATCGTGTAAAATGACATTGTAAAAGAAGGGGGTTGGGTCATGGCAACCATTAATGAAATAGCGAAAATGGCAAAAGTCTCTAGAACAACTGTGTCCAGATTTTTAAACAATTCAGGCTATGTTAGTGAAGATGTTAGAAAACGAATTGAAAAAGTGATTGAAGAGACAGGCTATATACCTAGTCAATATGCAAAGTCATTACGAACGAAACAAACAAAAGTAATCGGTGTAATCTTACCAACAATCCGAACCGAGACATCTAGTAGGCTAGTAGCCGGAATGGATGAAATCCTAGCAGCATCAGGCTATCAAATTTTGCTTGCGAATACGAATTTAAATAAAGAAAAAGAAATGGAATATATGGACCTATTAAAAAGTCGTCAAGTAGATGGGATTATACTGGCAGCAACCAACGTCAGTGATGCATTAGTCAACAAAATTTCGCAATTAGTTATCCCTTGTGTGGCGATTGGTCAAGAAATCGATGGTATTTCAAATGTATTATATGATGACTATCATGTCGCAAGAGCGTTAACATCTCTTTTTATTTCAAAAGGACATCAGCATATTGGATTTATTGGGGTTGCTGAATCAGATCGGTCCGTTGGGTTATTGCGGAAAAAGGGCTATTTGGATGAAATGGAGAAGAGCGATTTTGCTGTTGAACCAGCATGGCTACAAAAAGGAATTTTTGATATTGATTCAGGATATACTGCGATGAAAAACATAATGGAAACGTCGAACCAAAAGCCTACAGCCGTTTTTGCAGTAACTGATCGATTAGCAATTGGTGCGATGAAGTATTTAAAGGAACATAACTATAACATTCCGGATGATGTGGCTATTGCAGGAATTGGAGCGTCTGAAGTGTCGATGCACTTAGATCCGTCATTAACAACGGTCGATTATCAAAATGAGAAGGCTGGAAAAGAAGCGGCGATCCTGATTTTGGACCAAATTAAAAAGGAAAATAAAGCCATAAAAAAATTAACACTAACGTATAGACTTTTAGAAAGAGGTAGTGTATGATTGCCTGTGGAATCGATTCCAGATTGAAACCGATTACCAATTTTAAGGTATATTTTTTTCGCAATGTGGAATCGATTACACATTAAGATGATGATGAAAAGGAGTTAGAGACAATGGCGGAAAATCGAAAAATAGCACAAGAAATCATTGATGCTATTGGAGGAAAAGAAAACATTTCATCAGTAGCCCATTGTGCTACGCGTTTAAGAATAATGGTCAATGATAAGGAAGAAATTGATCAGGATAAAGTAGAGAAAATTGATAAGGTCAAGGGTGCCTTTTTTAACTCAGGTCAGTTCCAAATTATCCTTGGAACAGGTACAGTTAATCGTATTTATGAAGAGGTCGAGAAATTAGGAGTCATTGGCACGACAAAAGCAGAGCAAACCCAGGAAGCTGCTAAAAGCGGTAACGTCTTGCAACGGGCAGCGCGTACATTGGGGGATGTGTTTGTACCAATTATCCCAGTCCTTGTAGCGACAGGGTTATTTATGGGGCTTCGTGGTTTAGTTATGCAAGAACAAATACTAGCGTTATTTGGATTAACCCCAGCTGATATTTCAGAAAACTTTATCATGTTTACACAAATTTTAACGGATACAGCCTTTATCTTTTTGCCGGCATTAATTGCATGGTCAACGTTTCGTGTCTTTGGCGGAACACCGATTATTGGTTTAGTTCTTGGTTTAATGCTGGTTAGTCCTTCGCTTCCTAACGCATGGGGAGTTGCGGAAGGAGCGGTAGAACCATTATATTTTCTAGGGTTTATTCCCGTAATTGGCTACCAAGGATCTGTTTTACCTGCATTTATTGCTGGAATTCTTGGTGCAAAATTAGAGCGTTTTATTCGTAAGCGTGTACCAGAAGCATTAGATTTAATTCTTACACCATTTTTAACATTGTTAATTATGATTGCTGTTGCATTGTTTGTTATTGGTCCAATTTTACATGTTGTAGAGAATGGCATTTTATCAGGTGCTCTAATGGTGTTAGGCTTGCCAATCGGTTTAGGTGGACTTTTGATTGGGTTCTTACATCAAATTATCGTAATCACTGGGGTACACCATATATTTAATCTATTAGAGATAAAGCTATTGGAAAACAATGGAGTTAACCCATTTAACTCGATTATTACAGCGTCCATTGCTGCACAAGGTGGAGCGGCATTAGCGGTTGGTTTAAAGTCGACATCAACCAAATTAAAAGCATTGGCATTACCATCTTCTTTATCTGCATTTTTAGGAATAACAGAACCAGCTATTTTTGGGGTTAACTTACGCTACGTTAAACCATTTATCATGGGGTTGATTGGTGGAGGCATTGGTGGTTTTGCTGCTTCACTGTTTAACTTAGAAGCAACGGGAATGGCGATCACAGTAATCCCAGGAAGCTTGCTCTATCTAAATGGCCAAATTTTACTTTATTTGCTCGTTAATCTGATTGCAATCGGGATCGCATTTGTCCTGACTTGGATGTTTGGTTTTTCTGATAAAAAAGAGGATACTGTCAATTAAAAGGGGAGCATGCTTGGATGAAGGAATTTGGGAAAAAGGCTCTCACGCTTAATATAGAGCGTGACCGTTTTTTAAAGGAACAGGCAATGGAAAGGCTTGAAAAATATCGTGAGACTACTAGTCAAGATCCATTTCGAATGCAGTATCATATGATTCCACCAGTTGGATTGTTAAATGATCCAAATGGCTTTATTTATTACAAAGGGGAGTATCATCTATTTTTTCAATGGAATCCATTCGAGACGAAGCATGGACCGAAGTTTTGGGGACACTATTCCTCAACCAATCTAGTGGATTGGCAATTACAGCCTATCGCGCTAGCTCCAAGTGATTGGTTTGATAAGAATGGATGTTATTCCGGAAGCGCTGTTGAACACGAAGGTAAGCTATATCTTTTTTATACAGGTAATGTCAGGGATGAAAACGGAGACCGAGAATCTTATCAATGTTTAGCAGTTTCTGCTGATGGTGTACATTTTGAAAAGAAAGGTCCAGTGATTTCAGTTCCTAAAGGGTATACGGCACATTTCCGTGACCCTAAGGTTTGGAAAGAAAATAATCGATGGTACATGGTGATTGGCGCACAAACAGAAGAGGAGCAGGGATGTGTTGTTCTTTACGGTTCAGACGATTTAGAACAATGGGAGTTTATTGGTCGATTGGCAGGTACTTCACAAAGTAATGAGGAATCGTTTGGTTATATGTGGGAATGTCCAGATCTCTTTTCTCTAGGAGATAAGGATGTGTTGTTATTCTCGCCGCAAGGTATTCCTGCAGATGGCTATCATTATAACAATATCTACCAATCAGGATATTTTGTTGGAAAGGCAAATTTAGATAAAGGGACTTTCGAACATCAGGAGTTTGTGGAGTTAGATCAAGGCTTTGACTTTTACGCTCCACAAACAACACTGGATTCAGGTCAGCGCAGGTTAATGTTTGGTTGGATGGGAGTACCTGAGGAAAATGAAGCATTCCATCCGACTTTGGAGTACGAATGGATTCATGCGATGACGATACCGAGAGAGTTAAAGCTGGTGGACGGATGCGTATATCAGTCTCCAGTAGAAGAGCTCAAGCAGCTACGTGAAAATGCAGTTGAATATAAGGAAGTAACTATTCGCAATCAATTTGAATTAGATAATGTAGGGAAGCTAGCGTTTGAGCTAATGGTTGACATTCTTTCAAACAGTTCGAAGCAATTTACGATATGGCTTGGAAAATACACGAGAGTCATCTTTAATCAAGCGAAAAATCGTTTAACCTTCGAACGCAAAAGCATAAAAACGAATGAAATAGAAGCAAGACATTACAAAATAGAAAAGATAGATAAGTTACATCTATTTATCGACGCATCCTCCGTCGAAATGTTCGTCAACAATGGAGCAAAAGTATTCACATCACGCATATTCGAACACCCTGACAATCGAAAAGTTACGTTTGAAGTAAGCGATGCAATGACAATCGATGTATTTACATGGGATTTAAGGGGTCAGTAAGCTTACCCCTGTCAAGTAGACACATAAGGTTTGGGGTCATGCTGCCAATTTACTTTTATATTGAACTGGAGCTGATGATCCT
>NZ_JAFBDR010000018.1 GCF_016908325.1 Aquibacillus albus | reverse complement strand
GAACTTTTTAAAAAGCGATTTTAAGAGTTTTAGTTAAGGTCGGTCTTTTTTACTTAAAAATGGTGGTTGACTTATTTACCATTATACGCTGACACAAAGAAAAATGAACTTAGCGTTCAACTAAGTTCATCAGACACGAAAATCATACCACCAGATGTGATTAGGCATTTACTGCAAAAGTATGTACAAACATTTCAACAGTCTACGAGAGAAAAGAAAAAGCAACTGTTCCAGCTTTTACTAAATAAGATAACAATTAAACAATCTGACGGTCGTTCTAGAGCTGTGGATAAAATAGAACTCGATTTTGATTTTTCCGAAGTCAATCTGTCGAAGACATTTACACTTATCCACATCTTGTTTCTTGAATCAGAACATTTAGAGGAGAATTCCTCTTTAAATCCTGATTCAAAAGATAAAATGCCACCTTATCTTCAGATTTTTTTGCCTCTATTTATGGTACGGTTCACCGTGGTTATTTAAGAGGCAAAAAAATAAGGCATTGGTAAACTAATCCCCCTACCAATGCCTATTTATCTTATTCTACTGTTCATAGACTTTTTCCGTATCTAAATGTGCAGTGTATGTGGCAACGCATAAAGTGCTGGTAAAAAAGTTTACAGGATAATACGTAACTTTAAATATAATATTGTATATTTTCTACTTTAGTTTTCCACACTCGCACCCGATTTTTGAGCATCGTTATCATTCCCTATGCAAAAAGGTTCATTGATCTAAAGTCTCCGTTAGCTTAACAACGTTTCGTATTTATAACCCCCACCGACTTAATCCCCGAAAAGGCGATTGTGATGTGTTTAGGAACACAAAAACAAGTATGTTATCACTTCAATATTTCGTTTTTCTAGACAACTGGAAAAAATCCTTAATCTAATAATTCTAAATCTGCAGTTATCTCTACCGACATTCCTTCATAGAGATATGTATTACTTACCGTTGCAATATCTTCTAGTGAACCAATTTCAATTGGTTTTATCAAAATCTGTTTGATTCTTTCATCATCCGTATTTATGATTATTCTCGCTTCACTTTGATTTTCAAACCGATTATGCTTAATTGCTAATTCCATAGGTGGTCTCTGTCCAAAATCCCACCAACCATATTCATCGTATTGATTAAAATCAATATAGGAAACGCGTGTAATGATTATTTCTTCTCTATTTAATCCCAATGCCATAAGGGCATTGATAATTCTTTGTTCAAACTCCTTGTAATTATGTATAATAATAACAGCAGGCTTATCCTTTTGATCTAATTTCTCTACTTCTTGAGGATTAAGATTGTCCACAAAATCTCTAAAATATGATGACGGTATTGTTGCTGTTAATTTGTGTTTTCCCTCTTCTTTTGGGCTATCAAACATACTTTGCTTTAAAATATAAAAGCAAAAACATGGCAATTCCATATCTCTAGATCTCTTCAAGTAAACACGTTGGTCAATGGGCATACGCACTAAATCAGAATACGCTTTATATTTCTGATTCAGTTCATTAACACGCTCAATATCAAACATATGAAATGTTGCCATTGTTCCTTCTACTTTGTCTCCACGCCCCTCGCCTTTTTCAAAAGCATACTTAACCCAAGAGCTAGGTGTACTAAATTTAATCTCACCTTTTTTTAATAAAGTTTCAGCATATTTTTGAGTAGTACAGCGAAATACTGAAATAAAGCTTTCAGGCTCTGCCCAAACACCTTTTACTTCCACTCCATGAATCCTCCTTCACCTACGAATAATATAAAACCATTTTTCTGATTTCCGGGCCGCTGATTTTACAATATCACTTTTTCAACATCATCAGAGACTCTCACCGTATCCCTAATTAATAATCTTCTTTTCTAATTCTTCACTTACAACTTCAGCACGTTTTTCAAAGAATGTATCATAATCGTCATCCCAAATACCAAAGTTATCAATGTCATTAATAAGGTGTGTTTGCATTGTTTCTATTAACTTATCATTATCTTTTTTAAACGTTTGCATATATTTGGATGGGGCTTGTGCTCTTATTTTCCTTTTGTTTAAAAAGTCATCGACAATCGTAATGTTTAATATATGGTTAATAAAGAACTCTTCTTCTCCTTTTTTCTTTAAGAAAGCACGCGGGAAGAAATGATGATAGTTTTTACTATTTGCTTGTTTCAACCATCCATTATTCATTCTTACAATGGAGTGATCGTTAAATGATTTTGGCTCTTGATAAGCATATAAAGAGAGGATTGCCTTAATGTAACTACGGTTAGCACTAAACCAACCATTATCAATAATCGCTTGCTTACTAACATCTACATGGAAATCATAATTAGGTAATTCACCATTTAAAATCTTATCAATCCTCTTTACATCTTGAGCAATCTTTGTTTCAACTGAAGATGAATATCGTTCAGCCAAGGACACTCTCCAAAAAAAGTCCTCCAGATACCTTTTCATTTCTTGTTCTGGCTTATCAGGATGGTGATAGAAAAAGTATGCAAACGGAACAACGAGTGAATTATATGGTAATAACCGAGACACTGGAATACGGAAATAATTCCTAAAGTAATCAACGGACCTTTCTACCGCATCAACTACATCATCCCACATATTAATAAACTCATTTCTATCTAATTTAAGTATATGCTTTTTGGCACATTCTCTCTTTTGAAGAACAGACATTGTTTGTAGGAAGACAATTGCTGGAATAGTATCAAAACCAACATCTTCAAGCTTTTCCTTCACCTCATCATACTTTTCTGATAAATCAAAGTCCCTTTCAGAATCAAAAGTTTTGGCAACCATGATTTCAAACACTGTTAAATCTTTTCCTCCAACATTTAGCCTTGTAAACACTTCAGTTGCAACGTCAATAGTAGCATCACGCAAAAGAATTGTAGAAAAACGATATGTATTTAGTCGTTTTTGGTAGTCTTCTAAAATCTTATAACTACTTTGAGGATATTTAGATAACACTGATATTCCCCCGAATAAGAGATCCTTTAGCTTAATTACCTCTTTTTCGTCTCTATCATCTATATTTGTGATAATTATTGATTCATCTTGAGCTGCAACCAAATCAACATAAATTTCTTCAAAATTTTCTTTTTTCTTTTCACGTTGAATAGATAATCCATTTAAACTTGCAAATAGACTTGTCATACGTTGTTGTCCATCCAACACGTACTGAACTTTTGCTCCCTTTGGAGTATTAGGTAACTTTGCACCACCAATATTACGAATCGACCTCAACCTTTCATCAGTTTCCCATAATATGAAAGTACCAATGGGATAGCCTTTAATAATACTATCCAATAACCTTGCTGATTGATCTTTAGACCAAACAAAATCTCGTTGAAACTGTGGAATTTTGATAATACCCTTATCAATATCATGAATTAGTGTAGAAAAAGTCATAGATTGCGGTTCAGGTTGATACATCCTTATCCCCCCTTAATTTGAGTTAGTTGTTTTTTGTTTTATCTGTTCATGCTTATTCTTAACTGCTTCTTCATCAGTGACAAAATAATATGTAGAACCGTTGATTGAATAAGGTTCATCAAACCAGATGCCATTGTTTATGGCTTTCCAATTAAAGCGGTTCGCTTCTGTTTGTTTCTTAAAAAACCTTGCTGCCTCTTGGATGCTTGGACACTCTTTAATTAATTCTTCTCCTCTATAAATATTTACTGGTATCTTTGTTTTGTAACTTTGGCCTTTTTCTCTCCATTTAAATCACCTACGTTTATTTTTTTTAATTATCAAGATCCAGTAGCGCAATGCATACCTGCATTTAATTTTTCTTTTACTAAGCCGGGAGTGAGGGTCTATAAAATTCATTCTAAATCAAATGTGTTAATATCCAGTTCAATTCTCTTTTTCTTTTTACGTATTATCTTAGATATAAAAGCTTCATAGTCTTCTTCAGGATAAAAATTATTCTTCTGTTTAACAGCATCTCCTAAAAGACCCTGCGAAATTTTAGTTCCAATCTCAGCTAATGGACTTTTAGGATAGAAAGTATGAAATCTACTTATTTCGCCGTATAGAGTCTTTAATTGTGTTAAATGGGTTTCTAATTCCATCTCTTTGGTCGATGAATAACCTGTCTCAATTCTTCGGTTTAAAATTGACTGAATTTCTTCATAAGATGCTTCAACAGTCCCCATTCCCCTTCTAGTATAGATTCGATTTTTTTTAATTGATTGCCCATCATTCGGTGAAACAAAAGGCACTCTTTTTGGGAGATTTGATACTACTAAGATTTGAAACTTTTTACCTTTGATTTTGTTATACTCTGATTCTTCATAAGAAAAGTCATAAAGTTCGACAACATCATTAGCCAGCAATATACCTGGTAAAAATTTATCAATTTTTTTTACTATTTTTGTTTTATCAATTATTTCCTTTAATCCATTAGGGGTAAGTGTATCTTCAATCTCTTCTACCCCAATAACAATGCATCCACCACCATAATTGGCAAGTGCTAGGATATGCTTAGCTAATTTACTACCTTCAGGCCAGTCAAATTTAAAGTCTAAATTATTTTGTTCTCCTGAATTTCCTTTTAATAGTGCTCTCAGTCCTTCTCTTGTTGGTTCGTCTACAAACCTAGCAAAATCTTCTTTATGCAAATTAACTGCCTCCCCTACATTTTAATGTACCTCAGAGCTTAACGGGTATTTACTAGGCACTAGAAATTAAATACTTCTAATGAATAAATCTATTTTTACTCCTGTCACTATTACCTATTAATCTTTATTAAATTTTAACATAATTATCCATTTATTAATGGTGAGATAAATAAAAAATGCCTGACACCACCCGTAAAATGTGAATTCCATACTTACTGATGGTGATAGGCACTTTAGTTCATTGTCTAATATACAAAAATCTTTATTTACTTTTATGGGCTGTTAAGGAGCCTTAATGTCAGAAGATTATACAACTGGCTCGCTAATCTTTGATGATAATAAAGAGACATCTCTTCTGACATTTTTTCTTTCCAGTTTGCTTAAAACTTTATTCTCCGTTTCTGGTGTCCAATATATTTTTAATTTTTCCTTAGCCCGAGTTATTGCTGTATAGAATATGTTATGAGTAATCATTTCTTCCATTTCATCTGTTATAACAATTTTAACAGATTTGTATTCCAGCCCCTGTGCTTTGTGAATTGAAACAGCATAGGCAACCTGAAATGGAACCACAGCGTCAGATGATAAATCGTCATCTTCATCAGTGCTTCTATACTTCTTAACAAAAAAGCGTATAATTGAATTTCCATCATCAGAACTACCTATCAGTTGAAAATCATATCCCTCTGCATCAAACTGATTTATTACTTTATCTAGTTCAATATCGAATTGTATTTTATTATCAAACAAATCTATACCAACTATTTTCCCTTTTAAGTTGTTATAAATTAAAGGTGCAAATCTTTCTGATTCATTAAACAAAATAGGATCATTGACCTTATAGGCTTGGATACCCCAATAATAAGCGTAGTTTTCATTGCTACTTTGCAAAAATCTATTAATATTGTTTATTCCATAAAGACCATCATAGAATTGCAGCCGTTTTCTTTGCATGGGTTATTGCTAAACTTGTTGCACGATTTCCAAAACAGCATTTTTTCGACTTCACTCAAAAAATAGTTACCAAACCGGTGGCGTGTGTGTTAACACTTCTCTACGCATTTAATTTCCTTGTTTCTTCTTATGGAACAAGAGTAATTTCAAGCGCGTCAAAACTTTATTTACTAGATAATACACCAACTGAGGTGATTTCACTTGTTTTTCTTTTACTCGTGACTTATGGTGTTGCTGGTTCAACTGTTGCTTTGTTACGTATAAACCTCATGTTCTTCTTTATTGTTGTAGGCATAATACTTTTGTTACAAATGATAAATTTTGGTTTTTTTGAAGCAGAAAACATTAAACCCGGACTAATCACCGACTGGAATGGGATTCTCAATGGAAGTAAAGAAGCCTATCTTTATTTTGTAGGCATGGAAATTTTGTTATTTTATGGTTTTCTTATGAAACGTCCAACTGAGACATCGAAAGCGATGATTATCGGTATAACGATACCTATTTTATTATATCTCATTATCTTCATCTTTACGATTGGAGTCTTATCAAACGATGTGGTAAGAAACATGATTTACCCATCTATTGCCATAGCAAAAGAAGTAGAACTTCCTGGCGGTTTCTTCGAACGTTTTGAATCAGTATTTTTCACAATTATGATAATGACCATCTTTAATACGACAGCTATGGCATTTAATGTTTCTATACTTGCACTAGGATCAATATTTCACACGGTAAAAAAAGGGGTCTGGATTCTTATATTAGCTCCAATAATATACATTTTTGCAATGTCACTCCAAAGTATCATTGACCTCCATCATATTAGACAATTTTTTATATATATAGGGATGATATCAAGTGCCTTGATTCCATCTCTTCTTCTAGTAATTTCTAAATTACGGGGAGTGAAAGGAAGTGAATAAAAAATTTGTTAGTTCGTTCCTTCCATGTTTAATTTTACTCTTTACAACAGGGTGCTGGGATCGAGTAGAAATTGAAGAACGGGGTTTTACGATTGGGGTTACTGTTGACCTAACGGAAAATGATCGTAAATCAGATTCAGAAGAACAAAAACAATTTGCGGTTATGCATCAAATTGTGGTTCCTGGAGCATTCGGCGGGAGCGGACAAGGAAACGGAACAGACAAAAAACCTTTTTTTAATGTTATTGCAGAAGGGAATACCATATTCCATGCACTCCGAGGTTTAGCAGGAGAAACAAGTCGAACTCCATACTATGAGCACTTAAAGATAATAATACTTTCTGAAGAAATTGCTAGATCCGAAAAGCTCGCCAACTCACTAGACCTTTTCATACGTGACCACGAAATGCGACGAGGAACTAAAGTGATGATTGCAGATGGAAAAGCGCAGGATATCTTTGACGTTACTCCTCCCAATGAAAAGTTACCAGTTATGTATATTGATTCAGTTGTCGACAACGCTAAAAAAAATGCACGTATGTTAGAAAAAGTTCGAATTGGTGATGTACACGAATTTTTGTTAGAAGGCCAAAGCTTTGCTTTACCTCGTATTAGTAAACATGACCAAGATAATGTAAAAATAACAGGTGCTGCTATTTTTCAGGGAAAATCTAACAAGTTAGTAGGTTTTCTCAAGGAGACAGAAACGATTGGATTAAATTTTATGACTGGGAAGGTTAAGAGTGGTGTTCTCGAAACATTTATAAACGATGACCTTATTGCTTATGAAATAAAGGAAGCTAGTAGAAAAATAAAAGCCGACGTAAATGATAAAGAAAATATGAACTTTACTATTAACATTGAAACAGAAGGTAACATGGGAGAAGCTTACATTGGTCAAAATTTTCTTAATCAAGAAACAATTGCCAACCTTGAAAAAGAGGTGGAAAAAGAAATAGAACGTCTAGCAAAAGAAACAGTAAAAAAGCTTCAAAACGATTTTAAAGTCGATGTTATTGGACTAGGTAACCACCTTCGACAAACACACTATCCAACGTGGAAGACAATTGAAAACAACTGGGATTATGGCAAGAATTACTTCGTTGAAAGTAATATCGAAGTCAAAGCAAATGTAACCATTCGCCGAATCGGGGCTGTGGACCAAACCAAAAGCACTACCATTCCATTAGAAATGAGGGAGTAAAATGTGGCAGGATTTCCTAGCAACAATAACTTCTAAAGAAATTTTATTTTATGCTTTTTTATCCACGATTATTCCCTTTGGGGTCAATTTTATTCAACACAAGCTTCATCAAATCGCTGATCCCCCGTGGAAAAAGAAGCAAAATAAGAAGAGCAATATAGAATAAGTAATGTAATGGCGCATTTTCAATTGAGATTTTAATAACATTGTTTTATACTTATTATTTTTAACTCGACCCGAAATTGCGCCAAAAATCTTAACCTTTTTTAGATAAAATTTGCGTTTAAAGGTACTTTTCTTTTTATCTATATGTACTGAAAATAATTATTTGGATCACGAGATTTAAAAATAATTTTCATTACCCTATTTTTTTATATTTAAATAACATTTTGAATGATTATTGATTAGTGTGCTTCAGTTTTTGAATGTCATTTAAAAGTTGATCCAACTGCTGACTTATCAAAACTGTCTCGTTATGATTTAAGCCTTTTTTAAGTCCCACTTCGATCATTTCTTCTCGTTTCTTTTGAATTGCTAGATCTAATGGATAGGTCTGTTCCTTAAACAATGTTCTATTCCACTCCTTCTAGTTAGTAAATATAAAAATATTGCAATTAACAGTTACTAACTCAACCTTTATTTACAAGCTTAATTTTTTTGGTATTTTTGTCTTCCTTGTTATAATCTACACATGAACCGATCACTTCAACCACTTCCCCATTTTCAATAACTGGCTTTAATTTTGCAATATAATAAATATGATTCAGTTCACCTTCGTAAGTCACATCTTTTCCACTCCATGCAAAAGAGTATAATTCATGTTTCTTTATGGCAATACTTTGAGGAAGAAAATCAAATAAGGATTGATTTACAACATCTTCTGATTTTAATCCGAACTCATATAACAGTTCACCTTCACACAATGTGTGAATAAAATCATTGCCTTTTTTCTTAAATTTAAACGTCATACCTTGTTGTTGACTTAACATACTTTTCAGATCTTTTTTAATTTTGTATAAGTTCAATTCCTCTTGTTTTCGTTTCGTTATATCCCTTGCCACAAGTACAATATGTGAAAGTGTTTCATCTTCGGTTAATACCGGGGTACCTTGTGTCTCGACCCATATAATATTTCCTTCAGCATCTTTTATTCTCGTTTCAAAACTTTTCGGGCTTTTAGTTTGAATCAACTCATCGTGTTGCTTTTTAATCCTTTCAAGATTTTCAGGTAACGTAAAATCGAATATATTTTTCCCAATCATTTGATCCGAATCAAAACCCAACATTGTGTAATGCGATGGCGAGGCATATTGGATCCTACCGTCAATATCAATGACGGAAACTAAATCAGACATATTTTCAGTGATTAATCGATATTTCTTTTCACTTTCATAAAGAGCCTTTTCTAATTTCTTTTTCTCCGTCATATCTTTTGCAACACTATAAATCCCAACAACTCGTTTACCTAAATACATTGGGAAACACGAGATATTACAGTGTACATAAGAATAGTTTTTGTGCTCAATCCGAATATCAATGTTTTCTGGTTCTTCTCTATTTAGTACTTGTTCTAATTGCACTTGAGCCTTTTCAATATCATCAGGATGTACCATACTAAACATGTCTTTGTCTAATACTTCATTTACTCGATAGCCAAGAATCTTTTCGAAAGCCTTGTTAACACTTAAAAACTTTCCATTTAGCCCAAAGGAACAAACAATATCTGGATTATGATTAAATAAAGATTGGAAACGATGGTCATGCAATTTAGCAGATCTCATAGTGATTTGGTCATCTAGACGTTGAATGGTAGAAATAGCATCATATTCGCAAGTTAAAACTCGGTTGACGTAATCCTCTACGTGTAAAGGTCTACTAAACAAAAATCCTTGTGCAACCGTACAATTATGAAGAGATAGAAATATAACCTGCTCCTCTGTTTCAACTCCTTCTGCTACCGTTTGTAGATCAAGATTATGACACATTTGAATAATATTTTTTACAATGGAAGACTCTTTTTGATTATAAGGAATATTTTTTATGAACGATTGATCAATCTTAACGGTATTTATTGGGAAATCTTTTAAATAAGATATGGAAGTGTTTCCCTTTCCGAAATCATCAATGGCTATTTGAACACCAATTTCTTTTAATTTCTTCAATATATCAACAGTCTTATCAACATACTTCAACATTGCTGTTTCCGTAATTTCAAGTTCAAGACCATTCGGGCTAAGACCTGTCTCTTGTAAGGTATTTAATATGAGTTCATATAGTTCTTGATTTTCAAAATCAACAGGCGAGATATTGACAGATACCTTAACTTCAGGTAACCCTTTATTTTGCCACGTTTTATTTTGTTCACACGCTTTTCTTAAAACCCATTTTGTCACCTGCGTCATTAAACCACTATTTTCTGCGATTGGAATAAACTCGGCTGGAGAAATCCAACCACATTCAGGATGGTTCCAACGCAATAATGCTTCTATTCCTAAAATGTGACCAGTTGACAAATCGATTTGTGGTTGATAAACCATACAAAATTCTTGTTCTTCTAGGGCTCTTTGTATATCTTTTTTCTGGACGTCACGGTGAAAATTATTCATATGGACACTCCTCAAAGTGCACTTTTTTACGATAATTAAAATTATCTATAAATTGAGTCTAAATTGACAATCGGTAATCTATTATCATTTAATAAGTACATTTATATCTCAATCACAATACTACCTTTAAACCTTCCCGCCTTATCACGGTTAATATTCTAAATAGATACCCTTTATTACCTAAATCTCTAATCTATTACCAAGCTATAAAATTTTCACATGGTTCAAAATACCCATACTTAGAATAAACAAAAAAAGAATCAAAATCTAATAAAGTCTATAAAATATGATAGGTGTTTTTTCCTTGTTCTTTGGCTATATATAAGGCTTTGTCGGCTCTTTTAACGATATCTTTAATCGCAGTTTGATTATTGTCTGGACAATAAATTGATATTCCAATACTAGAAGTCACATCATATAATTGATTACCAAATTGGAAAGGTTCATTCGTTTTATCCATTATTCGCTTGGTTATCGATACTACTTCTTTTTCTGAATCAATACCTTTTAACAAGACGTTAAACTCATCACCTCCAATTCTTGTAACGATGTCACCTTCCCTAACACTTGACTCTAACTTTTTAGCCAGTTGTTTAAGAAATTCATCCCCAACGTCATGTCCTAAATCATCATTTATCGGTTTAAAATTATCACAATCAATATACATCACAGCAAAAGATGATTGTTCAATTTCAGCCATTTCTAAGGTGCTCTTTAAGTGCTCTTCAAACGCTCGTCGATTTGGTAAACCTGTTAGTGGATCATGATAAGCCATCTTTTTTACCTTTTCTTCATATTTTTTACGATGTGATATATCATTCGCTATAGAATGGATCGCCCTTTCCCCTTTATAGGTCGTTATGATTTTTGATACATCTAAAAATTTTTCTTTTCCATTTATCGTTATGACCTTCTCATCAATCCTTCTGATGTTTTCTTTACCGTAAATAAGACGTTCATTCATGGCCTTTATTTTTCCCCTTGTTGAAACAGGGTGAAAATCATAAATAGATTTTCCTATCAATTGTTCAGAATTTTTGATTTCTAATAAATCAGCAGCAGCCTGATTAGCATATTTAATCACACCTTCAACATGGATAAACATGGCACTGGGAGAGAAATCCAACAACTGTTGTATACGAATTTCATTGTCTCGAACGGCTTGATGCATTTTATGTTCATTTGTTATATCTCTTATAATTAGAAATATTCCAAGCAACTCATTGTTAACAATCATTGGAACACATTTAACAACACAATGTAGCTCTTCTCCGTCACGAAGAACAAATGCTATATCATGTGTTTGTGAATGACCATCGAGACATGTTAGCATATATTCTGTTATTGTTTTTGACTCTTTTGACATCAATAGATTGGATAAAGGTTGATTTACTATCGTTGTTTTTCTCGCGCCAACTAATTTCTCTCCTACTTCATTTACATTCAATATTTTTCCATCTAAATCTAAAGAAAAAATTGCATCGATGTTGTTGATATATAATGAGGCATACTTTTGTTGAGACTCTTCTAATTTGTTAATCATAGATTCAAGTAAACGACTGTCTCGATAAATTGCCATAGCACCATAAATTTTATTTTGAGGGTCTTGTATGGGAGTAACTGTAACAGATACTTCAATAAAGTTACCATTTTTGTGAACCCTCTGAACGTCATCATATTTCACTGTTTTGCCTTTCTCAATTTCAAACATGGTATTCATAAGACTTAACTCATCCGAAATAATAGCTAGGTTATGTTTAACCAATTCTTTTTCAGTCCAACCAAATAATCTTTCAAAGGCTGGATTCACTTTCAATTTCTTTGTACTTTTATCAAAAATAATAACCGCATCCGAAGAATTTTTTAGAAAGGTATTAAGAATATCTTTTTCATAGTTATTATTCATAGGTGTAATCACATCATACAACTCCTAAAGTTTCATATTTGTGAATTTACCCATCAAACTCGTTTAATAACCTTTTAACTACAAAATGGGTGAATCAAGAGCAAATCCAAACTAGATATTGGAAAAAATTGGTTAATACATAATTATAATGTCGTGAAATCATGATTCTTATATATATAGTAATAATTAACCAGTACAATACAATAGTATTTTTAAATAATGTGTCGAATAGTGGCATATTGCCACATTTATAAACATCTCTAGTAATTCAATCTATTTTGCATTTTAATAGTAGAAGTCAAACAATATTTACCAGATTAAATGAGTCATAATTTATGTTTTAATCAAGGTAGGGTACTGATTAGAATAAATTAGTTATTTTCTATCATTTAGATTGCAATTGGGGGATACGAGATGAAAAGAGAATGGTTAATTAAACTCCGTAAAACTAAAAAGTTAACCCAAGAACAGGTTGCCCGTCTATCTTTTATCGATAGAGGGTACTATTCTCAAATTGAAAACGGAAAAAGGAATCCAGGTCCCACTATTGCTAGTAATATTGCAAAAGTATTAGGTATTGATCCTATGGAATTTTTTCAATATATGGCTGATTTTAATTCAGAAGATTTCCAAATAAAACAAACCAAATTCAATGTAATTAGTTTTTTTAGAACCATCAATTGCGGAAATATACTGTACTTATACAATAATATGGAGAGTTACTATAAAAACTTTGAATACTTTATTTCATTAGGAATTGACATGGATAATCATTGCATCATTATAGATAGTCAAGAAGATATTTACCGCATACAAAAAAGATTAGAAAAACAACCATTTTATCGAAAAAGAATTCATAACTTAATTTTCATCAATAAAGAAGAAATGTATAGACATGCCCCCCAAGATACAATAAAATACTTCCAGTTAATTCAATCACAATTTAGACATGATGCTTTGATTTTTATTTGGGCACCTGAGTTACAGTATCAAGAACATGATTGGGTTTCAAAGGTAGAAAAATACTTGGATACAGAAAATGTAAAGTTAAATGCTAAAAAAATCGTTTTTGTGCGCGCTTACAATTCATCTAACATTTCCGCAAGAGTGCACCTTAAAATGATGCGTAACTATCAATACCTAATGACTGATTTTGAAGTTGTTGAATCACCATTATATAGTGCTAGTAATCAATTTCTACTACCTTCTTTGTTTATCCAAGAAAAGATGTAGTCTTTGAAATTCGAAGTAAATGTAAATAAAAAAATAATAATGAAGGTGAGAATATGGAGAAACAAATTGAATTGAATAACTATCTAAGAGTCCGCAACACTTCTCATATACTCTATTTGTTTGAAGAAAAGAAAGATTATATGAATAATTTAATAGCCTACGTTAAA
The DNA here is from genome assembly GCF_016908325.1 of Aquibacillus albus. Taxonomy (GTDB): domain Bacteria; phylum Bacillota; class Bacilli; order Bacillales; family Amphibacillaceae; genus Aquibacillus_A; species Aquibacillus_A albus. Next base: position 81,508 of record NZ_JAFBDR010000018.1, on the reverse strand, counting down.
GCGGGAATTGAACGAAAGCATCATTTACTTATCGTAGAAAATTCTACTATGTTAGAAAGTATTAAAGAAGAAACTAAAAAGATTTTTTCCATTGATGAGCAGAATCATATCCACTATTTTGATAACCATACCTTCTATTGTTACTATGGTGATTTTAATATTCATAATATTGTCCAACACTTTGGGGACATAATAAATTCGTTCTCAGAGAAAAATATAACAGTCCGTACATGGGCACATGTTGAATTTGATAAAAATAAAAGTATCTCAAAAAAAATACAAGAGTTCGAAAAAATTGCTAATTGTAGTGTAAATGACTTAGGACTTATGTCTGTATGTGCATACAACTCTAATGATCTTTCTGCTTTTCTTCACACTTCTTTAATGAAAAGTCATGAATATCTAATGACGGATAAGGAATTTTTTCGATCACCATTATACCAAGGCATCCATTCCGAGTTTTAATTATAATTATTACGGGTCGTGTAGACTTTCCCCTTAAAAAATAATATTTTAAATAACATTATCCAATCAAGATTCCACGACTCTTCATCTTATTTTTGTGATCACGAAGCCAGGATATATCTCCATTTTTTTTAACACTTAAAGCTTTATATCTAAGATTTGAAATTTGAACATATAATAGCTAATGGTGATTTAGTTGATCGTTCTCTTGCCAAATACATTAAAAGTAAATAAGTTCAACAGCAAGATAACAGAATCAAATTATCGTTAGTATATGGGGTGTAATTATTCAAGAATGTTGTATCTAACGAACTGAACAATTATTCAACAATTGGGCGCTTTCTATGATTTTTTGCCCAATTGATTGAGTCACTAGATAATTGCAAAACATGCTCCCCCTTTAACAACTATTTTGTATAGTTTTATACTCCCTTGATTAAAACAAGGTATTTTTCACCTCCTTTTAAACCAATACTTTTATAAAAGTTAGAGGAGGATCAAAATGAATGAAATAAAAAGTGTGGCAATATACATCCCTGTATGGATGGCAGATTGCAGAAGAATATATTGATGAAGGAATTAGTGGTAAAGATATAAAAGGCAGACCTGCTATGCAAAGACTTATATCGGACGTTGACAAGTATAAATTCCAAGCGGTACTAGTCTGGAAAATATCGCGTCTATCTCGTAACATGTTGGATACCCTTGTGCTTCTAGATAAATTCGAAGAGTATGATGTAAAGTTTATTTCCTACTCGGAGAATTTTGATACATCGAGTCCAATTGGAAAACTTGTCGTCCAATTAATGGCCTCTATTGCAGAAATGGAACGAAATACTCTTTCTGAGAACGTCAAGCTGGGCATGACTCAACGGGCTAAAGAAGGTAGCTGGAATGGTGGTGTGGTTTTTGGATATGATTCTATAGAAAAAGAGCTTATTGTTAATCCCAATGAAGCGGAGATTGTTCAACTTATCTTTTCTTTATATGCAGAAGGTAAAGGTCTTAAGGCTATAGCTAATCATTTAAACAAAATAGGCTATCAGACCAAACGCGGCAGACACTTTTCAATCAATGGTATTGCTACAATATTAGATAATCCTATCTACTGTGGTAAAATTCGATGGTTACAAGTTGAAAACTAGGATAAAAAGAGAAGGCGTGGCAAAAATGCGAACCCGATTGTAGTCGAAGGTAAGCACGAAACAATTATCTCCAACGAGCTTTGGAATATAGTCCAAGCTCGAAGACAAAGTAAGTCTTTTAAGCAGCGTCAGTCCCACGAGCCTTTTCTATTAAGTAGTACTCTTCGATGTCCTAATTGTGGACAAGGAATGGTATCATCCATCACTACTTCTACTCGAAAAGATGGAAGCAAACGAAAACATCGCTATTATGTATGTAGTGTATTCCATAACAAAGGATCATCTGCATGCAAAGCGAACTCAATTAAAGCCTACGATGTAGAAGATACTGTCATTAAACGTGTAACAGAATTCTTAAACGATTCAGCTGGCTTTAGTCAAACCATAGAAAATATTAATAAAAGCACGGTTCAATCAAATGTAAAACTAAAAGAGCAGTTAGAGGATATTGAAACAGAGCTTAAAGAAGCCAATGCCATGCAAGAAAAATATATGGAAGCATTTGAACAAAACCTCTTCCCTGTTTCCATTTTACAGGAACGGTTACAGAAGTTAGCTAAGTCTAAGAATGACTTAGAACAAAAGAAAAATGAACTTAGCGTTCAACTAAGTTCATCAGACACGAAAATCATACCACCAGATGTGGTTCGGCTTTTATTAGAAAAGTATGTTCAAGCATTTCAACATTCTACAAGAGAAAAGAAAAAGCAGCTTTTTCAACTTTTGCTAAATAAGATAACAATCAAGCAATCCGACGGTCGTTCTCGTACTGTGGATAAAATAGAACTCGATTTTGATTTTTCCGAAGTCAATCTGTCGAATACATTTACACTTATCCACATCCTGTTTCTTAAATCAGATCATTCAGAATAAAATTCCCCTTCAAACCCTGATTCAAAAGACAAAATGCCATCTTATCTTCAACTTATTTTGCCTCTATTTGTGGTACGGTTCCCCTCGATTAATCCGAAACGCCCGATACACCTGCTCAACCAATACAAGCCTCATTAGCTGATGTGGGAGTGTCATCTTAGAAAACGACAAGGCAAAATCACTGCGCCTGCTAACTTCATCGCTTAAACCCAGTGATCCGCCAATAACAAACGCGATCTTGCTCTTTCCATGAATCGCTAATTGGTCTAATTTTTCGGCAAATTTCTCCGAGGTAACCATCTGTCCCATTATTTCCAGGGAAATAATATACGTATCTGTGTTGATTTTTGTCAGAATACGTTCTCCTTCTTTTCGTTTAACCTCTTCCATTTCCGCTTCACTCATATTTTCCGGTGCCTTTTCATCGGGAACTTCTATGATTTCAACATTTGCATAAGCACCTAGTCTCTTTACATATTCCTGTATTCCTTGTTTTAGATACTTCTCTTTTAATTTTCCAACCGCAATAATTGAGATTTTCATAACCGTTTCCTTTCCTCGCTATTACTTGTACTAATTTTATCAAAAATGTACACGAATCCCTAATTGATTTCATTCTCTATTTAGACTACGCTTAAATAAAAGGTAAGATTATAATTGGAGGCATATAAATGGAACGAATTATTTTTATCGAAACAGGAACTGGAATCGATGTTCATGGACAGGATATAACAAAGGCAGCGGTTAGAGCGGTAGAAAATGCAATACATTACAACTCTATGCCTGGAATTCGTGGTTTTTTGCCAGATCAATCTTTACTTAACATGAAGGTAAATATTAAATTAGCCGTTCCGTTAGACAAAGACAAACTGGACCTCGAACGAGTTAAGCAGGAAATACCATATGGAAAGATTACCGTTGAAGTTATCGATGGTGGAATGGCTACAACAAGTGGCATTGTCTTAGAAGATAAAGATGATAAAAACGATCTCATGTATATTGTAAATGCGTCGGTAGAAGTGGGGTATTGATAGAAAACAGACAGCCTTCAATGAAAGAAAGCTGTCTGTTTTTTAAATCTTATTAGTATTGGAATAGGCTGTCCACTCTTGCATAGACATTAAGTAATCAATCATTGAGGAGGATGGCTTGAATGAAAAAATGGACTTCGATGGATCTAATTCGTTATGTCGTTGGTTATGTCTTTCTTGCATCTGCCATATTAAAGCTGATTAGTCCCAATTTCGTTGGAGCATTTGCAAACTTTGGAATACCATATCCGGAGGTATCCGTTTTACTTGTAGCTATTACTGAAATTATATGCGGTATTGCTATTCTATTCCATTATTATGTGAAAAAGGCGACCGTTCCGCTACTTGTCATAATGATTATTGCAATATTAGTAACCAAGGTACCTATACTTCACGCTGGGTTTTTTCAATTCGCATTTGAAGCTAGGTTAGATATCGTTATGATCGTGCTATTATCTATTCTTTGGAAAGAGAACTAATAGAGGATGTTAATGTCTCCTTGAGTAGGAATCATTCCTGGGCAATTAGAGGAATTTCTCACCCTTTTAGCGAATGTAAGGGTGTACAATTTTAATTCTACTCGAGGAGGTTTCTTATGGTATACATAGCAAACGAACAACGATATGAATCGATTCCTTACCATCGTTGTGGCAATTCTGGATTAAAATTACCTGCGATTTCACTTGGACTTTGGAATAATTTTGGTGGAGAAGATGTTTTTGAAAACCAGCGCCGTATGCTTCAACGTGCATTTGATTTAGGAATTACTCATTTTGACTTAGCAAACAACTATGGGCCACCACCCGGATCTGCCGAAGAAAATTTCGGTCAAATACTAAAAAAAGATTTCTTGCCATATCGGGATGAATTAATTATCTCAACGAAAGCTGGTTTCGGTATGTGGCCAGGACCTTATGGAGATTGGGGGTCAAAAAAATATCTAGTTGCTAGCTTAGACCAAAGCTTGAAGAGGATGGGACTAGATTATGTCGATATCTTTTATCATCATCGTCCAGACCCAGAAACACCCTTAGAGGAAACAATGGCTGCATTAGATTTAATTGTTCAACAGGGAAAAGCACTCTATGTTGGAATCTCCAACTATAATGCTGAACAAACTAAGAAAGCTATTGGTATCTTGAAAGAACAAGGGACACCTTTTGTTATTCACCAAGCAGCTTACTCGATGCTAAACCGCTGGGTTGAAGATGGACTTACTGATGTCCTCGAAAAAGAAGGTGCTGGATGTATTGCTTTCGTTCCTCTTGCACAAGGATTACTTACCAATAAGTATTTAAATGGAATCCCTAGTGACTCAAGAGCAGCAAAAGATTACATACCGTTCTTAAGTGAAAAGGATATTTCAGATGACGTAATTAATAAAGTTCAGCAATTAAATGAATTAGCAAACGAACGAGGACAATCTTTAGCACAAATGGCTTTAATGTGGGTATTACAAGAAAAATCTGTTGTTTCCGCACTAATTGGAGCTAGTAAAGTAGAACAAATTGAAGAAAATGTAAAAGCATTAGATCATTCCAGCTTTACACAAGAAGAGCTAACAAAAATAAATCAAATTTTAAAGTAAAGAAAAAGGGCTGTCCATCTCGGAGAGCCCTTTCTTCCTTACGTATGTGAAACAATCAATTCTGCTTTCCCATTTAACTGATAATCACTTATGGTTGCTGGCAAAATAAAGTGGTCACCTTTCTTTATCGAAAAGCTATTATTTCCAATAGTCAATTCCGCTTCGCCTTCTACAACACTAACTTGTAAAAAGTCATTGTACAACGTTTGGTTTGCCTCTCCATTTAATTGCCAATGATACACTGTAAAATATTTCTCTTTTACTAATTTCTTAGAAACCAATCCACCTATCGTTTGTTCCTCTTGATTAATAGCTATTTGTTCGAATGGAACTGTAGTAACCTCTACTGCTGAATCCAAATGTAATTCACGTGTGTTGCCCTGAGCATCTGTACGGTCATAGTCATAAACTCGATACGTTATATCAGAGCTTTGCTGTGTTTCCAATATAACGATACCTTTTCCTATTGCATGAATCGTTCCACTTGGTACATAGATGAAGTCGCCTGTTTTTGCTGGTATTCGACGTAACAAATCATCCCACTGGCCACTATCCACCATTTGTTTTAATTCCTCGGTGGAACGAGCATGGTGCCCATAAATAATTTCCGCACCTTCTTCTGCACTTAATACATACCAACATTCCGTTTTACCATACGGTTGATTTTCTACCTCTCTTGCATATGTATCATCTGGATGAACCTGAACAGATAAGTCATCATTTGCATCTAAAATTTTTACTAGCAACGGGTATGCTTCGTCACTACTTTTTTCTTTCTTATTAAAAAGCTCACCGTTCTGCTGCCATGCATCTGCTAAAGTTTTCCCATTTAACGGACCATTAATTATTTCACTTGGTCCATTCGGATGTGCTGAAATTACCCATGCCTCCCCGGTATGTTCATACGGAATTTCATAACCAAACTCTGTGGATAATTTTTTCCCACCCCAAATCCTCTCCTGGAAAACTGGCTGTAAGAAAATGGCTTCATTATACATGCTTTATCCCCCTTTAATATATTTCATTACATTTATTTTACCTCAAAGCATAAGGCTGCTGCACCAATAACTCCTGCATTTTGATAATGTACGGCTAGAACAGCTGTGTTACTCTCTTATTCTCACTTAACATACTATTTACCGCTACGGAAATCAATATGAAGCTGTTTTAAAACAAACGACCTACTTATTCACATAATTATCCACAATCGTTAGTTATCCTAGTACTATTAACAGGTTTAAAGAGAATATAAACAAGTTATCCACACTTTTTATCCACATACACACAACCCCTCTACCTATTTCGTATTAGAATGGGTGTTCCCTACTAAATATAGAGAGTTATCCTCAGGTTTTTCCACAGGGTGTGAATAAAGTAGTCACTTACTAACACAAAAGGGTTAAGATGCTCTCATCCTAACCCTTTTCTTTCTGCTTTTAATACTCTTGTGCAGCAAGTTCTACTGATATTTCATTTCTTTCCCCTTCACGGTAAAAGGTAATTACCATTTGTTCACCTACATCTTTTTCTTGGTATAGATGCTTACGTAAATCAATAATATTGTTTATTTTCTCACCATCTAAATGTGTAATAACATCGTAAGGCTGAAGCCCAGATCGATCGGCCGGGGACATTGGTTCCGTGCTGCGGATATAAATACCGCCTTCTACCTCTTGCGGCAACTGCAAGCTCTTTTGCCATTCAACTTTTGCAATATCCTCAAGCGAGTATGCTTCAATCCCTAAGAATGCCCTTGTTACTGTTCCTTCGGTTTCAAGTTGTTCAATAATCGGTATCGCATCATTAACTGGAATAGCAAAGCCAATGCCTTCCACCGATGATTGTGCAATCTTCATGGAGTTAATTCCAATTAGTTGGCCGCTCATATTGATTAAAGCTCCACCACTATTTCCTGGATTAATAGCTGCATCTGTCTGGATAACCTCTGCTTGCCAGTCAGCTCTGCCATCCATATCAAAATCTTGAGGGATCGCCCTTTGTTTACCACTAATGATCCCTTGCGTCACTGACCCTGACAAATAAAGCCCTAGAGGACTGCCAATTGCAATGGCAGGTTCTCCTACTTTTACATGATCGGAATTCCCCATCTCCACTACCTTTTCGACGTGGGAAGCATCAATTTCTAGTACAGCTAAATCTGTAAACAGGTCACTTCCCTTTAGCTCTGCACTTACTCGTGCTCCATCTGCTAGTACAACTTCAATTGCTTCAGCACCAGTAATAACATGGTGATTCGTAACAACGAAAGCACTACCATCTTCTACTTTGTATAAAACACCTGAACCCGTACCAGTTTCACCAGCTTGTCCCTCTTGCCAAAGGTTTGATTGCGATTGAAAAATAACTACTCCTACTACCGTTGGCGCAACATTTTCTACAACCTCTGTTATTTGAGTCGACACTTCTACATTTAGCTGTTGTGTTGGTACTTGGCTAGCCCCCTCATTGTCCAGAACTTGACCACTTTCTTGAGTGTTATCAGCTTCGTCTGTGAAGTCATACGGAAGGAGATTGGTATTCATTAAAGTAGGCAATGCAAAGATAATTAAAAAAGCACCTATTGCTATTCCAAATAAGGTCGGTAACAACCAATTTGAACGTTTAGACCGATGCCGTGTTGGTTTATAATGGTTATCATAATACCCCATCGTACCAGTCCCTTCTTCATTCTTTTATTTTTTCGGTCAAACTACTTCATACAATGGCGTCGGGGTCTTTGGATCTGTATCATGAATTTCTAGGCTAGTTCCAGTTGTAAATCCATACTCATTTAAATGGTTTTCAACAGACATCCGAGCCAATTCTTTCATGTTATTATCTTTACTTAAATGTGCTAAATAAATACGCTTCGTATTATTTCCAATAATATCACTTAATGCTAATGCACAATCATCATTGGAAACGTGACCAGAATCACCAAGAATACGTCGTTTGACATTCCAAGGATAACGGCACATCCGCAGCATTGATACATCATGGTTTGCCTCAAAGATTAAAGCATCAGCGTTTTCGACTGTTTTCTTAATTCTTTCAGAAACATATCCCAAATCCGTAACTAGTGCCACTTTTTTTCCTTGATGATGAAAGGTATAAAACATCGGCTCTGCAGCATCATGTGAAACACCAAAGGATTCTATGTCCATATCACCAAATGATTTCGTTTCCTCCATATTGAATACAAACTTCTGATCTAACTCTATCTTACCAATGGAATCCTCCATTGCTTTCCACGTTTTTTCATTGGCGTAAATCGGTAGTCGATGCCTTCTCGCAAAAATGCCTAAACCTTTAATATGATCGCTATGCTCATGTGTTACTAATATTTTTGTGATTTCTTCCGGATTAACGGACACTTCTGTCATTAAACGTTCCATTTCTTTCCCACTTAAACCAGCATCCACTAATATTTTTTCTTTTTCAGTAGCAATATAAAAAGCATTCCCCGTGCTACCAGATGCTAGTACACTAAAGCTTATTGTCATAAATCTCCACTCCATATTGTCGATTCAATAATTTCTGATAAATGTAGGATTATTTCAGCCTTTAAATCTGTTATATCATCACTTGCTTCAATGGTTTGCAAATAATTTATCATTGTTTCACGAAGAAAACTATTATTATCTCTTGGATAGTAATGACCTTCAATTGCATTTACAAAATAATTTCGTTGGTTATTAACAGATAAATTCCATGTAGGTGCTAATACTTGTACACCACTTGGCAATGGCGTTAAGTTATGATAACCTAAACCGGTTTGTGTAATTTCATCACCGGATGCTAATTCGTTTGTATTATAGTAAAGGTTAGAGACAGCATCAAATGCTTTAATTAAATCCTGATCTTCCTCTTGATCTCCTTCTCCTTCTAACATTGTTTGTAAATATTGAACCATCTCACCGTCTTCATTTAAAAGAATTAGTAAAAGGGCACTCTGATTAAAATAGATGGGGCGATCTTCATTGGTTTGGAAAAATATGAGCGTGTTAGATGGATCATGTTTCCCCCACAGCGTATAGCTTCCACTATTATAAATATTGGATTGAAGCGTATCACCATAACTATCTGTATTAATCGGAACAGGCTCGTTAAACTTGGAAATAATGAGATGATCATCGACAGCTTCTAGTTCTTGATTGGTAAATCGCTCTAATGATGCAAAATCATCCTGCGTAAATATTTTTCTTGAGGCATATAAATAAGAACCTTGTTCCGTTTCTTCTGGAAGATCGTCCAACCCCTCAATGTTTGCTCTTAGGTCCTCTTCCCTTGATGATTCCTGAATATATGGTGGTTCTGTGTCACGATTATTCAGAAATTGTTGGACCAAAAATATATCTAAAATGAGAAAGCATAATATAAATAGTGTTTTAATTTGACCCCACAGCACTATTTTTCGCCTCCTCTACTAACAGGTATCTCCTGGTCTGATTCTAACTCCTGCCAACCACTATAATCTTTTATATACCACGTTGGTGTCAGTACAAAAATCTGTCCATCCTCTTGTTTTTCAATCTTATATCCCAATTTGACATCGAGTATTGCTTTTGATTCATATTGTTTATCTCTTTCCAATATCGTAACTATTTCAGCACCTGATTCCAATTTCTCTTGCTGTCCTTCACCAAATGTATCCTTTAATTGGATAAGTGGTCGATTATATTGATAAATACTTTGATTTTGCATGGTAACGGATATCGTGGACAATTCATCTTCTTCAAATACTGGATAACCTCCATACGTTAATTGAAAATTCACCGTATTTGTTCGTTGATTCATTTTATAAAGGACATATTGATCATTTACATCCGTGGTCCATCCACCATGTGCGTTTATGAAGTCTAACGATTGACTAATTAGTTGCTTGGCTTCCAAAGGCGTTGTTTCAGATGGAGTTGGATTCGTGTATTCCATATGATGATCATAAACAATCATTGCTCTAGATCCATCTGTATACAAACGACTCCCATCCGTGTATTCCGAATTTCTCACAGCCGAAGGACTTGTAAATAAGACATTTCGAAGCGGTGTGATTGGAATGGTTTGATAGGAAAAAGGACGCTTATACATTTCAACTTCTTCTGGTAAATAAATATAATCTGAAGTGGCGTTTTCATAATCTACATAAAATTCAAATCCATTTTCAAATCTGTAATTTAACAGTTCTTCACGTTCTTCAGCCATATTTTGTATATTTGCACTAATCGTAAAACCATTTTCTGTGTTGTGAAATATTAACTGATTTTCTGTTATCTCATCATTTAAATCTATATACATTCGATTAAATGAACTACTCAAAATATAACTCTCTTCGTTTATAGTGAATAAATCTTCGATAATATTTGTCGGTATTTCAGTTGGAAAGATAACCTCCACCGTGTCATCTCTATTAAAATTATTTTCATTAAGATCAATCGTACTCGAGCTAAAGTCATAAAGTGCCCAGCCTTGCATCATCTCGAATAATTGCCTTTCTTTACTTTTATCGATTAAACCTAGATGGCTTCCCTCTATATGATAAATAATTTGAGCAGGAGTGATGACACTTTTTCTTGTTTCTTCTTCTCCTCCTAAATTAGCTTCAATCACTCTGCGACTACTATCAGCATATTCATAATCTGGTTGATACCTCCAGATTCCTAATGTTAGAAGTAGGCTGAGGATAATTAAAGTAATCAATATGATAGACTTTATCGTTTCTAATTTCATGACTTAACCCCCCGCTTTTTCTTTATAAGCGGAAGTGTAAAGAGAATAGTTGTCCCTTTACCTTCTTTACTTTCTGCCCATATTTGTCCGTGATGTGTTTCAATAATCTCTTTGGCAATTGCTAATCCTAATCCTGTTCCACCTAGTTCCCTTGATCTTGCTTTATCAGCACGATAAAACCGTTCAAATATCTTCTCTAGCTTTTCTCTTGCAATACCCATGCCTTGATCGCTAATACTTACAAGCAGGCGTTGTTTCTCTTTCACCACTCGAAACTTAATTGTGCCACCTTCTGGTGAATATTTAATCGCATTGGATACGATATTATCGATAACCTGATTGATTTTATCTTTATCTAACCAAAGAAAGACATTCTCTTGTGGCATGTGCCGGTCTATAACAATATTTTCAGACTTATTCATTTCAAAACGATCTAGAATATGATGGAAAAATGGAATAATATTTACTCTTTCTTTATAAATGGTGTGCTCCTTATGGTCTAGCTTTGACAATTGTAATAAGTCATTGACTAGCCGTATCATCCGATCCGTTTCATTTTGTGTTACATCAAGAAATCTAGGCGCAATTTCTTTGTTCTCCCAAGCACCGTCTGTTAAAGCCTCTAAATAACTTCTCATAGTTGTTAAAGGTGTTCTTAATTCATGAGAAACATTAGAAACAAACTCACGACGCTCTCGTTCTACTTTTTCTTCTTCCGTTACGTCACTAATAACGGTAATATACCCTGTAACTTTTTCATTTTCATCTTGAACAACTGAAAAGTTAGCCTTAATCAAGAAAAATTGCTCATCATCACTAAAATCAATGATCATGGAACCAGCCTCTTGTATTTCTGATAAGTCATCTGCTTTATCATCCAGTTGTAATACTTCCATTAACTGCTGTCCCCTCAAATCCTCAAAAGGCTTTCCAATAAGTGCTGCAGCAGACTCATTCATTAATGTAATGATCCCATTTTGATCCGTGGCGATTACACCATCAGACATATTCGATAAAACAGAACTTAGTTTTCTTCGTTCTCCTTCTGTTGTTAAATGGGCTTGTTTCAATTTATCATTCATATCATTAAACGTACTGGCAAGCTGTCCAATTTCATCTGCACCATAAACATTTACTTTTTGTGAGAAGTCACCTGTAGACATAATCATTGCTTGTTTTCTCATTTCTGTTATTGGCTTTGTGATAGTTCTAGCCACTAAAACCCCAAGCAATGCAGAAACAATAATTGCCAGTATCGTTCCATTTAGAAAGATTTGATTAATACTTTGTAATTGTGTATAGACTTCTTCCATCGAAGCCTCTAAATAAACAGCACCTAATACTTCTTCATCATTAAATAACGGAATGATTCTAACTAGCATCCGTTGTCCTGTATATGGATCACGCAAAATTTGTTGTCGATCTTGACCAAAAAGAAGGGCAAGTGTCACGCCACTCTCCCCTGTAATTCGTTTTCCAACCCGATCCAACTGACTATTTGCCCCAATAACACGTGATTGCGTATCAATCACTTGTAGGTCGGAATATAGTTCACTATCATATAGATTTAAAATATTTTGTACTTCCTGTTGTAGGGATGGTCCTCCTCCATCTTCCGGTCGTTCTTTTTTAAACGTCTCCTCCAAATAATACGTTAAATCCTGCAACCTCTGTTCCACGTTATTCATAAAATTTTCTTCTAAGCTAGTTTCTAATCTCTGAGCAAAGTAGGCACCAATTACTTGTATAGCTAAAAGCAAAAGTAAAATTAAAATAACAATGAATTTTAATCGAATCGATTGAAAAAAACTAACCTTCTTCATAAAAACTACTCCTGATCAGGATTTCGTAAATAATAACCAACGCCTCTTCTTGTCACAATCCAAAGCGGGTTGCTTGGGTTATCTTCAATTTTCTCACGTAATCGTCGTACAGTTACATCAACTGTTCTTACATCACCGTAATAATCATAACCCCAAACCGTTTCTAATAAATGCTCCCGTGTCATTACTTGTCCAATGTGACGAGCTAAGTAATGCAGTAATTCAAACTCTCGATGTGTTAGTTCAATTTGCTTGCCATCCCTAGAAACGGTATACGCATCTGGGTGAATAACTAAACTACCTATTTTTATATCTTTATTCGTCTTTGTTTGATCATCAGGAAGCTGTTGTAGTCTTCTTAAGTTTGCTTTTACACGAGCAATTACTTCTCGGTTACTAAATGGTTTTGTTACATAATCGTCTGCGCCTAATTCTAAGCCTAATACCTTATCGATTTCTGAATCTTTTGCAGTTAACATAATAATTGGCATGTTATAATGTTTTCGAAGTTCACGACATACTTCGTTACCATCTCTTTTGGGTAACATAATATCAAGCAAAAGAAGGTCGGGATTTTCCTTTTCCGTTTGTTGAATGGCTTCATCTCCATCATAGGCACAAATAACCTGATATCCTTCCTTTTCTAGGTTAAACTTTAGTATATCCGCAATTGGCTTTTCATCATCTACTACTAATATTTTTTGACTCATTTTTTCACTTCCTTATTTATCATTTTATATTTATTCGAAGGCTATTTCGTATTCTTTGTTGTTTATTTATCACGCAGTTGACACATAATGCGTAACAAAAGGTGAGCTTGGATACGCGCTCCGGAAATACACTTCGCTTTCCGCGGGTGGCTGGTGAGCCTCCTCGAGCTTTCGCTCTGCGGGGTCTCACCGATGCCATTCCTCCCGCAGGAGTCTTCGTGTATTTCCTACGCTAATATTGAAAATTTCTCAATATAAACGATAATTGCTTGTTAAAAAGCAACTATATAAAGTTCATTAAAAAGTACTATGGATAGCAATTAGACAATTTTCTTACTTAAATAAGAAAAAAATCCAGCTGTGGAAAAATGCGAGACTCCTATGGGAAAGGAACAGTCTGAAGACCCCGCAACGAGCGTTTTTTGCTCGTGAGGAGGCTGAAGCGTTCCCCATGGAAAGCAAGTGTTTTTCCACAGCGTCGGATAAGCATTTTTCAGATAATTGTTTTTATTGCGCATTATTGTTATATGAACTTTTATTATCCATTCTATCGTAAATTAACCGAAAAGTCTTTTTTTAGAGTAACGAAGTATTTTCCATATTCATAACAAATTACACCTTTCCTTTTTCTTTAGAAAAAGCAAAAATCCCTTGCTGCATTTTCTCATACAACAAGGGAAAATTTTTTCTATTAATATAAGCTAGTTGGATTAATTAGACTTCCATTTTTATAGACTTCAAAGTGCAGATGCGTTCCCGTTGAATGCCCTGTTGAGCCCATTGTCCCAATACTTTTACCTTTTCTTACCGTTTGTCCCGGACTCACACTAATCGATGATAAATGAGCATAAATGGTTTTATAGCCGTTTTGATGGTTAATGACAACTTTTTTTCCGTATCCACCATCCCAACCAGCAGATTCAACAATTCCATTATCAGCCGCTAAAATAGCACGGTTACTTACACCAGCGATATCGATACCTTTGTGGTAAGAACCCCAACGCTGACCAACATAGCTTGTTATCCTTCCACCAACTGCTGGCCAACCAAAGTCTCCAGTTCCTCTAGAAGGAATTACTTTTGTACCTTTTAATACTTTTCTTTTTACAGGATCTTTTATCACTTTTTCATCTTTAATTTCTTTTGTTTTCTCTATCCCATTAACAATTTCTGTTGAGTAATATACTTCTTTCATTCCTTTACTACCTTGTTGTTTTACTTTCGTATCCCCTTTATATAGTTCATCGGTGGAAACCACTTCTTCTTCATAAGGAATTTCTTCTTCTACTAATTCTTCTTTTTTGACAATGACATCAATGAAAGGTTCATAGTCGGTAACATTAATTTCTTGACCAATCTGTAACAATGAATCTTCTGTAATAGATGGGTTTAACTGTAAAATGGTATCAAGATCCAAATTATACATGGAAGCTATTTTTCCGAGTACTTCCCCTTGTCTAACTGTATGTATCTTGTCCTCCAACGTCCCTTTTTCTAATAACGTCAGTGCTTCTTCTTTGGAAATAATATTCTTTGATGAAACTTTTTCCGTAGAAAGTGAAACCTTTTCTGATAAGGATACGTCTATTATTCTAGAATCACCTAAATCTAATTCGGCTTGCCTATTAGAATTAGATTCGTTTTTTTCTAAGTTCTCCAGTGTTTTTTCATCTACGTATTTTAATTTATATTGATTAATAGCTGCTTCAGCTGTTTCTTTATCTTTAAAATAACCTAGGACTTTATCTCCAACTTTTAATTCTATAGCATTGACCTTTACTGAAAGCTCGTCATCAAGTAAATTATAAATTTGTTGATTTTTCACATTAGGATTAAACACTTTTTCTTCGACGTACGTTAGCTCTTGATCGATTGTGTAAGCGTACTCGTCATGCTTTTGCTCATACTGCTGAACGATTTCGCTGACATAGGACTCAATTGCTTCTTTGTCATCTGCTGTTCCCACATGTTCACCATCAACATAGACATGATAAACGGTTGAAAGCTGAATTTCATTGGCATAAGCAACACTGAATGTGAGACCAACGCCTACCATTGTTGATATCACTGTTTTTTTAATGAAATCTATTTTATTAGCACCTAACTGCGGATGTTTTTTGTTAAACCAAACATCCATTTCATTCTTCCACATGAACTTGTCCTCCTAATACGCTTGCAACTTGTACCATGTTCTTTGAAATGGCTTACTTTAATATATTTATAAATCTCTGATTATGTCACTATTTATAATAATTTGGGTGGTATTTTTAGCCTATTTTAATCTAACACAAATAGTCAGGTAAAAGGAATACTTTTAAACATAATGTAATACAACTGTATAATATATTCCAAAATTATCCTTTTCGCTGTTTTTTATATGCATTTTTTTCTGTTTTTAGAAATAAATCGACATTTATTCGGCAAATGCTGCATCTCATTTATCAGTTATGTTACAAAATGCCCGCATACATTTACCTAAAAGAGGAAAATGCGCCATGAAATGTTAGGAAAGGCAACTGTGACATAGGTCTAAAAAAGTAAAATTCGGCATTCTTTCATCTCTTATCTTCTCAAAACAAGAAGGTCACTTACTTAGAAATCAAATCCCCGTTTGTTACAATAAAAAAGCTACTAAGGTTATCCTTAGCAGCTTTTTACTATTAATTAATAACTATAAACGCTTCTCACAACATTTGTTTGTGATCGATCAGGACCTACAGAAAAAATAGATAAAGGTATTTCAGTAAGTTGAGAAATTCGTTCTAAATAATGACGTGCATTTTCTGGAAGTTCATGAAGACTTTTCACACCTGTAATATCTTCCGTCCAACCTGGTAACTCTTCATATACAGGTTCACATTCAGCCAAGACCTTTAAACTAGCTGGAAATTCATTGATTACTTCTCCCTTATAGCGGTAAGCAGTACAGATTTTTAAAGTTTCAATCCCAGTTAACACATCAATGGAATTTAGTGATAAATCTGTAATTCCACTTACACGTTTTGCATGACGAACAACGACGCTATCAAACCAACCAACTCGACGTGGCCTGCCGGTAGTGGTTCCATACTCATTCCCAACATCTCGTATTTGCTCTCCTATTTCGTTATGCAACTCTGTCGGGAAGGGTCCATCACCAACACGTGTCGTATATGCTTTTGATACGCCTACCACGTGATTAATTTTAGATGGACCTACACCAGACCCAATGGTTACTCCCCCAGCTATTGGGTTCGATGAAGTTACAAATGGGTATGTCCCCTGGTCAAGATCTAGCATTACACCTTGAGCACCTTCAAATAAAACACGTCGCCCTTCGTCCAATGCATTATTTAAAACGACCGAAGTATCAAAAACATAGTTAGCGAACTGCTGACCATATTCATAGTATTCCTCTAAGATTTCATCTATTTGCATGGCATCTATTTCATATACTTTTTCAAATAAGCGATTCTTTTCTTTTAAATTTTGTTCCAACTTATCTTTAAATGCTTCTTTATCCAGTAAGTCAGCAATACGGATACCAACACGTGCCGCCTTATCCATGTATGCTGGTCCAATTCCTTTTTTCGTTGTACCAATTTTATTTTCACCTTTTTCTTCTTCTTGCAGCTCATCAAGTTTTAAGTGATAAGGTAAAATCACATGGGCACGATTACTTATTCTTAAGTTATCTGTACTAACCCCTTTATCATGAAGATACTTCAATTCCTCTACTAGGGCCTTAGGATCGATAACCATCCCGTTACCTAACACACAGGTTTTATCGTTAAAAAAGATCCCTGAAGGAATCAAATGTAATTTATATGTAACCCCATCAAACTTAATCGTATGACCAGCATTGTTACCACCTTGGTAACGAGCAACAACCTCTGCATTTTGTGAAAGAAAGTCGGTAATTTTCCCTTTTCCTTCATCTCCCCATTGGGTTCCAACAACTACTACTGAGGACATACAAGCACCTCCGCTAATTATTTATATTTAGTAACATTCAAAAAGGATAGCAAGTCGCCAAATAATTATAGCGCATGCCTCTCTTTACCTTTAGTATAATCAATCAAATGTATAAAATAATCACACAACAAAATTAGTTTATCAATCCTATGTGACAATGTCAATTTGTTTACGAACAATTTCATAAACGTTTATTTTTTTGTTCGTGTTTTGTTTCAATGATTTTCGCTAAAATTTTATACTTTCCTAACGTGAAAAAAAGCTACTAGTCATGAAAAACTAATAGCTTTTTTTATTAAGCGCCGCTTCCTGCACCTACTGGTGGAATGTCACTTTCCTGATAGCGATGGTCTAAATCAACAAACTTGTTGTACTCTTTCACAAATGCTAACTCTACCGTTCCAACAGGGCCGTTACGTTGCTTCGCTAAAATAATCTCAATGATATTCTGTTTCTCTGATTCTTGGTCATAATAGTCATCACGATATAAAAATCCAACAATATCTGCATCCTGCTCAATACTTCCTGATTCACGAAGGTCTGACATCATTGGCCGCTTATCTTGACGGGATTCAACGCCACGAGAAAGCTGAGACAGTGCAATCAATGGAACATTTAATTCTCTTGCCAATCCTTTTAATGAACGAGAGATTTCTGAAACCTCTTGTTGTCTGTTTTCTTTTGAATTAGCACTACCTTGAATCAATTGGAGATAGTCAATTAAAATCATTCCTAACCCATGCTCTTGTTTGAGACGACGACATTTCGAGCGTATTTCACTAACACGAATACCTGGCGTATCATCTATAAAAATACCGGCATTGGATAAACTACCCATTGCCATCGTTAATTTGCCCCAATCCTCTGCTTCTAGACTCCCAGTACGTAATCGTTGAGCATCGATATTTCCCTCTGCACAAAGCATACGGGAAACTAACTGTTCAGCACCCATTTCCAGACTGAATATGGCGACATTCTCATCGGTTTTAATAGATACATTTTGTGCAATATTTAATGCAAACGCCGTTTTACCAACGGATGGACGGGCTGCAACGATAATCAAGTCATTACGCTGAAAACCAGAAGTAATTTTATCTAAATCTCTAAATCCAGTAGGAATACCAGTTACTTCGGCATTATTATGATGTAATTGTTCAATATTATCATAAACTTCAATCAGGACATCTTTAATATTTTTAAACGCACCTGAATTATTCCGCTGGGAAACTTCTAATATATTTTTTTCGGCATCATTTAAAACTTCATCTATCTCATCTTCCCTTGAAAAACTCGTCGTAACAATATCGGTTGCCGTTCTTATTAATCTTCGTAATAATGCCTTTTCCTCTACTATTTTACTGTAATATTCTATATTTGCAGCAGTTGGTACAGTGGTTGCCAAATCACTTAAATAGGATACTCCACCAACCTCATCAAGAATTTTTGCATTGGAAAGTGCTGTCGTTACAGTTACAAGGTCTATCGGTTCCCCTTTGTCTGATAGACTTACCATCACCTGAAAAATTCGTTGATGGCTTGCACGATAAAAGTCTTCAGGCATTAATCGTTCAGAAGCAGATGAAATGGCTTCGGGCTCTAGAAAAATTGCTCCAAGTACAGCTTGCTCTGCTTCTATATTATGAGGTGGGGTACGATCACTCCATTGCTCACTCATTACTTATTGCTCCTTCCCAAAAATCTACAATTAGCATACTATAAGTCTATCATAAACGATAAGGACCACATGCTGAAAGAAGAAAGAAATGGGAGGTAATTAAACCTCCCATTCTCCATTATTCCTCTGTTACATGTACTTTAATTGTTCCCGTTACTTCAGGGTGAATCTTCACCGGTACATTCGTATAGCCTAAAGCTCGAATTGGTTGATCCAATTCAATTTTCCGTTTATCCATTTTAATTTGATGCTTCTTTTTAAGCTCATCAGCAATTTGTTTACTTGTAATAGAACCAAACAATCGTCCGCCATCACCAGATTTTGCCTTAAGCTCTACAGTCAATGATTCTAATTTTTCTTTTATTTGTTTCGCTTCATTCACTTCCTCTTGCTCTTGACGCTTTTCCTTGTTTTTCTGTGCTTCTAATGCCTTCATGTTTCCACCAGTTGCTTCTACTGCCAAGTTATTCTTTAATAAATAGTTACGAGCATACCCGTCAGAAACATTTTTTACTTCACCTTTTTTCCCTTTTCCTTTTACATCCTTTGTGAAAATTACTTTCATTCATAATCTCCCCCTTCAAAATATTCATCAATGACCATTTTTAATTGATCAGCTGTATCTTCAATCGTAGTGTCATCTAATTGTGTTGCTGCATTTGTGAGGTGTCCACCGCCATTCATCTTTTCCATAATGACTTGAACGTTTATTTCCCCTAACGAGCGAGCACTAATTCCAATACGCCCATCATTTCTTTCAGATACAACGAATGAAGCAGTTACTCCGCTCATCGTCAATAACGTGTCAGCTGCTTGAGCAATAATCACCGGGCCATATGTTTCCCCTTTATTACCAACGGAAATTGCAACACCATCTCGATAAATATTTGTATTTTCTATTAATCGACTTCGTTTCACATAAACATCCAAATCTTCTTTCATAAACCTTTGAACCAGTACAGTATCTGCACCTTTAGATCTTAAATAGGACGCGGCATCAAAAGTTCTTGATCCCGTTCTTAATGTAAAGCTTTTCGTATCTACAATAATCCCCGCCAATAGTGCGGTTGATTCCAACATATTTATTTTCAAATTTTTCGGCTGATACTCTAATAGTTCCGTAACTAGCTCAGCTGTAGAAGAAGCATACGGTTCCATATAAACAAGCGTTGGACGCTGAATAAATTCTTCTCCACGTCTATGGTGATCTATCACAACAATACGCTCTGTCTTGCTTAAAAGCTTTTCCTCTGCAACAAGTGAAGGTTTATGTGTATCAACAACAACGAGCAACGTATCCTTCGTCACAACATCTAGTGCCTTTTCAGGTTCAACGAATTTTTCCCATAGCTCCTCTTGCTCTCTAATTTCCTCGATTAACCGTTGTACACCAGTATCAATATCATCTGAATCTAACACAATATTTGCTTCGATATCATTTGCTTGGGCTACTTTTAAAATTCCAATAGCAGCACCGACTGAATCCATATCAGGAGATTTATGGCCCATTATTAAAACCCGGTCACTATCTTGAACTAACTCTTTTAAAGCATGGGAAATCACTCTAGCTCTTACCCGAGTTCTTTTCTCCATTGGATTTGTTTTACCGCCATAAAACCGAACCTTTCCAGATTCCTCTTTAATAACGGCCTGGTCACCACCACGCCCTAACGCTAAATCTAAACTAGATTGCGCTAATTCTCCAAGCGCGGGAAGCGAAACACCACCTAAACTTACACCTATACTTAATGTTAGTGGAACATTTTTATTGTCAGAAATAAGCTCCCTTACTTCATCAAGAATCTCAAATTTCGTTTTCTCCAATTGGTTCAATATTTGTTGATTCATAACAGCTAAAAACCGTTCTTGCGATATACGTTTTAAGTAAATCCCATATTCAACGGACCATTCATTTAAAATAGAAGTCACTCTGGAATTAATATGACTTTTTGCAGTGTCATCCATTGTTTGTGTAATCTCTTCGTAATTATCTAGAAAAATGATTCCTAAGACTGTTTGTTCGTTATGGTAAAGATTTTGAATTTCTGTTTGTTTCGTTCTATCAAGGAAATAAAGCAATCTTTCTTCTCTTTTGATTAAAATTTGAAATTCAAACCCGCTTAATGGAATC
Organism: Aquibacillus albus; assembly: GCF_016908325.1. Taxonomy (GTDB): domain Bacteria; phylum Bacillota; class Bacilli; order Bacillales; family Amphibacillaceae; genus Aquibacillus_A; species Aquibacillus_A albus. Next base: position 60,386 of record NZ_JAFBDR010000018.1, on the reverse strand, counting down.
CATCCTTCGTTTTTGTCTTCTTTGATCATCGTAGTTAAATCGTCAGATAATAAATGTAACGATTTTCCTACTAAAGTTTCATCGTCTGTAAACTTGTTCATATATGGATTCGCCCATTCAATGTTAAAATCCTCACTATAAAGAACGATTCCAATAGGCATCTCGAGCAATGCTTCTTCTCCAACTTTTTTAACCCGATGAGAAAGAGTTGAAATGTATTCTTCTGTTTCACTAATTAACGATTTTTCCGACCGAATACTATAATATAAAGATGCAACCAATAAAACTGTCATTATTATTCCTAATATCCATTGAAAATACCAAATAAACCCTAATAAAAGAATAGATAAGGAATAAATAATGATTAAGTGACTACTAATGGTTGGCTTTTTGAACAAGTCTGGCATGAAAGTCAGCTCCTAAGCCTTTAATACGCGCTCATTTCTTTTCAATTCGTTCTCTTAAAGAAAATCCTAAATCAATTATACCTAAGATTCTAATCATATAAAGTCCCATAAACGGAAAAAGAATACACATGATAATGGCAATTACTGGTATAACCTTTGATAACTTTTTAATATAAACATAATACAAAATAAAGGAAAATCCTTGCAGAGTGATTAACACTGCTGTTAAATTCGTTACATTGATCACACCCTGATAGGTAAAAGTCCCTTGTTCAAATTGTAACCAAGTTAATAAAATAGCGATGAAGTAAATCCAAATAACTACTTTCGGTAATTTAAAATTTCTAAATGGTGGAAACTTTAATCCTAACTTATCCTTCCGATTTAACAATTTATAGCTAAGCCATTGAGTCAAAAATCCAATAATCATAGCGATAATTACCAAAAACACCGGTATTAGCTGGATTACCTGAAGCATTTGCTCTTCAATCATTTCCAGTTCACTTGCTGTTGGCTCTAACCCAAAGTTACTTAGTATATCTTGACTCATTTCAACCGATTCAGAAATCGTTTCGTTAAACTCATTGATAACATTTATCCCAAAAAATAGTTGGATAAATACGAATATAGAAACAAGACCAAGTACAAAACCAAGTGTCCCTCTTGCCCATGTTTCATATGCAGATAATTTTTCATGGATAGCTAGGCCAATTAATGTACCTCCAAGTCCTGCTAAAATAGTAAATGGGATAGATAGTACAGCAATAAATAATGAAACGACTAATAAATTAATAATGAAAAAAGAAATACCTCTTTTTAATCCATGTTTCGAAGTAAAGTAAACAAACGGGATAGGTAAAAAAAAGATAGTAATTAATTCTATAGCTGGAACAAATATTGTTGTATATAGTAAGAGAATATAGATTACACTAAAAACCAATCCTTCTCTTGCTATGCTCTTATTCTTCACATTAGACACCTCATTATCACTAGACCTAAAAAATCATCCTGTTGCAGAGCATTAAGCATTGTTAAGAAAAAGCACAGCGCATGAGCTGTGCTTTAAAATTGAGTTCTTTTCCTTCGAATGTACCTCACTAACTGATTATAAACGATTGAGACATATGATTACAAATCTTTCTCTACTTTTGTGTATTCTATCTAAAAATCCTTTTACCAAAATTCAATCTATATTATATTTATCTTAATGATAAATTTATGGAGGAGAAAATTAATGATTACAACCATTTTCTTTGATCTAGATGATACGTTATTATGGGATAAAAAAAGCGTGAAACAATCATTTGTTGCAACCTGTCGTATTGCCGAGGAAAAATGTGGGGTTAACTCAGACGAATTAGAGGAAGCTGTCCGGAATCAGGCTAAAGAATTATACGCTTCCTATGAGACATTTCCTTTTACACAAATGATTGGAATAAATCCTTTCGAAGGGCTGTGGGGAAATTTTTTAGACGATGATGAAAATTTTCAAAAGATGAGCAAAATTGTCCCTACCTACCGAAGGGATGCCTGGACGAAAGGGTTACAAACTCTTGGTATCAACGACCCTGAGTTGGGTGCTGAATTAGCTGAGCGATTCCCAATAGAGCGTCAAAAAAATCCGATTGTCTATGAAGAAACATTTCATATCCTTGATCGATTAAACGATGACTATCAATTATTACTTTTAACGAATGGATCACCTGATTTACAGCATACAAAGTTAAAATTAACTCCTAAACTTAAATCCTATTTTGACCATGTTGTTATTTCAGGAGACTTTGGAAGAGGTAAACCAGACCCGACTATTTTCGAACATGCTCTAGAAAAAGCTGGTGTTAACAAGGATGAAGTGCTAATGGTTGGTGATAATTTAATGACCGACATTCTTGGATCAAACCGTGTAGGGATTAAAAATGTATGGATTAACCGTGAAAATAAGCAAATAAATGATGTTACTCCTACTTATGAAATAGAGGATCTACACGATTTATTTCCGTTACTGGATAAGTTGAATCAATCATCGTAGTAGAGAGTTTAATCGCGATATCTTTTGAAAAACCGGGAAAAAGCTCGACCTGTCCTTATCAGAATCAAAAGAAGCACTCAAACCTTTTAGGCTGAGTGCTTCTTTTTCATTTTATAGGTCGATTGCATTTACAGCATAAATATCAGTTACATTTATTAACTGTTCAAGCACTTCCTTTTCCAAATGTTTATCAATCGTTAGCATCATGATCGCATCTCCACCAACGTCAGAACGACCTACTTGCATGGTAGCGATATTTACATCATGTTCTGCTAACAAGCTTCCAACTCTACCAATAGCACCAGGCTGGTCTTTGTGTCGGATAAATAACAAATGGCCTTCTGGGATAACATCCACACTATAGTTATCAACTTTAACGATTCTCGCTCCTAAACCATTTAATAGCGTACCAGCAACTGTTCTAGTTGTCTTGGAAGTTTTGACTTGCACCGTTAACAGGTTCGTAAATCCTTTTGATGTACTCGTTTTTTGTTCGTTAATTGTAATGCCTTTTTTTTCAGCTAAAAAGGAAGCATTTACATCATTGACATGTTCACCAAGGTGGCGCTTTAATAGCCCTTTAATGGTATTACGAGTTAGTGGGGCAACTTGAACATCCGTTAAATCACCTGCATAATAAATACTAATTTCCTCAATCGCCTCTTCCGCTAAGTAGGTAAGGAACGTCCCTAATTTTTCAGATAGACGGAAATAAGGCTCAATTTTTTTCATCACTTCACTTGGAACTGATGGTAAATTAACAGGATTTGTTGCAAGTCCACCTGTTAGGAAATGAACGACATCATGACTCACATCAATTGCAACATTCTCTTGGGCTTCAATCGTACTAGCACCTAGATGTGGTGTAGCAATCACTTCTGGTAACTCAAGTAATTTGTGGTTTACAGCAGGTTCCTCCTCAAATACATCTAGTGCTGCACCAGCTACCTTCTTATTAACAATCGCTTCATAAAGAGCATCCTCGTCAATGATACCGCCACGTGCACAGTTAATAATTTGTACTCCATCTTTCATTTTCTCGAAAGCATCTTTATTAATTAAATGACGTGTTTCTTTTAACAAAGGTGTGTGTACAGTAATAAAGTCTGCTTTTTGCACCACATCTTCCACTGAGCCGTAATCGACCCCTAATTTATCTGCTTTTTCTTCCGTTAAAAATGGATCATAGGCAATCACATTCATGCGTTGTCCTTTAGCTCGGGCAGCAACCTCTACACCAATTCTACCCATTCCTATAACACCCAATGTTTTATTTTTCAATTCAACACCAACATGTGATTTTCGATCCCACTTTTGATGCTTCAATGCATAGAATGCTTGTGGAATTTTTCTTGCGAGCGACATAAGCATTGCAATCGTGTGTTCAGCAGCAGAATTAGTGTTTCCATCTGGTGCATTAACAACAATAACACCGTGCTCAGTTGCTGCATCTAAATCAATATTATCTACACCAACACCTGCTCTACCAATTATCTTCAAACGCTTCGCTTGCTCAATAATTTCTCTTGTTACTTTCGTTTGACTACGAACAAGCAATGCGTCATATTCACCGATATGCAATGCTAATTCTTCTGGCGTGAAATCTGTTTTCATCGTAACTTCGATATTCTCAGCTTCTCTTAAAGGTTGAATTCCATCTTCACTTAAAGGATCACTAATAAGCACTTTATAAACCATCTTTTAGAACCTCCCTATGTTTTATACAAAAATTATTTTGATTCATTGAGAACAGGAAAGTTTTTACTTTTGTTCGCTTTCCTGAATAAATCGATTGTTCTTTTAAAACAGATACAACCAAATAGTGACATTAAAAAAACTTTCCACCCCCTATGCTTTCATAAGGGGCGAAAAGTTGGAACTTACGCGGTACCACCCTTTTTCACTGTTCAGTAGATAGAACAGTCTTCATTTGGTGTCATGGATAACGGACATGGGCCGAACAGACCTACTAACATGGTTCAATCTGTTTACTCCGAAGGGCTATTCACTGCCAAAAACACTAGTTTGCACCAACCACCAGCTCTCTAAAGTTTTTAATGCAATGAATGTATCTTCATCTACATACATCGAATAAATTGAATTTTTTTATATCATAGCAGAATTAAAGTGATTGTCAACCTATTTTACACAATATACAAAATGTAAACGATTTCTATTTAAATTAAATATAGCATTACTTTAAAGTACAGTATTGATTTTGACTCGAAGGTTCTTAAAATATAAAGCAGCCCTATTCTCATCGGCTAGTTCCGATACGAATAGGGCTGCTTGTCTCTATTAATCGTTCACGTAAGGCAATAATGCCATTTGACGTGCACGTTTAATTGCTTTTGTTAATTTACGTTGATATTTTGCACAAGTTCCAGTTACACGGCGAGGAAGAATTTTTCCACGCTCAGATACGAAACGTCTTAGCAAATCAACATCCTTGTAGTCAATGTGTGTAATACCGTTCGCTGTAAAATAACACACCTTACGACGCTTAGCGCGACCACGACGAGCTGCCATAACCGTTCCCTCCTTTTAATTAAAATGGTAAATCATCATCTGATATATCAATTGGTTCTCCGTTATCTTTAAACGGATCTTCTTCATTTGATCTATTAGGATTATTATTTGGTTGATTCTGATTTGGTTGGAATCCTGTTGAGCCTTGTCCTCCACCTTGAGAAGAACCTCTTGTTTCTAGGAATTGAACCGTATCTGCTACGACCTCTGTAACAAATACTCTTTTTCCATCTTGGCCTTCAAAACTACGCGATTGCAAACGGCCATCTACCCCAACTAAACTACCCTTTTTCATATAGTTTGCTAAGTTCTCCGCGGCACGCCTCCAAACAACGCAGTTAATAAAATCTGCTTCTCTATCCCCTTGCTGATTTGAAAAAGGTCGATTAACAGCTAAGGTAAAGTTAGCAACAGCAACTCCATTTGGTGTATAGCGTAAGTCTGGATCCCTCGTTAACCTGCCGACTAATACGACACGATTCAACATCAGAACCACTCCTTATTGGTCGTCTTCACGAACTGCTATATGACGAATAATGTCATCAGAGAATTTCGCTTGACGATCGAATTCATTAATGGCGTTTTGGTCGCCTTTAAAGTTAATTATTACATAGTAGCCATCACGAAAGTCATTGATTTCATAAGCAAGACGTTTCTTGCCTTTTTCATCAACCTTTTCAATTTCCGCACCATTATCTGTAAGGATTCCATTAAAACGCTCGATTAAAGACGTTTGCGCTTCCTCCTCGATATTTGGGCGGATGATGTACATAATTTCATAGTTTCTCATCCGTTTGCACCTCCTTTTGGTCTTAGCGGCCCCTATTCCTTTATAGGAGCAAGGAGTAATCGTTTTTTAATTACTCACAATAAAGCATTATATCAAACATACTATAAAAACACAACGGTTATGAGGGATTTATTCTTACACATTAAAACGGAAATGAATGACATCTCCGTCTTTCACCAAATAGTCTTTACCTTCTAAACGCACTTTACCTTTTTCCTTTGCCATTGACATGGAACCAGCTTCTATAAGGTCATCGTAAGAAACTGTTTCTGCCCTTATAAATCCTCTTTCAAAATCGGAGTGAATAATACCAGCAGCTTGTGGAGCTTTCATCCCTTTTTTAAAAGTCCAAGCACGTACCTCTTGTTCACCAGCTGTAAAATAGGTGGCCAATCCTAACAACTGATATGTTGCTTTAATAAGCTGGTCTAAACCAGATTCAGCAATTCCTAGTTCTTCTAGGAACATTTCTTTTTCTTCACCTTCAAGTTCAGCTATTTCAGACTCAACCTTTGCACTAATAACAATAACTTCTGCATTTTCATTTGCAGCAAACTCTCTAACCTTTTTTACACTTGGATTTTCATCCGCTTCTAATAATTCATCTTCCCCTACATTAGCTACATAAAGAATAGGCTTGCTAGTTAACAAATGAAGGCCTTTTACCAACTTCATTTGTTCATCTGTAAAAGATACGGCACGTGCAGGCTGTTCTTCTTCAAAAGCATCCCTTAACTTAGAAAGAATCTCGAATTCAGCAACAGCTTCTTTATCTTTTTGTTTCGCCATCTTTTCCACGCGCTGCAAACGTTTTGTTACCGTTTCTAAATCAGCTAAAATGAGCTCGAGGTTAATTGTCTCAATATCAGAAATTGGATCTACTTGTCCTGATACATGGGTAATATTCTCATCTTGAAAACAACGCACCACATGACAAATTGCATCAACTTGACGAATATGAGAAAGAAATTGATTACCTAGTCCTTCCCCTTTACTTGCACCTTTCACAATTCCAGCAATATCTGTAAATTCAAATGCAGTTGGAATCGTCTTTTTCGGTTTTACTAGTTCTGTTAATTTTCCTAAGCGGTAATCTGGAACTTCTACAATTCCAACGTTGGGATCTATTGTACAAAATGGATAATTGGCAGATTCTGCACCTGCCTGCGTAATCGCATTAAATAATGTTGACTTACCAACATTAGGTAAACCAACAATTCCTGCTGTTAAAGCCATTTAACTTTCACTCCTTAAGGATACCATTCATATGAACGTTGAGTCATACCCAATTATAGAGACAACTGTTGGAAATGACAAGCTATGTAAATTAAAAAACAAGGAGGTAAAATCCCTTGTTTTTAGTGTTTTTACGTTATATTCTTTCATTTCTTTCTATTAGACTTGATTAGTAATTAAAAAACAAAGAATTTTTATAATGTTTCACGTGGAACATTACGCTTAGCCTTCTGCTTTTTCTATTACTTTTTTTAACTTGCTTTCAAATTTTTTTCTAGGAATAAGAACACTATGTTCGCATCCCTCACACTTTATGCGTATGTCCATCCCTAATCGAATGATGCGCCAACGATTTTCTCCACAAGGATGAGGCTTCTTCATTTGTACTACATCATTTAATTGATATTCCTTATCTGCCATACTTACTTACCCCTTCCTATTCGTTTTCCATATTATCTCTAGAATACATTACTCCACGTATTAACGGAATATCTATATCTTCATAACATTTATTCCCTGTTTGCCCTTCCAAAAAACTACTCGGCTAATCCTACTATTCATATTCTATCATTTATTAATCCGTTTTGTATCGATTTATAATTGGATATAAAATGATTGATGAAAGAACATATAAATTTAACAATCCATATAAAGGATATAAATACTCAATTAAAGTAGAAAACCCTATTCTTGTTAATGGTAGCATAATTAGTATAGTAAAAAATGCAAGCATCCATAAAGGAAGATTTAATTTTTGCCTAAACCTTGTTACTAATCCTAATGTCCCTGATACGGCTGTTGTGAAAATGGCTAGCCACAGTAGGATAGAAATAAATAGAAACATGATGTATGGATAATGTCTTAGAATTGCGAATAACGGTATCTCATATAACAAAACTTCTTCAGAAATTTGAATTAGACTATTATTGTATATATATGAGATAGATCCAAGAATTAATCCACTCCCTATACTTGCAACCCATATTTCTCCCTTCCCTCTCATTTCACTCCCGATTGCCCCTAAAACAGCAACAAGCGGCAAAATATTAAGAGCGGTAAATGGAAGTGCAGCTGTCCAATTTCTTTGGTGGGCTAAATCCGGTATAAACGAAAGCTCTTGTTGAAAAGAAAAAATTAATAGAATGCTTAATAAACCTAAAATTAATAATGGTAAAATAAAGCTATTTAATGATAAAACACCATTAATATCCCAAACAAATACGAGAATTAATGGTATACAAATAACCGTTATCCCCCACCAATTTGGAAAATGAAACGCTTCAAGTGTGGCACCGCTACCAGCCAACATAATAACTGTTGTTGAAAACAAATACACAACAATCATTCCGTCATAAAGATAAGACAATTTATTTCCGACGAGTTCTCGTAGAACAGGCAGATAATGTGATGTTTTATTTTTATAACTGATTAATAATATGACATTACAGGATAAGGAAAACAGGAAAGCAAATAACATAATAGCTAGTCCACTTTCACTCCCAAAAAACTGCCATAGTTCCCTACCTGAAGCATAACCTGCTCCTATTGTAGTTCCAATAATTAAAAACATCCACTTAATTCCTGATTTCCACATAGTGTATCCTCCAAATTTCTATTTTTCTATTGATGTATAGAATGACTAAAAAGTTCGTATACTTATACCAATATGATTGTGGAGGATAAGCTATGAATCTAAAACGAAAATTTTCTCAAAAAAACGAGTACCGATACAATTTTGATGAACCGATGATGGAAACTAAACTCAGTAAGAGTTTATTAAGTTTGATTCCAAACAATTCTATTCAAATAATAATCCTTTGTATTGGCACAGATCGGTCTACTGGGGATTCTCTTGGTCCAATGACTGGAACTTTTCTTTCTGAGTTTCCACATAAACATTTACATGTATATGGAACGTTAGATGAACCTATACATGCTACAAATCTACAAAATCATTTACAAGCTATTCATTCTAGTTTTGATAATCCCTTTATTATTGCAGTTGACGCATGTCTAGGTCGTGTAAAATCAATTGGATCTGTCATAACTGCACCTGGTCCAATACAGCCTGGGAAAGCATTAAATAAAGACTTACCTAAAGTTGGAGATGTTCATATTTCGGGGGTTGTTAATGTGAGTGGTTATATGGAGTTTTTTGTACTACAAAATACTAGATTAAGTCTTGTTATGCAGATGGCACGAAAAATTTCTAGTGCATTTTATCTGTTAGATCATCAATTATCAGAACAAATTGCACCCTCCCCCTCTACTAATATAATAGCTCATGATGGTCAACGCTCGTCTTCTATTTAAAAGATGTTTTTTAATAGACAGCTGACACATAATGCGCTATAACATACCGCTTCACGAAATACACCTCGCATTCCCCAGCGATATTCAAAGCTCTCACTAAGTCGCATTAATCTGTTATTGCGCATTATTGTTCTTTGAAATTAGGGTGATTTTTTAAAAAAACAGTATTTTTAGCAAACAGGCAAAATAAAAACGAAAAGAGCTTGATGCCAAACACTTTTCGTCGACTATTTAAGTACCATTTTAATTATAATAAACGAACTTTATTGCCTCCATTTATCCTTATCACACATATAATTGATATAAAAAAACAATAATAGCAACCATCAATAACGAAGGCAATAGATTAGCAATTCGTATTTTTGTTACATTCAATATATTTAAACCTATCGCAACAATTAATAAGCCACCAGTTGCTGTCATTTCTAATATAAATTGATTCAAAAACGATTCTGGTAACCACCGCTCTATTTGTGTGGCTAACAATGCAATTGTACCTTGATACATGACAACTGGAATAACAGAAAATAAAACGCCAATCCCCAATGTTGTCGTTAATACTAGTGAGACGAATCCATCTAGAAAAGCTTTTGTTATTAATACTTCATGATCATTCCTCAAACCACCATCTAACGCACCAATAACTGACATAGCTCCAATACAAAAAACTAGTGTTGCAGTTATAAAGCCTTGGGAAATTGTACTTTCATTTTTTGTTTTTACTTTTGACTCAATCCAATTACCAAGATTATTTAGTTTCGTTTCTAAATTTAATGTTTCACCTAAAATTGCACCTGTTAACAAACTAAGAAGTACAATAACAATATTTTCTGTTTTCAAAGCCATTTGCAATCCAATTAATACAACCGCTAGCCCTATACCATTCATGATTGTTTCTTTGTGACGTTCAGGAATTTTTGTAAAAAATAAACCGATGATTGTACCAATAATTATACATATACCGTTAACTAATGTGCCTAGTAGTACCATTACGACATCTCCATACCTTTTGTTTTATTCTTATTGTTGCATTGTAAATGTTCCACGTGAAACATTTACTATCAAATAAAAAGTCTGACAAAGGATAACTTTCCCCTTTTATCAGACTTTAACCGTTACTTAAACATATTAAGGATACGATCTAAATCATCATCCGAAAAGAACTCAATTTCAATCTTTCCTTTTCGTTTGCCTTTATGAATCGTTACGCCTGTTCCAAGATAATCTTGTAACTTACTTTCTCTTTCAGCCAAAAAGATGTCTTTTTTCGGAGGTTGTTTTTTGGATTGTGTTGCAGAGTTTTCATTTAACTGAACAATAAGCTTTTCTAATTGCCTAACATTCATTCCTTCTTTTCTTACCTTATCCACTAGTGGTATTAACTTTTCTTTATCTTTTAAACCCAGAAGTGCTCTTCCATGCCCCATAGACAACTCACCATTATTAATCAAAGCACTAATTTTTTCTGGTAACGTTAAAAGCCTCACAATGTTTGCGATATGTGATCTACTCTTTCCAAGTCTTTTTGCTAATTCTTCCTGAGTTACTTTTAATTCTCTCATTAAATTGGAATAAGCATATGCCTCTTCTATCGGAGTTAAGTCTTCTCTTTGAAGATTTTCTAATAGCGCTAATTCCATCATTTTTCCATCAGACAAATCTTTTATTATGACTGGAACTGTCGTTAGTCCAGCCTCTTTCGCTGCACGAAATCTTCTTTCCCCAACAACAATTTCAAACCCCTTAATACTTTTCCTTACAATTAAAGGTTGTAAAATACCATGCTGTAAAATGGATTCTTTAAGTTCCTCAATTGCATCAGCGTGAAACGTTTTTCTTGGTTGATAAGGGTTTGGTCGACATTCTTTAATAGAAATCTCTTGAACAGATTCATCACCATTCGTATCTAACTCAGGAAAAAAAGCATTAATACCTTTCCCCAACCCTCTCGCCATTCGCGATCACTTCCTTTGCTAAGTCTAGATAAACTTCTGCGCCTCGAGATTTCGGATCATAAAGAATAATTGGTTGCCCATGACTCGGCGCCTCTCCAAGCCTTATATTTCTTGGAACCACAGATTGATATACTTTATCTTGAAAGTATTTTTTTACTTCTTCGATAACTTGGATTCCTAAGTTTGTCCTAGCATCCAGCATCGTTAATAATACACCTTCGATCATTAACTGTTTATTCAAATGTTTTTGAACGAGACGAATCGTGTTCAATAACTGACTTAAACCTTCAAGCGCATAATACTCACACTGAACTGGTATTAAAACAGAATCAGATGCAGTTAATGAATTAATCGTTAATAAACCAAGGGAAGGAGGGCAATCTATGATTACAAAATCGTAATCATCCTTCACACTATCAATTGCTTTCTTTAAGCGGACTTCTCTAGATATAGTTGGTACTAATTCTATCTCAGCACCAGCTAGTTGAATGGTTGCTGGTATTACATCCAAATTTTCCACAGCTGTAGGAATACACACTTTTTTTGCTTCTGTATCTTCAACAAGAACATTATAGATACATTGATCAACATCAGCTTTGTTTATTCCTACACCACTTGTTGCATTTCCCTGTGGATCGATATCCACAAGTAATACTCGATGGTTTAAATATGCAATACAAGCGCTCAAATTAACTGCGGATGTAGTTTTCCCTACGCCACCTTTTTGGTTTGCAATGGCGATAACTTTTCCCATGGTGTCACCTACCTACTTCTAAAACTCTATAAACTCTATTTTATCATTTTTTTTCGCATATGAATTGTATTTCACACATTTGGTAATAAAAACTTAATATGAGTTATCCTTTTCCGCTGCCAATTATTGAATTTGTATAATTGAACGGACGTAATAAACGTGCAAAAAATTCCCATCTAACATTAAGATGGGAAGCAAAATCTATTATGATTTTTTCTTTGGTATTTTAATTGTTATTTGATAATAGTCATCATAGTCTTGTTCATCTGTTTCCAAATCTATTCCCGTATCACTAACCATACTCAATGATTGACGAATCGTATTCATAGCAATTCTCATATCTTTGTTAATACCTTTTAACTTCGGTTTCTTTTGTATTACCTTTTTTTCAAATAGTTTTGCTATTCTATCCTCTGTCTGCTTTACATTTAAATCTTTTTCAAGAATCTCTTCAAGAATTTTTTCTTGTTTTTCTGGATCCTTTAATACAATGAGTGCTCTTGCATGACGTTCCGTAATCTTTTTTTCTAAAACAGCCATTTGGACCTTTTCAGGAAGCTTTAACAAACGCATTTTATTCGCTATTGTTGACTGACTTTTTCCAAGTCGCTGTGCTAAAGCTTCTTGTGTCAAACCGTGAATATCTAATAATTTAGCATAAGCCATTGCTTCTTCAATTACCGTTAGTTCTTCTCTTTGTAAATTTTCTATTAATGCAACAGAAGCTGTTTCAGCCTCATTCATATCACGAATAATTGCTGGGACATTGTTCCAACCTAAAAATTGGACAGCTCTCCACCTTCGCTCCCCTGCAATCAATTCATACCCACTGCTTCCCTGTTGCAACTTTCTTACCACAATTGGCTGTATCATACCATGTGTATGTATCGTTTGAGCTAGTTCTTCTATTTTTTCTTGGCTGAAAATAGACCTTGGCTGATACCTATTAGGCTCGATTTGTTCAACAGGAATTTGAATGACTTCATCTGGATGATACTCCTGTTCTACTTCTTCCTCTGACTTATCACCTAAACCAAATATTCGGCTGAATGGGTGTAACATAATCAGACACCACCTTTTAAACGTTCCTCATTATTCTATATTTCTATCTATTAAAAATGTTCCACGTGAAACATAGAAAAACTAACGAATAAATTAGGATTTTTGACGTACATTTCCGTCAACGTTTTAATTCCTTTCTATTATTCTATCATACATCTTTGATAATGAGTAAGATTGAAGAACGCTAAATTTCAAAAAAAGTTACTGATTACAGTTAAATCATTGCCTAACCTATATAACATGTATAGTCAAAAAGTCTCTTATTAAAAAATGGCGAATATCCCCACTACATATTCGAAAAATAATTGGCAGTGGGAAATAATCGCCTTAAGTAATTATTTCGACTAATTTATATTTTTTAAGTTAGTGGATTCTTATTAGGTACTCCTGGTTTTCTCGGATATTTTTTTGGTGTGTTTCTTTTTTTATTAATAATTGCAATATTACGTTCTCCGTTATCCTCAGGTAAATCAAAGGTATATACCTTTTCCAACTCACCACCTAATAACTCCATAGCAGATTTTGATGCACGAAGCTCTTCATCTAGATTCGGACCTTTCATTGCTATGAAAGTCCCATTCGTTTGACAAAGTGGTAGACACAATTCACTTAGAACAGAAAGTCTCGCTACTGCACGTGCCATTACTACATCAAAATTATTACGATAGCTTTCCTTTTGACCAAATAATTCCGCCCGATCATGATAAAACGCAACATCAGTTAAATCTAATTCACTAGCTAAGTGATTTAAAAAAGTGATTCTTTTTTTCAGGGAATCTACAATCGTTATTTTTAGATTCGGAAAGCAAATTTTTAAAGGAATACTAGGAAATCCTGCTCCCGCTCCAACATCACAAAGTTTTATATCTTTCGTAAAGTCAAAGTAGAAAGCAGCTGTAAGGGAATCGAAAAAATGTTTTATATAAACTTCTTCCTTATTCGTGATAGCCGTTAAATTCATTTTTTCATTCCATTCGACTAGTGTATCAAAATAGTTTTCAAACTGTTCCACTTGTCTGTCTGATAATTGTATTTCTTTTTTTTCTAACTCAGCTAGAAAGGTAGTAACATTCATTTACAATATTCCTTTCCTTCATTATTGATTTGATATTTTTTTTATTCTCCCCTGCTCTATATAGACGAGTAATATGGAAACGTCTGCTGGGTTAACACCAGAAATTCTTGACGCCTGACCGACTGATAATGGTCGAACTTGCTTCAATTTTTCTTTTGCCTCTGTCGCAATTCCACTAATATCATCGTAATCAATGTTTTCAGGTATGAGCTTACTCTCCATTTTCATCATTCGTTCTACTTGCTGGTTGGACTTATCAATATAGCCTTGGTATTTAATTTGGATTTCAACCTGTTCCTTTACTTCCCAATCTAAATCTTTTTCTGAAGGAGAAAGTTGTTCAATCATTTCGTATTTAATTTCTGGTCTTTTTAATAAATCAGCTGCTTTAATTGCTTCTTTTAATCTTGTTCCGCCTGCTTCATCAATAATTTGTTGAACTTCATCCGTTGGCTTTAACATGACATTTTTTAACCGCTCTTTTTCTTCTTTAATTAATTGTTTCTTTTCTAAAAATTGTTGATAACGCTCTTCAGCTATCATTCCCGACTGATAGCCGATTTCAGTTAATCGTAAATCTGCATTGTCATGACGTAGCAATAAGCGATGTTCTGCTCTAGATGTCAACAATCGATATGGTTCATTTGTTCCTTTTGTAACTAAATCATCGATAAGAACTCCTATATATGCTTGAGACCTATCTAGAATAACTGATTCTTTACCTAGTGCTCTTGAAGCTGCATTTATACCTGCCATTAATCCTTGTCCAGCTGCTTCTTCATAGCCGGAGGTTCCATTAATTTGTCCCGCAGTAAATAATCCTGGTACTTTTTTCACCTCAAGTGTAGGCCACAATTGTGTCGGAACAACAGAATCATACTCAATAGCATAACCAGCCCTCATAATTTCTGATTCCTCAAGCCCAGGAATACTTCGGAGCATTTCTCTTTGAACATATTCCGGCAACGATGTTGACAAACCTTGAACATATACCTCTTCCGTATTTCTCCCCTCAGGCTCTAAGAAGATTTGATGTCTCGGTTTATCATGAAACCTTACTACTTTATCTTCTATTGATGGACAATATCGTGGTCCAGTCCCTTTAATCATTCCAGAATACATGGCAGATAATCCTAAGTTTTCATCAATGATTTTATGTGTAAATTCATTCGTGTACGTTAACCAGCAAGGTATTTGATCTGGGATCGATTCTTTTGTCTCATAAGAAAAGTGTCTAGGGTCTTCATCACCCGGTTGAATTTCTGTTTTGGAATAGTCAATCGTGTGGCTAATCACACGAGGTGGAGTTCCTGTTTTAAAACGAACTAGTTCAAAACCTAACTGCTCTAAATCCTCTGATAATTTAACAGAAGCTCGTTGGTTATTTGGACCACTTTCATAGGATAAATCACCAATGATTACTCTTCCACGCATAAATGTACCAGTCGTAATTACTACTGATTTAGCATAATAAGCTGCCTTCGTTTCAGTAACTACCCCTTTACACACTCCATCTTCTACGATTAATTTTTCAACCATACCTTGTCGTAATGTTAAATTTTCTTGCTTTTCAAGAATCCTTTTCATCTCTTGTATATATAATGGCTTATCAGCTTGAGCACGTAATGCTCGCACAGCAGGTCCTTTCCCCGTATTAAGCATACGCATTTGAATGTAGGTTCTATCGATTACTTTGCCCATTAAACCACCAAGTGCATCTACTTCACGAACGACAATTCCCTTAGCAGGCCCCCCAATAGATGGATTACAAGGCATAAATGCTATCATATCTAAATTTAAGGTTAATATTAACGTTTTAGCTCCCCGACGTGCCGCAGCATAAGCAGCTTCTACCCCTGCGTGACCTGCACCAATGACAATTACATCATAATGACCAGCATCGTAAGTCATATTTTTCTCTCCTTTATTAAACTAAAATAAAAGTGCTTTCCCACCTAAAAATAATCTTATAGATAGCACTGATTATCAATTATAAATGCTACTTTCATCCATTTCATACTACTTATTAATCGCCATTAGTTTAGAAATCTGGCTTGATATTGTAATGATGAAATTGACTCACTTACCTAAGCAAAACTGTGAAAACAGTTGATCAATTAAACTTTCATGGACAGTGTCTCCAATAATTTCACCTAACAACTCCCATGTTCTAGTTATATCGATTTGCACCAAATCAATCGGCATCCCCTGCTCTATTCCATTCATTGCATCAGTTAATGATTGTTTCGATTGTTTTAATAATTGAATATGACGGACATTTGAAACATAAGTCAAATCACCAGCATCCAATTCACCCTCAAAAAATCGGTCAGAAATAGCCTTTTCTAATTCATCAATCCCTGTATCTTCAATTAAGGTTGTAGTGATGATAGGACGATTATTGGATAGTTGTTTCACTTTTTCTAAATCAATTTGTTTATCCAAATCCGTTTTATTTATAATGACAATTACTTCTAAACCTTCAACAGCCTTAAACAAATTGACATCTTCTTCTGTTAATTGCTCCCCATAATTCAATACGAGTAAAATTAAATCTGATTCCTTCAACACTTGTCTTGACCGCTCTACACCAATTTTTTCTACAATATCTTCTGTTTCTCTTATACCAGCAGTATCTACTAAGCGTAATGGTACCCCTCTTATATTGACATATTCCTCAATCACATCTCTAGTTGTACCAGGTATATCCGTTACAATTGCTTTATTTTCATGAACTAATGCATTCATCAAGGAAGACTTTCCTACATTTGGTCTTCCAATAATTGCTGTAGCTAAACCTTCTCTTAATATTTTTCCCTGTTTTGCCATTTGTAATAGTCTTTCTATTTCACTCTTCACTTCCGTTGTTTTTTCAATCAACATTTGATGAGACATTTCCTCTACGTCGTCATACTCTGGATAATCTATATTTACTTCTACATGTGCAACTGTTTCTAATAGCTGTTGCCTTAATGTTTGTATCAAGTTTGAAAGATGTCCATCCATCTGTTTCAGGGCAACATTCATCGCTTTGTCCGTTTTTGCTCGAATTAAGTCCATCACTGCTTCTGCCTGAGATAAATCAATTCTTCCATTCAAAAATGCTCTTTTTGTAAATTCACCAGGTTCCGCCAATCTTGCACCTTCAGATAAAACCAGCTCTAACAATCGATTAACGGAAGCTAGTCCCCCATGACAATTGATTTCAACGACATCTTCCCTTGTAAATGTTCTAGGTCCTCTCATTATAGTGACCATTACTTCTTCAGCTATTTCGTTGGTAGTAGGATCGACAATTTTTCCATAATGAATTGTATGGGAATCAACAGTCTTTAAATCATTTCCTTTAAATAATTTATTTGTAATAGGAATAGCATCCTCACCACTTAATCTCACAATAGCAATTGCTCCCTCACCAACCGGTGTCGATATTGCAGCTATCGTATCAGTTTCCATCACTTCCACCTCCACACATCCAACTACTTCATCCCTCTTCTATCTCAGTTTATATAAAATTATTCACCAAAATTTTCTAATCACTAAATTATTAGATTATCACAATATAGCTATGTTTGAAAAGATATCCACACCTCTCATTGTAACTCTTTTTTTACTCTTTTATCCACATGTGAATATCCTTTGTAACAAGAACCGAGATACACTCTTGCTTTATCCACATGTTGATGAGGTTTGTCTTCTTTTCCTGTTGTGGAAATAGTATTAGAAAATGCCATAAAAACCACACAAAAAAAATAAGCCTCTTTTCAGAAGCTTACAAGTTTAAGGTTTAATGACTACGTGTCTATTTGGTTCAGATCCTTGAGAATATGTCGAAATTCTCTTATGATTTTGTAAGGCGGTATGAATAATCTTTCTTTCGTAAGATGGCATTGGTTCAAGAGAAACTTCTTTCTTTGTTCTACCTGCTTTATCTGCTAATCGGTTTGCAAGCTGTATCAACGTTTCTTTACGTCTCTCTCGATAGCCTTCCGCATCTAAAATAACTGTATAGAATCTATCCGAATCTTTATTTATAACTAAGTGCAACAAATACTGCAGTGAGTTAAGTGTTTGTCCACGTTTTCCAATAAGAATAGCTATTTTTTCACCTGATACATGGAAGGTAACTTCCGTATCTTTCACCGTTTTATCAATGGTAGCTTCAATACCTAATTCATTAATCATGCTCTTTAAATAGCTTTCAGCTCGGTTAATTTGATTTTCCACCAAAGAAACTTTGACAATTGCTGGTTTAGATCCAAATAATCCTAAAAGTCCCTTTTTACCCTCATCAATAACTTCTATCTTCGCCTGGTCCCTTGTGATGTTTAACTGCTTCAATGCTGATTGGACCGCCTCTTCAACTGTTTGTCCAGTAGCAGTCACTTGTTTCACTTTGAATTTCCTCCCGTTTCAGCATCCTTCATCATTGGGTTTCTTATAAATAATGTTTGGATTACCATAAATATATTACCAACTACCCAATACAATGATAGTGCAGAAGGGAAAAAGATTGCCACGACACCAATCATAATTGGCATCATATATAGCATCATTTTCATTTGTGCCATCATTGCATTCTGTGGTGCTGATGTTCCTCCTGCCATCATTAATTTCTGTTGAACATACGTTGCTACAGCAGCAACAACTGGTAAAATAAAGTATGGATCTGGGTCTCCTAATTGGAACCATAGAAAGCTATGCTCTTTAATCTCGGCTGTACGCATTATTGCATGATAAAAAGCCAGCAAAATTGGCATTTGGACAATAATTGGTAAACAACCAGCCAATGGATTTACTCCATTTTTTTGAAAAAGTTCCATCGTTTCTTGCTGCAACTTCTGCTGTGTCTTCGCGTCTTTGGAGCTGTATTTTTGCCTTACTTCTTGCAATTGTGGTTGTATTGCTTGCATTGCCTTGGAGCTTCTTAATTGTTTAATATTTAATGGCAATAATACTAAACGAATAAGGATCGTAACAAGAACAATAGATAATCCATAGTTTTCATTAAATGCTTCTGCTACATACGTAATTAACCAAGATAATGGATAAACAAAATATTCGTTCCATATCCCGGTGCTCTCACTTGTTATTTCTTGATTAACCTGTGTACAACCAGAAAGTAAAAATAATACCCCAGCTAAGGTTAATAATAACAAAACCTTTTTACGCAATTTTTATCCTCCTTACCAACTTCTACCACGAACGACGATGCATGTACACATTTATCGAATCATTCTTTTGTTTATGTATAAATATACTAAATATTTTACATGAACTCTACAATTGATTCTAGTACGAAAATACTTCTATCGTTCTACGTTACCTATATGATTTATTTTATTTAATTAGTTTCGATTTAGATAATACATGAATCAAACTTTTTTTTACTTGGTGATAATCCATATCTTTTACTGGTTTTCTAGCAATGAGAATAAAATCATAGTTATTAGCAACTTTTCCATCTAACTCCAAAAAAGCTTGCTTTATATATCGTTTGATTTGATTACGTACAACTGCATTTCCTATCTTCTTACTAACAGAAAGACCTACTCTAAAATGCTGTTGATCTGTTTTCTTCAAGAAATAAAGGACCAATTGACGATTTGCAAATGATTTTCCTTTATTAAATACCAACTGAAATTCTTCGTTCTTTTTCAAACGATACGCTTTTTTCATAGGATGAGATCCTCCAGTAAAACAATCTTACTCAAACACCACTCTACTAAATATCTTCTTCAAGCTAAACATCTTTGTGTCATCACAATCAGTAAAAAGCATTTACCAATATACATACATCACTAGAAAAAAGACCACTGACATAATTCAGTGGCCTATGCAGATAATACTTTTCTACCTTTTTTACGACGACGTGCAATCACTTTACGTCCATTTTTTGTGCTCATACGAGAACGAAACCCGTGAACTTTTTTACGCTTACGATTATTTGGTTGAAATGTGCGTTTCATTTATCTACACCTCCCTGAGGAATTAACAAATTCAATATTAAAAGAAAGCCTAATATATTATACGGAATAGTTAATCTAATTGTCAACTTTCCAAAAATTTCATAGTTAATCCATATAGTTTGTAACCTACTACAGCAGTATAACCTCTGTGATAAAAAATATCTACAATAACTTTATCCACAGGGATTGTTCGTAACTTTTTTATCCACATTCGACTTTCCACAACAGTTATCGACAAATTAATCACAAAATATAGTGCTGTGGATAGGATTTGTCTACAACCTGTAGGTTTTGTGGATAAGTGTCGAAAAACCATTGCGTATACTGGATTTATTTGATATTATATTTGTGTTTTACTATGTATTTAATCTTCGTTCACATATATATTATCCACAATCTGTGGATAGAGTGTGGACATTTACACACAACCTTGTTTTTAAAATTATTAACAATCCTGTGGAAAATGGTATAAACTATTAAATAGTTGATTTAATCAAGTTTTTTTATCCACATCCTATACTTGGGCCTTTCGATCTTTCTACTCGATGAAATTAGTAAAGAAAGATTGCGAGAGGCTTTTTATTTCCCATTGGTTTACATACGGAAGGGGTGACTATTCTTTGGAAAATATTCAACAACTATGGTCTAACACACTAGAATCCATTCAAAATAAAATTAGCAAACCCAGTTATGATACATGGCTTAAAAATACTACTGCTGATCATATAAAAGAAGATACACTAATTATTTCAGCGCCTAATGAATTTGCGAGGGATTGGTTAGAAAGCAGATATACCGATTTAATTTCCGATGCCTTGTTTGAAGTTACAGGAACACATCTAAAAATTAAATTTATTATTCCTGAGACAGAAAGTGAAATTGATGATGTAAAGCCAGCCGTGAAAAAAATTCCTAACGTTAAACAATCAGATAATGGTGAATCTCCAAAATCAATGCTCAACTCAAAATATACCTTTGATACGTTTGTAATAGGTTCTGGAAATCGCTTTGCACATGCTGCTTCTTTAGCTGTAGCTGAAGCACCGGCAAAGGCATACAACCCTCTATTTATTTATGGTGGAGTAGGTCTAGGAAAAACGCACCTTATGCATGCGATTGGACACTATGTTTTAGATCATAACCCTTCAGCTAAAGTTGTTTATCTATCATCTGAAAAATTCACCAACGAATTTATTAATTCAATTAGAGATAATAAAGCTGTTAATTTTAGAAACAAATACCGAAGTGTAGATGTTCTACTTATTGACGATATTCAATTTTTAGCTGGAAAAGAACAAACACAAGAAGAATTTTTTCATACGTTTAATACGTTGCACGAAGAAAGTAAACAAATTGTTATTTCTAGTGATCGTCCACCGAAGGAAATTCCAACCCTAGAAGATCGCTTGCGTTCACGATTCGAATGGGGATTAATTACTGATATAACTCCGCCTGATTTAGAAACGCGAATAGCAATTCTACGTAAAAAAGCGAAAGCAGAAGGATTAGATATCCCAAACGAAGTAATGCTTTATATTGCTAATCAAATTGATACAAATATTCGGGAATTGGAAGGGGCACTTATCCGAGTCGTTGCTTATTCCTCGCTTATTAATGAGGATGTCGATGCGTCCTTGGCAGCAGAAGCATTGAAAGATATTATTCCAAGCTCTAAACCAAAAGTAATTACGATACATGCTATTCAGGAAGTGATTGGGGAGAAATATAACGTAAAATTGGAAGAGTTTGCTGCAAAGAAAAGAACAAAATCAATTGCTTTTCCACGTCAAATTGCAATGTACTTATCAAGAGAGCTAACAGATTTTTCTTTACCGAAAATAGGCGAGGAATTTGGTGGAAGAGATCATACAACGGTTATTCATGCACATGAAAAAATTTCAAAAATGATTAGTCAGGACCAACTGCTCCAAAAGGAAATAGATCAAATTAAAGAACAATTAAAATCAATTTAACTATCAAAGAAAAACCTTTTACTTATATTTTTTTCTTAAGTAAGGTTTTTCTTACACTCCTTTGATTTCTTTTTTAGATTTTCAATGAAAAGAGATTTATCAACATGTGAATACTGTTAATAAAGAGTACACACTTATTAACACGTTATCCACATCTGGATAACTATCAGTATCACTTATTTTTTTAAGTTATCCACAAATTCACAGGCCCTAATACTATTACTACGAAATTTATATTAAAAATAATATATAATATAACTTCCACTAGGAGGATTTATTTATGAAATTTATTATTCAAAGAGAATTATTAATGGAAAGTATTCAACATGTTATGAAAGCTATTTCCGCTAGAACTGCAATCCCTATATTAACTGGATTAAAAATAGAAGTGAAAAATGATGGAATAAAGCTAACTGGAAGTGACTCTGATATTTCTATTGAATCTTTTATACCAAAAGAAGAGAACGGAATTGTAAATATAGACCAAATGGAACCAGGAAGTATTGTCGTACAAGCAAAGTATTTTCCGGAAATTGTTCGTAAGTTACCACAAAAAACAGTAGAAATAGAATCAGATGATCTTTTAAAAGTAACGATCCGTTCAGGTACTGCAGAATTTCACTTAAATGGTCAAGATGCAGATGAGTATCCTCAACTACCTCATTTACAAACAGAGAATAGTTTTGATTTACCTACAGATTTACTTAAAAACTTAATTAAACAAACCGTATTTGCAGTATCAACAGTTGAAACAAGACCAATCTTAACGGGTGTTAATATAAAAATAGAGGATGGATTTCTTTATTTTATTGCAACAGATAGTCACCGACTTGCATCAAGACAGATTCCGTTAGAAAGTAATACACAAAATTTAACTTTTTCAAACGTCGTTATTCCTGGTAAAAGCTTAAACGAATTAAATAAAATATTAGAAGAAACAGAAGATCCAATTGAAATTAGCGTGACAGAAAATCAAGTTCTGTTCCGTACAAAGCATTTATATTTCTTATCCCGGTTATTAGATGGCAATTATCCAGAGACTTCTAGACTGATTCCAGAGCAAAGCAAAACAATTTTGTATGGTCAAACGAAAGAACTACTGCAATCAATTGATCGGGCATCTTTACTGGCTAAAGAAAGTAGAAATAATGTTGTTAGACTTCAAACAAAACCAAGTAATCTAGTTGAAATTAGTAGTAATTCTCCGGAAATAGGACAAGTTGTTGAAGAGGTAACTGCAAAATCAATAGAAGGCGAAGAACTTAAAATTTCTTTTAGTGCAAAATATATGATGGATGCTTTAAAGGCGATTGAAAATGAACAAGTAAAAATAGAATTTACTGGTGCAATGCGACCATTTATTATAAGACCAGTCGATAATGATCAAATTTTACAGTTAATATTGCCAGTCCGAACATATTAGAAGCACTTATACGCTGAATTCATTTCATTTAAAAAGGCTCTTTCCATATTCTTTGATGTTTTAATTACACAGTTGACCTATAATGCGCAACAAAAGGTAATTTATCATTAATCTAAAGAATAAAAAGAGTGAATAGCCGACGCTGTGGAAAAACACTCGCTTTCCGTGCCCGCGGAAAGCGAAGTATTCTGCCGAAGCGATAACCTAGCATTCATTTTAATTTCACTGTATTGTGCATTATATCTTCTGTGCAATTAGGCTTATTATAAAAAAGCAACAATCTTTTAAAAAACAGAAGAGAACTCTTATTGAATTTTGTTCGATAAGAGTTTTTTTCTTTCATATTAGCTCATATTATTATCTGTTTTTGCTTAATACTTTATCGTTTAGTAAAATAGATAGAAGGCCATTGAAAGTTAGGTGATTACAAGTGAATCAAAACATTGAAATAAAAACGGAGTTCATCCCACTAGGTCAATTTTTAAAATTAGCCAATATATTGGAATCGGGTGGGATGATTAAATTATATTTGGCAGATAATCCCGTTCTTGTAAACGGAGAATTAGAGAATAGACGCGGCAGAAAGCTTTACCCTGGGGATATAGTAGAAATTGAAGATATTGGAAAATTCACAGTTATTAAGCAATAACAACAGTTACAAAATGAACGCTTTTAACTTTCTTCAGTCAAAGAGGATGTTCAAAAAGTCACCAAATGATAAGTGGCGCATCTTTGCGCAGGCTCATTTTTTCGATCCTCAGAAGTTTTGCCGCATCGACCTGCTTGCTTCTAAATTTACTGACTTTTTGAACACGCACTTAAAGAAAGGACATTAAGATGCATATTTCTGAGCTTAACCTAACAAATTATCGGAATTATGATTATTTAAAAGTAAAATTTGATGATAAAATAAATGTGATTATTGGTGAGAACGCCCAGGGGAAAACCAATTTAATGGAGTCCATCTATGTATTAGCTTTTTCTAAGTCCCATCGAACAACAAGAGATAAAGAATTAATCCAATGGGAGCAAGAATATGCTAAAATAGAAGGTAGTGTGTATAAACGTAAACAAAAATTCCCTCTAGAAATGCAATTTTCATCGAGAGGTAAAAAAGCAAAATTAAATCACCTAGAACAAAGACGTCTCAGTGATTATATTGGGGCGCTTAATGTTGTGATGTTTGCACCTGAAGATTTGAATCTTGTCAAAGGCAGCCCACAAGTTCGGCGAAGATTTATTGATATGGAAATTGGTCAAGTTCAACCCATTTATATTTATCATCTAGGTCAGTACCAAAAAATATTAAAACAAAGGAACCATCTACTAAAACAGCTTCAGCGAAATCAACGAGCAGACCGGACGATGCTTAAAGTAATAACAGATCAATTAATTGAGCATGCAGCTGTCTTAGTAGAGAGGCGATTTTTATTTTTAGAACTGCTACGAAAATGGGCTGATCCGATTCATACAGGTATAAGTAGAGGAATAGAAAAACTAGAAATTATATATCATCCTTCTACGAATGTATCAGAAGACCATAATAGGGAAAAACTAGTAAATATATACTATGAAAAATTTGAAGAAATCGAACAAAAAGAAGTGGAAAGAGGCAATACATTAATAGGTCCTCACCGGGATGATTTACTTTTTTTTGTGAATGGAAAAGATGTTCAATCCTATGGCTCTCAAGGTCAACAACGTACAACAGCATTATCGTTAAAATTAGCAGAAATAGAATTAATTAAAAATGAGGTAGGAGAATATCCTATTTTATTGCTGGATGACGTGTTGAGTGAACTGGACGACTTTAGACAATCCCATCTGTTGAATACGATACAAGGAAAAGTACAAACTTTTGTCTCTACGACAAGTGTTGATGGGATTAAACACGAAACGTTAGATAAAGCAGAGCTTTTTCGTGTTCATCAGGGAATAATCGATTAATCAAAAATGGGGGAATAAAATGTTTATTCATATTGGTGATGATAATGTCATTCGCTCGGAAGAAGTAGTTTCAATTATTGATTTTAGTTTAATATCTTCCTCAACGATTAACGAAGAAATGTTATTTAACCAAAGAAAAAATAAAAATGTCATAGATCCCCAGCAAAAGGATACGAAATCAATCGTAATTACAAAAGATTATATTTACTTCAGTCCATTATCGGTTTTAACGTTAAAGAAACGTGCAAGCATGATTACTACAATTAGTAAACTAGAAGATTATTCAGAAGCAATCGAAGAATAAATCCTGCTCGTTTCTGAAGGAATGAAGAAATCTTTACGTATTCTATTGTTCTGTAAAATATAAGTTCAACTAGTCAATCGACATCGCCAAAAGAATTGGTGCTAATTAAGTTCTGAGAAAAATCCTCTTATTTTAGAAATGTAGGTGAAAGAATTGGCAATGGAAGAAAAATTATCAAATGAGCAAGTGTATGATGAAAATCAGATACAAGTTTTAGAAGGATTAGAAGCGGTAAGAAAGAGACCTGGAATGTATATTGGTTCTACAAACGAGAAGGGATTACACCACCTTGTTTGGGAGATTGTTGATAACAGTATTGACGAGGCACTAGCAGGATATTGTGACCATATCCAAGTTATTATTGAAGAAGATAATAGTATTTCGGTAATTGATAACGGTCGCGGTATACCAGTTGGGACACATGAAAAAACTGGAAGACCAGCTGTGGAAGTAATTATGACAGTGTTACACGCGGGTGGTAAATTTGGAGGCGGCGGTTACAAAGTTTCTGGTGGCCTACATGGTGTAGGTGCTTCCGTTGTAAATGCCTTGTCTAGTGAATTAAATGTTTATGTTTATCGTGATGGTAAAATTCATTACCAAGGTTTTAAAAGAGGAATTCCACAAGAGGATTTAAAAGTAATTGGGGAAACTGAAATTACTGGTACTAGAACACACTTTAAGCCTGACACAGAAATTTTTAACGAAATAACAACCTATAATTTCGATATATTAGCTCAACGTTTGAGAGAATTAGCATTTCTAAATAAAGGTTTAACAATAACGATTGAAGATAAGCGAACAGAATCTGAACCGGAAACATTTTTTTATGAGGGCGGAATTCGTTCGTATGTTGAACATTTAAATCGAAATAGAGAGGCGATTCATGAACCTTTTTATGCGGAAAAAGAAGTTGATGATATTTATGTAGAAGTAGCATTACAGTATAATGACGGGTTTGCAAGTAATATCTATTCGTTTGCAAATAACATCCATACGTACGAAGGTGGAACGCATGAATCAGGTTTTAAAACAAGTTTAACGAGAGTAATAAATGATTATGCACGAAAAAATAACATGTTTAAAGAAAATGATCCAAACTTGACGGGTGATGATGTTCGTGAAGGATTAACGGCGATTATTTCTATCAAACATCCAGATCCACAATTTGAAGGTCAAACAAAGACAAAATTAGGAAATAGTGAAGCACGTACGGTTACGGATTCGGCTTTTAGTGAACTATTTTCTAAATTTCTATTTGAAAATCCTGATACAGCAAAAATTGTTGTTGAAAAAGGACTAATGGCTTCTCGAGCAAGAATTGCAGCAAAAAAAGCAAGAGAACTGACAAGACGAAAAGGTGCTCTAGAAATTTCTAATTTACCTGGGAAATTAGCAGACTGTTCTTCTAGAGATGCAACGATTAGTGAACTGTATGTTGTTGAGGGAGATTCTGCGGGGGGATCAGCGAAACAAGGACGTGATCGCCATTTCCAAGCTATCTTACCCTTACGTGGAAAAATCATTAATGTAGAAAAAGCAAGGCTAGATAAAATACTTTCTAACAATGAGATTCGAATGATTATTACTGCATTAGGTACTGGTATCGGAGAAGACTTTGATATATCAAAGGCTAGATACCACAAAATTGTTATTATGACAGATGCAGATGTAGATGGAGCACATATCCGAACATTATTATTAACTTTCTTTTATCGTTATATGCGGCCATTAATTGAGTATGGTTACATTTATATTGCTCAACCGCCTTTATATAAAATTCAACAAGGTAAAGCAGTACATTACGCTTATAATGAGAAAGAAATGGATCGAATTATCAATGAACTTCCAAAAGCACCAAAGCCGGGTCTCCAGCGTTATAAAGGTTTGGGGGAAATGAATGCTACCCAGTTATGGGAAACAACGATGGACCCAGAAACAAGAACCTTACTTCAAGTGAACTTAGAAGATGCGATGGATGCAGATCAGGTTTTTGATATGTTGATGGGAGATAAAGTAGAGCCTAGACGTAACTTTATCCAAGACAACGCAATTTATGTAAAAAACTTAGACGTTTAACATTTACGGGTGTGAGTTGAGCTCCGCCTGTGTACATATTTAAAAGTTCAATAACTTAGCAAATGAGAGACTATTCATACAATCTAAATAATTAACTAGTCTTTCTTCCTTACTCGATAGGAGGTTGTTTTATGGTGGATAATCAACGTCCACAAGTTCAAGAAATCAATATTGGTAGTGAAATGCGTACTTCTTTTTTAGATTATGCAATGAGTGTTATTGTCTCTCGGGCACTACCTGATGTTAGAGATGGGTTAAAGCCAGTTCATCGAAGAATACTTTATGCAATGAATGATCTAGGTATGCATTCGGATAAAGCGTATAAAAAATCAGCTCGTATTGTTGGGGATGTTATTGGTAAATATCATCCACACGGTGATTCTGCAGTTTATGAGGCGATGGTACGGATGGCGCAGGATTTTAGTTATCGCTATATGCTGGTAGATGGACATGGTAATTTTGGATCTGTAGATGGTGATCCTGCTGCAGCCATGCGTTACACGGAAGCAAGAATGTCGAAAATATCGATGGAATTATTGAGAGATATCAATAAAGATACGATTGATTACATGGATAACTATGATGGTTCAGAAAGAGAACCAAAAGTATTACCTTCCCGTTTTCCTAACCTATTGGTGAATGGTGCTTCTGGGATTGCAGTTGGTATGGCTACAAACATTCCTCCACATCATTTAGGAGAAACGATTGATGCCGTATTGGCAATTAGTAAAAATCCGGATATTACGATTGACGAGTTGATGGAAGATTACATTTATGGCCCGGATTTTCCAACAGCTGGACAAATTTTAGGTAGAAGCGGAATTAGAAAGGCATTTCAAACAGGTAAAGGTTCGATTACAATTCGAGCAAAAGTAGAAATAGAAGAACAAGCAAATGGCAAATCAACCATTCTTGTTACAGAATTACCATATCAAGTTAATAAAGCAAAGTTAGTTGAAAAAATTGCAGATTTAGCTCGTGATAAGCGTCTCGAAGGAATTACTGATTTACGTGACGAATCAGACCGCAATGGTATGCGGGTTGTGATTGAATTACGACGTGATGTAAACGCCAATGTTGTTTTAAATAATTTATATAAGCAAACAGCACTTCAAACGTCTTTTGGTATAAACATGCTTGCATTAGTAGATGGGCAACCAAAGGTGTTAAATCTTAAGCAATGCTTACAAGAATATTTAGAACACCAAAAAGTTGTCATAAAACGTCGGACAGCCTATGAGTTAAGAAAAGCAGAAGCAAGAGCACATATCCTAGAAGGCTTACGAATTGCTCTTGATCATATTGACGAGATTATTACATTGATCAGACAATCGAAAACAACTGATATAGCTCGCGAAGGGTTAATGACACGCTTTGAGTTATCTGAAAAACAAGCACAAGCCATTTTGGATATGCGCCTGCAGCGCTTAACGGGATTAGAGCGTGAAAAGATTGAAGAAGAATATCAAGATTTACTAAAATTAATTGCAGAATTAAAAGCAATTTTAGCGGATGAGGAAAAAGTGCTTGAAATTATCCGTGAAGAGCTTACAGAAATAAAAGAGCGATTTAATGATGAAAGAAGAACAGAAATTGTACTTGGTGGGACAGATTTCTTTGAAGATGAAGATTTAATTCCAGAAGAAAAGATTGTCATTACGTTAACACACCAAGGATATATTAAACGATTGCCATCTTCCACATATCGTACCCAAAGAAGGGGTGGACGTGGAGTTCAAGGGATGGGAACGAATGAGGATGACTTTGTCGAACATTTAGTATCTTCCTCAACCCATGACACGATTCTATTCTTTACAAATAAAGGGAAGGTGTACAAGGCAAAGGGTTATGAAGTCCCTGAATTTAGTCGAACGGCAAAAGGAATCCCGATTATAAATTTATTAGAGATCGAAAAAGAGGAATGGATCAATGCGGTTATTACAGTAAATGAGTTTGTTGATGATTGGTATTTATTCTTTACGACGAAGCAAGGTATCTCTAAACGCACGACCCTTTCTCAGTTTGCTAATATACGTAAGGGTGGACTTATTGCTCTTAACCTTCGAGAAGAAGATGAGCTGATCTCTGTTCGATTAACAGATGGGAATAAACACATTATGATTGGAACACAGAATGGTTATTTAATTCGTTTTCCTGAAGAGCAAATTCGTTCCATGGGTCGTACAGCAGCAGGGGTAAAAGGAATATCTTTGCGAGGCGATGATCGTGTTGTATCGATGGAAATTATTGAGGATGGATTACAAGTATTAAATGTTACAGAGAATGGTTATGGGAAAAGAACCCCTGCTAAAGAATATCGAATTACCAATCGCGGTGGAAAGGGTATTTTCACAAGTAATGTTACAGACAAAACAGGAAAAATTGTTACTGTTAAAGCTGTAACCGGCGATGAAGACATTATGATTATCACTGTCTCTGGTGTGTTAATTCGTATGCCAGTTGAAGGGATTTCTGTAACCGGTAGAAATACACAAGGTGTAAGATTGATTCGATTACAGGAAGAAGAGAAAGTAGCAACCGTTGCAAGAATAGATACAGATGAAGATGATGAAGAAGAGGAAATTGAAAACGAAAACGAAGAAGTAGAAGTAGTAAATACAGAAGAAGCGATTGATGAACAAGAAGAATAAGTTTGTATGGAAGAGTCCCACCAGATAAAGTGGGGCTCTTATCAACAAGAATGACTTGTTAGTAAGGGTGGGGAAGTGGATGTGGGTACATCCGAAACAATTAATTCCTGGTTGTGTCATCAATAGAGATGTAATGGGGAAAACCAATCGTCCAATTATGCCCAAAAACACTGTTTTAACCGAGGAGTATATTGACATTTTAGATAAGTTTTTAATTGAAAGGGTAGATGTTTCACCGAACCTTTCTTATGGTGATCCCTTTGTTCCTAAGGATATGCCTAAAGAGGAATCAAATAAAGATGAGGACCAGAGTATATCAGAAAAAAAACCATACCAATCATTTCAAGATCAATATTTAGAAGCAGTACAATCCTATAAAAAGCTGTTTACTGATTGGCAAAGTGGAGCCTCTATAGATATGAGTCAGGTGCGAAACGTTGCAGTCCCATTACTGGAGAGAATTGATGAAGTTGGTCTTGACTTGTTCCTGTTACATAAACTATCTACGAAGCAAGATTATTTTTATAACCACAGTCTGGCCATGTGTTTGATATCCGCATTTTTAGCCAAGAAAAAAGGATTGAAAAAGGAATGGATTCAAGTAGGGTTAGCAGGAATTTTAGCAGATAGCGGGATGGCAAAAATTAACCGTTTGTTATTTCATAGACAGGGGAAATTATCCGATCCTGAATATGAAGAAATAAAGAAACATCCAACCTTTTCCTATCGATTGGTAGAGAAAATTCCCTCTCTTTCTGTTGCTGTTAAATTGGCTATTCTTCAGCATCACGAGCGTCCTGATGGAAGTGGATATCCATTAGGTGTTCAAAAAAATAAAATTCATCCTTATGCTTCGATTCTTTCTATTAGCGATACGTATCATGCAATGACTTCTGAACGTATATATCAGTCAAGACAATCTCCTTTTAAGGTTATTGAGGAAATGATGTCAGATCAATTTAATAAGTTCGATCATGAACTATTAGAATTGTTTGTTGAGAGCTTGACTAATTTTTCAACTGGAACCCGAGTGAAATTATCAAATAATAAACAGGCAGAAATTGTTTTCATAGAATCCAAATATCCGACTAGACCTATGGTAAGGATGGATGATGATAACCAAACGATTATCTCCTTAAAGGATGACAAAAGCATTTATATTGAAGAGATTCTTTCCGAGAACCGTTAAATAAACAAATGGACGAATTCATTTTTAGAGAGTTCGTCCATTTTTACTATAAAAATAGTCAACGATTAGGAAACTTAGGTGAAAAAGAAGCGACAAACGCCTAGTATTCATTCCTTCTGCTGATAAAGAAAGTATCCTAGTAAAAAAGGTATTTTAGTTGCTGTTACAGAAAGAAATTGCTTAATAAATGGATAATCTTCGGTTGGTAAAGTATAAAGTAAATCCCCCCACCATTCTGTTTCATAACGACAAATCATACTTAAATTGTAGAGAAGTAAATAGTGATTCATTACTTCATGTGTAATAGAAAAGTGATGTCGTTTTATTGGTAGGTAAAATGCTTCATCTGCAACATGAAAATAAAAAGGACCTTGAGAAGATGGAGATAATGTATGCGAAAGCGTTAATTCTATTTTGGTAGCTGATGTATTCTTATTTATAATTTTTGGTAAGTAATTTGAGATCTTAGTTAAAAAAGCACTCTCTGTCATATGGTAGTGATCTAACACAGTTATAGGTATTGTTACTGTTGTATCTTGAAAACTACTTATTTTTTCAAGTACTTTCTGTCCGCGGTGAAAATAAAATAAATCATTTAATTCAGGTATAGTTGCTAGCAATTGCTCCATATTAGTTTTATCAAAAGGAAATTGTTCCACATGAAACAAATGGTTACAAAAGTATGGAAATAAACCTTTAAATTGAACCTTGACCTCATCCTGTAGAAATGAGTAATCTTGTTTTTTTCGTTTTCTTGTAGAAACTCCATGTGCTAACATCGCAGTATTTTCTGGATATTTGGGTCTCTGTGTTAAAATACATGCTTTTAACAAATGGACCATTCCATAGAAATACATAATTGGCTTTACGGTAACATTTCCCTGATTTCCTGATTCAAAAAATTGAAGACCATGCTGTAAGTAATACAGAAATCGATAGCTATTTTCAAAGCTATGTTTACTTGGGTTTGGTACCTCATTTTTCTTGTAGCAGTGATCAAGAAATTTTTGGGATGTATGAGCAGATGTTAAATAACCTAAAAATAATTCTATATCCTTCTCTATCATTAAAATTCCCTTTCTTTACCAAATATTTGCTCCAAATCATTTTAAATTTGAATTGGAAAGGTTTTCTTTACATTTGACTTGATAAAAAGGTTGAAAAAGGCTAAATGATATCGTATTGTAATTAACAATAAGAATCTAGAAACAAATTTTTTCGGTGTGTGAACCGTCATTTTATTATCACGAATCTTTATTAGTTTAACCAATTTCACATAAATTAATTGAAGGAGGATCATTGTGAGGGAGGATAAATTTGCAAAAGAAGGGCTAACATTCGATGATGTTTTATTAGTTCCAGCAAAGTCAGATGTATTACCACGGGATGTTTCTGTTAGCACAGAACTTTCTTCTAAAATAAAGCTAAATGTGCCGTTAATCAGTGCAGGAATGGACACAGTTACAGAAGCGGAAATGGCAATTTCAATGGCACGTCAAGGTGGAATAGGTATCATTCACAAAAATATGTCCATTGAAGAACAAGCGGAACACGTAGATCGTGTGAAGCGTTCAGAAAGTGGTGTCATTACAAATCCATTTTTCCTTTTACCAGAACATCAAGTTTTTGATGCTGAGCATTTAATGGGAAAATTTCGTATTTCTGGGGTACCGATTGTAAATAACGAAGACGATCAAGTGTTAGTAGGTATTCTTACAAATCGTGATTTACGTTTTATTGAAGACTATTCTATTCGCATATCTGAAGTAATGACGAGTAATAATTTAGTAACTGCACCAGTTGGTACTACTTTAGAAGAAGCTAGTAAGATTTTACAAAAGCATAGAATTGAGAAGCTACCACTAGTGGATGATAATGGAGTACTAAAGGGCTTAATTACGATTAAAGATATCGAAAAGGTTATTGAATTTCCTCACTCAGCTAAAGATTCCCAAGGGAGATTATTAGCAGGTGCAGCCGTTGGAGTAACTGCTGATTCCATGACTAGAGTGGACAAGCTAGTAGAAGCAGGAGTAGATGTATTAGTTATCGATACAGCGCATGGACATTCTCAAGGAGTTATTGAGCAAGTTGAACGAGTAAGAAAAGCATATCCTGAAATTGATATTATTGCAGGGAACGTAGCTACACCAGAAGCTACGAAAGAGTTAATTGAAGCTGGTGCTAACATGATTAAAGTAGGAATCGGTCCTGGTTCCATATGTACTACTCGTGTTGTAGCAGGGGTTGGCGTACCGCAAATAACTGCTGTTAATGATTGTGCAACAGAAGCCTCTAAGTATGGTGTTCCAGTAATTGCTGACGGTGGAGTAAAATACTCAGGTGACGTCGTAAAAGCACTTGCGGCTGGTGCGCATGCAGTCATGCTCGGTAGTTTATTTGCTGGTGTATCGGAGAGTCCTGGGGAAACAGAAATCTTCCAAGGAAGAAGATATAAAGTTTATCGTGGTATGGGCTCAGTTACTGCAATGAAGTCTGGTTCTAAAGATCGTTATTTCCAAGAAACAGACGAGGCAAAGAAATTAGTACCTGAAGGAATTGAAGGAAGAGTTGCCTACAAGGGACCACTTGCAGATACGATTCACCAATTAATCGGTGGATTACGTTCTGGTATGGGTTATTGTGGTGCCAAGGATTTAGCGTTCCTTCGTAATGAAGCAAAGTTCATTCGTATGACAGGTGCAGGATTGAGAGAGAGTCATCCGCACGATGTCCAAATTACAAAGGAATCACCAAATTATTCTGTGTAAAGCAAAATGAATAAGGATTGAATAGGACTGAATCTCAAAGGTAAGCAGGTTCAGTCCTTTCTCATGAGCGGAGGATAAGTTTTATTAAGGTAGGTGTGAAACGAATGATACTTCCAAATGACATTCACCCTTCTTGGTCTTCTTTTTTAACGAAAGATCGGTTACATGAATTAAAGGATATTGAAAGAGAAATAGGAAATACATATAATCCAACCAATCCTAAAGACATATTAAGATTTCTTTCTACGGATCTTTATCAAACGAAGGTAATTTGGTTAGGACAAGACGTATATCCAGCGAAAGGAATTGCAACTGGAAGAGCTTTTGAGGTAGGTCATCTAACCAGTTGGATGGAATCATTTCGTCAGGTATCTGTTAAAAATATCATTAGACTAATTCATAAGAATTACAACGGAATAAATCACTATGAGCAAATAAAGCGTTTTGAGGAAATTAAGCAAGAGATAGAGCAACAGCAATTTCCAATTAAAGCACCGCAGCAATGGTTTGATTCGTTGGAAGAACAAGGAGTTTTATTTTTAAATACATCTTTCACTTGTGAAATTGGTAAAGCAAATAGCCATAAGCATATATGGGAAACTTTCTCTAAGCGGGTTTTGCGATACATTTCCGAAGTTAATCCTTCTATCTACTGGTTTTTATGGGGAAAAGAAGCGAAATTAAATAAACAATTTATTAGCAATGGGGTATTTTTTGAAAGTCGACATCCAATGATGTGTAGCAAAAAATATGAGGATGACTTTTTAAAATCCTCCTGTTTTCTCAACACTTGGGATGAAATTAATTGGTTAGGCTAATGTTTTCAACCGTCATTAACATTTTTGAATTGTTTAAATTTCACACGGCTTTCAGCTATGCTGAAAGGATGCCAAATAGAAACCAATCATAAAGGTGTGAACTAAAAAGGTAAACATACCCAAAAACACCTACCAAAGTCCATTTTACTTTGAGAATGGGTGTGATAAAATATCGGAGATGCATAATAAACACAGTGGGGGTAGAGGAAGTTGAAACATAAAATAAAAGCATCTTGTTTAAATATATTTATATTATTTATAGCTACTTTTGGATTTGTCATTGGACCTATTCAAGCAAGTGCAGCTACATTTGATGTCGAGGCAGAATCCGCAATTCTGGTTGATGCAGAATCTGGGAAAATTTTATTTGCCAAACACGCGGACATGAAGTTACCACCTGCTAGTATGACGAAAATGATGACGGAATACTTAGTTTTAGAAGCAATTGAACAAGGTGACATTAGCTGGGATACAACGACACAAATTAGTGACTATGCATACAGTATTTCTGCAAACAACATTTCATCAGGAATTGGATTAATTCAAGATAAAGATTACACTGTAAGTGAGCTATATGAAGCAATGGCTATCATCTCAGACAATGGAACAACCATTGCATTAGCAGAGCTTATAGCTGGTTCAGAAGGCGAATTCGTTAAAATGATGAATGATAAAGCAGAAGAAATGGGATTACCGGATTATCAGTTTGTTAATTCAACAGGGCTATCAAATGAAGATTTAGGTGAGAATTATCCGGAAGGTACGGATCCAAATGCAGATAATTTAATGTCAGCAAAATCTGCTGCTTTGTTGGCTTATCATTTAGTTAATGATTATCCAGAAGCATTAGATATTTCAAGTAAATTAACATCAGAGTTAGACGGAAGAACCCTTCAAAATTTAAACTGGATGTTACCGTGGGAAAATAATAATTTTGCCCAATATGGTTACGATGGAGTCGACGGTTTAAAAACTGGCTGGACAACAGAAGCTGAATATTGCTTTACTGGTACAGCAGAACGTGATGGTCGACGCTTAATTACTGTTGTAATGAAAACAGAGAGTATGGGAAAACGATTTGAAGAAACGAAAAAATTGATGGAGTACGGATTCACCAATTTTTCAACACAACAATTATATCCGGCAGGTTTTCAATTAGAAGGTGAATCAACGTTACCTGTAGCAAAAGGCAAAGAGGATACCATTGAGATAGCAACTAATGAGGCAATCTCAATGACAATTAAAAATGGTGAAGAGGAAAATTATTCTGTCCTTTACAATTTGGAAGAAGATAATTTTAATGAGGATGGAGAATTAATTGCACCAATCGAAGAAGGAGACAAAGTCGGAACAATGGAACTTGTCTATGATGGTGATACGAATTATGGATATATTAATGGCAGTGGAGGAACAGATACAGTAGATGTTGTGACAACGAGCTCCATTGAAAAAGCTAATTGGTTTGTACTTACTATTAGCTCGATTGGAGAATTCTTCGGTAATATTTTCTCTACAATTACAGATACTGTAAAGAGTTGGTTTTAGTATAAAAAACGGAGTTGCCTATAAATGATTGATATCGACTAGTTAGGTGACCATATCTGAATCATCATATTGGTCGCCAGTTGTCGTATCAAGCTTGCGTAATGATTCATAATTGTTATACAATGTTGTAATAATAATGCATATCAAATCAAATTATACTTAATATAGTATTTCGTGTGCAAAATGGGAGGATATAACTATGTCAAACTTAGGAACTGATCGTGTAAAACGTGGAATGGCTGAAATGCAAAAAGGTGGCGTTATTATGGACGTCGTCAATGCAGAACAAGCGAAAATTGCAGAGGAAGCTGGAGCTGTCGCTGTTATGGCATTGGAGCGAGTGCCATCTGATATTCGTGCAGCAGGTGGAGTAGCAAGAATGGCTGATCCTACAATTGTAGAAGAGGTAATGAATGCTGTTTCTATTCCTGTAATGGCAAAGGCTCGTATTGGTCATATTGTAGAAGCACGTGTTTTGGAAGCAATGGGAGTAGACTATATTGATGAAAGTGAAGTATTAACACCAGCGGATGAAGTGTATCACTTAAATAAACGAGACTATACGGTTCCATTTGTATGTGGTTGTCGAGACTTGGGAGAAGCATCTCGTCGTATTGGAGAAGGTGCTTCTATGTTACGTACAAAAGGAGAGCCGGGAACTGGAAATATTGTAGAGGCAGTTCGCCATATGCGGGAAGTTCAATCACAGGTTCGTAAATTAGTAGGTATGTCTAATGACGAAATAATGACATATGCTAAAAATCTAGGTGCTCCATATGAAGTATTATTAGACATTAAAGAAAGAGGTCGTTTACCTGTCGTTAACTTCGCTGCAGGTGGAGTAGCAACACCAGCAGATGCTGCTTTAATGATGCAGCTTGGAGCTGATGGTGTGTTTGTTGGTTCTGGTATCTTTAAATCTGATAATCCGGAAAACTACGCAAGAGCTATTGTTGAAGCAACAACTCATTATCAAGATTACGAATTAATTTCTAAAGTTTCTAAAGGTATTGGTACCGCTATGAAAGGGATTGAAATTGGTACAATTGCTCCTGAACAACGTATGCAAGACCGCGGATGGTAAGTGAAAAGGAGAAATGCAAAGATGACCAAAATAGGAGTGTTAGGACTTCAAGGTGCGATAAGAGAGCATATCCAATCGATTGAAGCATCTGGAGCAGAGGGACTAACGATAAAAAGGAAAGAACAACTGGATGAAGTCGACGGCTTAATTCTTCCAGGTGGAGAAAGTACAACAATGCGCCGGCTTATTGATAAATATGATTTCTTTGATGCATTAATTGACTTTGGTAAACAAGGAAAACCCATATTTGGTACTTGTGCTGGTCTCATTTTGTTAGCAAATGATATTGTCGGACAAGATCATGCTCACCTTCAGCTTATGAATATGAAAGTCGAACGTAATGCATTTGGAAGGCAGAAGGATTCTTTTGAAGCAAAAATAGATATTTCTGGAGTTGCAGATGATTTTGAAGCTGTTTTCATCCGTGCACCATATATTGTTGAGGTCGGTGACAATGTTGAAATTTTAGCAACTTATCGTGGAAATGTAGTGGCAGCACAGCAAGGAACATTCCTGTGCAGTGCCTTTCATCCAGAGTTAACAAATGATCATCGCTTTACAAATTATTTTGTGCAGTTGGTAGAAGAAGTAAAGAAAACACTTGCATCTTCGTAGATATTCCGCTATTCTAATCAATAATAGAAAATTATAGGATATAATTGCTAAGATAGGAAATAGTAACAGTTTATCTTTCTAAAGAGAGCCGATGGACGGTGAAAATCGGTGGAAGAAACCTGTGAATCCATCCTGGAGCAGGTATGCAGAATATTAGTAAGCATACCCGGCGAATAGCCGTTATTGTTCAAAGTGAGCCGGAAGAATCAATTCTTCAAACAGGGTGGTATCGCGGGAAAAACTCTCGTCCCTAAATGTATATTTAGGGATGGGAGTTTTTTGTTCGTTCACACGGAAGAAGCAAGAAAAGGAGGAATTTAAACTATGTTAGATATGAAGTTTTTACGTAATAATTTTGGTGAAGTAAAAGAAAAGCTGCAAAATCGTGGTGAAGATTTATCGGATCTTGATAAATTTGGTGATTTAGATGTACGAAGAAGAGAGTTAATTGCTGAATCCGAAGAATTAAAAGCAAAGCGTAATGAAGTTTCCAAGCAGATTTCTGTCTTAAAAAAAGAAAAGAA
The DNA here is from genome assembly GCF_016908325.1 of Aquibacillus albus. GTDB lineage: Bacteria > Bacillota > Bacilli > Bacillales > Amphibacillaceae > Aquibacillus_A > Aquibacillus_A albus. The sequence goes on along the minus strand of NZ_JAFBDR010000018.1, from coordinate 21,344 downwards.
AGATGCAGAGGATATGATCCTAGAAATGCGTCAAGTTGGTGGAAAGGTTAAAGAAATCGATACAGAGTTAAAGGAAGTAGAAGAGCAACTAGAACAGCTATTGTTGTCCATTCCGAATATACCTCATGAAAGTACTCCTATTGGAGAAAGTGAAGATGATAATGTAGAAGTAAAAAAATGGGGAGAAGTTCAGACGTTTGATTTTGAGGCAAAAGCCCATTGGGATGTTGCTACTGACTTAGATATATTAGATTTTGAACGTGCATCGAAAGTAACCGGTAGTCGCTTTGTTTTTTATAAAGGACTTGGAGCGCGGTTGGAGCGAGCACTAATCAATTTTATGATGGATCTTCATGCGGATGAACATGGTTATCAAGAAATGCTGCCGCCATATATGGTTAATCGCACAAGTATGACTGGAACAGGTCAGTTACCTAAATTTGAAGAAGATGCCTTCAAAATTCAAGACTGGGAATACTTCTTAGTTCCTACAGCAGAAGTACCTGTTACGAACTTTTATCGTGATGAAATATTACAAGTTGATGATCTTCCTAAGAAATATGTTGCCTTTAGTGCTTCTTTTCGATCTGAAGCTGGTTCTGCAGGAAGAGACACGAGAGGGTTAATACGTCAACATCAATTTAACAAGGTAGAGCTTGTGCAATTTGTTAAACCAGAGGATTCTTATCAAGTATTAGAAGATTTAACAGCAGATGCTGAGAAGGTATTACAATTACTACAACTACCTTATCGTGTGATGAGCATGTGTACGGGAGACTTAGGGTTTACAGCAGCTAAAAAATATGACATAGAAGTATGGATTCCAAGCTATGAAACCTATCGTGAAATTTCTTCTTGCTCTAATTTTGAAGACTTTCAAGCACGTCGAGCAGGGATTCGATTTAGAAGAGAGGAAAAAGGAAAACCTGAATTTGTCCATACATTAAATGGATCAGGATTGGCTTTAGGAAGAACAGTTGCTGCCATTTTAGAAAATTATCAGCAAGCAGATGGATCTGTTGTTATTCCTGAAGTATTAAGACCTTACATGGGTGGTATAGAAATAATAAAGTAAAGAAAAAGAGGTCTGTCCCAAAAGTTTTGGGCAGGCCTCATTAAAAAGTAGTTGACACACTCTATTAAAAATGATATATTAAATTTTGTCGTCAGTCACGGAGGAGTACCCAAGTCCGGCTGAAGGGAGCGGTCTTGAAAACCGCCAGGGGCTTCACGGCCCGCGGGGGTTCGAATCCCTCCTCCTCCGCCATACTTATGCGCTAAAAAATTGGAGATTATAGAGAAGAGGCTGTATCAAAACAAGTTTGTTTTGATGTCAGCCTCTCTTTTAATTCTATGAGAAGAAGATCAAAAATAGCTTTTTTAGGTAATAGAATTTATAATCTCTTAAATAAACAGATAAACCTAATAATAAAGGATCTTTTCGTATTCTTCTTGTTTTTTTACTGCACAGTTGACAGATGATACGCAATAAAAGATGATTTGTCATTAATCTAACGAATAAAAAGAGTGCATAACCGACGCTGTGGAAAAACACTCGCTTTCCGTGGGCAACGCCTCAGCCTCCTCGGAAGAAAACCGCTTCCTGCGGGGTCTTCACCTGTTGGGACTTTGATTACTCGCCCCACCGAAAACTATTTGCTTTTCCCACAGGAGTCTCGTATTTTTCCACAGCTTGGATTTATTTTTTATAAGTGAGAAACTGTCCAACTGCTGTAACGAAGCTTTGATACCATTTCTTTTAACTAAAATTAGTTATTTTATGAAATTTCCATGATTAAGCTGTGGAGGCACATGTAGACTAATCGAAAAGATAAACCAATTACTTATGTGCGATGTAATAGTGGTGCTTTCCTTGTCTTGTGCAAAAAACAATGAGAAGACATCCACGTATTGTGAATTCCACTTACACATATGATTAATCGAAGAATCCCTTTTAGCGTAGGCAGAATACGCAGACTCCTGCGGGAACAGCACGTGTCCGAAGACCCCGCAAGAAGCGCTCTTTGCTTCTGAGGAGGCTGAGGCCGTGCCCGCGGAAAGCGAAGTATTCTGCCGAAGCGATTGTATGGCACTGGATAGAAAACTTGGAAGAAAGCAAATCCATGTAATAATTGTGTCGCATTAATCGTATACTGCGAATTAATCTTTTGTTGTGAAGATGCCTTTTTACAATTAGCTTATTATAAAAAGCAACAAAGATTTATAAAACAGCCTAAATAATAATGGGAAAAAAGCAGGAATCCTTTTGTTTTTGTCGAAAGAAAGAATGTTATGGAAGAATATCTTGATATTGAAAAATGACAAAAATTTAAGAAAAATAGAACACCATGTGACATTTTTAGCTCGGAGGGATTCCATTTATGAGTATGAGAAAGAAGCGATGCAAAAGATGGACCATTTTGGTTACATCAGATGCAAGTAGACGTGTGTTTCAACTACGGATACCAAAATTCTTTCTATTATTTATTGTTGTCACGATTCTCACGTTATCCATCTCTCTTTACTTTTCACATTCCGCTTGGATGGAGACGAAAGAAAAAAATAATATACTAAACAATCAATTAGCTAGTACGAAAGACCAGCTAGCAAACGAACAAGAAAAAAATTCTCAATATAAGGCAGATGCTGAGTCCTTAGATCAAGAGTTTCGTCGTTTGTCGGAACTCGAAGAAGAATTAGCGTCAATGATTGCTTCGATGAACCCAGATAGAATAGAAGAAAATACAAGTGACGGTCCTTCAGGTGGTATTGAAGTTTCATCCATCGAAGAAGAAGAAATAATGGATCGTAAGGAACATAAGGTATTAAGTCAACACCAAGAGAGTTTAAACGATACATATTATAGACTGGAGCAATCTATACCAGATTTAATAAAAAGTTTTGAATCTTCCATTGAAAATTTTAGTGACATAAAATCAGAATTAAATAACACGCCAATTTTATGGCCTGCTGATGCTAATCGAATTACATCAGAATTTGGTAATCGCTCTGATCCATTCACGGCTAGAAGTGCATTACATACAGGTATCGATATTGCTGGACCGTATGGAACTTCTATTTATGCAACAGCAAATGGAGAGGTAGTATTTGCTGGGCGTGATGGTGGTTATGGAAAGGCAGTTGTTATTGAGCATACGCCTGTCTTAGATACCAAATTTGCTCATTTAGCCGAAATAACGGTAGAAGAAGGTGAGCAAGTTAATAAGGGAGACATCATTGGGCATATGGGTTCAACAGGGAGAAGTACCGGAGTCCATTTGCATTACGAAATTATAAAGGATGGAACACCGATAGATCCCTATTCTTATATGACCTTTATTGATAGAGTACTAGATCAATCGAATGGGCAGGTGAATGATAACATTGATGAAAAATAAAAAACAGTTAGACAAGCTAGACACGGTAATAGGTGTTTCTACAACAATGGAAGGGTCAATTCAAACAGAAGGAAGCATTCGTATTGAAGGTAAAGTGATTGGAGAAATTAATTGTACTGGTGATTTAACGGTAGGAATTGATGGTGTTGTTGAAGCAAATATTAGGGCTAGAAATATTATAGTTGCAGGTATTGTGACGGGAGATGTGCAAGCAAGTGGAACGTTACATATAGAAGAAAAAGGGAAATTACAAGGAAATGCCCAAATGGATTCATTTGTTATTGATCAAGGTGGGATATTTGAAGGGCAAAGTAATATGGGAAAAGCTAGTGGACATTCATCTGAAAAAAAAATGGAAGTAGTAGCTGAATAATTAGAATAGATATCACTACCTGTTTTTACCCTATTTCTTCTATTTTAATTGTAATAGGGTATTAATAGGGTTTAGGAGGATAAAATATGATTCAAAAAATAGCTTTTGTAGGTGCAGGATCAATGGCAGAAGCAATCATTGCAGGAATTGTAGAAAAAAAATTTTTGAAGCCAGAACAAATAAATGTAACAAATAAATCGAGTAAAGATAAATTAGATCGGTTACACCAAAAATATGGTGTTGTTGGATCAGCTAATAAGGAAGCGGTTATTAAAGATGCAGATGTCATCGTATTATCAATGAAACCAAAGGATGTAACGGAATCTTTAAAAGAAATAAAAGCATATATTAAACCAGAACAACTAGTTGTTTCCATATTGGCTGGAGTCCCAACGGATTATATTTCTCAGGAATTGAATAGTGCTACACCAGTTGTCCGAACGATGCCAAATACTTCTGCAACCATTGGTTATTCTGCAACAGCTATTGCGGCTGGCTCCTTTGCAAATGAATACCATGTAAGCAAAATAGTACAGCTTTTTGAAACAATAGGGACAACGACGGTTGTAGAAGAAGAAGATTTACATGCTGTTACTGCTATTTCTGGTAGTGGTCCTGCTTACATTTATTATCTTGTTGAAGCGATGGAAGAGGCTGCTAAGGAAGCTGGTTTAGATCGTCCGGTTGCCAAGGAATTGATTGTTCAAACGCTAGTAGGAGCGGCTGAAATGCTTAAAACAACAAAGGAAGAACCATCAGAATTAAGAAGACGAATTACTAGTCCAGGAGGTACCACTCAAGCTGGTATTGAAACACTTGCATCTTATGATTATCAAGAAGCAATCAAAGCTTGTGTAAAAAAAGCTGCAAACCGTTCCAAAGAATTAGGCAAACCATTTCAATCATAAAAAAGAAATTGAGCACACTGTGGCTCAATTTCTTTTTTAATAGGTAAAGTATAAAAATTTGGCGTTTTGATGTGTAACTCCGAGCGCCCAGCAACTAGTGATACTTCCCTCACCTCTCGTACGATAACTTCAGTACTTCCCCTTTTTCAAAGCTCTTTGCAATTATAATCGTTGTTCCTTTAAAATTTCTACGTAATTCTGTATAATATATAATTGTCACGTCATCTATATGGCTCCATAGCTCAGGGGATAGAGCGTTGGTTTCCTAAACCATGCGTCGCAGGTTCGAATCCTGCTGGGGCCGTCTATTCAACAATCGGAAGGGTTATTGTTTGTTACCCTTCCGATTGTTCTTCTTTTGCTGTTATTGATTAATTTTTCCCCATGTTTACCTACCAAAAAAATAAACAAACGGCGTTGCCATAGCGATAACAACCATGATTGCATAAACAGAACCAGCAAGTTTATTACCGTTTATAATATAAGCTCTTGCATAAGCAAAACAGTAAAGTACAGCATATATGGATACGATGGCAATAATAATTACAGACATTTAATCCCTCACCTCATTTAAATTGGTATCGTTTATCATTTTTCCAAATTCTAATCTTTCCAATTCATAAGTGATGTTAATATCTGCATTCGGAAAGATTTTTTTATTCCAATCTGCATCTTCATATTCCTTGATCGTTTTAAAATGGTCTCGTACGTATAACGACCAGTAAAATGGATCTGATCCATATTCCTCTTGTGATTTTTTAATTAAATCCTCTGCAAAGCTAGTTAATTGCTCTTCAATCGATTTTTTTAGTAGATCTTGATTTTTCATATTTTGTGAATAATTAACGAGTGACGGAATTGCAAAAATCTCCATTTGGAATGGAACCTTTACATCAATTGTAGTCGTCCCATTTTTTTTGTAGTCAATCTCAACTGACGTATTTTGCTTTTTTATAAACGAGCCAGCTATTTGGTACTCTGGCTTTATCGGATCCTGATAAGTTGAAAAAACACTCGTTAACTCTACCGTATTATCAAGCGTTGCTGCGACTCTTGTTTCTGCCCCGTTCAGAATGTCAATCATCTGTCCTTCTTTAAAAACAGCAGATCCCATAAATTGCGATTGACTTCCTCCTTCTTGTGGGACGTTACCAGCAATAAAGTTTTCTTCTCCTTCATATTCTTTCGGTTCCTCTATTTCCGTCGTAGCATAAGGTGCGAGATATAAGTCAGCATCTCCTTCCGTAATTTGGAAAAAACGATGAATATTTGCATCAGGAATAATGCCTACTTCTGTTGCACGGTTAAGCATGAGTTGATAATATTTATGTGGTCTCTTCTCCATGATTGGTTTGTTGTTATTCAAAAAATCCTTCGCATTCTCTTTGGATACAAGAATTTGAACGCCTCCTCTTAGTTGAGTCGTACGTCCGGCTGTCTGTAAGACACGGAGAAATTCGCCAGTACGTGCAAATTCTTCCGATATAACAATTACTTTTGTGTGATCCAGCTTTAATTCTTTCGAGACAAATGCATTAGCTGTTGTCGTTGCCGACATTAAATCAGAGCCTTTTAATGTAACCGTCTCTCTAGCAGGTTCATCCGCTCCACCGCCAGAGGCAGTTGTTCCTACTTCTGGATTTGCGATTTGATATGTAAATTTAAAGACACCCTTTTCTTCTTCTTTGTCCGTTAAATCAATACCGATCGCAATAACATAGGCTTGCTGTTCCAATTCAATTCGGTCATAGCAGCCAGTGAGCACAAATAGGAGAGAAGCAATGAAAAATAAATAATATTGTTTTTTCATTTCGTTAGCGCTCCCTTCGATTTTGCCACGATCCACAAAATAATTGGAAATATAATCAATACAGGAGTAGTAATGCTTAAAAGATAATTACGAAAAATTAATTCATTCGTAATTGTATTTTCCACAATCATACTAAATGGAAAAACAAAAAGCGTTAATGGGAAAATAAGTGGTTCAAATTCATCTAGCTGTAATGTTTCCCCTAATAGCCAACTACCAAAATAAATCAGAATTACAAATCGTAGGAAAGCTGCACCGAGCCAAAACACCATAAAAAATGTTTCGACGTTTGTGAAAAATTCTCCAAAATTCACATATTGTGTGACATCATGAAAGGGAAAGGCGATCTTATCAATCGATTTATAATCAAATAGGGTTGTATATAACAAAAAGAAAAATATAATTTCCATAAAAGCAATGGCACCACCAAAATAAATCCCTTTTGCGAAGGATTTATTACTAGTTATTGCTGTGTATGCAATCGTAAGAATAAATAAATCAAAGAAAATAGAACCTCTTTTCGCTCCTTCTAGTAAAATAGTCCCTAATCCATCCCCAAATATAGGAAAGATACGAAGCCATACTACTTTTGGAATAATGGCAGCAGCTAGTACTAAAATAGATAGCTTAAGATATGGAAGTGTAATGTAGGTTGCCGTACCGATTGCTTGTAGTCCTCTTTTCGCTCCAAAAAAAATCACCGTTAAAAATAAAAACATAATGACTGTGGTAGGCGATTCTGGAAAATATAGCATCGTTATTTGATTGGTGTAATTTCTTGCACTTAGGATTAATAATAGATAAGAAAGCAAGAAGATAATGAATCCCATGAACACCCCAACTTTTTTCCCTAAAATGGAAAAGATTAGTTGGATTAGATTTTTGTCCTTATATTTCTTTAATAAATACATAAGCAATAAGAAGGAAGGTAGCATGACTAACAAAGAGACAATCGGCATTAACCAAAAAGCATTTTTCCCTTCCTGTGCGTATTGGGCAGGTGTTGTATCTGCAAGTTTAAAGCCAATGATTAAAAGAACAATGGCAATTATTTCTCTACCTTTTAACCTTGTTTTTTTCATGGTTTAGAATCACCTTTATTAGGAATATTCTTCTTTTGAAGATTGTTCGGTTTAATCTGTCCAGGTCTCCACATTTCGTGCTTGATTATGTTTCTAAAGTACATATCTCCACTCGATTTAAATGACGGAGATAAAGGTGAAAAATAAGGTACACCAAAGGATTTTATGGAAGCCATGTATATTACCCAAAGAAAAAGTGCGCCAACAAGACTAAACATACCAAAAAAGGAAGCGGAGAAAATAAATAAAAACCTAGAAATTCTCACAGCAGTATTCAAACTAGTATTTGAAATGGCAAAGGAAGTAAGACCTGATAATGCTGCAACAATGACAATAATTGGACTAATGATCCCTGCTTCTACCGCTGCCTGACCGAGAATAAGTGCACCAACAATACCAATGGTAGGACCGAGTGGATTTGGTACACGTATACCAGCCTCGCGAATTAATTCAAAGGCAATTTCCATAATAATAACTTCAATAAACAATGGGAGAGGTATTCGCTCCCTTGAGTTTGTAATTGCCAATAATAAGTCAGGTGGAATCATCTCACTATGAAAATTTGTTATTGCGATATAAGTTGCAGAGCTAAGAATCGTAATCGCAAAGGCTGTCATGCGAAGGATTCTTGTGAAATTACCGAAAAGGAAACGAGAATATCGATCCTCCGGTGAATGGAAAAAAGACCAAAACGTTGCAGGTAAAATCAGTGCAGCTGATGAGTTATCCATTAGCAGTACAATATAACCATCCTCAATAAACTGGGCAGCGTAATCTGGTCTTTCTGTATATAAAATAGTAGGAAAAAGGGAATAAGGTCGTTCCTCCAAATATTGTTCCAGTAATTCGACATTTGATATGTTATCAACAGATAAGTTTTCTAATCGATCTTTAACATTTTTTAAAATATCTTTATCTACTAGGTCATTTACATACATTAGACTAACTTCTAATTGGGATCGCTCCCCGACTAAAGCTGTTTCTGCAATTAAATTTCGGTTATGAAATCTTTTTCTAATAAGGGAAACATTTGTCCCTAAACCTTCTGTGAATGCTTCCTTTGGTCCTCTGACAACCCGTTCGTTTTCTGGCTTTTGCACAGTACGTGCTTGGAAGTCAGCGACATTAACGGAATATGCCGTATCTTCATCATCAATAAAAATAACAGCTTTCCCACTATTGATTTGGTTAACAACCGTATCGAAATCCTTGATTTCCGTTAGGCTCTCAATTGTAATGACATCTGTAATTGTTTTTCCATCTGCTTCTAATAGTGGCCGCACAATTCCCTTATATATTTTTTCGTTATTGACAATAGAAGAGTAAAAGAACATATCTACCTGTTTATCACAATATTTTGCTGTTACAGTTCGAAAGGTAAAATCTTTATTTATATCAGACGAAAATAATTGTTTCGTATATTGTTCATTTTTCTTTATATCTTTATATATGGAAACTTTGTCTACGTTGGTTTGTTGCTTGTTTTCTTTGTTTTCACTTTTCTTAAATAAAGGAAACACATCGTCACCTCTTCACAATGAGTCAAATCTTTTTTTAGTGTTTGTCAGAAAGTGAAAAATATGAAATTTTTTGCTCCTCTTTTTTCTAATGATGAATACAAAATGAAGCAAAGTGGTTTAAATTTACTGGGTATTTATGTATTATTTTAATTATTAAGAAAAAAGGAGTGGGGAAATTTGAGTAGTTTATACCAAAAGTCATACTTTTCTAGACTTCCAGAGCTTTCAGATTTAGCACCAGAACAATTTAAAACATTTATGGCATTTAATGATTCAGCTGTAGCAGATGGAAAGTTGTCACATGCATTAAAAGAAACGATAGCTGTGGCTGTGGCACATACAACAGGCTGTCCTTACTGTATTGATTTACATGTTGGTAATGCGAAGAAAGCAGGAGTTTCAAAGGAACAATTATCTGAAAGTATTTTTGTAGCAACTGCACTAAAAGCAGGGTCAGCAATTGCTCATGGAGTGAATGCACTGAATACATATGATGAAAATCAGGATGAAGAATTGTATAAAGCGGAATATTTTAATCGAATTAAAGAGTTTGCTGATATTTCTGGAGAAAACTTCAAAGCATTTATCGATTTTGACCAGCAATCAATGAAAGATGGCGCTTTAACGGCAAAGGAAAAGGAGTTAGTAGCAATTGCTGTAGCTCATACTACTGGTTGTCCTTACTGTATTGATGTACATACGAAAGGTGCAAAAAAACAAGGAGTAACGAAAGAAGAATTAGCAGAAAGCATTTTTGTAGCAACTGCATTAAAAGCAGGGTCTGCTATTGCACATAGTGTTAATGCATTAAATTCTTATGATGAAGCTTAAGATACTGTTTCATAAAAAAAGCATGAGCTAAAGGCTCATGCTTTTTTTTATGCGTCTTGTTTTAGTTGGAAGTCCATTGAGATTTTTACATCTTGGCCTACTAATACTCCACCAGTTTCTAGAGCAGCGTTCCATGTTAGACCATAGTCTTCACGATTGATTTTCCCTTCTCCTGTAAAACCATATACTTGATTTCCCCAAGGATCTTGCCCTTGACCTTCGAATACAACTTTGAACGTTTCTGATTTTGTTACATCTTTAATGGTTAAATCACCAGTTACATTGTATTCATCATCTGAAGCTTTGACGATATTTGTTGTTTTAAAAGTCATTTTTGGATTGTTTTCAACATCAAAGAAATCAGCTGATTTAAGATGATTATCACGATCTTCGCTACCAGTATCAACACTAGCTAAATCGATATTAAATTCAATATCTGCTGTTGTTAAATCTTCTGGATCTGCTTCAATCGCTGTATCAAACTCATGGAAAGTTCCTTTTACTTTTGTTACCATCATGTGTTTTACAGAGAAATCAATACTACTATGTGCTGGATCAACAACTAACTTTGTTTTAGCCATCTAAAATACCTCCATTAATTTTGTTATTTTTGATAATTAAGTTACTTTATGTAAGTTAGTATATATTAGTAAATATGAGACGTCAACAACTTTATCTCGAAACTAGGATATTTTTCAAAAGAGTGTTATTAAAAGGGAATGAATTCAAGTTAAACAATGTTTTTTCCTTTCATTTTTGATCAAAATCGTCTAAAATATGGGGTAATGATGGAATATTTATAAAATTTAAAATACTATCTATGATGCTCTCATAAGATGTATTAGGTTCTAAGGTTATTTGAAACCGTTTGCAAAAATTTACGAAGAGGTGATTTGATGGATATGCAGCCAATTCCAGCAAGAGAAGGAAACCATAACCTTCCTAATTATGAAAAGAAGCGAGAAAATTTCAGTTGGGAAGAAGTAAAAAAGAATTTCAGTTGGCATCAAACGGGTAAAGTCAATATTGCGTATGAAACAATTGACCGTCATGCAGAAAACCCAGATAAAAAAGATCAAGTTGCATTGCTTTACTCTGCTCCTGATCGAGAAGAAAGATTGACTTTTGAACAATTAAAAAATAAGAGTAATCAATTTGCTAACATATTGAAGGACCAAGGTGTGCAGAAAGGTGATCGAGTTTTCTTGTTTATGCCAAGGAGTCCGGAATTCTATGCTTCTTTCTTTGGGATCCTGAAGGTTGGCGCGATTGCTGGACCACTATTTGAAGCGTTTATGGAGCAAGCGGTCCGCGATCGTTTGGAGGATAGTGAAGCGAGCGTATTAATCACAACACCAGAGTTATTAGAGAGAGTTCCTGAAGACGAATTACCAAATCTTAAGAAAGTGGTATTGGTTGGGGATTCAGATAAACAATCCGATAGATATGTAGATTATTATGTCGAGATGGAAAAAGCATCTATCCATTTTGATATCGAATGGGTAGATTTAGAAGACGGTATGTTACTTCATTACACATCAGGTTCAACCGGGAAGCCTAAAGGTGTCTATCATGTCCATAACGCTATGATTCAGCATTATGCAACGGGAGATTGGGTTATTGATCTAAAGGAGGATGACATTTATTGGTGTACGGCCGATCCTGGTTGGGTAACAGGAACAAGTTACGGTATCTTTGCCCCATGGTTACACGGTGTGACCAATGTCATCCGCGGTGGTCGATTTACACCCGAATCATGGTATGAAACAATCGATAAAAATAACGTCACTGTTTGGTATTCAGCTCCTACTGCCTTCCGAAAGCTAGTAAGTGCAGGTGAAAAAATTGTTAAAAACTATGATTTATCGTCACTAAGACACGTCATGAGTGTAGGAGAACCGTTGAATCCAGAGGTGATTACTTGGGGAGTTAATGCATTAGGTTTACGTATTCATGATACATGGTGGATGACGGAAACTGGTGCGATGATGATTGTTAATTATCCGGTTATGGATATTCGACCTGGTTCCATGGGGAAACCACTTCCAGGTGTTGAAGCAGCCATTATTGATAATGAGGGAAATGAATTACCACCTAACCAAATGGGAAACCTTGCACTTAAAAAAGGTTGGCCATCGATGATGCGAGCGATTTGGAAGAATCCAGGTAAATATGAAAGCTATTTTATTAATGATTGGTATGTTTCAGGGGATAGCGCTTATAAAGATGAGGATGGTTATTTCTGGTTCCAAGGAAGACTAGATGATGTCATCAATACTTCTGGAGAACGTGTTGGTCCATTTGAAGTAGAAAGTAAATTAATTGAGCATCCAGCAGTAGCTGAGGCGGGGGTAATTGGAAAACCAGATCCCGAGCGTGGAGAAATTATTAAAGCGTTTATTACACTAAATGAAGGCTATAAGAATTCAGATGATTTATTAGAAGAAATTCGATTGTTTGTTAAAAAAGGTTTAAGTGCTCATGCAGCTCCACGTGAAATTGAAGTTACCAAAACGATACCAAAAACTAGAAGTGGTAAAATCATGAGACGTTTATTAAAATCTTGGGAATTAGGGTTACCTACTGGCGACACTTCTACGTTAGAAGAATAAGTAATAAAAGATACCAGCGTTTCAGTCGCTGGTATCTAGTATTTTTAGAAAGGAAAACGCTTATTTGGTATAGCTTTAACAGTACTTTAATCCTCTAATGCAAATAATCATCATGTTTTGAATTATTTTGATATTTTAGCTCATCAAATAATTGGTCTTGCTGTTTTTGGTTATCATTATTCGGATATATAGGTAAATACGATGAATTCAGCATGCTTGGATTCATCATTTTTTTAAATTCACCAATCGTAAGAGGTCGAGCATCTTCCTTTAATTCATATCCAAGCTGACCATTGGGTTCTAATGTTGCAGTTTTAATATCAGACAATTGATTAATTCCTTGTTGGCGAATGAACATTTCAAGCTGATCTACGGTTATTCGATGTTTTTTTAATTGCTGTGTTTGTAGCTGTCCATTTTCAATTAATATTTTTGATTTTCCCGTTACTAATTTTTCAATAACATTGAACTTTAATTGGAGCCATTCCACTATAATAAGGGTGAGGACAAAAAGAGTGGTCGCAATCAAGGTTCGAACAACACTTGTTTCGATTATTGGTTGAATGATAATAGAACCGATCGAAATCATAATGACGGTTTGTGCCAACGTCATTTGTGATATCGATTTTCTTCCAGCAATTCGGAGAAGAAGTATTCCAGCAACAACTAATAGAAAACAATTAAAAATGAATTGCATATCTACATTCACGATTGATTTACCTCCTTATAAATCTGGTCAAATTTCTCCTCGATTGTCGGGATAGATTTTTGTGGGTTCGTTAATTCTAGCTGTTGCTTTAATTGTTCAGAAACATCATTTAGATTATCTTCATTTGGAATAAAGAAAGATAAACCTTCTACCCTCTGGTTAGTTCCTTCAATGTGAATGGTTTCCATCTCATCTTCTCCAATGGACGAATAGCTTCTTTCTAAATGATAAATTTCCTTAGGCTTTAAATTAGTTTCTATATTTTTACCAAGGATCGTAGAAATTTCATTTGCTTTAAAAATAGTTCCTGCTGAAATCGTTTCTTTAATCGCAGCTCTAATTAATTGTCTTTGTCTTTCCTCTCTTGGGTATGTGTAATTAACAGCAAGCCTTCTCATCCGAACGAAGGCCAGTGCTTCCTCTCCATTTAAATGTGTAGGTCCTTCTTCAAAATAGATGCGTTCGTTATTTTGATAAATATTTTCTTCCCAGAAACCTTCTTTTACATCTACGGTAACCCCGCCTAACGTATCAATAATATCCCGAAATCCATCAAAATCGACAGCAACATATTTATCAATCGGTATGTTTAATAGCTCTTCAACCTTTTCCACAGTTAATTTGCTTCCACCATAGCCAGAGAGAGACCCAAACGAATATGCTGCATTAATTTTGTGATATCCACTGTACGCTTCTATTTCATCAATTTTCACTCGGGTGTCTCTAGGAATGGAAGTCATTGTCACTTTTTTTGTTTCTGGGTTAAGTGTTACAACAATTTGTGTGTCTGCTCGTCCATCTTTGCCACCTGTTGAGTAATTTTCAACGCCAATTAATAACATCGAGATTGGATCATCGCTAAAGGTAATTGCTTCTTTTCGTAAATCAGATTTGTTGTCAGCTCGCTCGAGTTCTTGATAGGACTTATTTGCAGCTGTATACACTTCATATATTAAATAAGAACCAACACTAATAAAGATGATGAGCAGGAAAAGAAGTACATATTTAATATTTCGTTTCCACCTATTTGACTGTTTATTTCTCGAAGTTCTAGATTGTTCCAAGTTCTATCCCTCCATTTTCCTGCTTTTTTCTTATGTTTTTCATAAGTTGCAAAATAAATACAGAGAAAATGGATAATCGAGAATAGGTTATAATGACGAAAAGCCGAAAGCATACATTGTATGATGCTCCCGGCTTTCTTTAATTATGCTTGTTTTTGTATCGTAAAGTTATCCTCAAGAAGAACCCAATTTTGAGGGAAAGCAAGCCCTAGCTTCCAATAGCTGATACCTCGTAAATTTAATTCTTTCATCAAGTCAAATTTTGCTTGGATAGACCGTGCGTCTTCAAACCAAACTTCGTGCCGATTACCCTCTGCATCTGTATAGAAAAAGAATGGCGCTTGTGCTTCATTATCAAATTCAATGGCAACATTTTGTTCTCTTGCTAAGGAAATGGCTTGTTGAGGACTAAGTGCTTTCGCGTATTCTCCTCCGGGCTCGTAAGGAAGTGTCCAATCATAGCCATATAAATTTTGACCTAGCATAATTTTATTAGCGGGCATTTCTGTTAAGGCGTACTCTACTACGTCACGAACAGGACCAATTGGAGATACTGCCATAGCTGGACCTCCACTGTAGCCCCACTCATAAGTCATTAATACGACGAAGTCTACAATTTCACCGTGGGCTGCGTAATCGTGCGCTTCATACCATTCGCCTTCTTGAGTAGCACTTGTTTTTGGTGCAAGTGCTGTAGACATAAGTAAACCTTCAGCAGATAAACGTCTTTTTGCTTTCCTTAAAAATTGATTGTAATCCTCTTTGTTCTCAGGCGGTAAAAATTCTAAATCAAAATGTACATCCTGATATCCCATTTCATTAGCGGTTGCAATGATATTGTTTAATAACGTATTTTGAACAGCTTCATCCGTTACAATGATTCTACCTAACTCTGCACTAAACTCTCCTTCTTCTAAATTGGTGACAACAAGCATTAATGTAGCGTTATTTTCCTGAGCAATCGAAGCAAAATCATCTAATGGTGGAGGTACCAACTCTCCTGTTCTCGTAATTCGATAGTTAAAAGGAGCTAAATAAGTGAGGTATGGCGCATTTTTACGGGTTGAATTTTCCAATGTCTCAGAAACTGTCCCCCCCAATGGCTCTACATAAGCATTTACTTCTATTGTAGGTTTAGGTCCTTCTGGAATATATAAACGCATTCCAACTGGTAATGGCTGGTTCACAGAGATGTTATTAGTTCTTGCTAATTCTTCTACCGATATTCCAAACCGTTGACTAATTGTATATAAGCTATCGCCGGGTTGAACGTCATAGAATTCCCCAATAATTGGTATTACTAATGTTTGACCAACGACTAATCCTTCTGGTGCATCTAATTCATTAGCTGTTTCAATTGCATCCATCGTTGTGCCATACGTATTGGCAATAGAGTATAATGATTGTCCTTGCTTTACAACATGTATTTGCAAAACAAATTCCTCCTTCCATAAATAAGCCAATATTTCCTAAGTTAGCCTATGTTGTAAAAGCAAAAAGGTGAATACACTAGAGTAGAGATATTTCCAGCTTAATTTTGGAGCTGTTCTATTATTTTGGCTTTTTCGTATTCTTCGTTTTTTACTACACAATTGACCTATAATGCGCAATAACCCTTGCAAGGATTTGCTTTAATACACTCTTTTTGAATCGGGTGCAATAATCGCTTCGGCAGAATACTTCGCTTTCCGCGGGTACGGCCTCAGCCAGGGTGCTACTTGAATAAGCTTCTTTGTTCCCTTGCGCCGAGGAAGCAAGCTGCGAAGCGTTACTAGAAGACGCAGGCGCATCCACGGGGTCTTCGGACACGTGCTGTTCCCGCAGGAGTCTACGTATTCTGCCTACGCTTAAAGGGATACTACGATTAATGGTAAGTTTATGTACTGGGAATCATGATTACGTGGAATGCTTCTCTTCGCTTTTTTTACAAAACAAGGCAGGTCGAATCTTCGAAAATATAGACCAATTTCTTGCGTGCGATATAACGCTACTAAAGTATTCAACATCACAAAAGTAAAAGAAGAGTCTGACATTTTCAACAGCTCGGATTTGTTCTCTTGATTAAATAAGAATTTGTCCCATTGCAATAGATAAGATGTTGAAAAGAAGCTTTTATAAATCTTTACTATATAGCGGAGGAAATACACGTAGACTCCTGCGGGAGGAATGGCATCGGTGAGACCCCGCAGAGCGAAAGCTCGAGGAGGCTCACCAGCCGCCCGCGGAAAGCGAAGTGTATTTCCGCAGCGATATTCGAAGCTATCACTCTGGCGCATTAATCTTATGTTACGCATTAGTCTCATCCTATAATAATAAAAAAGAAACAATCATTTAGAATACAGCCATGATTTTTGATAAAATAGAAAGTAAGTTAAACTGAAGTTTGTCTTAAAAAGTGTGGGGTGATTTAAATTGGATGACCAAATGTACATGAAATTGGCGATGGAAGAAGCAAAAAAAGCAGAGCAGCTTGGCGAAGTACCTATTGGGGCTGTAATCGTATATAAAGATGAAGTCATTGCATCGGCGTTTAATTTAAGAGAGTCTTTACAAACAACGGCATCCCATGCTGAATTAATTGCAATTGACAAGGCAAATGAGCAAGTTGGAAGCTGGAGACTAGAGGATTGTACGCTATATGTAACATTGGAACCTTGCCCGATGTGTGCTGGAGCAATCCTTCAAGCAAGAATACCTCGAGTTGTATTTGGAGCCTATGATCCGAAGGCTGGTTGTGTTGGTACCTTGCTGAATTTATTAGACGATTCACGGTTTAATCATAGAGCCGAGGTACAAGGAGGAGTATTGGAAAAAGAGTGTGGACTCCTTTTAACACACTTTTTTCAAACACTTCGGAATAAACGAAAAGAATGATAAATAATTTTTCATGTGATATCGGAAAATATTAACAAGCTTGTACCATTGCATTTTCAATTAAAACTCGTTATACTTGTTTATGCGCTATTAAAAGCGCAACTAAATATTGTTAGCAAATTTGCCGTGCTAAGCGGGGAGGTAGCGGTGCCCTGTACTCGCAAGCCGCTATAGCGAGGCTGAATTCCCTGCTGAGGTGGAACAATTTTAAGGTCCGCCTTAAGGAATTGGTGTTGACACTCGGGTCCCGCGCAACGGGTGCCCGTGAACCCTGTCAGGTCCGGAAGGAAGCAGCAGTAAGCGGTTTTTCTCGTGTGCCGTGGGGAAGCCTGAGTCGAGCCATGAACTTGAGTAGCGCTTAAGGTTGTTTCATCGAAGCTGGGTGCACGGTGTTAAATATAGCAATCAAGCCTCTTGTCATCTTTGACAAGAGGCTTTTTACATAATGCATATACTGTGTAAATACCTTTTAAATAGGTTCTGTGAAATTATAGTTTAACGACATATGTTATTTCTAATTCGATAGTTCACATCACTGTTCCATTTCAGTTATAATAAAAGGGAACTTAAAGAGGGGATCGTGAAAAATGAGCTACCAAGCCCTGTATCGTGTATGGAGGCCAAGAAGCTTTTCCGATGTTGTAGGACAATCGCATATAACGCGCACGCTACAAAATGCAGTTATGCAGGAAAAATTTTCGCATGCTTATTTGTTTTCTGGACCTCGTGGAACAGGTAAAACAAGTGCAGCAAAAATATTTGCCAAAACAATTAATTGTGAAGAATCGCCTGTATTAGAACCTTGTAACAAATGTGCTGCTTGTCTTGGCATTCAAGACGGATCGATTTCTGATGTCATAGAAATAGATGCTGCTTCAAATAATGGAGTCGAGCAAATTAGAGATATTAGAGATAAAGTTAAATATGCGCCGAGTGCTGTTAAGTATAAGGTATATATTATTGATGAGGTTCACATGCTATCCATTGGCGCATTTAATGCGTTATTAAAAACATTAGAAGAGCCGCCAAAGCACGTTATCTTTATTTTGGCTACAACAGAACCACATAAGATACCATTAACGATAATCTCACGTTGTCAACGATTCGATTTTAAACGAATTTCACAGGCATCTATGGTTGATAGAATGAAGTATATCACGGAAGCAGAAAGCATATCGATTACAACCGAGGCATTAGAGGCAGTTGCCCTTTCTGCTGAAGGTGGGATGCGTGACGCATTAAGCTTATTGGATCAAGCAATTTCCTATAGTGATGACCAAGTAAGCTTGAACGATGTATTGGAAGTAACGGGATCTGTTTCACAAGAAAAGTTGACTCAAGTTGTAGAAACTTTGAATGATAAAGATGTTCAGCAAGCATTACGAATTGTCGATGAAGTGATACAAGGTGGAAAAGACCCTGGGAGTTTCGTATTCGATTTAATCTATTACTTGAGGGATTTACTACTGTATCAAAGCGCTCCAGAACTTGGAAATATATTGGAACGCGCAGTGTTGAATGACACATTTGAGGAGTTAGCAAAACGATTAGATGCACAATGGATTCAGCAAGCTATTTCTGAATTAAATCAATGTCAGCAGGAGATTAAATGGACCAATAGCCCAAAGGTATTTATTGAAATATGCTTGCTTCGTATAACAGATCAGCAGCAATCTTCATCTACTCAAATGGAAGATAGTCCAAAGCTTAACACGTTGTTTACTAAGATTGAACAGCTCGAAAAGGAGTTACATACATTAAAAGAACGCTCCGAGAGTCTGGGCCAAACAGCAGTGACTCCTAATCATGCACCAAAAAGACCACAAGTAAGAAGCAATAAAAATAGTTATAAAATACCATTTGAACGTATTCGTCATGTTTTAAGTGAAGCATCAAAATCTGAACTGAAATCTGTTCAGTCCCAATGGGCTAATTTTATGGATGCTTTAAAGAAAAAAAGTGCACCAGCACATGCGACGGTTCAAGATAGTAAACCTAGAGCTGCATCTGAACAAGCATTAGTATTAGGTTTTAAGTACGAAATTCATTGTTCACTTGCTTTGGACCATAAACAAACGATAGAATTATTATTAGCTGAAGTGGTTGGAAAACAACTTTCTATTATTCCTATCCCAGAAGTTAATTGGCAGGAAATTAGGGAGGACTTTTTAAAAAATCAAAGAAATCAAGAGAATGAGAGCGAACAATCACCGAAAGAAGATCCATTGATTCAAGAAGCCCGCAATTTAGTTGGTGATGATTTATTAGAAATACGTGATTAAAATTATATATGAAAAATAAGGAGGGATTTCCATGCGTGGTGGTGGAAATATGAACAAAATGATGAAACAAATGCAAAAAATGCAAAAAGATATGATGAAGGCACAAGAAGAGTTACAAGAAATGTCTTTTGAAGCGACAGCAGGCGGCGGTATGGTCAAAGTTGTTGCAAATGGAAAAAAAGAGATTACCGATATAGAGATTAATGAAGAAGTAGTAGATCCAGATGATATAGACATGCTACAGGATCTTATTTTAGCTGCAACAAATGAAGTTTTGAAACAAGTGGAAGAAAAATCGAATGACACAATGGGACAGTTCACGAAGGGATTAAATTTACCTGGAGGAATGTTCTAGGAGGCATGCTTCATGTATTATCCAGAGCCGATTTCAAAGCTGATTGATAGCTTTACTAAATTGCCAGGAATCGGGCCGAAAACGGCTGTTCGCCTGGCTTTTTTTGTTCTTAATATGAAAGAAGATGATGTCTTAGATTTTGCAAAGTCTCTTGTGAATGCCAAACGAGAGCTCACACACTGCTCTATTTGTGGGCAGATTACTGATCAAGATCCTTGTGCTATTTGTCAGGATGAATCTAGGGATAAAGCCGTTATATGTGTAGTACAAGATCCAAAAGATGTTATTGCTATGGAAAAGATGAAAGAATTTAATGGAAAGTACCATGTTCTTCATGGTGCTATTTCTCCGATGGATGGTATTGGCCCAGAAGACATAAATGTTCCAAGTCTATTAAATCGATTAAAGGACGAAGAAGTTCAAGAATTGATTTTAGCAACCAATCCAAATATAGAAGGAGAAGCCACTGCCATGTACATCTCGCGCCTAGTAAAACCTTCTGGAATTCGAACAACAAGAATTGCTCATGGTTTACCTATGGGAGGAGACTTAGAGTATGCTGATGAAGTAACCCTTTCAAAAGCAATGGAAGGAAGAAGAGAACTATAATAAAGTAAGGTGACTTTTTTATGTTATCAAATACAAAGGTTCGTAAAAAAAAGCAAGTCGATCAACAGCTTCTTGATGAAATCCTTCTATTAAAACAAGAATGGATGAATTTAAAATCCATTCTTGAAAGAAGTTTAGAACCAAGTGAAACAGGTCTTTTTGATTTGGCAGTTGCAGAAACGAAGTATTTTTACTTATTAAGAGAAGCTCGAATTCGTAAAATAAGTGCAAAAAGATAAATAATGTTCTATTTCTCTTTCTAGTTTCATAGTTTAGCTATAGGACAAGAATAGAAGGAGGAGAAAAAGTGGATACAACCGTAGTAATAACAAGTTTGATCGTATTAATTGCTTTACTACTAATTGTGGGTGCACCTTTAAAACCAATGCAATTTCTTGCGCAAGGTTCGGTTAAATTGGTGATTGGTGTCTTGTTTTTATTTTTTTTCAATGTATTTGGAGCTTCTATTGGATTGCATATACCAATCAATGTATTCACGGCTATCATTGCAGGTTTTTTAGGACTCCCTGGTTTGGCATCATTAACAGCACTTCATATCTTTGTTTTAGCATAGTGAGCTATCGACTAAGGTGGCTCATTTTTTTGTTGCCTAGAGACCGGCCGTTTATCTAATTGAAAAACCACAGAAGCGATTAAATGAATAAGTTTTAAAAAACATTTGACATTATGAAGTGGTTAGTGATATATTATTTAAGTCGCTGTTAAGCAAACAGCACGAAACATAAAAAGTATAAAAAAGTTGTTGACTTCCGCGAAATAACTTGATATACTATAAAAGTTGTCGCGTTAAGGAACAACAAACATTTGATCTTTGAAAACTGAACAAAACAACCAGTATGTTAAATAGAAAGCGTAGGCGACTGGTCAATGGCGTACGGATAGATAAGCTTGCGTAA
>NZ_JAFBDR010000017.1 GCF_016908325.1 Aquibacillus albus | reverse complement strand
AGGCACGCCGCCAGCGTTCGTCCTGAGCCAAGATCAAACTCTCCGATAAAGTTGAGTTTGCTTACTCAATAACTTGACTAGCATTTCTTTCTTAACATACTGGTTGTTTTGTTCAGTTTTCAAAGATCAAATGTTTGTTGCTCTGTAACGCGACAACTTTTATAGTATAACAAGTTTATTCGCGGAAGTCAATAACTTTTTTAATGATATTTTAAATTTCATTCGCGCCATCTCTCGGCGACATAAACAATCATACCATTTTGTTTCGTAGAAGTCAACAACTTATTTCGTTTTTTTTTGACTCCTTTAAAAGCGACCCATTAAACTTACCATGCCGACATCTTGTATGTCAACATAAAATTCAAATGAGCAGTGCTGCTAATTAACAGCGGATATTAATATAACATGCACTATATTTTAAGTCAACATAAATTGATCAAAGAACATTCAGTGCGATTATTCTGTTTCCTTCCTATATAATAACCGCACATTCCACTTCTTAAACATTTAATTATTAGCCTTATATTTCCGATGAAAAATACTATTTCCCTTCGTTTCTACTGGCACAACCTTGATAATATTCTTTTCCAACAAGTATTCGACCATTGAGCTTAAATCAAATGCATAGGATTGTACTGCTGGATGTACTTTTAATTCACCATAGCCCCATGGTTCTTCCTTCGTATTCATTATTTCAATTAAATGCTGTGAACAAGTTTCAGCACGTGAACTTAGTGCAAACTCTACGGCTAGTAGCATTAACTGAACACGCTTATCAATTGCTTCATCACTTTGAATCAGCTCTTCATATAATTTGTAAGTTTCCCGATCGATCCGCTTCACCTGACTCCAAACAATCACTTCTGGGTGATAGCCCTTTTCAATAATTGCAAGTCTTCCTAAATAATGCAAAGAACGCAGCACCTTGCTGAATGCATCTAAGAACTGTCCTGAATCAAACAAATCTCTAGCTTCACTAAAGCTTCTTGTTAATTTTGCAAATTCAATTGCTTGTTTTAATTGGCGCTTCTCTTGAGGAAAGGTGCTCAACTCATTTTTTAGCTTTTCTACATATTCATTACGATCAAAGATAATCTTCCCATTTATAATCCATTCAACGGAACGACGATATGTGCTTGTATCTATCCAACTTTTTAGTAATTCATGGTCGACGATATGCATGGCAGCAGTTTTACCCTCAAACTCATAGTGTTTTACAAACCAAGCTTGATTCGGATCAGAAACAATGACTAATAGAATGACATCAAAATTATCAGTTACCGGGCTAATTGGCTTATTTTTTTCTATTAATAAAATACCATGAGTATTGGAATTACTCGCACGCTCCTGATAAATTGGTCTTAACAAATCTTCCATTTTTCAATCCCCCCAAAAATTCCATTCTATAAATGATAAAACAATTACTTATTGAGTTATATGGTCAATTAGAAAATATCACAAAAAAAGCACCCTCATTATGATAAAGAGAGTTAGACATTATATTTCTATAAAGGTAAGCAAAACCCTTTTTTCATTTACAACATTTCTTTAAAATCTTGCTTTCAGCCATATTCTTTCTACAACCTTCCGCCCAAAATATGCTATACTACGATGGACAAGTAAGGAGGGAACACATTGGCCTTAAATTATTCAAATAAAATAAATAGAATCCGCACATTTGCACTAAGCTTAATCTTTATTGGTTTCGGTGTTATGTATATAGGTATTTGGTTGAAAGAAATCGAATGGTTAATGGTAATTTTCTTTATATTAGGGATGCTATGTATCGTATTCAGTACTGTTGTTTACTTTTGGATTGGTATGCTTTCTACTCGAGCGGTTCAGATCGTCTGTCCATCCTGTGAAAAACCTACGAAAATGTTAGGAAGAGTGGATGCATGTATGCATTGCAAACAACCGTTAACATTAGATCAAAATCTTGCAGGAAAAGATTTTGATGAAAAATATAATTCTAAAAAATATAAGGGGTCCACGACTCTAGACGAAAAATAATCCGCTTGTTTTAAGCGGATTTTTCTTTTCACCTGAGTCAATTTCACCATTACAATATCAAGCCATATCTCAACAACATATAGTCTTTAATTCAACTAAAGGTGAAAGTTAAAAATCCCCTTCTATAAGGAGGGGATTGTAACTAGCATTAATGTTTGAGCTTTTCATTACAGCTAGGGCACGTGCCGTATATCTCCATGCGATGATGACTCACTTCGAAACCAGTCACCTGCTCGGCTAGAGATTCAACTTCATCTAAACTTGGGTAATGAAAATCTACAATCTTGCCACATGAGTCACAAATTATATGATAATGTTCAGAAGTATTGCAATCAAATCGGCTTGACGAATCCCCGTAAGTTAATTCTCTAACAAGGCCAATTTCACGAAATACCCTCAGATTATTATAAACAGTAGCCACACTCATATTAGGAAACTTTCCTTCCAATGCCTTGTATATATCATCAGCGGTAGGGTGGATCTCAGCATTTAATAGGTATTCAAGTACCGCATGACGCTGTGGTGTGATTCTTACTCCTGATTCTTTTAGCTTTCCAACAGCTTCTTGAAGTCTAACTTCTGACACCGTCATGCACCTCGCTTTCAAGTGAAATAATGATCAGATACATCATCCTGACATGGATAAAATAATGAACACGTACTTATAGTATATATCCAATTGCAACAGGTTAATGAATGAACATGTTACCATCTTCTGGTACAATTAATTATTATTTTATAATTCTTATAAATAGTCTAACCGCTTTATTAATATTC
Organism: Aquibacillus albus; assembly: GCF_016908325.1. Classification (GTDB taxonomy): domain Bacteria; phylum Bacillota; class Bacilli; order Bacillales; family Amphibacillaceae; genus Aquibacillus_A; species Aquibacillus_A albus. The sequence continues at coordinate 93,213 of NZ_JAFBDR010000017.1, read as the reverse complement.
TGTCAATAAAAGTATATTAAACAGCTATCTGTTTTATTCTATTTCTAAGGCGAATTCCTCCCCTCCACACTTAACATTCACAAACCTCGCTGCCACAAATAAGTAATCGGAAAGTCGATTTAAGTATGAAATAACGAATGAAGTTTCCAATTCTTCCTGGAGAGCTACCGCTATTCGCTCCGCCCTCCTAACGATTGTTCGTGCGCTATGAAGTGCGGCCGAAGCCGGCAATCCAGCTGGTAAAATAAAATTAGTAAGCTCGGGTAATTGTTGGTCCCAGCGATCGATTTGCTCTTCTAGTTCATCGATATGTTCTTTTTTAAGCTTCCACTTCACTTCTTTATCAGTCGGTGTTGCCATTTCTGAACCAACATGAAACAAAACAGTCTGGACACGTCGCAACTCCTGTAAAAATTCTTCTTTATCATCCCAATCCACTGTGTCATTCGTAATCAAGCTAGCTGCAAATCCAATCATGGAATTCGCTTCATCACACGTCCCATAAGCTTCTACACGAATATCATTTTTTGAAACGCGTTCTCCATAGATTAGTGACGTTGTTCCCTTATCTCCTGATCTAGTGTAAATTCGCAATCGAATCCCCCCGCTGAATCAATTTAGTTTATATATTCATCCTACCGTTTTTTCTTTTTTATTTACAATAAAAAAAGACACAAGAAGTAAATTCTCGTGTCACAAGTTAATATATCTAAAAAAGGGGAGGAGGTTTTTATAGGTTCTACCATACCATATGTAGAGGAGTCCCCTTTTGTATAGAGGGTTAGCCTACTTCTCCTTATTTTTTTTAAAAAAAATAAACGAAAAAAGAAGCTGTCCCAAAAGCAAGGGGTCAGACCCCTTATGGGACAGCTTCTTTATCTTAGCTTAAGTTTTCACGAATAAAATTTAAAGCGTCTTCGACATGTCCATCAACTTTTACATTACGGTATTCTTTCTGAAGGTTACCCTCTTTATCAATGATAAAAGTGGAACGTTCTATTCCCATGTATTCCTTGTCAGGCTTTTTCTTAAGCTTCCAAGTACCGTATGCTTCTGCCACTTGGTGATCTTCATCCACTAAAAGCTGAAAAGGAAGCTCGTGTTTCTCGATGAATTTCTTATGACTTTCCTCTGAATCAGGACTAACACCTAAAACAACCGCGTCTAAATCAGCAAAGCTTTGATGGTTGTCCCTAAAATCACAAGCTTCTGTCGTGCAGCCTGGTGTATCATCTTTCGGGTAAAAGTATAAGACAACATTTTTCCCGCTGAAATCAGAAAGCTTTACCGTGTCTCCATTATTCGTTGTTAACGTAAAATCGGGTGCTGGTTTACCAACTTCTATACTCATTCCATTCCCTCCATTCCTATTTACCTTAAGATTATCTAAAGTTTGCCCTTCTTACAAATAATCTACTTCACGTTTTTCGTCTTTTTCTTCTTCTCCTGAATCTAAAGACTGGTGCCAGATTCTAAGGAAAAACGCCGCTGGCAATAGATAGCCAATAATCGCTTCGATTAATGCGATTAACCTCCCCCACCCAACAGGCGTGATATCGCCATATCCAACGGTCATTAAAGTTACGCCACTAAAATACAAAGAATGAGCTAACGTTTCAAGAACACTAACGTCTTGAAGGACGCCACCTTCTACTAATACGATTCCATTGAAGGATAAAACAAAATAAAGGAGCCCAAAGCTCACCAACACAACAAAATAGACGAGGATAAGGGTATAAAAGATCTCATATGAAAAATAACTACGCTTATACGGTTTATGGTAAATGAATGAATAAAGGCTACCACTCATCAATGCCACAATTAGCAGAATAGATACAATCGCAATCAACATGATTCCACCCTTCACTATTTCCAACTGGCTTGTTCCTTATCATTAGTTTACGTGTAAAAAACTTGGTGATGACAATGAACTGTTATCAATAGAATCCGTTTGTCACTTTTTCTTTTGTTGCTATAATAGATACCGATGATAAAGATATGGAGGTTTTTTCATGAACATTACAAATTCCGAACGATTACATAAAGAGGCATTAGAACATATTGTTGGTGGTGTTAATTCTCCTTCCCGTGCCTACAAAGGTGTCGGTGGTGGAACCCCTGTTTACATGGAAAAAGGGGAAGGAGCTTATTTTTGGGATGTCGATGGCAATAAATACATTGATTATTTAGCAGCTTACGGTCCGATTATTACTGGACATGCACATCCACATATAACAGAGGCCATCACGAAGGCAGCTCAAAACGGGGTACTATACGGAACTCCAACCGCTCTTGAAAACACATTCGCAAAAATGCTAAAGGAAGCCATTCCATCGATGGAAAAGGTCCGCTTCGTTAATTCAGGTACAGAAGCTGTGATGACAACAATCCGTGTTGCCCGTGCCTATACAAACCGAGATAAAATTATTAAATTTGCCGGCTGCTACCACGGCCACTCCGATATTGTTCTCGTTCAAGCCGGATCAGGCCCTTCCACATTAGGAAATCCCGATTCTGCTGGTGTGACAAAAACAACCGCACAAGATGTCATTACTGTCCCTTTTAATGATATCGATGCGTTTAAGGAAGCGCTTGACCGCTGGGGTGATCAAGTTGCTGCAGTATTGGTAGAACCAATTGTTGGGAATTTTGGCATCGTGGAACCGAAGCCCGGCTTTTTAGAGCAGGTCAATCAATACGGACATGATGCAGGAGCATTAATTATCTATGATGAGGTTATCACCGCTTTTCGTTTCACGTATGGAAGTGCACAGCAGCTCGTGCATGTAGAGCCTGATATGACTGCACTTGGTAAAGTCATTGGTGGAGGACTGCCAATCGGAGCATACGGTGGTAAAAAAGAAATTATGGAACAAGTTGCACCGCTCGGACCTGCATACCAGGCCGGAACCATGGCAGGAAATCCAGCATCCATGTCTGCAGGGATCGCTTGTCTTGAGGTACTCAAGCAACCCGGAACATATGAAAAACTTGATAAACTGGGCGGAATGCTGGAAGAAGGCATTTTAAAGCATGCAAGAGAAAACAACATAGCTGTTACGGTTAATCGATTAAAAGGGGCGTTAACGGTCTATTTTACAGATAAAAAAATTGAAAACTATACAGATGCAGAAGCCACTGACGGAGATTTGTTCGGAAGATTTTTCAAGCTGATGCTTAACCAAGGAATCAATCTTGCTCCATCCAAATATGAAGCATGGTTCCTCACCATCGCCCACACGGAACAGGATATCGAGAAAACCTTAACAGCAGTACAACAAGCGTTTTCACAAATGAATAATGAATGATTATACATTTTTTGGTTATTGTTATACATTTTCGTGCTTTTTTATACATTTTTTTGAATAATAATTGATTCATCGACAAATATATGTTATTATTATTCTGAAAATTAATAAATTTTCGACTCATGCTTTATCTGTCAATTTGTATGACTTCCCTTCAAAGCATGAAGACTTGGGCTTTTGCATAATGCAAAAGCTCCTTTTTTTTGTACAATCTTATATTTTCAAAAGACTTTGAGGCTGCACCTATCCCCCTGGAACCTCGTTTCTATCGCTATTACCTCTTTACGACCTTCCGTTTCAGTATCTTTTTTATAGTTTGTTATACTAGAATATAGAAGGTCATCATACTTATTTATCATGTTATTATTTTTCAAAAAATTGGTACATAGAATGAGGTTGTTAAACAATGAAACTAGGAGCACGCATGCTTAAAACTGGGTTAGCTGTTGCAATTGCTTTATATGCTGCATCATTACTTGGATTTTCATCACCTGTCTTTGCAGGAATTGCAGCAGTATTCGCCATTCAACCTTCCATCTACCGTTCATTTCAGACAATTCTTGAGCAAATCCAAGCAAACATCATTGGCTTTAGTATTGCTGTTATTGCGTTTTTTACATTAGGGAACGATCCATTCGTCATTGGTTTTACAGCAATTATCGTTATTGGTATTTGTATGTATATAAAAATGAGTGAAACAACCATTTCGCTTGCAATTGTCGCTGTCATTGCGGTCATGGAAGTAACTGCGATGGACTTTTTTTATTCTGCTTTTATGCGATTTTCTTCTTTAACACTTGGAATTTTCTCTGCCTTTTTAGTTAACTTATTGTTCCTTCCGCCAAAGTATGAAACGAAGCTCTTTCAACGCATAGATCGGACAACTTCTGAAATTTTGCAGTGGTTACGCATGACAAACAGACATTTGTCGGATGATCCTTCTTTAAAAGGTGAAATCACTAGATTTGAGGAAGAAATAAGAAAGATTGACAACACCTATAAACTTTTTTCAGAAGAACGAACGTATATGAAGAAAAATAGACGTTCCAAAGCAAGGAAGCTTATTATTTTTAGACAGCTGATTGCTACCACAAAGGAATCATTTGATGTACTAAAGGGATTCCATCAGCTTAATGAAAAAATTGAAAATATACCTGTTAACTTTCAAACGGCACTAGTGCAAGAATTAGATAAGGTTATTCATTCACACGAGAGATTACTGCTAAGTGCAATGGGAAGGATTAGAAAGAATCCCAATGAAAAGCTCAATGTGTTATTAGAGACAAATATTCCCCATTTAGTTGAGACTTTAATCCAAGTCTATCAAGAAGATGAGGACCGACGTTTAATCTTTTTACCTTTAGCAGCACAATTAATGGAATACCACTACGAGTTGTCTCACTTAGAAACGTTATTAAAGAGCTATCAAACCTATTACCAGGATGAGCACTTAGAATTTGTGGAAGAGGAATAAGATTTCTTTTTCTAATTTGATAAAATTTATGATATATTTTAGGAAAATTTAAAGGCAATGGGGGATATCATCAATGCGTGTACATGTCATTCAACACGATCCAGTAGTAGGACTTGGATATATAGAAGATTGGTTTATTAATAACAACATTACTTATGAAACGACACAAATTCACTTAGGTGAATCATTTCCAGCATTAGAATCATTTGATCTGATTATTTTTTTGGGTGGTCGAATGGGAGCGTATGAAGAGGATAAATATCCATGGTTAAAAGAGGAAAAAGCATTTATTCGGGACGTTGTTCATGCCAACAAATTCGTATTTGGCATTTGTTTAGGGTGTCAGCTAATTGCTGATGCGCTTGGAGGCAAGGCCTATAAACACGAACATCTAGAGCTTGGTTGGCATCCAACTACATTAAATACTGGTGCGATGACTCACCCTCTTTTAAAGGAAATAGAACAGTCATTAGCATTCTTTGAATTTCATAATGATACGTTTGATCTTCCGCATGATGCATGTTTGATAGGAGAAAATGAATGTGCAAGACAAGGTTTTACCTACGGAGAAAGAGTACTCGCAATACAGTTTCATCCTGAATTTAATGAGTCCATTGTATCTTTTTCATTAGAAAATTTATATCCGTCCGATAGCGCCGGGGAATATGTTCAATCCGTTGAAGAAATTAACCAATACAATGATTTTAAACGAAGTAAAAACTGGTTATTTCGTGTATTAGATCATTTTGAGGAACAATATCAAAAATCTAGGGAAAAAGCTGTAACGACGTATAGTTAAATCTTGGTGTGGTGCGAGGAAATCGCACTACATTATTTTGTATTTAAAGAACTGCACGGATCCAGCACTTCCATTCCGCTTCAGCCATATTTCGGTCTTCTGACATAAAAAAAAGAGGTGAACAACCGCAACGACGGCGTCACCTCTCTTGCAATTTTTATTTTGATTTTGTTAACTCTGCTTTCCCATCATCTAACTGTTGAACTTGGTAAAGGTTATAATAGCCACCTTTTTTCGCCATCAACTGCTGGTGGGTTCCCTCTTCTTTTACCACGCCATTTTCGATTAAAATGATTCGATCTGCATGGGTTATCGTTGCCAATCGGTGCGCAACAATAAACGTTGTTCGATCTGAAGCTAGCTTTTCTAGTGCGCCCTGAATTAAATTTTCACTTTCTAAATCAAGGGCTGATGTTGCTTCATCTAAAATTAAGATCGGCGGATTTTTCAAGAACACACGAGCGATAGCGACACGCTGCTTTTGTCCTCCTGAAAGCTTCACCCCTCGTTCACCTACTAACGTATCATAACCGTTTGTTAATTCCGTAATGAATCCGTGGGCGTTCGCTGCTTTTGCAGCTGCGATTACCTCTTCATCCGTAGCATCAGGATTTCCCATTCGAATATTCATCGCAATCGAGTCACTGAACAGAATATTATCCTGCAACACCATTCCAACTTGATCACGCAATGACCTTGCCTGCACATCACGGATATCCTTCCCGTCTATCGTAATACTTCCACTCGTCACATCATAGAAACGCGGAATCAAGCTGATGATCGTAGACTTACCACCACCACTCATCCCAACTAGTGCGATCGTTTCTCCCTGTTTGACATCAAGCGATATATTATTTAACACAAGCTCCTCTTCGTCCTCATATCTGAAGGACACTTCGTTAAACTTTACTTCTCCGTGTATGCGATGCAACGGTTTTGCATTTTCTTTATCCTTAATATCATAATCTTCATCAATAAACTCAAAGACCCTGTCCATCGAAGCAATCGATTGTACTAGCGTAGTAGACGAACTGATTAATCGGCGTAACGGACTGTAAACCCGATCCATGTACCCGACAAACGCAGCAATTGTCCCGACAGTTAAGCCAGCAGTAATCGCAAAATACCCCGCAAAACCAATCACCAGCAACGGAGCTAAATCAGTAATAGTATTCATCACTGCAAAAGTTTTTGCATTCCATGATGTATGCTCAATCGCTCTATCAAGGAAATTTTGGTTCTGCCGATCAAATTGTCGCTGCTCATAATCTTCCAGCGCAAAGCTTCTTGTAACTGGTATCCCTTGTACACGTTCATGCAGGTGCCCTTGCACTTGTGCTAAAGCCTGCGATCTTTTTCGCGTCAAAGCCCTTAGCCTTCCATAAAAAATTCGAACGGCTATGCCATACAACGGAAACAATGCAATCGCAACAATGGTTAGCCAAACATCCATTGTGAGCATGATGGCTATTGCGATTAAGATGGTCACCATATCTAACCATAAATTCATGAGTCCAGTCATGACAAAATTCTTCGTTTGCTCCACATCATGGACTACCCTTGAAATAATTTCTCCTGTTTTCGTTCGGGAGTAAAACTTCAAACTTAATCGCTGAATATGATCAAATAGTTTCTCTCGAATATCAAACAAAATCTTGTTACCTGTCCATTGAGCTAAATATTGCCTATAATATTCGATTGGTGGACGCAAGACGACAAACACTAATAACGCACCACCCATAATCCATAAGAGCTGGTTTACTTTCTCATCACTACTTAATTGGTCTGCGCCAATGATATCATCGATTACATATTTCACAATTAACGGTAATAAGAGCGGGATCGAAAATTTTAAAACACCAATTAGAACGGTTAAGAGAATTTTCCATTTATATGGATAAACAAATTTTAAATAACGTTTAATACTATCCAAGCTTTCACCTCTCCTTATGCTCTTCCATGAGGTCTTTTTATACTTTTTCCAAAAATCTCAGCTACACACCTAAATCAACACAAAACCCTTGCCAACTAATGAGACAAGGATTGTAGATTACCTCTATTAGATTAACGATACGTTAAATAACGTTCATACCACTGATCGATAAACTCTGGTGAGAATGGGCCTTTTCTTTGTCTAACCCATTGGATTAAATAATTAATATTGTTTTTTAAAATACGATCTAAAACCTCAGGATAACTCATTTGCTGTCGATGTAACTCGTATTCATCTTCATCCAATAATACATAGGTCATGTCCGGAAAAACCTTTACGTCCAAATCGTAATCAATATATTTCACAGCATTATCTTCATATACAAATGGAGAGCTTATATTACAATAGTAGTAGATTCCATCGGTTCTTAACATACCTATGATATTAAACCAATATTTAGAATGAAAATAACAAATTGCGGGTTCTCGTGTTATCCAAGTTCGACCATCACTTTCCGTCACGAGTGTTTTGTCATTTGCTCCAATAACAAGATTACTTGTTCCTTTAAGGATTGTACTGCGTTCCCAAACACGATGGAGCTGACCATTATGTTTATAGCTTTGGATTTGTATGGTAGAACCTGGTTTTGGGCCAGCCATCCTATCTTCCTTTCCTAAAATAATTTTGCCGTTACGTTCACTGGTCGATTGTTTGCATGGGGGTTCCTAATTACCCGTAACATATATATGTATTACTCATTATAACTTTTATACAGAACAAATGGAAATGAAAGACTGTTCAATTACGTAAAAAGGAGCCCTCGTCGAATGGAGAGCTCCTTTTTTTCATGATTCGGGGGAAGGTTCATTACTTCTTGTTTTGTTTAGACTTTTGGTTTTGTTGTCTCACTTGTTGCGCATCAGTCTCAGAAGCAAATTCAGTTCCAAATTGGCCTTGGCCTTGTGCAGCCTTTTGGTTTTGTTGCTTTACTTTTTGAACATTAGTTCCTGCAACAGATTGTTGTTTATTGTTTTTTGCCATGTTTATCACCTCCGCAACAATTAATCTAACCAGAATAAATAAATGTTATCCAAGAAAAAGATAAAGAATATTTTTCCATATTTACGAAAATTGGGTAGTCCTCATAAAGGCGGGAAGCAACCCTTTATTCCACGTCAGATGAATGAGGCGAGGTTAAAATTGTTGGATAATTTTTTGATGGGAAACTGGAAATGGATATTGATTTAAGCGCTCCTTGGCAACCATTTTTGCATTTGGTTCTTTTACCGCACCATCGATTACTTCCATCTGAAAAACACGTATATCCCAAATGAGATGTGAAAAAACATGTTTGATGGAGGATAACTCATTTCCTAATTTCACCGTGAGACCGTAATTCTGCTTTATCCAATTTTGGGTATGTTCCAAGTCAGTCTTGGAAAGCTCAACCATCGGAAACTGCCACAGATTAGCAAGTAACCCTTGTTCAGGACGTTGTTCAATCAAGACGTTACTCTTATCATGAATGACAAAAGCAAAATAAGTGAGTGTCTTTTGTTTTTTATTTTTTGATTTTACTGGAAGCTGTTCTACCATTCCTTGTTGATATGCAGCACAATGTTCTTGTACTGGGCATAATGAACAGGAAGGAGATTTTGGTGTACAAATTAGAGCGCCTAACTCCATTAACCCTTGATTAAAAGAGGAAGGATTAGCTTGGGAAATCACTTCTTTTATACATGATTCAAATAACTTCCTTGTTTTTTGCTTTGCTATATCTTCATCAATTTTCAAAACTCGAGACATTACCCGCATAACATTCCCGTCCACAGCAGGTTCTGGGACATCATAAGCAATACTCAAAATGGCTCCTTTTGTATAAGGGCCAACACCTTTTAATGAAGAAAGGGTGTTAGGATCCTTAGGAACCCTACTGCCATAATTAGCTACTACTTCTTTTACTGCTGTTTGCAGGTTTCTCGCTCGTGAGTAATAGCCTAGACCTTCCCATGCTTTTAACACTTCTTGTTCCTCAGCTTCAGCCAATGCTTCTACTGTAGGGAATTTTTTGATAAATCGGTTAAAATACGGTATTACTGTATCCACTTTTGTTTGTTGCAGCATTATCTCTGATACCCAAACCTTATAAGGATCATTATCGAGTCGCCATGGCAAGTTTCTTTTTTCTGTTTCAAACCATTCGATTAAATTTTTTTGAAAGGATAATCGATCAAAACCTGTTAAATATTCGTTTACTTGTTCTCTTTTCACAACTTTCACAACCATTCATCCTTCATGTTACAATAATTTAAATAGATGTAAATTCTCATAGTAAAGTTCTAACTACTTTCATAAAATAAAGCAATAATGAAATAGTATTAATAAGCATTGCTGTTAAAAGGAGGATCGACTTAATGGACACAGGAACCCACATAGCCATGGGTGTTGCACTTGGTGGCATTGCTACTCTTGACCCCGTCGTACAAAATGATCCTATTTTGTTTCAAGCAGTAATGATTGGCACCATTGTAGGTTCTCATGCACCTGATTTCGATACGATTCTAAAGTTGAAAAACAATGCCGTTTATTTACGACACCACCGCGGAGTTACCCACTCCATGCCGGCAGTCCTTTTGTGGGGGATTGCAATTGCTAACGTTATTCATTTGTTTTATCCTAATGTTAATTTTTTCCATCTGTGGATTTGGACATTTCTTGCTGTTATCCTACACGTTTTTGTTGATGTTTTTAATGCTTACGGCACTCAAGCATATCGACCATTTACTCGCAGATGGGTAGCCTATGGCTTTATAAATACATTTGATCCTTACATTTTTTCCTTGCATATGATCGGAATCGCCGCTTGGCTTTTAGGTTCACATCCAGGCTATACATGGCTGCTTATCTATGGCATTATCACGCTTTACTATATCAAGCGTTATTTGGATAAAAGAGAAATCGTAAAAAAAGTCCAACAACATATTCCTGACCTTCAAGAAATAGCAACATCACCTACAATAAAACAAAACATTTGGCGGTTAGCCATCACGACAAATGATAAATTTTATGTAGGCAGAGCTGAACATGGCCATATTGAGATTGTAGATGAATATGATAAAGTTCCCTTACCAAAGGACAACATAATCGAGGTAGCAAAGCAAGATAAAAATGTTTCTGCATTTTTATCTTTCTCCCCAGTATATCGGTGGGAGATTAATATCTATGATGACTACACGGAAGTGCGTTTTATCGATTTAAGATATCACTCCAAAGGTCACTACCCATTTGTAGCAGTTGTACAAATTGATGACAACATGAACATTATCAGCTCGTACACTGGTTGGATTTTCTCTGAGGAGAAATTGCAAAAAAAATTACTTGTAGATGATTATTCTCCATTAGCTTAGAACCGGGGCGACTCCCGGTTCTTTGCCATGTTCACTTATAAACGGAAGAAAGAAAGCCTGCCATCAACATGTAGCAGACTTATCAATGAACTTGGTCGTTCCCTTTGTTAAACATTTTTTTATATTTCTCATGGTTGGCAAATTCATGTAATCTCGGTCCATATTGATTGATCCAACCCGAGACAATTCTTTCAGTCATTTGCTTACCTTCGTATTCTCTGCCAGCTTTGGCTCGAGTAGTTTCAAAATCTTCCCAAAGTAACTCTACCCATGTTCTCGCCTCATCGATTGTTAAGTTGCCGTTTTTCTTATACAGATCATTTGCCAGACGTTCGAAAATTTCTTCCATAAAAACCACTCCTTCCATACTGGTGTTTCTGCTAACCATTGCCATCCATTTTTTCGATAGCTTTTACATATCTTTTCTCCATATCGCGCAAATTATAAATGGCATCAAAGATGATGCTGGCTTAACATTGCAGGGAGGTTTTGGAGATGCGTAATAAAAAATATGGTTTTACGGATCAAAAGATGGAAGGTGGAGAAGCTAGAGCAAAAGCTGCTTACAGCTCAAAAAGAGCGGATGGTACGATTAATACTGATCCCCAAGGAAGAATGAAAAAATCCTCTAATCGTTAAAGAATAAGCATTATCCTTCACTTTATTTAACGATTAGTCTAGGAGGAATCAGCCATGACAAAAGACAAAAAACCATTCTATAGCAACCTATACCAGGATCCATTCCAAAACCCAAGAGCAAGCCGAAAACACACCGCCCACCAAGTAAATGGTGAAACAAAAAAAAGTCAGGCAGAAATTATTACTGAAGTTCAAATGAACAAACGAGCTTAAGTAAATGGACGGGGGTCATTAGCAACCCCTGTCCAATACTATTGTTTTTTGCCTAATACAGATATAGGTAGTGCTTCTTGTTTTTCATATTTTTGTCCAAGCAGGTTCTTTCGATATCCCCAAGCAAACACGCCATTCAGATAGTCGATAACAAATGTTTGGCCCGGATCTCCTTCTAGCTGATATTCTTCACCAGGCTGGAAATCTTCAGGGTTTAGTAAATAGGCTAGTGCCATCTGCATTTTTCTTTCGTAAACCGCATATTCATTTACATTACCCATCTGTTCAGCTTTTTGTGCCTTTTCCTTTAAACCGGCTACTTCCGAACGTAGCTCCTCAACTGTATATTCACTATATCTTTTTTCCATGATTACCTCACTCATTTACTGTGTATTATTTCTTGTATTTATTTTATCAGTACTTCGTTTAAAAAAGAAAGTATTCGATTTTTCGTAAATAGTACTACTAGGTAGGTTCCTTTCGTACCACTTCATCGATAAATCGATCAATTTGTTCGATTTTAAACCCCTTGCGAAATAACGCCGCTTTTAATTTATACTCTAACTCACGACCACTAGCCTTTTTCTCATATTTACGGAGAAATTTTTCACCTTGAAAAACAGCAGCCTCCCATTCCGTATCCTCATCCTTGTCCTCTTTTATTTCCGATAGTACATCCGAAATAACATCTTGGGTAAACCCTTTTTGTAATAAATTTTGGTAAAGTGTTTGGATCCGTTGGTTAAACGATTTTTTACTCGAGTTATTTTGTTTTTTGGAAACGAGCTTAGAGACTTTTTCCCATTGTTTTTCATACGTGAATACACGCAGTGCTTCATCAATAATTCCTGCGCTAACTCCTTTTTCAAACAATTCTTTTTTGATCAACAATGGCCCTTTACTCGTTGTATTAATTCGGGTACGAACAAAAGCAAATGCAAACTCTTTATCATTTAATAGGCCTTCTTTTACTAATCGATCGATGATTTGGTTAATATCCTCTTCATCCATCTCTTTTTTTAGTAAGTATTCTCGAAGCTCCTTTTGTGATCGCATTCGATAGCTTAAAAAATGAATCGCCTGTGTATAGATGCGATGGATGGAATCTTTTTCAACTAACAAATCCAGTGTTGCCTGATTAAGCTCAAGCCCTTTTCGTAATTGATGCTCAACTAATATATCTTCAGCAACACTAAAGGCATAACGTTCTCCTTTCCCATCATCTACAAAAACGTTATAACGACTTTTATTTCTTTTTTGAGTAGTAATACGAACAATTTTCGCCAAAACGCCTCACCTCTTTCTTCATTTTAACACGAAAATATAGGATAATTAGAATACAATCATGACGTTAGGGGGATTCAAGTGAAAGTTGCAATAACTGGTGGTACAGGATTTGTAGGAAAACAGCTCGTTTCCAAACTGGTTTCTGAGGGACATGAAGTCTACGTCCTAACAAGAACCCCAAATAAATATAAAAACGATACTCGCATTCATTATGTAGGATGGTTAAACAAACAGGACGAACCAGAAAAAGAGTTACCAACGATCGATGCTTTCATTAATCTTGCTGGTGATTCCCTTTTTGGTTATTGGACAAAAGCCAAAAAGAAACGTATTTTAGAGAGCCGCATCACCGTCACAGAAAAAGTGATCGATTTAATGAAAAGGATGGATAAGAAGCCGTCTGTACTAATAAATGCCTCTGCCATTGGCTACTATGGTACCTCCACGAGTGCATCTTTTACAGAACAATCTAAGTCTGGTAATGATTTTTTATCAGTGGTAACCAATCAATGGGAAAATAAGGCACAAGAGGCAGAACGTTTAGGAGTACGAGTTGTACTTGCCCGGTTTGGTGTCATATTAGGAAAGGACGGCGGTGCACTGCCGCTTATGGCGCTTCCTTTTCATTTCTTTGCTGGCGGAAAAGTCGGAAGTGGTTTGCAGTGGGTGTCCTGGGTTCATATACAAGATGTTATTGGATTCATTCAGTTTGCAATGGAAAATGACAAGATTTCCGGGCCTTTAAATGTAACAGCACCTCATGCCGTTAAAAATCATGAATTTAGCAAAACCTTAGCATATGTATTAAAAAAACCGTATTGGTTACCTGCACCAACTTTCGCAATTCGCACTGTACTTGGGGAGATGAGTACGTTGGTTTTGCAAGGACAAGCCGTGTATCCAACGATAGCAGAAAAGTACAATTATCCCTTCCAGTATCCCCGTCTGGAAACGGCACTGAGAGATATTTTTAATAAAAGCAATGTTTAATATGATGGAATAAAAATAACAAATCCTAGCTGTGGAAAAAATGTCGAATGTTTATGAAAAATTTTTATTCCCATTTGGGGTGAAATTGTGTAATATAATCTTGGGATTTGATTATGAATATAATAATTAAAAAGGATAAATGATCAACTAGTCATCTTTTTAATTTTCATATAATGGATAGAAAGGGAAGGCAAATGGTGCGCCACCAGGTAACCTGGTTCTAGTGGGTTCGATTCCCACCCCGAATTTTTGTTGGATTCTTTGATAAAAATTCGAGGGTGAGTCGACCACTAGGTTCCCGTAGTGTGTTCACCCTCCGGAATGGAGGTTTTTTTATTGCTTAAAAAGCGTGAATTACATGACGCACCAGCCCTTTACGAACTACTCATTCATCCAGAAGTGTTTCCGTATGTACGACATAAAGCATCTTCCTCAGATGAATTTTACTTCTTAACAAAACAAACCATGGAAGCAGAAGAAAACGGTGAATTAATATCTCGAACCATTGTTGATGAGTATAATCACCCAATCGGCACGATTAACCTATTTGACATTGAGGATAAGAAGGGGTTCCTAGCCACTTGGATTGGCCAGCCATTCTTCGGCAAAGGGTATAACAAGCTTGCGAAGGATGCTTTTTTTGAAGAACTTTTTTTACGAAATGATATTCAAGCAATCTTTATTAAAATAAGAAAAACAAATGTCCGTTCGTTAAAAGCCATGTTAAAAATCCCCTTTGTTTCTCTAGGAAATATTTTATATCCAGATGTGTATAAGAAAATCAATGCAAGCTCCCTCGAAACACCAGTCTATGAATTGTTTGTAATCACAAAGGATCAATATCTGCTGCACAGAGAGCTTACATTAAATACTGTGACTGTGGAAGATGAGGCTGTCGGGTAATTTCTTGATTCTAGTTCGTCTGTGGATAAAATTATCCACAGACTTGTGCACATTGTGTATAAAGTTAACCAGTACTAATTTTACAATACCTTTAATTGTTGATAAAAATTGTGGATAAGAATTGTAATCTTTGTGGATAATGAGGATAACTATTTAAAATACTGTGTATAAAAACGTTTCATTGTGGAAAAGACTGTGGGTAAGTGGTTGTCTAACTCATTCGTTTTTCCAAACCCCGATTCCTCCCCTTTTCGGTGCATGAGTTTGACAATCTTATCAAAAAGGCTGCACCAAATGGTTGGCAGCCTTTTTGAATTCTAGTTAGAGTTAGTCTTTTTCTTTCATCTTTTTCTAAACGAATATTCTTGATAATTTTCTCAGACCATCAAACACCCGGGTTTAAAAGGCAAGATTCCTCCCTTTCCATAAAAAAACAAAAATTAATTCATTCTTTATTAAAGACAATGGTTAGTGAATTAGATAGAATATAAGGTGATGATTTTTTAGACTAGAGGAAAGTAAGGCGATTCTTTTTGAAAGTATTCCGAATTATTATTCATATTATCATCTTATATTCGATTTATATTGTAGGGGTTTCGATTCAAAAAGCTTTCGATTTATTCATTCCTGGAAGTATTATAGGAATGATTTTGTTTTTTCTCTTACTTGTTTCCAATATCATAAAACCTGCTTGGGTAGAAGAAGGAACAAATTATTTAATTCGAATCATGCCCTTGATTTTCGTACCCGTAACGGTTGGGATTATTAATTATTTAGGTGTTTTCTCCGGCAAGGGGACCTTATTGATTCTTATTGCACTCTTTAGTACGGCACTTGTCATGATTAGTTCCAGCCTCATTGCACAGTGGCTTTTAAAACGAAAGGCTGATACAAATGATTAATTTTCTTATTGGTCTAATGTTTCTATTCACTACTATTGGTCTTTATTATGTTGCCATACGATTCAATCATCGATATCCTAGCCCATTTTCGTTACCGATATTAACGACTACACTCGTCCTAGCCGCCTTTTTGCTTGTTTCAGGTATTTCCTATGAAACTTATATGATTGGGGGCCAATGGCTCGATTATTTGCTAGGTCCTGTTGTCGTATCGCTTGGTTACCCGCTTTACAAACAAAAGCATATACTAAAAACTTATATCGTTCCAATTTCCATTGGTGTATGTTTAGGATCTGTCATTGGTATTATTAGTGGCGTATTCATGGCTAAAATCCTTCAATTTAAACAAGTAACACTCTATTCGATTGCATCAAAAAATGTAACTACTCCTGTTTCAATGGACATTGCTACGACAATTGGCGGCGCACCTTCGTTGGCTGCAGCTTTTGTTATGTTCGCTGGTATTGGTGGAGCTGTATTCGGGCTTACAGTGTTACGGTTTGTACAAATTGATAACCCGATTGCAAGAGGAATTGGAATGGGAACCGCATCACATGCGATTGGAACCGCCAGAATGATGGAAAATAGTGAGATGGAGGGTGCAGTAAGTACGGTATCCATGACAATAAGCGCTATGCTTGTTGCTATCATAACGCCTATCATTGTACAGTTATTTTTTTAGCAAGGCTCTTCTTGTCAGTTAGAAAACACTTTAATCAAGAAGGTGTTCAAATTTTTGGATTACCTTCTTTTGCTCTTTTTCCGCGGCCTTTGGAGTATATTCCCAATCCATAAGCTTCATGATATGTGCAAAATAATTTTGAAACGTAGCTTGCTGCATTGCCATTTGAAAATGAACATGCTTAACATTGGGATTTTTCATCATTAATGCAGAAGTATAATTTTCATTTGCCATGTGCTTAACAGTCGTTTTTAATTCCATTACTATCTTTTTTAATTGATGAAGCTCATGATCTGATTGTGCTGAAATGGGATGAACTTCAAATGATGGATTATCTGTTTTTAATGAAACCCACTCTTTATTTTCAGGGTCTAATAACTGTAACATCGCACGGATATGGTCTTTTAGTACGATAATTTCCTGCTGAATGATGTTGTTAAGCATCGTCTCTTTTACCATAGCTTCGTAGTTTTTTAATTTAAATAATAATCCTTCATGGCCAGATAGGTGCTCATCCATTAAACCGACATCAACCATTGGTAACATGCTTTATTTACCTCCCCTTCTGTTCTTTTTTATCATATGAGAGGTACAGTTTCATGTTACAAAACCATTAGAACAAATGCGTTATTGCTACACGCGATTGACGATCTAAAAATTTTCTCTTCGCCGTGATTTAATACTTTCCAAGTGCACTTCCTCCAAATCACATAAAAACTCCATAGAAATGGTATTATAGTTGGTAGGAAAAACGTTTTTACTTGATATCGTTAACGAATAATAAATAAACAAACTATAACATTTGGTTGACAATTTACTGAAACAGCGTTACTTTATGAACTGCAGTAACAGAGTGAAAGATAAAGAAGGTGATTCTACATGGGAATCGTTGTCGTTGAAATATGTGACAGTAATCTAATGAATACGATTGATATAGAGGGAATTATTGAATCGGAATATCCGGAAGTTGCAGTATTGGTAAGTGACTGCTTAAGCTTTTGTGGTTTATGTCGTTTAAAGCCGTATGCCATGATAAACGGAAAACGAATTCATGCCAAAGATCCAGAGGCATGTCTGGAAAAAATAAGAGCTGCAATCGAAGAAGAACTAGCTATTTACCAATAAGCGGATTCCAGCACAAAAACTAAAGGTAACTCCATATCCGCTTACACCCCAAAAACGCTCAGGTCAATTGACTGAGCGTTTTTTCTATTCTATTTTGCTAAGTCGATTGTCGCTACTTCCCCAAACGAAAACCTCCGAATTTTTTAGCATAAGTCCTGAATAAATAGATATAAATGAAAAGAGGTGATTAAAATAAATCATTTACTACTATTGTACTTATCCTGCATTTTTTCAGGCTTTGCACTCATTAAAGTTCCTTTGAATGGATTTTTGCATCCTTTAGAGCCTCTGGTATTTCTTATCGGTGTTCTTACAGTGCTCGTATTTTCAGGTATGATTATTTTCAATGGATTCATGGTTCTTATTGGCAAAAAGGGAAAATTTTGAATTGTTGCTACTAACGACAAGACCTAAAAAGGAGGTGAGAGGATGGGAATCAAATTTATTAAAATTTCGGTCGTTTACTTTGTCATTGGCGTGTTCCTCGGTTATTACATGTCAGTTAGTCACGCGTACAATCTCACAGGTGTTCATGTACATATCAACTTATTAGGTTGGACTGCAATGACATTGGCGGGTATCCTTTACACACTGTTTCCAAAAGCAGAAATCAGCATTTTAGGTAAATTACATTTTTGGCTTCATAATATCGGTCTTCCATTGATGATGATAGGTCTTTTCTTTTTAGTTCAGGGAAATACTTCTGTTGAATTTTTCATTCCAATTGGCGCTACTGCCGTTGTAATTGCTGTTATTTTGTTTGCAATCAATATTCTTAAAAATGTAAAAAAGGAAGACATGCAGAACTTAGATAAATGAAACAAAGGGGATTAGCACTCCTTTTAAGCTGATCCCCTTTTTATTTTGATTTAAATCAGAATCTGTTCTTTACTTTTCTGTCTCCGGTCGTTTTTCCCAGCTTTCTGCATTTTTAAGTCCAGTAAAACTGTCGCGGTAAAAAGCAGGATCTTTCCCTTCACGGCGTTGTGCCTGATAATCCTTTAAAGCACTTGTAGCGATTTTAGTTAAGAGAGCAATCGCAACCAAGTTTACAATTGCCATTGAGCCCATAAATAAATCTGCCAGCTGCCAAATAATTTCCAATTCACTAGTCGCTCCGATCAATACCATAATAAGAAAAGCTACACGGAAAATGTTTAGATAAAGCGGTTTTTCAGACATAAATTCTACGTTTGCTTCCCCATAATAATAATTACCGAGCAATGAACTAAATGCAAAGAAGAAAATTGCAACCGTGACAAATATCGTAGACCATTCACCCAAATGATTTGCCATCGCTTCTTGTGTCAGTTGAACACCCTCGATTTCACCAACCGTATAAACACCTGATAACAAAATAAGAAATGCGGTTGCACTACAAATAATAATCGTATCAATCAATACGCTTAACGATTGGATAAGTCCTTGTTTAACTGGATGTGTGACATAAACAGTGGCAGCAGCATTGGGTGCACTTCCCATTCCCGCTTCATTGGAGAATAAACCACGTTGAATACCGTTCATCATTGCAGCACCAAACCCGCCTCCTACCACTTCTTGAAGACCAAATGCATGACTAAAAATTAATGAAAACACAGCTGGAAGCTCAGCAATGTTCATAATCATAATAACGAGTGCTACCAATATATATCCTATTGCAAATACTGGCACAATCACCTCGGCAACAACAGCAATACGACGAATTCCTCCGAAAATAATAAATCCGATGAGAAAAGCAATTATTATCCCTACGATTAATGGATTTATGTCATAAGCACCAACGAAAGCATCAGCAATCGTATTGGTTTGAACAGCATTAAAAATGAGACCAAAACAGAGTGTGATTAGAACCGCAAACAGGACACCAAGCCATCGTGCTCCAAGTGCTTTTTCCATATAATAAGCAGGGCCACCTCGAAACCCATTTTTATCCTTTACTTTGTAAATTTGAGCTAAAGTACTCTCTACAAATCCGGTCGCAGCACCAATAAGTGCAATGAGCCACATCCAAAAAATAGCCCCAGGACCACCAAGAGAGATTGCCACTGCTACACCAGCGAGGTTTCCCGTTCCGACACGTGCTGCTGTACTAATAGCAAATGCTTGAAATGGTGTCGTTCCTTTTCCCTCTTTAAAAGCAGTTCGATCGGTTCCTCGAAAAAGCTCTCGAACCATTTCTCCCAATAATCGAAATTGAACAAATTTCGTTACAAAAGTGAACCAAAAACCTAAAATAAGAAGAAGTGCAATAAGAATATATGCCCATATGAGATTATTACCCCAGGATACAAAATCTCCAAACCACGTATCTGCACTAAACCAATTGTCCACACAACCCCATCCTTTCACTTGAGATATCTGACTTAAAAGTTATGAAGGTTTATAACTTCTTTAATAACTTCTCCTAAACATTCAATATTAAACAGATAACATATCGGTAAGGCAGTGTAGGACAACGGACATTTAATCACTAATTTTTGTGATTTTACTGCTTTTCCAGGGGTTCGCGGACGTTACCGTTTTTCGTATAAAAAATGTTCATTTTCAACGAATTCCTATCAAATAACGAAACAGATGTCCACCCAGCCTTTAAAATCGGCCATTTCGGATGAAATAAAGGAGCAAAGACCGCTCCAAAATCCTCATTCCTCCCCCATCAAAAGCACAAAAATAACGCCGAATTGAGTTTCACCTCAAACCGGCGTAATAACATAGCGGACTCGAACCGCTAACCTGTTACGTGCTAAGCAAGTGCTCTGCCACAAGTGTTTTGTTGCACCGCCTAGGTTCCATTCTTCCTGACAGATGTACTGAATACTATCTTGGTTCTACAATCAATTTAATCGCTGTTCGTTCTTCGTTATTAATGGTGATGGTAGTAAATGCAGGAATACAAATTAGATTTATGCCACTTGGTGCAATATAACCTCTGGCAATTGCAACCGCTTTAATTGATTGATTAATAGCTCCAGCTCCAATCGCTTGAATTTCTGTTTTACCATTTTCTCTTAACATTCCAGCTATTGCCCCTGCAACTGAACTTGGATTTGATTTTGATGATACTTTTAGTACCTCCATTGATAGCCTCCCGCTAATTCAAAGACAGATTTTTTGTATGCTTTAATATTCAGCACTTCTTTTATAGCTATTCCAAATTCACTACGATAGAACATTAAAATTACTTAACTTAATGTAATGATCAAACACCTATCTATTGATTGTCCTTTATATATAATTCTACAAAACATCCAATATTCCTTTATAAGTCGAGAAATTAGAAGCAAACAGGTCAAAGCGGCGAAGATTACACTAAATTTTATAAGGCAAATTATAGGCAGTTCCACTCTTAGTCTCAAATTCATAAAGCCCTACACCCTTTTCTGCAAGTAGTGGCATTTGTGCTTCTGTATTTACCTCTAGTGGAAGATCCGTTCTAATCCTACATACCCCATCATTTTGTGCTGTGATGGTACATGATATCATTTTATGGTCCTCCCACTCTAAATCTACTTCATATCCACCTCTAGCTTTTAAACCTTTTACCTTCCCACTCTTCCACGCTTTTGGTAGAGCTGGCAGCAAGTGAAGCTCGTCATTATGACTTTGTAGTAACAACTCTGCAATACCTGCTGTGCCACCAAAATTCCCATCAATTTGAAACGGTGGATGGTTATCCAATAAATTAGGCAATGTAGATGATTTTAAAAGATCCAGTATATTTTGATACGCTAACTCTTCTTCTTCTAACCGGGCCCACATGTTAATAATCCAGGCACGGCTCCAACCAGTATGCCCACCACCATGTTTTAATCTTCTCCCCAAGGTAACTTTAGCCGCTTCTGCTAATTCAGGCGTGGTTCGCGGAGTAATTTGATCTCCAGGGTGAAGCGCAAATAAGTGTGAAATATGTCGGTGACCAGGCTCTGCTTCCTCATAGTCTTCTAACCACTCTTGAATTTGGCCGTGTTTACCTATTTTTGGCTTGGGTAACTTCTCCATTAATTCAACTAATTTACCTCTAAATGATTCATCCATTCCTAAAATTTCACTAGCTCGAATACAACTTGAAAACAGCGCATATATTATTTGGCTGTCCATTGATGGGCCTTCGCACAAAGTTCCCTTTTCACCATTTGGTAAAATGTATGTGTTTTCAGGTGATACGGAAGGAGTTGTAATTAAAAGTCCTTCTTTATTTTCAACGAGAAAATCTACAAAAAATAAAGAGGCTTCTTTTAAAGTATCATAAGATTTATTTAAGAATTCTTCATCACCAGTGAATTGATAATGCTCCCATAAGTGTAAACATAACCAAGCTGCACCTGTCGGCCATAACGTAGCAGGCATATAAATGTCCTGCGGTGCTGTATCTCCCCAAATGTCTGTGTTATGATGAGCAGTAAAACCTCGGCAACCATACATGGAAGTTGCCGTTTTCTTACCATTTTCCTTTATCTTCTCAATATGATCAAAGAGAGGCTCATGGCATTCTGTTAGATTACAAATTTCCGCTGGCCAATAATTCATCTCTGTATTTATATTAATCGTAAATTTACTATCCCAAGGAGGGAGCATACGATTATTCCAAATTCCTTGCAAAGTTGCTGGTAAAGAATTGGGTCTACTAGACGAAATTAATAGATACCTTCCAAATTGAAAATAAGTACTAATTAGTGCAGAGTCTTCATTCCCTTGTCTTACCCTTTCTAATCGTTGATCAGTCGGAAGCCCTGCCAGTTCCTTATTTTGATTTAATTGTAAATCTACTCTGTTGAATAAGTGTTGATAATCATCAATATGATTCTTTCGGAGCTCACCGTACGACCTTGCTGCAGCTTTCTCAATTGTTTCCAAACATTGTTTATCTGGTTTATCAAATCGGTAAGAAGTAGCCGCAGAAAGGATTAATGTAACTGCATCTGCTTCTTCTACTATTAATCTATTTCCTAGTGTTTTAACTACTCCATTCTCTGAAATTGCCTTAACTCCACATCTAAACGCAATTCCATCTTTCCCCCCGGTTTCTCCTCGCATCATGATACAATCATTAGTTAGTGCTTCTAGTTCGTCATAATTTCTAGCATTCGCACGATCTAGAAAAGCTTGAAATGAAATGGATTTCTCTTTCGATGCAGTCAGTCTTATAACCATTACTTGGTCAGGATAGCTAGTAAAGATTTCACGATTGTATGTAACCCCATCTATAGTAAACCTTACAGTTGCAATTGCTGTTTTTAAATCTAATTCTCTACGATAATCACTTACCTCTTGTTCTCCATGGTTCATGTTTAATAGTAGATCACCAAGTGGTTCATAATGACGTTGAGTTTCTGGAATACCTGTAAAAGCAAGCGACGCCAACTCCTCCGCTTCTTTCAATCTTCCATCTGATAACAACTTTCTTATTTTGTGTAGATGCTTTAAAGCATCTGGGTTATTCCTATCTCTTGGTCCTCCATACCAGACAGAATCCTCATTTAATTGAACATGCTCCTTGTTTACAAGACCATAAACCATACCACCTAATCTACCATTCCCTAACGGCAAAGCTTCATTCCAATCCTTAGCTGGCTGTTTATACCATAATAAATTTGTATTGTCCTTCAATTGGAAGCTCCTTTCTTACATAAAGGTAAAAAGTTCTATTTCATCAAAATTCACTGCTTTTCCGAAAATAGTTACTTGATACTATTCCCATTTCGTTTATCTATATTTCGCAAGAATCCGAGGATACATATTTCATGTATCCTTATAGTTAATAGATTATTAGTTTGTCTTAGAACAACTTCAAAGTTCCAGTTTTTAAGAAAATATAATTAAAATTAAAAAGTTACTATCCTGAAGCCCAAACCATACCCTTTCGCATTTATGAAGCTACTTTTCGTTCTTATATGGACACACCTTAAGATTACTAAGCGTACAGCAATTTTTGTAACTTCCTAGCTAATTGTTATAACTAGCATCAGAAACAAATAGCTAATAAAGTTTACAATAATTGCTGCATTTATACCTTTTTTTGATACTTCCAGGAGCTTTAAACATCAGGATTTTGACTATTCCTGATATTAATTCCAAATCATTATAAAAGGTTAAAGACTGACTCAAATGAGTCATATCCAATTGACTCTGAGTCAGTCCCTTGTAAGGCTTTTTGTTATTCTGCCTTAAGATAACTATTATACGCCTTTTGATTTATCTCAACATACCGGTCAACTTGTAATGAATTAAGACCCTCTACATATTCTTGCCAGTCCTTTTCTAAATCTAAATCTCCTGTAATAAATCTAACAGCACTTTGCTCAACATAATCAATAATATTTGTTTTAAGTGTAGCCATTTCACTTTGAGTTGCTTCATCATACCATATTGCCCAGAAAGGAAAAATATTCTCAGGCTCTAAATCCTCATACAAATAGGTTGCTTCCTGTAACCTACGTTCATATCCTTGGTCTGTATATATATCCGTAGACTGAACCCATCCGTCTCTATATTCCCTAGGTTGGTAAAATTGGGCAGCTGCTCCCCATGAATTGTTAGTTGGTTCTTCCGGATGTAACTGTTTTAATATAGGTTCTACTTCTTCATTAACTGCAACATCGCCTTCCTCCGGCTTGACCCAATCCTCACCTTCTACTCCAAAGTGAGACCGTGTCTGTCCTTCTTGAGTAAACATATAATCAAGTAATTTAATTGCTTTTATTTGTGCTTCCTCACTTGCTTTATTTGTGATAGCAAAATTCGCACCTTGGACAACCGGATAGTAGTAACTGGAGTATTGACTATATGGACCATTTAGTGGTGCTAATGCGTCATACTTTACATGATTATCATTACCAACGAATTCCCATGGATGGGTTGCAGCACCGACTCCTAGAATCACTTCGGGGTTATTTCCTAATTGTTCATATGCATCACTGTTCTGTGTAAATGCCCCAGGGTCTACAAGCCCTTCTTTGTATAAAGAATGGATATATTTTAAGCCTTCTTTCCACTCGTTTGTATTTGCTACAAATTTTACTTTCCCATTATTTATACTTAACCTTGTTTCGATATCATCGTAAATAAATCCATTCATTAAATAAGGTACAATGGAATTAAACTTATTTGCTACTGATCCACTTAATGGAATTTCATCATTCTCGCCATTTCCGTTTGGATCTTGCTCCTTAATAGCTTTTAGTACTTGTTTAAATTCTTCATGTGTTTTTGGCATTTCTAAGTTCAACTTTTCTAACCAATCCGTGTTTATCCAGAATTTATTAGGCCATGTACAGTGAAAGCATTCTTCTAGTTGTGGTACACCATAGATGTTTCCATCCGGTGCAGTAGCCATTTTTCTAAACTCTTCATTCTCGTCTAATACGGCTTGGAGATTTGGCGCATGTTCTTTGATTAAATCATTTAACGGAATTAGCACCCCTTGTTTTCCATATTTTAATAAATCACTTGCCGTAAACTGATCTACCCATTCAATGAGGAAATAAACATCAGGATAATCACCACTTGCCAAGGTAATTTGTCGGCGTTCTTTTGCAGCTGCTCCATCATAGGAAGTCGTTTCAAATTCAAAGTCAACCCCGAACTCTTCCTCAGCAAAGAGGGTGAAAGAATTAGTCTCAAGATCCATTTCATCGCTTTCTGGCATAAATACAGAAATTTTTGTCCCTTCGTTTGAATCAGAACCGTTTTCTGTATTAGAATCATTATCCGTATTGGAATCGTTATCTGTATTAGAAACCTCCTCTTTCTTAGGAATACAAGCACTTAATACAAAGAAGCTAAGTAATAACAACAATAATATCTTCCAATGCCTTTTTTTCATTTTTTTCCTCCCCTTATTTTATTTAAAAACTAGACTTTTCCCAGATATTACTTTACATCACCTCCTTAATATCTAATTAGGACGCTCTGACAATTTCCAATTATTTTATTAACCTTTTACAGATCCAATTAACATTCCTTTTACAAAATACTTTTGTGCAAAAGGATAGATAATAAGAACTGGTAGACTTGAAACTACAATTAGTGAGTATTTCATTAAGTTTGCTAGTTGTTCTCTTTTTTGCTGTTCTGCAATGTCCATATTTACCCCTGATTCAGTCTGTGTAATAAGTAATTCGCGTAATTCTAACTGTAGTGGGAATAGCTCTTCAGATCTTAAAAAAACCATGGCATCAAAATAACTATTCCATTGGAACACCGCATACATAAGAGCTAGAACTGCTATAATCGGTTTTGATAGAGGCAATACAACCGACCAAAGAAACCTCAAACTACTACATCCATCCATCTCACTTGCTTCTACCAATTCTTCTGGTACACTAGTTTGGAAGAATGTTCTTGCAATGATTATTTGCCAGACAGCCATTGCCTTTGGGATCAAAATTGCCCATATCGTGTCCAACATCCCAAGATTTTTAACTACCAAATATTCCGGTATAAGTCCTCCATAAAATAGCATGGTAAAGATTATGAAAAACATTAAGAACGTTCGTCCATAGAATGATTTTCTAGATAATGGATAAGCAAAAACAACGGTTAAGACGACAGCGATAACGGTGTACGCAACCGTGTAAAAAATAGAATTGCTAAAACCTCTCATCACATCCGAATTGTTAAACACTTCGGTATAACCTTCTAATGAAAAATCGACTGGCCATAACCAGACCCTACCTGCCATTACAGCTTCAGGACTACTAATAGAAGCACTAATAATGTAAATTAATGGATAAAGTACGATTAATAAAACGATAATTAAAAACGTATAAACACCTATTAGAAAGATGCGGTCCGTGAAAGATTCACGTATTTTACTTGACTTGATATTTTCATCCATATAAATTTCTCCTTTCTACCACAAACCATTTCCAGAAATTCTTTTTGCCAAGTAATTCACCAATACAAGAAGTATTAAATTGACGAAGGAATTAAACAATCCTACAGCTGCACTGAAACTGAAGTCAGCATTAATAATCCCCATTTTGTATACATAAGTCTGAAGAATTTCCGAGGTGCTTAAATTTAATGGATTTTGCAACAAATATACTTTTTCAAATCCAAGCGCCATTAAATTTCCAACACTTAAAACAAGGATGATTACAATAGCAGGCATTATTCCAGGAATATCGACATTCATTATACGTTGTATTCTTGAAGCACCATCTACTTTTGCTGCTTCATATTGTTGTTTGTCAACCCCTGCAAGTGCTGCAAGGTAGATAATGGCTGAATACCCTGTTTGTTGCCATGCATCTGACCATACAAAGACAGATCTAAATAAATCCGCATTACCAAGGAAATTTACAGGTTCAAATCCGAATAATTCAATAAATTGATTGATTATTCCTAATCGTGGAGAAAGCATTAATACAATCATCGAAACAATAACTACTGTTGAAATAAAATATGGAGCGTATGTGAACATTTGAACAGACCGTTTAAACAATCCATCTTTTATCTCATTTAAAGTAAGTGCTAAAATGATAGGTAGTGGAAAGGTTACTAGTAGCTGATACAAACTTAAATAGAGCGTATTTTGTATCAAATCCCAAGCAACTGGGTTTCTAAAGAATGCTTCAAAGTGTTTTAAACCAACCCATGAACTTCCCATTATTCCTTGAACAACATTGTAGTCCTTGAACGCTATAACCGTCCCAATCATTGGTACATATTTAAAAATGATAAAATACAACACTGGAGGTATTATTAGTAAATATAATTGCCAGTGCTTTTGAAAGCTTTTTCTTGCTAATTTCCACTGCGTTACTTTTTGTTTCTTTAAAACAGAATTCGAAAGTGGTTGATTCATTTCTGTTGTAGGCTTCAGTGTCAATCCCTCCTTCTCTAAATTCGCACCACAAAAGGAAGCGCTTACAATAAAATTATCATGCATTCTTATTAAAATAAACGGACAAATCATTCTCCGTGGTACAATTTCAGAAAATTTAAAAATTTATAAAAAGGTACATTAAAGCTTCAAGGGTACACTTTAGTAAACGCGCTAATTGCCTACGAATACTGACTTCTTTCAATAAGATGAATGATGGAAACAACTCCATTTTTTCATTCCCCAGACAATAAAAAAGTACAATTCCATTTATAGATGAGAATTGTACCCTAACATTCCAAACGCTCGATTACCCACTTTTCGTTTCCGCAGTTTTCCTATATTGATTAGGAGTAATCTTATTCATTCGTTTAAAAGCTCTCCGAAAAGAGTGTGCACTATTATACCCTACCAAGCTAGCTATATCATCTATTTTTTTGTTCGTACTGATCAAAAGTTGTGATCCTTTCGAAATGCGGATTTTCTCTAGGTACTCCGATAAATATTCACCGGTTTGGTCCCTGAAAACCTGAGATATATACTTCTCTGGTCGACCTATATACTCCGCTATCATATAAATCGTTAAATCGGCTTGGTGGTAGTTTCCGTGTAAATAATTTTTAATATTTTTTACTGTTATCGTGTTGCTTTCTTGTTCACGTACATTCACTAAATTACAATAACAATTCACTACTTTCATTAAAACTTCCTTCGATGGGTCAACCCCATCGGTAATCCGAATAGCTAACAATTTTTTTCTTAGGTTTTCACCAACACCGCTGTTACATAATACTGATTCCTCGAACGCCTTAAGAAATGTACCTTTTACCTCGAATAAAAATTGTTCCATCATATCTGCAGCTAAACACCTTTTTTTAAAGTTAGCATCAAATAACTCTTGAATGATTCTGTTTATTTCTACCGATTCCCCCTCTTTTAAATGATTTAATAATCTAAATTCATAGTCCAATGGATAATAAAATACCGTTGATTGTTGTAACATATCGTTATACCAGTATAAATCTTCGTCATTTGATAAAGTGACAAAGTCAACGGCCTGTTTAGCTTCGTTATAAGATCTACTTATATCTTTCATCGATGTAAATTCATGTCCTAATCCAACCTTTAATGAAATACGGTAGTTATTCATGAAATGTCTTTGCAATGATGAAAGCATCTTTTCTATACGACTTGCTAACATAGTACTCTTTTCCGTTTTGTCACCAAAGAAAATACATACAATTTTATCCGAGTTTAAATTTGTCATATAAAGACCTTTCATCATTTTTTCAGATTCATTTTTAATTAAAACTCTAATAGTATTTAGTTCTTCATAAATTTCACTACTTGATACTCCCTGATATCCATCTACCTTTAGAACACTGATAAAGCCATGCTTACCATATAAATGAACATCTACTTGATTCGCAAGGTCTTGTAACTTATCCATTCTTCCCGATAATTCCCCAGAAAGAATTTGCTTCAAAAAAACATCCTTTAATAATGGCTTGTGATCATCAAGTTGAGCTTGTAATTCAGTATTCTTAGAAATAAGTTTTGATACACTTCCGTGGATAAAATCATATTCGTTTTTAGGTTTGCTTTCCGAGTCTAACTGCTCTTTCATTGTTTGCAATATTTTTGTTATCGGAAGGCTATTTTTATATGCAAATAATAAGCAAATAATCAGTCCAATAATTAGAGTACTACCGGCCACAGTCCAAGTAATATATTTAATTTTTCTAGCATCCTTTAATAACGCTTCCTTTGGAATACCAGCGACATATACCCAATTATTTTTATCAGAATCAATGGATATTAATAACGTCCCATCGTTCATATACTTTGTATTATTTTCTTCATCGATTAATGGGATAATTTCCTGTATCTCTTTCTCATTTATTCCTGTTGTAGTCATAATTCTATTTTTCTCATCTATTATAAACGACCAACCACCGAATTGCTCCGGAATACCTTTTAATAGTTCATTTATTTTTTCTTGCTCAACCGGTACTACGATAGCACCTAAAGGATCATGAAAGTTATTCATGGGGAGTGTTATGACATAGGTTATGACACTAGTATTCGTTTCCTTTTCAAAGTAAGCTTGACTTGGTAGTATTTTATGTGGTGGCCCTCCCATTAACATTTCAGATTTCCACTCTTCAAATGTTAAGTTAGGGTAATTATTCATTCTGTAGAAATGATTAGGGCGATAGAATACAGACCCCGGTGTAATAATAAGCTCTGTATTTTTTAAATAAATATAAAAATCCTCTAGAAATTTATTAGTAGAGGCATAAGGAGTTACATTCTCTGACAGTTCTCTAAGTTCAGCAACAATATTAACCTTTTCGGAGTCTTTTTTTTGTAAAAGTGTAATTAGATTCTTGTTAGAAGCTAACTGCATTCCAAATCTGTCAATCTCTGAAAAACGTTGTTCTAAAATTGTTTTACTTAAATTTAATACCTGTTTACTGTTTTTTATCGAATATGCCTCTGTCGATGACATGGTAACTTGATAGGAAATAAGGCCTGTTAAGATTGGGATAAGTAAAATAATAATATAAGAAATTAGAAACCTTCGAAAGACAACTGGCAATTTTAAATTTCTCATAAGTACCTCATTTCTATAGTATTTGTAGGCCGAAGCTTTCCTTCGGCCAAAGATTTATAGAAACTAATCTAGTAGCAAATCGTTCCTTTAAAGACCTACAATTCAGTCTTTTCACCCGACTAACAATGGGTCAAAGGCTTACTTCATGAAAGTACGGAATTTACCGACAGAGAAATCCAAAATAAATACATACTCTAGATGTTTTCTCAACACTTTTTGCAATAATTAATCGATTAATAACTTAAAAACTACTGGTTTATCACTACTAACCTGATTCGTAGTAATCTCCAGACCTTTTTCTGTTCGCTTCCAACTCGGCTTTTCATTGAATCCCAAAATAGAAACATCTTTAATAATGCCGTGGAAATGAGGAAGCTTAGAAGCATCCTTTTCGGCAAGAGAATGGATGTTAACCTTCCCATCCTCGGGATAATTTAATACAGTTGCATAAAGATAAGAACCCTTTACAGTAAAACGAATGTCTTCTGAAGTAAACTCCTTTGATTCTTTATCTGTAAACTGTCCTTCTTGAATTTTTATCGGGCCTTCACCTGACTTTCTCCATACCTTACTATCATAGATAGCCTCACCATTTACTTTTAACCATTCACCAATTTCTAGCAATATCGCTTTATCCGCAGCTGGTATCGTTCCATCTGCTTTTGGTCCGATATTTAATAACAAGCTGCCATTTTTACTGACAATATCGACAAGATCACAAATAATCTCTTTAGCTTTTTTATAATCATTATTCTCCGTATAACACCAAGAGTTTTTTGCTACTGAAGTATCTGTTTGCCAGAAGTAAGGCTTCTGATCAGCAAATTGCCCTCTTTCGATATCTACTACTGCGGTACCAAACATAAAGGCATCATGCTTATAGTTAATCGCAACATCCATTCCCCATTCTTCTGCCCGATTATAGTAATAGGCTGAAAATTTCTTCAGATAGGGTTTCACTGCATGGTGCTGTATCCACCAGTCAAAATACATAATTTTAGGACGATAACGATCTACTATTTCACACGTACGAATCAACCAATCTTCCAGAAATTCCTGTGTTGGAGATGGACTAAATAAGTCTTGATGGTTAGGCTCTGGCATTGCGGGCCAATAGAAGTCACCTCTCTCAAGAGGTTCTTTAATATCACTATCAAATTCCTTACCCCGCCCCATAAAAAACCAATGTTCAATACGGTGCGTCGATGCACATAACGGAATATCCCTTTTTGCTAATGCATCTCCTAATTCCCCTAAAATGTCACGTTTGGGACCCATTTCATAAGCATTAAAATGGGAAAAATCACTCTTATACATTTGAAACCCATCGTGATGTTCTGCTACAGGCATGACATACCTGGCTCCAGCCTCTTTAAAAAGCTCTGCCCATTCCTCTGCACTAAACTGTTCTGCTTGAAACATCGGAATAAAGTCTTTGTAGCCAAATTCCTTATGGTTCCCGTAAGTTTTTATGTGGTGCTCATATTCCTTTGAACCTTGAATGTACATATTTCTCGAATACCACTCATTACCGAAAGCGGGTACAGAGTACACTCCCCAGTGAATAAATATTCCAAATTTAGCATTTCGGTACCATTTAGCTAATTGATAATTTGATAGAGAATCCCAGTCATCGTCATACTTTCCCTCTATGATTACACGGTCAATCTCTTTTAAGTAATCTGATATTTTACTGTGTTGATCCATCATCATTAAACTCCTTTCAATTTATAGCTTATACTAGTTATTTAAACATTATAAAGCGCTTACATTATTGACACAAGCACTCTCGCCATTTTCAAGCTACGTGCAAATTTCTCCTTATTTTATGACCATACATATACCTATTCCAGCTTTGATTTTAATCCATAACAAACTAATCAATTCCAATCTATTAAAACTACCCATCTGTGTACTAATTAACTAGGCAAAAGCACATAACTTTTTCCTTTTTCCGTATTTATTTCGTATTTTCCATCCGCTAACTCCCGCAAATCCACTAGGTTGAGAGTTTCTTTTTCTTTGACAATAAATTCCGCATTCAGTGTACAGTCTTCTCCTGCAAGCGATAATATTTCTATACAGGACACTTCACCATTCAGCCATGCAAGATTAACTTCAAATCCTCCCCTAGCTTTTAACCCCTTTACTTTTCCTGTTGCCCAAGCCACAGGTAACGCTGGTAGAAATTCCAATACACCTTCATGAGATTGTAATAACATTTCTGCTATCCCAGCCGTTACCCCAAAGTTTCCGTCTATTTGAAAAGGTGGATGTGCATCAAATAAGTTTGCGTAAATTCCGCCCTTGTGGTAGTTTTCTATGTCATCATCAACAAGCTGCAACAAATTGTTAATTAGTTCTAGGGATTGCTCACCATCTCTAAATCGCGCCCATAATCCTACTTTCCATCCTAGACTCCATCCCGTACCTTCATTCCCTCTTCGCTCCAATGATTTTCTTGCTGCCTGATAAAATTCGGATGATTTGATTGAAGTCAGTTGTCTTCCTGGATAAACGCCAAATAAGTGGGATACATGGCGATGATACGTATCTTCGTCTTCAAAATCTTTATACCATTCCTGTAACTGGCCATATTTTCCGACTTGCATTGGGTATAAGGAGTCCCGTACTTCACTCAGTTGTTCACAGAAGCTTTGATCAATTTGCAAGACTTCTGATGCTTCCATACAATTGGTAAATAAATCCCATATAAGTGCCAAATCCATTGTTGAAGATTTACTTACTGAAGCCTTAACTTCGTTATGAATAAATTTGTGTTCAGGCGAAGTAGATGGATTTGTGATAAAGTAACCATCCTCGTCTTCTTCCAGCCAATCCAGACAGAATCGTGCGGCATCTTTCATCACGGGATAAGCTTTTTCACGTAAATAATCCTTATCTTTACTAAAAGCAAAATGCTCCCATAAATGTTGACACAACCAGACTCCACCCATTGGCCATAGTGCCCATACTGGATCCCCATGACCATAGTCACCTACAGGTGCTGTTTGACACCATATATCCGTATTGTGGTGAGCCACCCAACCATCAGCACCATAATTCTCCTTTGCAGTAGACTTACCATTTCTAGATAGTCTCTCTATTAAGCTTAATAATGGCTCATGACACTCTGATAGATTCGTTGTCTCTACTGGCCAATAATTCATTTCTGCATTTATGTTTAAGGTAAAATTACTACTCCATGGTGGTCGTGTATTCGCATTCCATATCCCTTGTAAATTAGCAGGTTGGGAACCTGGACGTGAGTTAGTTATCATTAAGTATCTTCCATATTGAAACAATAGTTCTACTAATCCAGGATCCGATGCCCCATATTCAGCTATCCATTGGTCGGTTGACATATCCTCAAGTGCGTTTGTCTTACCTAGCTGAAGATCTACACGACCGAATAAGGAACAGTAATCTTCGATATGGCGTTCTCGTAATTCCGCATAAGAAAATTTCATCGCATGCTTTAAATAAGAATTAGCATCTAATGATGGGTCTTTTCCTTCTGTCGAAGGAAAATGGTCATACCCATTAAAACTCGTTGCACCAGAGAAATAAAAGGTTGCACTCGTTGCACCTAATAGGTGCATCCCATCACAATCCACTGTTAATGTACCAGAGTCATGCGCAATCCCTAAACGACCTTCAAATGTCATTGCTTTCGTTGTATCATCATCACCATACACAATTGGGTTTTCTGTTGTGTAATAATTGGGATCCACCTTTTCTGGGGCATGCCCTGTCATGACGAGTTGGCCTTGATCATCATGTGTTCGGTATCTTAACGGACTTTCCAACTTAGCATGTACATTTAATAAACCAGGTTGACTTGTTTTTATCTCAATGACAGCGACTTGATCAGGATACGAGATAAACATTTCTCGTGTGAATGTTGTTTTTCCTACTTGGTACTCTACATAGCTGATACCATCTTTCAAATCAAGGCTTCTACTATAATTTTCGACAACTTCACCATGTTCAAACTGAAGAAATAAATCTCCTAACGGCATGTATGATTGTGTATAAGGACCCATCATTTTCTTGGCTATATTGTCTGCTTCTTCAAAATTCTCTTCATTTACTTGATGACGTATTTCAGCAAGTAAATGCTTTGCATCTGGATTATTCCAATCTCTCGGATAGCCTGACCACAATGTTTCCTCATTTAATTGGAGGTGTTCTACACCTATTCCTCCAAATACCATTGCGCCAAGTCTACTATTACCAATTGGCAATGCCTCCGTCCACTTTACCGCTGGTTTCTTATATTGTAATTTCAATTAAATACCTCCAAAGGAATGATAGAATCCACCTCAGCTACACTTTAATTCCACTCAGAATTTCCGCTCGACCAAGTTTTGTTATGGATAGGTTGTAAGATTTTAAGAACAGCCTCTAGAATATCTTCATTAATTGGTTCTTCTGTCCAGTCAATATTTTTGGTTATATTTTTAACACTCGCTGTACTTACTAATGTAGTAGGAATCAGTTCATTCTGAACAGAGTATTGAATAGCTAACTTAGCCAAATCTTCACCGTTTTGCTCACAAAATTCCGCAGCTTTTTTACACACCTGCTTTATTTCCTCATCAGCCGGATGCCAATCTGCTACAGGACGCGAGCTTAATAATCCCATTGAAATCGGAGAAGCATTGATTAATCCCACCTGTTTCTCTTCCAGTAAAGGGATAAGCGATAAAAGAGACGTATCATTTAATGAGTAATGGCAATAGGATAAAATGACATCTAAATCTGCTTTGTTAAGAACTTTATCAAAAACAGTCAGTGGCAATCCAGATACGCCGTAAAATCGAATTTTACCCTGTTTTTTTAATTCTTCTAATGCAGGAATTCCTTCCTCTATAACTTGGTTATAAGATCCGAATTCAATATCATGTAATAATAAAATGTCTACATAATCCGTACCCAATCTTTGAAGACTTTCCTCCAAACTTTTCGTAATTCTATTCTTTGAAAAATCAAACTCATTTTCACCATATCTACCTGCTTTGGTAGAAAGGAAATATTTATCCCGAGGGATATCTTTTAATGCCTTCCCTAGAACAGTCTCCGCTTTCGTTAACCCATAATAAGGAGAAACATCAATTAAGTTAATG
This sequence comes from Aquibacillus albus, assembly GCF_016908325.1. Classification (GTDB taxonomy): domain Bacteria; phylum Bacillota; class Bacilli; order Bacillales; family Amphibacillaceae; genus Aquibacillus_A; species Aquibacillus_A albus. The sequence continues at coordinate 57,979 of NZ_JAFBDR010000017.1, read as the reverse complement.
CCTTGATCAACTGCAGCATGGACAGACTTTATTCCTTCCTCTTCATTGATTTCCCTAAAAACTGATCCAAGTGAGGATGCACCATAACTCAGTACCGACACATCTAATCCTGTTTGGCCTAATTTTCTGTATTTCACGGTTGTTCCTCCTCTTTTATATTTTTAGCTTGTAAAAGTCCATCGCATTTTTACCAAACACCAATTCCTTCTCTTCGTTTGAAACATCGTCTGGAAGTGTATCGTTTAATAGATTGTAGACGTCATCATAACTAGCAGCTAGTAAACAAACCGGCCAATCACTGCCATACATAACGCGCTGAACACCAAAAACATCAATGATATGACGTACATAGGGGATAAACTCGTCTTTTTTCCAATCCTTATGGTTTGCTTCTGTCACCATTCCAGATAGTTTACAATAAATATTTGGGTGACTAGCAATTTCAGCCATTTGACTTTTCCATGGCTCTATATTTCCCTGTTCAATTTCTGGCTTGGCAACGTGGTCAATTACTCCTCTTATCGATACATGCTTTAAAAGCTCACATACGGCAGAAAGTTGACTAGAATGAACTAATAGATCAACCGGAAGATCAATTTCCTCAAAATAAGAGAACGCTTCCAAATAATTCGAATTTAAAATAATATTTTCATCTGGCATATCCTGAATCATAACACGGATTCCAATGAACTTAGGATTTTTTCTGAAAGTTTCTAGTTGTTCCTTATAAGATGGATTATCTATGTCAATCCAGCCAACAACACCGATAATGGATTCAGAACGTTCACTTAGCGAAAGTATAAATTCAGTTTCTTCAATAGTTGGAGCAGCTTGAACAACTATCGTTTTATCTATACCACAATCTTTTAGATGGTTAACCAAATCTTCCTCCAGAAAATCACGATATAAAGTAGTTATTTCCGGCGTAATCCATCCATAGTCATCTCTACTAATCTTCCAATAATGTTGATGTGCATCAATTCTCATATCTTCTTCACCCTCTTATTCAGAAATAACACCTTTTTTCAGGATAACGTTGGCATACAATGCTTTTTCCCCAGTTGCTACGATGGCATAGGCTTTCTTTGCTCTTTCATAAAAAGCAAATCTTTCTTCATATTCGAAAGGTTCTTCTATCGAGGTATTATTTGCTACTATAGAATCATATTCTTTCCAAATTGGTGTTTCCACAGTGTCCCCTTTAACAACATCCATTAAGGCAATAGGGTGTTTTGTATAAGTGTCTAACGGAAACAATAGTAATAAGGCCTCTAAAAGGGCAATTGTTCCATGCCCATCACAACGAACAACTTTTGCACCATGACTCGCAGCAGGAAAATTACCATCAGCAAGTACAATTTCATCTCCGTGACCCATCTCCATCAATATTTTCATCAACTCAGGGGATATGATTTTTGGAATACCTTTTAACATATTATTCCTCACTTTCTATTTTCGGATGACTATAATTCAACCATTGCTTTCACTACGCCAGTCTCTGGTTTCAACCAGTTATCAAATTCATTGATTAAGTTATCAAAATTAGATCGATGTGTGATAAAACGATTTGCATCAATGTACCCATTTTCAATCGATTGGATGACAAAATCAAAATCTTCTTTCGTTGCATTTCTACTTGCTAATAAGGTAAGTTCCTTTGAGTGGAATAAAGGATCATCAAAAGTTATGTCGGATTTAACTAATCCAACAAATATTAACTTTCCTCCGTTTGCTGGATATTGGAAAGCATCCATCATCGATTTACTATTTCCGGTTGCATCAAAGACAACGGTAGGCATGTCACCGTCTGTTATGTCCATTAACTGGTCAACTGGTGTCTTCAGGGCATTTATAGTGTAATCTACGTTTGCCCACTCACGAGAGAAATTTAAACGTTCTTCATTAATATCCATGGCTATTACTCTAGCACCTGTTTGCTTAGCAGCAGTGATCACTCCTAACCCAATTGGTCCAGCACCAATGACGAGGACAAATTCACCATCTTTCACATTGGAACGCCTTACAGCATGTGCTCCAATACTTAAAGGCTCGAGTATGGCTGATTGATCTAAAGTTAATCCATTCGTTTGAATGAGATGGTCAAAAGGAACGGAAATTTGTTCACACATACCGCCATCAAAATGAACGCCCATCACTTTCATATCTGTACAACAGTTTGTCAGTCCGTTTCTACAGGCAATACATTGGCCACACTCCATATAAGGAATAATCGATACTTGATCACCTTTCTGTAACCCCTTTGAATTATCTTCTATAGAATCTATAACCCCTGCAAGCTCATGACCGAGTACTCTTGGATACTTAAAAAATGGTTGGTTGCCCATAAACGCATGTAGATCGGTACCACAGATGCCAATTCGTTTTATATTTACAATGGCATTACCCTTTTGGTATTCAGGCTTTTCAGTATTTGTCGCTTTAAACATCTTAGGTTCTTCACAAATGATAGATTTCACTTAAACACTCCTTTTTAAAATACAAATCATTCTGTAATTATAGATTATCAGCAATAAAGTGAAATAAAAATTACATTTTTTGCTTTTTTTATACTTTTTTTTGATATATAGTGTAGTTAGGTGATAATAATGAAAGCGATTAAAAAAACTTCTAATTCTCCATTTCCTTTTTCGTTTGTTTATAAAGGGAGTAAGGATCCCCAAAATGAGTTACCTACTCATATCCATGACTTTCATGAAATTATTTATGTCCACAAAGGAAAAGGGACATTTTTCATTAATAATACTCTTTACGATATGGGCAAAGGGGACGTATTCATAATCCCAAACGATACCATTCATCATGCAGTTCCTGATAAAAATGATTTAATTACGTCATCTGTTATCTTTTTTAGTCCTGCTCTCATTCAATCCATCTCTGTGGAAGAGAACTTCTCCTATTTATCTATCGTTGAGAAGATTAAGAAAAATAAACACTATAAACTTTCACTTTCTGATGTGGAGCAACAAACTTTTGAAGAACATTTGAACAATATTCAACAAGAGTTAAGCGCAAAACAACTGGGTTCAATCCATGCTGCCATTTTGATTACTCATCAAATATTACTCTTTTTATCTCGCTTTAGTATGAAACAAACAGAGAATAAATTTAGGGAAGGAGATTTTAATCGTTACTGGATGAATGAGATTTTCACCTATATTGATCATAATCTTCAAGGCAATATATCCTTAAGCCTGTTAGCTGAGAGAGCTCATGTTAGTCCTGCACATTTTAGTAGAGTCTTTAAGCAAATAACCGGAATGGGGCTTACTGTGTACTTAAACAAAAGAAAGACTTATAAAGCTAAAGAGTTATTATGGAGTACTGACTATCCAGTTTCTTATATTGCAGAATTAAGTGGTTTTGAAAGCACCCCACATTTTTATAGGATCTTTAAAAAATATATAGGAACTACTCCTGCAGGGTATCGAAAAAGTAAAAAATGATAAAGCTATTTTATGAATAATTCTATAAGTTTGGGCTTTCCATGGCTGTTTCAATATGTTATTAAATTCAGCCAGAAAAGCCCTTTCCCCTTTTGTTAAGAAATCACTGGAGAAACCCCCACCTCGGAAGTATTCTGTTGAAGCAGGTCGCCATTGTGTAGCATCAAGACACTTCTGAACTTCTTCTTCCGTTATCTCCCGATGCGGTTTCATGACTTCATTCATTCTTCTTAAAATTCACTCATATCTACATATTCATTTCTCATCCCTAAGTAATCCTGGAAGAAATCCTCTTGAATCATACTGCCAGCAATACCCATTGAAACAGAACCCATGGACACATAAGACTTACCTTTCATCATAGCCAAGGCTAATCCTGCTTTAGAGAATTTCAATAATTTCCCTTTTACAGTCACACTAATTTATAAATGTTATAATTTCGTATATTGTATGTAGTAACTATCTTTTATAGTAACTTGCAAACACTATCTTCTCAAAAGTACCAAATGGTAGTTCGTGATCCGAAATAAGAACTACTTCAACATTATTCCTTACTATACTCTTTTACAATCTGAGCATACTCATTAAAATCCCTGGATAGACGATCTCTGGAATACACAACTAGATATTTAACTCCTTCGTATTCTAATAAGTTTAATAACCTATCTAAACCAGGCCTTCCAATTCGATTTTCTACTTCTTCATCATGGAAAAATATTATGTCCCCAACATTAACTCCCATTTCAACTAGGAGATCATCTACGTTATCTACTTGACCGGAAATTGCTCCTGGATTCCATGATGTACCACGAGTGTAAACAACCGCTTTATTTTTCTTCATTTATAAACCCTCCACCTATACATATACATTGCTTGAGATACTCACACGCTCACATACTGATTCAGAGCAGTGCAAGTCCAAGTATAGTTCAGAAGCCACTTCTGGTTACGTTTTTCACATGAATGAAGGTTAGCGGGCTCGAACCGCTGACATCTTGCGTGCCACGCAAGCGCTCTCCCGCCCACTATCCTACTAAAAGAATAGTTTCCTATACTATATAAATACAGTATAATTAATTTCAAGAAGTATTGTTTCTCCACTTGCAAATGAACATATGTTTCTTCCAAGTAAACCCCATTTTAGTGTTGTTAGCAGCCTCGAAAAGCAGAGAATATTTTTCACCCTGTCATTTTGATTTTTTGGAATAAATAATGGAATATTTGTTCACAAAAAATCCTACCAAACCCATTAAATTCATAGCAGTTTTTATCTACTGACGTAAAAATTTTAATTGGAAAGGAAAGTGAATAATGCTAGATTTCGAACAAAAGTATGAAGAATGGATCCAAGAAAATATCACCGAAGAGAAAAATAATAGGAGGCGGGAACTTCTAGAAAAGGGGCTAGGACATGGTACGGTTCATTTTCTTCGTTCTATTTGGTTTCCTACTGTAGGAAACTTTAATCATTTATATCCTGAATGGGAGGTGCGGGATTTCAACAATGGTTACCGTTACCTTGACCTAGCTTACAGACCTGGACATAATACGAAAGGGTGTATTGAAATTCAAGGGTTCGGCCCTCATGCGAGAGACCTTGATGTTAGGCGATTTAAGGACTTATGCTGGCGACACTCATTATTAGCCCTCGATGGATGGACACTATTACCAATTGCTTATCTATCTATTATAGAAGAACCTCAACGCTGTCAACAACTTGTACTTGCATTTATCGGTAAATTCACCTCAATTGAAGTATCCACTGAACTATCTTGGCTCGAGGCAGAAGTTATTCGCTATTCACGTCGGATGCTACGGCCAATTACTCCACTTGAACTTGCCCACCATCTCCGCATTAGCGATCGCCATGCTCGGAAAATCTTACATAGACTAGTAGAGCAACAAATACTAATTGTTGCAAGTGGCAAAGAACGTGCCCGAACCTATAAGCTTAGGTAATTATTGCAAATAGAAGGCGTTGCAGTTACTTGGCCCTGAGTCCGTGCTATCTTGGTGGATTCTCGTTCCGTTATTTACTTCAAATAGCGCTTTTTGAACTCTGTTCCGGATTCTCGTTCCGTTATTTTCCCTTTTCACCTTCGTTTTCCCTTCATTTTGGGCTAATAACGGAATCAGGAACCACTTCATTCCTATTTAGGCAGCTTTTATCGTTTTTAACGGAACCAGAATCCGCTACACTCACTTTACAATGACTTGGTGGATTCTCGTTCCGTTATTTGCTAAAAATTAAGTGCAATTTACTCTGGTTGTATCTATAAAAAATAATCCGTCTCTGGCTTGCCAGAGATGGATTATTTTAAGGATGGAGCATAGCGGACTCGAACCGCTGACCTCTTGTCTGCCAGACAAGCGCTCTCCCAGCTGAGCTAATGCCCCTAAATATTATTAACAATTGTTATTATAAAGGATATTTACCATGACAACAATAGAAATTTTCCCGCGAAAACGTACAGAAGCAGTCCAACCTTGAACTGCTTCCCGCTTAGATTATCCTCTCAATAGCGGCAGGGAACAACAACGAAATGACCCACCCGATTTAATGATTTCAGAAAAGTCCACTTCAATAATTTGATAGCCCATTTTTGACATTGCTTGGTTTACTTGCTTGTTTTGCGGCATGCTAATCACTTTTTTCTGCCCAATGGATAATACATTTGTCCCTAACGTTAACTCTTCGTTCTTCGTAATTTCTATTAAATGATAGTTTTGGCTTAGTAAAGAGTATTCTGTATTTCCAAATGCTTCTGGAAAAATAATAGCAGTTTCAGGTCCAATAATATTAAAGGCACAATCGAGATGTAATATTCTCTCCGCTATTGGGATTGGAGTAATTTTATAGGTTGGTAATTGGTCTTGCAAAGCACGTATTGCTTCAATCGTTGTTCGATCACTAATTCCAACCCAAATCTTTTCCCCATCAATAATGACATCTCCGCCCTCCAGAGACAATTCATCAAAAAGTGTATATGGAAGATCCCGTTTATTAAGCTCCTTCATTAATACTTCCACTTCACCAGCGCGAACTCTTTGTCCCATCGTAGTAGCAAAAAGTTGTTCACCAATACAATAGCCAATATCTCTTGTAAAAACCTGTTCATGAAATTTCTCTTCAGGTGGTAATTCAATAACGTCTATTTCATTTTCTTTTAATACTTGAACAAACCTCTCGTGCTGTTCTTTTGCTATATCTACATCAATGTTTTCGTCTTTAAAAAGTTTCTGTGTTTCGTTAATAGCATTTTTTATTGTCATATACTTTGGTGAACAAACGATCACTTTTTTTAATGTATCATATTCGGTTTTACAATGAACTCTATTTGTTGGCATACATTTTCCTCCTAAAGTTCCCATTCTATGACAACCATTTTTCCTTAGACAGCGATCTTAAACTCCATTCCGGTTTTATTGAGTGTTATTATTCCTCATATAAATAAGTCGATCCTTTCCAGACACATCAATCGAATAATCTGTACCATCGGTTGTAACAACGATATCACCAGCTTTTGCTGTAGAATAAATGGTTGCTCCTACCCTTAACAGGTTATCAACAATCGTGCGAACCGGATGACCATAATGATTATCCTTACTATATGATAAAACAGCCATTTCAGGTTTTACTTCTTGCAAAAATTCATAAGAACTAGATGTCGCAGAACCGTGATGGGCTACCTTAAGTATTTCTGATTTGAGATTATGTTGCTGAATCATTCTTAATTCTTGATCGGACTCAACATCTCCCATCAGCAAGAAGTCTATTTCCTTAAAACTTAATAACAGAGCAATTGATGATTGATTATTGGTTTTTAATGGGCGATGGCTGTTTAAAATTTTCACGGATATACCTTCAGCCAACTGACTCGAGTGACCTGTCTTTGCAATCGTGACAGGGATATCCCTTTTATATACCTCCTCTATATAATGGAAGTATGTGGGTGTATAGTATAGTTTACCACTATCTATTATTTTCTTAACGTGAAATTGTTCAATAACAGGAATTAGTCCTCCTAAGTGATCTATATCTGGATGGGTAGAAATCAATATGTCAATGGATTCTACTCCCTCATTTTTGAGGTAATTTACTAATTTCCGACCAGAACTTGGCGGTCCACCATCAATAAGTAATCTTTTGCCATTAGGGAGTTCTACAAAAATACTGTCACCTTGTCCTACATCAATAAAATGCACGTCCATTTTGTTTTCATTATTCAAGGCATTGGTACTATAACATTGATGAAGCGGATAGAAGAAAAATAATAAAAGAAACAAACAGTGACAAACTAAATGCTTCCTCGCCATTTGATACGCTCCTAATTCCCAGCTATTTTTGCTACTCTTTTGATTAACTTTCCCTATTGAGTATTTGCTTATGATACATGTAAAACAATTTTATCTTAGTAATAATTTACAGGTTACGCGCCTAAGAAAAATAGGGCACTTCCCGCCCGGAGCTTTTTTTCTTCTATTCAAATTAAGTGATGTTTAGAAAAACTCGACATTCGTCACGTCCTATAACGAGTGTCGAAGTTTTTCTTATACTTCATTCCTAAAAATTTTTACTACGCCGAATTACTTCTCCGCTAAAATTTTATGCTTTCTTAACGTACAAACAAAAAGAGGCCACAAGTTGTGACCCCTTCCTTAAGCTTTCGTTACACGAATGTCATCTTCTTCTAACTCAACTTTAATTGTATCTATTTCATCTTCTTCTAAAATTAAGTCAGTAATGCCATCCTCCACTTTATCTTGGATAACACGACGTAATGGACGTGCACCAAATCGTGGATCGTAACCTTTATTTGCGAGATATTTTTTCGCTTCATCTGTAATAGTAAGGCTGTATCCTTCTTCGACAAGATTTTCTTCCAATTCTCCAATCATAATGTCAACGATAGCAATAAGATCTTCTTGATTCAGTTCGTTGAACGATATGATTCCGTCAAATCGGTTTAAAAATTCTGGTTTAAAGTAATTGCTGAGAGTTTCCAATGTAGATACAGCTTCGTTATTATCATTGTTAAACCCTACAGTGACATGCTTATCTCCTGTTCCAGCATTACTTGTCATAATAATGACGGTTTCCTTAAAGCTTACCCTTCTTCCATGACTATCTGTTAAATGTCCATCCTCCATAATTTGCAAGAACATATTTTGAACATCTGGATGTGCCTTTTCAATCTCATCCAACAGGATAAGGCTGTAAGGGTTATGACGCACACGTTCTGTTAATTGTCCAGCTTCCTCATGACCCACGTATCCTGGTGGTGAACCAATAATCTTTGAAACGGAGTGTTTCTCCATATATTCACTCATATCTAGCCTAATTAAGGATTCTTTTGTACCAAATAATTCTTCTGCTAGCGCCTTCGTTAATTCTGTTTTTCCAACACCGGTTGGACCAACAAATAAGAAGGATCCAATTGGTCTGTATTTTGATTTAAGACCAGCTCGACTACGACGAATCGCTTTCGCTACCTTTTGTACAGCATTATCTTGACCAATTACTTTTTCTGATAAGTGCTGTGCTAGGTTTTTCATTTTCGCCTGTTCATCTGCCTGAATTTTACGAACTGGAATACCCGTTTTTTCTTCAATAATAAGCTGGATATCTTCCAGTGTTACACTTGCTTTTGGTTCTTCTTTGGATTCCTTTAGCTTTTTTTCTAACTTTAGTTCTTGATGTCTTAAATTGGCTGCACGTTCATAATCTTCTTTTTCAGCTGCTTCTAGTTTTTCTTGACTAATTTCATCTAAACGTTTCTGAATGGATTCCTCATCCGTCTCTGAATTTTGTAAATTCAACTTAGATCCTGCTTCATCGATTAAATCAATTGCTTTATCGGGTAAGAAACGATCATTTAAATAACGATGGGACAGAGTAACTGCTCCCTGGATTGCTTCTTCCGAATACGTAACATTGTGATATGCTTCGTACCTATCCTGGATCCCTTTTAAAATCGATATAGCATCTTCTGTTGAAGGTTCCTTTACCATAATTGGTTGGAAACGACGCTCAAGGGCAGCATCCTTTTCAATTTGACGATATTCCTTCAGTGTTGTTGCACCGACTAATTGTAGTTCTCCCCTTGCAAGTGCAGGTTTCAAGATATTTCCTGCATCCATTTGTGAACCTTCCGCAGTGCCTGCACCAACTAATAAGTGAATTTCATCAACAAATAAGATGACATTTTTTCTCTGTTGTAATTCTGAAACTAGCCGCTTCATTCGCTCTTCAAATTGTCCTCTAACTCCAGTGTTAGCAACTAATGATGCAACATCTAAAAGATAAATTTCTTTATTTAATAGCTTTGATGGTACGTTTCCTTCTGCAATTTTCAAAGCTAATCCTTCCGCTATCGCTGTTTTACCAACTCCAGGCTCACCAATCAAGACTGGGTTGTTTTTATTCCTTCTGTTTAATGTCTCAATTACACGTTTTACTTCTTTTTCACGACCGATTACTGGATCGATTAATCCTGCCTTTGCAGCATGCGTTATGTTTCTTCCTAACTCGTCCAGCAGTCCTCCGCCTTTTCCAGTCGTATCCTTTTGACCGTTTGCGTGGAATCCTGATTGAGACCCCATTCCCTCAAACATTTTTTCGAAATCCATTGGTCCTTGATTAGAAAAGAACCCACTTGGATTTTTGGCGCTATTTTTTATTTCATGAAAACATGTTTCACATACCTGTAATTGTTGTGTTTGATCATTAAATCGAAGGGTTACATTAATATTCGCTTTACGAACTCCACAATGTTGACATTGCATATTCGCATCCTCCTCCAATTATGTTTTAGGTCAGCTTTGACTTTGACTTACTTTGACCTTTCAATTCCCATTATAATTTGACTTTCTTTGACTTTCAAGTATTTTATTTAAAATCATTCTAGAAAGAAAATGATTGTTGTCTTTTTGCTCAACTAATACAGGGATTCCGCTCATACAAAAAGAAAACCTACCAACCATGATTAGTGATCATGAATTGGCAGGTTTTCTTTGTTTAACTCTGTGCTGACAGTTTCAAAAGGTATAAAGATTAAGCCTAAAAAAATCAGAATAATCCAGGCAAGTTCACGTAACACGAACGATTCTCCCCCTATGCCCTTGTTCTCTCTATTTTTTATATTCATTTTAACATAAATCGGACAGAATAATGGATTTTTTTCGTAAATAAGAAATATTACCTGTTTTCTTCCCTTTAGATAGGTCATCCTAAACGTTGTAAAATAGGAATAAATAAAGGGTAAAACCATAAAATTTAACGTTCTTCCGAAAGAAGTCTCCCTCTTCAAGCGTGTGAAGGGCGTATCCCAACGGTAAGGGGGAGATGAATTTCAGTTGGGCGATAGCCCAAAGGATTTTTCTTTTGTCTTTCTTCTAAATACGGTATAATCAGTATTATAAAGTATAAGGACTGATATAACAATGAAATTGGACAGTAATAACCATTCAGTGTTCTTGATGTATTACCATCTTGTGTTAGTCGTGAAGTATCGAAAGAAAGTGATAGATGATACCATTTCAGACTATGCCAAAAATAAATTTATATCTTTGAGTGAAAAATACAATATTACATTGGTCGAATGGAACCACGACATTGACCATGTTCATATTTTGTTCAAAGCACAACCCAACAGTGAATTATCGAAATTCATCAATGCCTATAAAAGTTCCAGTTCAAGACTTATCAAGAAGGATTTTCCTCATGTTCGTAAAAAATTATGGAAAGAAATGTTTTGGTCAAGAAGCTTTTGTTTGTTGACGACTGGCGGTTCACCTATTGAAGTGGTGAAAAAGTATATTGAAAATCAAGGGATAAAGTGAGGTGATTTGATATGACTAAACAAAATAAGGCACATAAGTTTCGATTATATCCAACGGAAGACCAGGCATTAGTGATACGTAAAACCTTTGGCTGTGTTCGCTTTGTCTATAACAAAATGTTATCAGAACGAAAAGAAACGTATGAAAGCCTAAAAGATGATAAAGATGCATTAAAAAAGGTCAAACACCCTACTCCTGCCAAATATAAGAAAGAATGGGAATGGCTAAAAGAAGTGGACTCTTTAGCGTTGGCAAATGCACAATTAAATTTAGATAAGGCATATAAAGCCTTTTTCAGAGGTGATGCTAAGTTTCCGAAATTCAAAAGCAAACGACACAAGCAAAGCTACACAACAAATGTCGTCAATGGAAATATTCAGTTGTTGGATAGTCATATCAAATTACCTAAATTAAAAGTGGTCAAAATAAAGCAACATCGAGCAATTCCTTCAGCGTACAAAATCAAATCTTGTACCCTGTCTATGACTGCATCAGGAAAATACTATATTTCTATTCTTACAGAGTACGAGAAGGTGATTGAAAACAAAGAAATTGAAAAAGTAGTTGGATTAGATTTTGCGATGGATGGGTTGTTTGTCGACAGCGAGGGTGAGAAAGCCAATTATCCTAAGTTTTATCGACAAATGCTTGAGAAATTAGCAGAAGAACACCGTAAACTTTCCCGTAAAAAGAAAGGCTCTTCAAATTGGAATAAACAACGTATTCGAGTAGCTAAAATTCAAGAGAAAGTTGCCAATCAACGCAAGAATTTTCTTCACCATAAATCAAAGGAGTTAGTATCTACCTTTGACGCTGTTGTGATTGAAGATTTAGATATGAAAGGTCTGTCACAAGCTCTAAAGTTTGGCAAAAGTGTCTCCGATAATGGTTGGGGAATGTTCACTTCTTTCTTACAGTACAAACTTAAAGAACAAGGGAAACAACTTGCCAAAATAGATAAATGGTTTCCATCTACTAAAACTTGTTCAAGTTGCGGTTCAGTACAAGAAGTAGCATTATCTGACCGTACATACCAATGTACTTGTGGACTAACACTCGATAGAGACTACAATTCAGCACTCAATATAAAAAGAGAAGGCATTCGCTTATTAGCAACTGCATAAAAAGCGAATATAAACTCTTGGAACAAGAGGGTTAGCTTGGTAAATTTCGTCAGCTACCAAAAGTGGCGATTACCCAAGAAGCCCCCACTTCAAGCAACCCGCAAGGGTGGTAAGTGGTGGGAGTAGTTCACTAACGTTATTCGATACTACGCCATAAAGTCATCGTTGCGTAACTCCGAAAAGGGGACCACTCTCCACTCCATTCAATCATTTCTTGAATCGATGGTTTTCTCTCTAATTGAAATAATTTTTTCAAGGCATTTTGCACACCTATATCTGTGAGTGGAAAGAGATCCTGTCTTCCTAAACCGAATAATAGCCAGCTTTGCGCCGTCCAATTACCTATCCCTCGTATGCTGGTTAACGTTTGAACAATCGTTTGATCAACTGCCTTTGATAAATCCTTTAAATCTAACTCATTATTGACGATTTTCCTTGATGTATCAATAACGTATTCTGCTTTTCTCTGACTAAATTGTAATTGTCTTAATTCATCGTAAGATACATCTGCGACAACCGATGGATTGGGATAAAACCAAACACCTTGCTCCCGTGTTCCATATTTTTCTACAAAACGAGTACTTAATCTGTAAGCAAAACGCATATTTAACTGCTGATGGATAATTGTCTTCATTAACGATCCATATAAGTGAAAATCTTTAACGATTGGTGTACCAGGATAGTTTTTAAAAAGCTGAGCTAGGTTCGTAGTAGAAAAGTGGTTATTTACCTGATCCAATCCTACATCCCATTGAAAGATATCGGTTATTATAAAAAGGAGTTTGTCTTTTACTTCTAGACTATTGCTTGAGATTTCAACGGTAGGCTTTTTTATTGATCCGAAAAATTTAACCTTCACCACATGTTTATCATTTTCTAACTCAACAGGAACATAAATTTCATTACTTTCGACATCGAGTTTTACCAATGGGTCCATTGCTAGTCGTTGCAGCACGTAATTGTAATCATACATCGTTTCTAAACGATATGTTTCCTTCCACATAGAAACACTCCTATCGTCATTTCGTATCATTTTCAAATTTAGATACATCATAGCACTATGGTATAATGTTACTCAATAAAGTTTTTTGGACAGGTGATACAAATGGAAAAGAAGCACTACGCCATTATTGATATAGGTTCAAATACAATGCGCTTGGTCATTTATCTTCAAGAAAAAGCTGGCCGGCTTCGAGAAGTGGAGAATGTAAAAGCTGTTGCTCGCTTACGAAACCATTTAAATGACAATAGCATGTTAACGGATGACGGACTAACGATACTTATAAATACATTGAAAAGCTTTAAGGAAGTAGCTAATACATATGAACTAACTGATTTAATTTGTGTAGCTACAGCCACTATACGGCAAGCCAAAAACCAAGACTCCATCCAGCAAATTGTTGAAGATAAATTAGGCTTACATATCCGTATCTTATCTGAAAAAGAGGAAGCTTTTTATGGTTACTTAGCTGTGGTAAATTCTACTTCAATCAAAGAAGGAATTACGGTCGATATAGGTGGTGGAAGTACTGAAATTACGTATTTCCGCAACCGCAAACTGATTGAATCCCATAGTTTTCCGTTTGGTGCTTTGACTCTGCGGCAGTTTTTTCAAAAAGAGGTGCCGACAGAAAGTGAAAGTCGAAAATTAGTGAACTATCTCCAGGAACAGTTTAACTTATTACCTTGGTTAAAAAACAAAACCATCCCGCTCATTGGCATTGGTGGAAGTGCTCGTAACCTTGTACAGGTTGATCAAAGCTTAAAAAACTACCCCCTTGCAGGTCTTCATCAGTACAAAATGAGTTCGAGTGATATTCACCAAACGCTTAAATACTTATCTCGATTAACAGTGACCGAGTTAAAGAAAGTGGAAGGATTATCTTCCGATCGAGCAGATATTATTATCCCTGCTATTACTGTCTTTCATTGTTTATTTCAAACGATGACGGCTGATAGCTTTATTCTTAGCAGAAAAGGCCTGCGTGAAGGGGTTTTTTATGAACAGCTTTCTAATGATTTTGGATCTATTTTATTCCCGAATGTTCTTGAAGATAGTATCCAGGAACTGATCAATGATTATGATTTAGACCCAAAACAAATACTTCACGTTCAATTTCTTACTCGAAAATTATTTTATGAGTTTAAAGAAAAGGGAATAGGAGCAATAGACCAAGAGGATTGGGTTTATCTTAAACGGGCTAGTTATGTATTCAATTTAGGAAATTATATTGATTCAGAATCAAGTTCACAGCATACCTTTTACCTTCTTGCCAATCGAACCATCGATGGGTTACTTCATCGAGACCGACTCATGTTAGCATTAATTGCATCGTTTAAAAACAAAGCGATTTTCAAACAATATGTAAAGCCCTATAAGAGCTGGTTTACTAAACTAGAAAGGAAAAAATTGCGACTACTTGGTGCATTACTTAAATTTGTTTACTGCATGGATGCTACGAAAAGACAAGTTGTGAAAGACTTCGATTTGGAAATTAAAGATACTTCCATTGAACTAACTATGTATTGTGATCAAGATTGGACTCCAGAAGCTTACCAAGTAGAGAAGCAAAAAAAACATTTAGAAAAAGCAATGCATACTAAAATAAATGTCCACTTTTTAACCATTCATTCCTAGAAGAGGATGTTCAAAAAGAATGGTATATGAGCAAATCATTTAATGAATCTATACAGATTATGTTAACTTCTTTTTTACATTAACTTTATACAACATAAATAATAATTGGGAATAATAAAGAAAAGATATTTTAGCAAATAAGGGTGAAAAAGGATGACGTTAATGAAATTAAAAGAGGGCAGTTTAGATAATCCTCTTTATTATAATAATCGGGAATTAAGCTGGCTCGCATTTAATGAAAGGGTTTTGGATGAAGCATTTGATGAGCGAAATCCATTGTTAGAACGGCTAAAGTTCCTTGGCATCTTCAGTTCAAACTTAGATGAATTTTTCATGGTACGTGTAGCTGGGTTGAAAGATCAAGTAAAAGCTGGCTTCAACAAAACAGATAACAAGTCAGGCCTTACACCGAAACAACAGCTAAAGCAAATTTCTGATCGAAACCATCAGTTAGTTGATAGGCAATACAAAATATACTGTGACCTACAACAGACGTTGAATCAAGAGGGGATATCGATACGATCCATGGAGGATTTGTCAGAAGAGCAAGTCATTAAGCTTGAAAATTATTTTGATGAACATATATTCCCTATTCTCACACCAATGGCGATAGACGCTTATCGCCCATTTCCAATGTTGCTAAATAAGTCAATCAACCTCGCAATTGTACTAGAAGATAAGGTCTTTCTTGAAGAAAAAGCAACAAAAACAGCGATTGTACAAGTACCAGCATTGATTGAACGGTATATTAAAATAAGCCCATACCAATATGTATTACTAGAAGACATTATAAGCCACTTCATCTATAAGCTTTTTGAGGGATATAGTGTTTGTTCAGTTACCGAATTTCGCATTACGAGAAATGCAGATATGACGATTCATGAAGAAGGTGCTCGAGATCTTTTAAAAGAAATTGAAAAAGAATTAAAAAAGAGAAAATGGGGAGCTGCTGTTCGATTAGAAATCCGCAACCGAAAGTACAGTGATTCGATTGTTCAATTTTTATTAGATGTGTTAGAAATTCACGAAAAAGATTTATACATCGTAAACGGCCCACTCGATTTAACGTTCCTCTTTAGTTTTTATGACGAGTTATTGTTTGATAAAGAGCACTTGGCATTCGAAACATTACTACCGCAACCTCCTCAAGATATCGGAAGTGACGAAACCGTATTTGATGCTGCAAAAAAACGAGATATATTTTTACATCATCCTTATGAATCCTTTGAGCCGGTCGTTGACCTTGTTACAGATGCAGCAAGAGATCCAAATGTACTTGCAATTAAACAGACATTATACCGTGTAAGTGGGGACTCGCCTATTATTGAAGGATTAAAAACGGCAGCAGAACTGGGAAAGCAAGTAACGGTATTATTGGAATTAAAGGCTAGATTTGATGAGGAGAATAACGTCCAATGGGCAAAGGAATTAGAAAAATCCGGCTGCCATGTTATTTATGGAATGAACTACTTAAAAACACATAGCAAAATTACTTTAGTAGTCCGGAAAAAGCATGGAAAAATTGAGCGGATCGTCCATTTGGGAACAGGAAATTACAACGATCAAACAGCTGCCTTTTATACAGATATGGGACTTATTACGACGAAAAGAAAATTTGGTATTGACGCAACTAATTTCTTTAACTTCTTGAGCGGTTATACAGAAAAACCATCCTTTCACCATATTTCTATGGCTCCATTTGATATAAAAAGGGATTTTATCCAGTTAATAGATAAAGAAATACACTTTCAGAAACTGTATCAAAATGGACGGATTATAGCAAAAATGAATTCCTTAACTGATAAGGATATTATTAAGAAGTTTTACGAAGCATCTAAGGCGGGAGTTCAAATTGATTTAATTGTTAGAGGAATTTGTTGCCTGCGACCAGGTATTTCAAAAATTAGTGAAAACATACGCGTCATCAGTATTGTCGGAAGGTTACTGGAGCATAGTCGTGTCTATTATTTCCATCATAATGGAGAAGAAAGAATTTTATTGTCCTCTGCCGACTTAATGACGAGAAACATGGGGAAACGGGTGGAGCTACTTTTCCCAATTTATGAAGGAGATATTAAAGTAAGAATAAAGAAGATTTTGTCCGTTATGTTAGAGGATAACGTTAAGGCTAGAGAGCAAAACCGCGAAGGAATATACCACTACATTTTTCCAAATCCCGGAGATGAAATTATCAATAGCCAATTACGTTTATATAATATGGCATATCAGGTACTCGAAGATGAAGAATAAAATGGAGGGTGACCGAATCATGGTCAACCTCCATTTTATTTAAAATACGTATATTGGCTTTGGAATCATATCCTTCATAATTAAGTGATTTAAGCTTTTAAACGTATATCCTTGCTTGCGGAGGTCATCAATCATATGTTCTAATGCTTCTGCGTTATCCTGAGAAACAGTGTGTAATAGCATAATTGCCCCTGGATGTATATGATCCATTACCTGCTGATAAGCTGACTGCCAGCCCTTCTGTTTATCCGTATGCCAATCTACAAAAGCCAACGACCAAAACATATGAATATACCCTAACTCTTGTGTCCATTTGAGTGTTTGTTCGTTAAATGTACCTCTAGGTGGTCGCAAATACAACATTTCTTTTTGTGGCGTGATTTTAGCCACAGCTTCTTCTAAGGAGTCTAATTCTTTCTTTATTTTCTCTTTGGATAGTGTTGTGAAGTCTGGATGGTAATAAGAGTGGTTACCAATAATATGACCTTCTTTTACCATTCGCTTTACTAATTCAGGTTGACTTTCTACATAATGTCCAGTAACAAAAAATGTAGCCGGTACATTTTTATCCTTTAAAACATCGAGCACTTGATTCGTATAGCCCTTTTCATAGCCATTATCAAAGGTTAAATAGACAACTTTATCACCTGATTTATCAACGTAATATCCACCATAATCCTCAAGCATCTGATCATATTTCCCTACATCTGGCTGCTGATGATTTTTATTTTTATTGAATCCCCAACCATAAGCATCTACATTGGTTGCAAACGAAGTCAACATCAAGGTCAATGTTGTAATGATTAGTATAGATAGTTTCCTCATTTTATCACCTTTTTTGCTTATTTTTATTTAAATGAGGTGTATTTATACAAAGACGATGCTTCCTTTATTTACAGGCTTTATCTTTTTTTAGTGTAAAAAAAACAACCGGTATATAGTAGTTACCGGTTAAAGCCCTTTCTATATAAAAGTGACCGAGAGACAACAAACGTGGGGATTTGTCTTCTTTATATTTTATGTGGATAAATCACAATGATGCATTGATATCTCACGGTTTTTACGGTTTTTAAGAAAGTGACAAGCCTTTAGGAACAGGCGATTGCCTAGCCTTTGCTTATACTTAGCTCCTAACCTTCTGTACCAAACTTCCTAACCATTTTATTCTTTATTAACGTGGAAAGAAAGATCATCTTCCATTTTTTCAACCATTTTAATTAATTGGTCAATATCATCTAATGATGTGTCATTCGGATCAAGATTTTCTAATCGTGATAAAAACCCGATTAACTGACTTTTTAATTGTTGAACCCTTTCTTGTGTTTCCATAATCCAACTCCTTACTAAGAGGGGTCTGACCCCGCCTGTGGACATTTGTCCACAGGGCGAGGACAGACCCTTTTTTTTAATTACTTTTTAAGTTAAAGGTGAATGAGACATGATCTTGGATAGGAATCCATGCCCCTATTCCTTGTCTTGTTACATTTTTTACAACGATTTTCTTATTTGAACCTTTTAATTCTAGATATACTTCACCGAATGTTACTTTACCCTTTTCACTCACTGCTGGGGCATAGGCATCTAAATATCCCATTTTTTTAGGAGGGATTCCATAAGAATTATTTTTCTTCGTGCCCTTCCCTACTACTGTGTGAAATGAAAGTGGTAAATCCATATCTTTTTTCGCTTCTAATATCATCATTTTTTTCACTTGATCTGGATTATCAATCTTTGCTGTTAGTCCACCCTTAATATGTTTTTCTTCCGCTTGATTGTAACTCATTGTTTTCTGAGTATCTCCACCAATATTGTTTAGTTGGTTTGAATTTATTTTTTGGTATTCCCAATTTACATTTGTTTCACTGGAATCATAATTCAAAGGCCAATGCCCCATATAAACCATGCCTCGATACCCTATCGCGATTGGAGATGGTCGCAAGGAAGTTTCATTTAGCATTTTAATTAATTCAGGGTTTTCAATCCGAACATCGGATTCTTCCATTAACTCTTCTACAAGCTCACTTGGTTCCAGTACAACTTCATCTTTTGTTGAGTTTGGATACGTATTCTCTTTTGAGATATTTAAAACATGACTAGGAATTTTCCCTTTATCCTCAGCCTCTTTAGGTTTTTCATCTTTAGCGTATGCTGATAAAGGTACAATGACAGTTAATATAGCGATAATCATAATCGATATGATTTTTTTCATCGTCCCAATCCTTTCTTTATTTTTTCTTAGTATTTTCGGGACGATAAAAAGTTATGCAATAACTAGCCAACTTCTAGTGGGTAATCAGAACGCTAAGCTGAAATCTCAATCGTTTCCAAGGTTTCTGTAATTTCTATGCTATTTTCCACCGAGCGAATCATGGAACAGTTTTTCCGTGATACCTCCAAATTTTTATATAGTTTATCGTCATCTAAGCGTTTTCCTTTAATGATAAAATGTAGATGTATCTTTTCAATTTTGTTTGCTTCATCTACGTTCCTGTCAATTTCAGCCTCGACGGTTATGTCTTCCACTTCTATTCTCTGCTTTTCTAAAATTTTACGAAAAACATTCGCACTGCACCCTGCAATCGATGCCACCATTAACTGAAATGGTCGAAACCCAAGCGCCTCATCTCCTGAAATATCAAGCTCTCCAAAAGGAAAAGAAGTTCTAATGCCTGATTCCTTCAAATAAAATCTCATGTTAAGTCGCTCCTTTTTATTGTATTTCTATTATGTTATCCTCATTTAATCATATCTTGCCAATACATTTAAATCATTGACCTTTTTCATGGAACATATTACATTTGAGTTGTTACCTAGTACTTGAATTGGAGCAGTTGCAATGAATTATCGATTTTGGATTCTTATTAGTATTGTGGCAATTTCCGGTTTCTCTCAAGGGATGCTATTGCCACTTATCGCAATTATTTTTGAAAATGATCATATTCCTTCTTCCTTAAACGGGCTAAATGCCACAGCTTTATACTTAGGTATTCTTATTATCTCCCCTTTTATGGAACAACCTCTAAGAAAATATGGTTACAAACCAATTATATTAATTGGCGGGTTGATTGTTATCCTGTCTCTCGCTTTTTTTCCGCTATGGAAATCTTTTTGGTTCTGGTTTTGTTTAAGATTATTTATCGGGATTGGCGATAACGCGTTGCACTTTGCCACCCAGACTTGGATCACTGCGACTTCCCCAGATAAAAAAAGAGGTAGAAATATATCGATCTATGGTTTATCATTTGGTGCTGGTTTCGCAGTAGGACCATTGATGGTTCCATTCGTACATGTTAGCGAATCACTACCATTTATTATTTCCTCCCTCTTATGTTTTGTTGTATGGACACTTATATTTTTTGTTAAAAATGATTTTCCTGAACAGTCTATTCACGTCCATTCATTAAAAGCAACGTTAAAACGCTTTTGGGCTGCATGGAAATATGGTTGGATCGCATTCTTAGCTCCATTATGCTACGGTTTTTTAGAATCCTCACTAAATGGCAGCTTCCCTATTTATGGTTTGCGAATTGGGCTGGAAGTATCCAATGTTTCCATTTTGTTAACAACTTTTGCACTTGGAGGAATCGTATTTCAATTACCATTAGGCGTACTCAGTGATAAATTCGGACGTAGAAAGATACTAATCTTTATCTTTTTCTTTGGATTTTTAAGCTTTTCTGTATCAAGTTTATTTGAGCAAATATTTGTCGCTCTACTTATCAGTATATTTGTTGCAGGAATGCTCGTAGGCTCTTCTTTTTCGCTTGGAATTTCATATATGACGGATTTAATGCCTAAGGATTTGCTACCAACAGGAAATATTATGTGCGGCATTTTCTTCTCACTCGGCAGCTTAGCAGGCCCTTTTATTGGAGGATTATTCATTGAACATTTTCAAGGGGTCAGTTTCTTCCACATCATTAGCACCTTGCTATTATGTTTATTTTTACTGATCTTAAAATTCGGAAAATCAAATTCGGTATCACCTTCAAGGTAATTTTAAAAGCATCGACGTTGTCGATGCTTTTCTTAATTACCTCCATTTTTTCTAATTAAATTGTAGCACACGATTGATCGTGTAGAACTGTCAATATTGTGAATGATTAATCTCAAACTATTACACATTAAATTAATTTTTATAGGAAAAATACATGAGAAAATATTTAGTCAGGAGGAAATTGAAATGGTTACGCATTCTAATATAAATTTAACTTCAGCTGAGATTGGATCATTATGGACTGCTTATCAAAATAATACGTTAGCAACCTGTATATTTGAATATTTTTCAGCTAAGAACGAGGATGTTGATATGGAAACCATATTAAAAATTGCACAATCGACATCTGAAGAACAATTAGCATTCATCACTGAAGTTTTTAAGCAGGAAAGTTTTCCAATACCTGTTGGATTTTCCAAAGAAGAAGACGTATATCCTACTGCTCCACGTATATATGATGATACATTTTATCTAATGTTTTTAAGACAGATGGCCAAGGTTGGAATGGCAACATATAGTGCTGCATTGTCCTTAGCAGTTCGAGAAGACATCGTTAAATTCCTGAATGACTGCTTAATGTTTACTAGTGAGTTATATCAAAAAGCAACAGAGCTTTCGGTACAAAAAGGTATAATGATAAGACCTCCATATATGTCTTATCCTGAAAAAGTAGAATTCATTGAAGATAAGAGTTACTTTAGTGCAAGTTTAAACCCTTTTACAAGTAAAAGACCATTGAATGCGATTGAAATTTCTCACTTGTTTATGAATATGGAAACCAATTTACTCGGTAGTATGCTAACGACAAGCTTTGCACAAATGGCTCATTCAAAAGAGGTTAGAGAATTTATGATAAAAGCACAAGAAATTGCCCAAAAACATATTAATATCTTTAGTAAAACATTAGTGGATAACAATATGCAAGCACCTATGTCATGGAATACAAATATAAAGAATTCAACAACACCCGCATTTTCCGACAAACTAATGATGTTTTTAACAACTTTAATCGGAAATGCTGGAATGGGGAACTATGGTTTGGCGGCGGCAGCGAGTATGCGGATGGACTTAGGGAGTGATTATTTTAGATTAGCATTAGAAGTAGGGAAACTAGGAAAGAGCGGTGCAGATATTATGATTAAAAACGGATGGCTGGAGGAACCTCCTCAGTCAGCTGACCGTAAAAAACTTGCTCAAGAAAAGTAAAAAACTGAGCAAGTTTTTTACTTTTACGGTTCAAACCCTTTTTCTACTGAACAAATCCGATGCTTTCGTTTAATTCACTAAAAAGAAAAGACCAAAATCAAAAATTTGGTCTTTGAAAAATGATGCAGTTAAAGCTTCGGCTCGATTTCATCCCAGTAAGGCATTCCAGGTTGTGCACCAAACTTTGTCACAGATAAACTAGCAGCCTTCACTGCAAAAGCAATCGCCCTATCTTTTGACCAATGTTGTGCCAATCCATATGCCACAGCAGCATTGAACGCATCACCTGCTCCTGTCGTATCCTTTACCTCGCCGAAAGATTCTGCTGGAATATACTTCACTTGATCCTTCTCCCAATAAGCACAGCCTTTTTCCCCTAACGTAACAATTAAATCAGTCGTATGCATGGAATACCAAGACTCAAACGCAGCCTCTATATCCTGTACCTCTTGGTCTAATATAATACCTAATTCGGTTTCATTCGGGGTAATTACGTCAACAAGATCTAATAGCTCATTCGATAAATTAGAAGCCGGTGCTGGATTTAAAATGGTTTT
The DNA here is from genome assembly GCF_016908325.1 of Aquibacillus albus. GTDB lineage: Bacteria > Bacillota > Bacilli > Bacillales > Amphibacillaceae > Aquibacillus_A > Aquibacillus_A albus. The sequence goes on along the minus strand of NZ_JAFBDR010000017.1, from coordinate 34,901 downwards.
AACCTCATGTTTTTTTGCCAATTCAAGTGCAAATTTGACTGTTTCTAATGGTATTTCTAACTGCAACAAGAGCACCTCTGTGTTTGCAATAACAGACTCTATTTCGCTTAAATATTGTGGAGTACAATACGCATTTGCTCCAGGTATAACAATAATACTGTTATTATTAGGATAGTGAACGATGTTTGCAATACCAGTTGCAACATTTTTTTCAAAACGAACCTGACTAGTATCTAGATCATAGTCGGATAGCCCCTGAACAATTTGTTTGCCAAACACATCATCCCCGACTACTCCAACCATTTGAACATCACCACCAAGCTTTTTTATCCCTACGGCTTGGTTGGCGCCTTTCCCGCCCGGTAAATATGTAACACGATCACCATGAATCGTCTCACCAGGTTTTGGGTAACGGTCTGCAGAAACAATAATATCCATATTTAAACTACCTACAACTACAATACTACTTCCCATGTTATCGCCCCGCATCTTTTTCTACCCCTTTATATATCGACTAAACCTTTTTTCAAGTCTTTCTTGAAAAATAGAAATGAAGATACATAAAGGCCAATAAATCATTGCCACTAGCAAATACATTGTTAGTGTATCAAAGCTCCTGCCACCAGCGATTTGAGCTTTTTGGAACAATTCCGGAACTGTAATTACTGCTGCTAACGACGTAGCCTTTACCAAATCTAAAAACACGTTCGTTAATGGAGGAATCGAAATACGCGTTGCTTGAGGTAAAATAACATGCTGCAATGTTTTCCAGTAAGATAATCCCAATGCTTTTGCAGATTCCCATTGAACGGATGGAACACTATTTAAAGCCGCCCGATTTATTTCTGCAATATAGGCAGCACTATTTAATCCAAATCCGATTACTGCTGCTTGAAATGCTGTGAATTCAATTCCAACAACAGGGAGGCCAAAGTATAAAATAAATAGAAATACCAGGATAGGTGTTCCTCTCATAAACGATATGTACAGACGAGCAGGCCATCTCAACAACCGACTATTTGAGTTCCTCCCCAATGCCAAAAATAAACCGATAATAAGCCCGATTGCCATTCCTAAAAAGGAAACGGCAATCGTCATTGGAAGACCACCAACAATAAACGGCAAATTATCTATTGCTAACTGTACATCAAAAAAGTCACTCACATCGACATCTTCTATATTAAACATACTTCTTCACCTTATAGATCAAGTCCTTCTATTTCTATGAAATCACCCTCAGGTCGCTTCGATGCATCTTCTCCATAGAAATCTGTTGCCAGTTCTGTCAAAGTCCCATCTTCTCTCATTTCTGCTAATACTTCATTCATTTTCATTTGTAATGTATCTGCTTCCTTCGGCATAACAACTGCTTGTTCTGTCGGGTGAAGCTTAAGCTCTGGATGGAGCATAATATCAAAATCAGGAAACGCAGCTACACCGAATTTAGATAAATAATAGTCGTTAACAATCACATCTGTTCTACCAGTATGAACATCTCTTAAATACGCTTCATTTGGTGCATTTCCATATGTTTTTGTTTCAGCACCATAATGTTCTGCGATTTGACTAAAAATCGTTGTTGCTCCACCACCATGCATTTTTCCATCTAAGTCTTCTAAAGAATTGATTCCAGAATAATCATCTTTTCGTACGACCATGGTCGTATAAGAATACTTGTACGAATCAGAAAAAGAAAATTTTTCTTTTCTTTTATCCGTCACTTCAATATCATTAACTGCAACATCAATTCTACCACTATTTACAGCTGGTAACATACTATCAATGCCCATAATTTCAAAAGATACTTCTAAGTCTAAGCGATTCGCTACCTCTTTTATTACCTCAACATCATACCCGGTTAATTCATTTTCGGATTCATCTGGATAGTAAGAAGCAGCGATCAACGTACCAGAAGTCCCTACTACGATTTCACCTGCTTCCTGAATTTCCTCCCACTTTTCAGAGGATGTGTCCGTATCAGATGCACCTTGTGCCGAGTTGGAGCTGCCACAAGCACTAAGTACCAGTATTGCCATGCTAAAAATTATCAAAAATAGCCCTTTATGTTTCATCATTTCATCACCTTTTCCTTGCTGTTATATATTTATGATCACAATCTAACATAACAGTTCATCGTTCATATTTCAATATTCTTAAATCCTGTATCTCTTTAAATATTAATCTGTTATATAAATTCTTCATTAATTTTCCAGCCCCTCCTTATGAATAACTATTGACTAATGAAAAAATTATAATAATATCATAATAAATATTAAATTATAATAATTATAAATAAAACATAACAACAATATCCTTTTAAACATAAAATAAACAAGTAAAAACTGACCATTTAACAGTGATTATTATTATCAATTAATCCTTAATGGAGGAGATTACATGTCTACTTTGATTAAAATGATTACAAATAATGAAGTTGATAAATACTTTGAAGTGAATCACCCGTTTACACAGATCAAAAATCATATGGAATTAATCGCGGCCCTTTTTAGTGGGATACTTATTTTAATCACATGGGTTTTCGATGGACATATGAACGAAGTGACTTGGATCACTCTAAACATAATCGCATTTATTATTGGCGGATTCGCAAAAGCAAAGGAAGGTATGGAGGAAACAATTGAAAATAAAGAGCTGAATGTAGAAATGCTAATGATATTTGCCGCTATTGGAGCTGCTTCGATTGGGTATTGGACAGAGGGCGCTATCTTAATCTTCATTTTTGCAATTTCTGGTGCATTGGAAACATACACAATAAACAAAAGTGAACGTGAAATCACATCTTTAATGAAATTACAGCCAGATACTGCATTAAGAATTTCAAATGGAACAGAAGAATATATTGAAGTTGCGGAATTAAACGTCGGAGATCATATCCTTGTTAAACCTGGTGAACGCATCCCTGCAGACGGTATGATCTATGAAGGGAATACATCGATTGATGAAAGTACATTAACAGGGGAACCATTCCCTATTTCAAAGCAAAACTCCAATCATGTTTTTGCAGGTACTGTTAATTTAAACGGGAGTATTATTGTAGAAATTACAAAAGCAAACGAAGATTCCCTATTTCAAAAAATCATCCAACTGGTTCAATCTGCCCATTCAGAAAAATCGCCATCCCAGCTTTTTATCGATAAGTTTGAAAATAATTATGTAAAAATTGTCTTAGCTGTAGTTTTACTCATGATGTTTCTGCCGCATTATTTATTGGGATGGAGCTGGACAGAAACGATTTACCGGGCTATGATCCTACTCGTTGTTGCTTCCCCATGCGCTTTAGTAGCTTCGATTATGCCCGCGACCTTATCAGCCATATCAACCGGAGCAAAGAATGGTGTTCTTTTTAAAGGCGGTGTACATCTCGAGAATTTATCACAGGTAAAAGCCATTGCCTTTGATAAAACAGGGACACTCACAAACGGAGAACCAGAAGTGACAGATGTTTACTTGAATCCAACTTCCTCAGAAAATGAGCTGTTGTCCATAATAGGATCGATGGAAAAACAATCAAATCATCCGCTAGCCCAAGCAATCGTTGATTATTGTACATCAAAAGGTATTCCGTGTAATCGAGAAGTAGCAAAAATGGAAGACACAAGCGGTCAAGGTATTTCTGCCACAGTCGACGGTACGAATTGGAAAATTGGCAAGGATGCCTTCGTCGGAGAAAAAGAGGCGAGATCTTTTCATAACGGCATTGCGAATCAATTAAGCAAACAGGCCAAAACACTCGTATTTATTGCAAAAGAAACTGAAATTGTCGGCTTAATCGCGTTAAAAGATTCATTAAGAAAGGATACAATAGAGGCAATTAAAACGATTCAGCAAGCAGGAATCTATACCATCATGTTGACAGGCGACAATAAAACAACGGCAAATACCATTTCAGAAGAAGCGCATATTGATGAAGTAATCGCGAACTGTATGCCAGAAGATAAGGTAAACCAAATCAAACATTTACGAGAAAAGTATAAAAATGTTGCAATGATTGGCGACGGAATAAATGACGCACCAGCCCTCGCTACTGCCAACGTAGGAATCGCTATGGGTGGTGGTACAGATGTCGCGCTTGAAACAGCAGATATTGTGCTCATGAAAAATGATTTGTTAAAGGTCGCCAAAGCGATTGCACTATCCAATCGAATGAACAAAATAATCAAACAAAATATCATTTTTTCGATTATAGTTATATTGGCTTTAATCGCAACAAACTTCTCACAAGCACTCGATTTACCATTAGGAGTTATTGGACATGAAGGAAGCACGATTTTAGTCATTTTAAATGGTCTTCGGTTACTAAAAAGCTGACCTACAGAGAGGGATGTGATTTTTGAGTCATTGTGTGACAACACGCTTTCACACGATGACTCAAAACTATATTAAAAATCACTAGCCACTCTATAAGTCAGCTTTTTTTAATCTTTTTTCATTTAAAAATGCGTTAATTTCTCCTCCTGTAATAATAATGATGCCCGACAAATAAAACCAAATCATCAAAATTATTACCCCGCCAAGGCTACCATATGTCGCTGAAAAATTCCCTAGTGCACTTACATAGTAAGAAAAGGCTAATGATACAGCTTGCCACCCGACAGTTGCAAATAATGCTCCAATCGTCACATTTTTTAAATGAACCTTTTTATTTGGTGCCAATTTGTATAAAGCCAATAAAACAATAAAAAAGACGATGGAAGAAATAACCCACCTTAATGTATTCCATATACGTAAAAAGTCCTCCGATAAACCAACAAAAGAAAAAAGAAAAATACCGATTTCCTTTCCGAAAATCGGTAAAAGAAAGGCGATGATAATAACAAAGAGCATGGCAATAGTAAGGATAATCGCAATAAACCTCGATACAAAAAACGGCCGATTTTCCTCTACGTGATAAGCCGCATTAAAAGCTCTCATTATTGCACTGATTCCGTTGGATGCTGACCATAATGTACCGATAATACCGATGGATAAGAGACCACCGTTCCTATCATGAGAGATTTGGTGTATGTTTTCATTTATTAAACGAATCGTTTGCTCAGGGGCATAATCAGCCAAAAAATCTACTACATTAATTTCAGGAAAAGGTAAAAAACCAATTAAAGTAACTAAGAACAACATAAATGGAAATAGTGAAAGGAGAAAAAAGTAAGCCAATTGTGCTGCAAGTCCAAACACATCGTGATCGAACAATCGCTTGATTAATCGTTTACTAATACGGAAAGCTTTAATCACGAAATCTCCTCCATGCTTAATTTTACCTACTACTCCATTATTTTTTTTCGTCTACTTCTAAGGAATCAAGGAATTCTTGTATTTTCTCCAATACATTTAAGGTTGTATTTACTCCACCTGATAACTCATTAGCAAATGTATCATAGCTTGTCCGAAGTTTATGAATAGCTTCAGATGGGTGCTTCACAATGTACTTTGTATTTGTGCATGTTTCTTTTACTTTTCCCATAACTTCATTTCTAGTTGACTGATCCAGCATTGCTAATGCTCCACCTGCAATTGCCCCCAGAACAACTCCCTTTAAAAGCTTTCGGTTACTCATTTCCTTCACTCCTTAATGTTCAAATGATCACTTGATTTTATCGTTTTTAACAACTGCTTACATCCTTGATAAACCAACTCATACGTATAGTCAAAATTATTGGTAAAATACGGATCAGGTACATTTTGTTCAACAGCATCTGGAACGAAGTCCATTAGTCGAGCTACTTTCACATTTTCGTGATCATTTTGAATTTCTTTTAAATCATTGATATTTTTCTCATCCATTCCAATAATATAATCAAAATAATCCCAATCTTTTTTCTCTACCTGACGAGCTTTCATTCCTTCATAGGAAATAGAAAGTTTATCCAGTATAGATCTTGTCCCATGATGAGGGGCTTTTCCAATATGCCAATGTCCTACTCCCGCGGAATCGATTTCAAAATGATCTTCTAATCCCTCTTCGCGAACCATATTTCTAAACACAGCCTCAGCCATTGGCGACCTACATATATTACCTAGACAAACGAATAGTACTTTTATCATGAGCTAAACCACCTGCCATTATTTTCTATCATCATTATAGTGCTTGTTTAGAAAGTTAACAATTCATAACCATTCTTATCCATCAACATTTAACTAACCAAACAATGCATTTAGTTTTTGTAAGAAATTTTAAATTACCCATTACTATTTGATTTTTTATTATGATTTACTATATGACCCCAGACTAAATAAAAAAAGAGACATCGAAGTCTCTAGTTTCTGTTAATACCTTTCCATTTAAACCTTTAATACCATCATTTGTTCCATGTCCTCAGGAGGTATCGGCTTACTGTGGTAATAGCCTTGGTAATAATCACACTGTTGTGACTTTAAAAAATTCAATACAAATTCATTTTCCACACCTTCAGCAATAACCTTTAACCCAAATGTGTGAGCTAATTGAATCATCGCTTTAATAATTTCCGCACTATTCGATTCAATTAGTGAATTCTTGACAAAGGATTGATCAATTTTTAAATTATTAATTGGAAATTTTCTTAGATACCCAAACGATGAATATCCAGTCCCAAAATCATCAATGGATAAAGATATTCCTATACTGCGCAATTCATTCATCGTTTTAATGCAATCTTCTGTATTTTGCATCACACTGTTTTCGGTAATTTCTAATTCTAAGAAACTAGGGTCTATCTCAACCTCATCAATAATCGCTTTTACTTTTTCCGAAAAGTCATTCCGTTGTAATTCAATGGCAGAAACGTTAACTGCAATGGATACAGGAGGATAGCCTGTATCTACCCATTTTTTATGTTGCATACAAGCTTGTCGGACAACCCACTCCCCTAATTGGGTGATTAGACCTGCTTCTTCTGCCAAGGGGATAAATTTACTGGGAGAAATAAAACCCTTTTCTTTATGAAACCAACGAATTAATGCTTCAACACCTATTATTTCTCCCGTTTCCACACTAACTTTCGGCTGGTAGTATAATTTGAAATCCTCGTTGCTTAGGGCTTTTCGTATTTCTCCTTCTAGTAACAGTAATTCATTATACATGCTATTCATTTTTGGTGAGTAGAATAATTTGCTATTTCTTCCACTAACTTTACAAAAATGCATCGCTATTCCTGCGTAGCTGATTAATTCTTCTGTCGATGTACCATCCTTTTCAAACAGGCTAATCCCAATGGATGAAGTAACAAAAAACTCTTTCCCAACAACTGAGATAGGTTTTTTAATTTGCTTTACGACATCGTCACTTATCTCATCTACTTGCTTCTCATCACCTTTAACAATGGCAATAAATTCATCGCCTCCAATTCGATAAATCTTACCTTCTTCTCCGATTACTTCTCGTATTCTTTTAGCGATCGTAATTAATACTTGATCTCCGGCAAATTGCCCGAGCGCATCATTTACGTATTTAAGCCGATCCAGACCAAAATGAAGTACCCCGAATAGGTCACCTTTTCTTTCTTTTCGAATAAAAGAATCGACATCTTCGCGCAATTTGCTGCGATTTGGAAGATCTGTTAACTGATCATGATAAGCCAAATGCCGAATTTTCTGTTCAGCTTCTTCCAAAGAAGTGATGTCTACCGATGATCCAATTACTTCAATAACATTGCCGCCTTCCATGACGGGTGAAAGCATGGAATAAAGATAGAGATTTCCGAGCTGATGCTTAAACGTGACTTCTTCCCCACTAAACACTTGCTCAAATTTCTCTTTTATATCAATAATGTTCTCTTTGCCAAAAATAAAGTCAATTGGTTTCAATCCTGAATAATCAGTAGAGATTCCAATTTTCTTAGATAACTTCCCCTCCACCATCGTGAAGTGGAATTCACCGTTTTGTTGAACTACACGAAACACCAAATTCATTAATTTTCGAAATATCCGCCGGTAATCATGATTCAGTGCTTCAATTAGTTGGTATTGCAATTTTATTTTTTCTGTTATATCAATTTGAAACGCAATAAACGATTCTGGAACGTTGTCTTCATTTAATAAAGGTACGATCGTGGTTCTGACCCAAAAAAAAGTTCCATCTTTTCGCCTGTTTTTCACTTCGCCCTTCCACACATCACCATTAAGGATTGTCTTCCACATGTCTGAAAAAAAAGAAGAAGAGTGATGACCAGCATTTAAAATTCGATGATTCCGATTCAATAATTCATCCTTTGAATAACCCGATTGTTTACAGAAATTATTATCTACATAGGTAATCCTACCACTCTGATCTGTTATCGTAACTGTAGCAGAATGATCAATCGCATACTTCAAATCTTGGTAGACGTTAAACTGTTCTTTTATGTACTCGATAAGTTCGTTAACGCGGCTATCCAATTTGTCGCCACATCTATTACTATCACTAAGCAGACCAAATAACTGATTTAATTTTTGACGATCGAAAATGTCATCTAAATTTAATAGGGTCATGTGAATTCACCTTTTATTATATTATGGAACTTTTATCCTAGTATACCAAAAAACAACAAAGTGTGTGCGAATACAAGCAAAAATGCTAGAAAAATAGTTTATTTGGGTGAAATTTGTTGAAAAAAGTGGAGGGGAGAAGTGAAAACCACGTTTAATCATCGATTTTGATTTGAATTTACAAAGAACTCCCCATCATGAAAACAGCTTTTTAATTATTGAAGTTATATAGATTTTTGAATTGCGGAGCATGTTTCGCTGCAAATTGTATGATTTGATTATAAGTTTCAGGTGCAATTTCTCTTTTAGACGGAGTGTACAGCTTTGCTGTCCCTTCATCGATGATTTTAATTATAGCACCACCGCGAACATACAAAGTGACGTACAAAAAAGGTTTATCTAACTTATTTTCAACTAGGAAGTCTTTAGGAAAGTCTGCGGTAATGATAAGACGATCTTCTACATGTTTTAAGGTCAGCAAACTAAAAAACTGAAGATTTTTCACTTCACGTAGATACAATGGTTTTCACTCCTTTTTGCGCTATTTTCCTTCGTCCATTTTAAATACGAGCCAACTTTACAAATAATACTCATTATAAATCCTTAGTATACCATCACAATATGAAGGCAACGTAAATTTATCAAACTATTATAACAAAACCTTCCAATTCAAGATTTTGATCGGAAGGTAATTTAGAATATGTTTTTAGTATACCATGTATGTCTTCATATTTTTGGAAATTTGTCTGCATTCGTTAATGGTCAAGGAAATTATATGTAATCAGGAAAATGATGTTATATAAACAAAGGGACTAGATTTAATCTAATCCCTGATTTATTAACAATATCTAATTACTATTCGTCAATCAAGGGTTCAATACATTGGACCCCTTCATTTTTAGCTGAATTAACATAGTTACTCACATTGTAGGCTTCTAAATTCTCTATTGATAGATTGGTTAGGAATTCATGAACTTCAGTTGGCTTCCGTTTCATTGGTTCAATCCATTGATCTTCTTTTTCCTTAGGTAGGATGACAGGCATCCGGTCATGAATTGGCCGCATAAAGTCATTGGCCTGTTTCGTCAAAATGGTACAGGTAAATAACCGCTCTCCTTCATTATCCCATTTGTCCCACAGGCCAGCAAACGCAAATAGCTTTCGATCAGTAAGTGCTATTCGCTTTGGCTGCTTCCCCTGTTCATTTTTTTGCCATTCATAAAAGCTATCTGCAACGATTAAACAACGTTTCGAAGCCATCAACCCCTTAAAACTTGGCTTCTCATGTGCTGATTCACTTCTTGCATTGATCATCTTATAGCCAATTTTAGGGTCTTTTGCCCAAAAAGGAACAAGACCCCATCGTAGAAAACCCGCTCTTTTTTTCTCCCCATCATGGATGATTGCAAGTACCTTTTGACCAGGGGCGATGTTATACCTTGGTTCAAAGGATATTAACTCTCCTTCTAGATCAAATGACTGTAATATTTCTAATTCACTTGCATTCATTGTAAACCGTCCACACATTACGAATCACCTCTTACTTATGGAACGAAGCACCGTAGTTTTCTCCAAACAGTTTATTTATTTTCCCACTATACTTTCGATAAGCACTAGTCTGATTACGTTTCGTTTTTTCCATTAAAAGTTTAAACTGCAGTTCTTTTTCCGTTAATTTTTTTTCAAGCTCTGCCTTTTCTGTGTCGTCCTTACAAGCATTTATAAGCTCCCTTAATGACACTAGCTCCTTGTTTACTTTTACTTCTTCTGGTAAATAACCAGAATTTTTCATCATATGGTAGCTTGTTCGTAAATCCTCTGGAATAGCTGAAATGTCCTCCAGCTTTAGAGGTTTTCCCTTTCCAGGTAAGTTGTCAAGATCTCCTTCTTCGATCGCTTTTTTAATTTTCTCTTCTGCCATTAAACTGACAAAATCCATTATTCACACCCTAACTTTTTAGGTTAATCAATTTCACAATACTTATTTACCGCCATTAGGTTGACATATGGCTTGATATTGTAATGATGAAATTGACTCAGGTATCATTCATTTAAACATCATCAATTAAATAGCCTTTAAGCGCTTTTCAAACGTTTTTCGTAAGGAGGGAGCAATCGCTTCATTGCTTAAAATTTGTTTTATTCTTTCTGTATTCTCACGTTGATGAAATAGGGTTTCTTGTACAAAAGAAATACTAATTTTAGATGTGTCTTCTTCTATTAATTCAACTTGATCATCTGGAGAAACGTAGCCTTCCTGTAAGACTCGAAAATAATATCCACTAAATCCTGTCTCTGTAACAACAGCTGGAATATCCTTTATTTGGTGAACTTCTGCAATTTTATAGCAAGGCTGTCTCGGCTGAGAAACCTGTACAACCGCTTCACCAATAGTATATATGTCACCTAGATGGACATTTTCCTCGGTTAAATCTTCTACTGTAATGTTTTCACCAAAGGAAGGTTGCTGGAATTTTCGATTATAACGTTCTTGCCAATAGTTATAGTGCTGATAAGGATACATTAATAGCGCCTTATCCTCCCCACCGTGATTTTTCATGTCTGCTTGACCATCACCCTCAAATCCTGTTTTACTTAGCCAAATGGGGTGATTAACCGAAGTTTTTATAAAACCAGTATGTAGCTCTTTCCCATTAATTATGTGCTTTGTTGGTTCACCAATATTTAGAGATAAAATTTGATATTTCATAATAATCTGCCCCTCCGCATCGTCACACTTCTCCTTGAATACTTATATAATATCAAATACTTCTGTATGCTTCACGGTTTAAATCAAGAAATACAGATGTTACAATACCGATTGTGAAATTTTTATAACTATAGGGAGAGGATGATAGGAATGCATGTAGGAAGCAAAGGATGGTATGTAGAGCAACTAAAAAGTAAAGGGATTCGCCGCCTCGAAGGACGTAAGATTGAACGCTACAAAAAATATGTGCTTGCAAACCTATTAGAAGAAAAAGAAGAATAAAACCTTCCTTTATAAATGTAAAAGCAGGACTCTATTCCTGCTTTTTTTAATACTCTTAACTCTGACTTATAAGTTTTGAATCATTTCGTATTCTTTGTTGTTTTTATGACACAGTTGACACATAATGCGACATAACATTATCGTGACAACTTCCATCCTATATAAGATGAGTGCTAATCTAAGCTGCGGAAAAACACGTAGAGTCCTCGAAAATATAACCAATTTCTTATGTGCGATATAATAGTGTCTGTGCTTTCCTTGTCCTTTGTGAAAAGCTAAAAACCATTCTACGTACGTAAATTTAGCGTTAATCGAAGAATCGCTTTTAGCGTAGGCAGAATACGCAGACTCCTGCGGGAACAGCACGTGTCCGAAGACCCCGCAAGAAGCGTTCTTTGCTTCTGAGGAGGCTGAGGCCGTGCCCGCGGAAAGCGAAGTATTCTGCCGAAGCGATATCCTAGCACTCATTTTAATTTCACTGTATGTCGCATTTATCGTTTGTTACGCATTATAGCTTTTTAAAGTTTAGTCGTATTCAAAAGGAACAATTTTTCAGAAAACAGCCTATTCCATTTTTTACTATTAGCGCTACCCCCATAAATATTAGTAAAATGGAGAAATGCTATAGATAGGAAATCTACATCGATGGAGGAACAAACATGTTTGGAAATGCAGAAATTGGAATAGATTTAGGAACGGCCAATACACTCGTCTATACAAAAACAAAAGGAATTGTTTTAAATGAGCCGTCTGTAGTTGCAATAGATACAAACACCAATCAAGTGGTGGCAGTTGGTTCTGAAGCAAAAGAAATGGTTGGTAAAACCCCACGAAACATCATACCAATCCGCCCTTTAAAAGATGGCGTAATCGCAGACTATGATATAACCGCTCAAATGCTCAAGGAAATCTTAAAAAAGGTAAGTAAAAAAATAGGTGTATCGATGCGTAAGCCAACGGTAGTGGTTTGTACACCATCAGGAAGTACAACGGTTGAAAGAAGAGCTATTCATAACGCCGTCAAGAGCTTTGGTGCAAAGCAAGTACACCTGATTGAAGAACCAATTGCGGCTGCAATCGGTGCTGATCTTCCTGTAGACGAACCAATTGCTAGTGTGATTGTCGATATTGGTGGCGGAACAAGTGAGGTCGCAATTATTTCTTTCGGTGGTGTTGTGTCCAGCGAGTCAGTTAGAGTGGGCGGCGACAAAATGGACGAAGATATTACCCAATTTGTTAGGAAAGAATTTAATGTTCTAATCGGGGAAAGAACTGCGGAGAATATCAAAATGGAAATCGGGCATGCCTTAATTGAGCACGAGGAAGAGTCAATGGAAGTACGAGGCAGAGACCTCGTGACAGGACTTCCGAAAACGATAACGGTGACGTCTACTCAAGTTCAACAGGCTATTCGTGAATCGCTTGAATCTATATTAGATACCGTTCATAACACATTAGAAAATTGCCCACCCGAACTAAGTGGGGATATCGTTGATCAAGGTGTAACATTAACCGGAGGCGGTGCCTTAATAAAAGGGATGCAAGAATGGCTTGCTAATGAGATTTATGTTCCTGTCCAGTTAGCACCGAATCCCCTTGAATCAGTGGCAATTGGAACAGGAAGATCGCTGAAAATGATTCATAAACTACAAAAAGCAGTAAAATAAAAAATGAAGGGAGCACACCACGTGTCCCTTCATTTTTTATTTAACAACTGTCATAATTTGGGTGTTTCCAGCATCAACACTCTGAGGAGCAACACTGTCTATTGACGTTACATCATTCGTGATTACAACTGGTGTGATTGTGGATTCTGCTTTTTCTGCTATCACATCAAGGTCAAATGAAATCAACAAGTCGCCTGCTGAAACCTTATCTCCTTGGTTCACATGTGCTTCAAAGCCTTCACCATTTAAACTAACTGTTTCTAATCCAATATGAATTAAATACTCTACACCAGATTCAGACTCAATCCCAACTGCATGCTTCGTTGGGAACAATTGAACAATTTTCCCCTTAACCGGCGAAACAACCTCACCTTTTGTTGGCTTAATCGCAACGCCATCACCCATCATTTTTTGAGAAAAAGTTGGGTCCGGTACTTCTGTTATCTCAACTAAATCGCCCGTTACAGGTGCTAATACCGTATCTTCTGTCGGGCGTTTTCCAAATAATTTTTTAAACACAAGGTTTCCTCCCTTTTAGTAATCCTCCATTGACTTATTAAATACTAACCTTGTATATACAAGTTTGTCAATCATTTAAAATGCAAGCTAACACCTAGACATATGCCAAAAGTCGCTACTTTTGAGTGGACACTCACATCAGATGACAAAATGCATATAGTGGATGTTAAGGTGAGCTCAACCAGGAGTAAAAAGTCCGTCATTCATGCGATTGATACATGCGTTCTTTTTAGGACTTTCTCTTATTACTCCTCAGAAAGGGTGAAATTATGTACACCAACATTTATTTTTACCTTATCCAAAAAGAAAACATACCTGCATTTCTAGAGTTAAGACAACAGGTTGCCGAAATCATGATGGGTTATGGTACATTGGAAGATAAAACGTATACCGCTGTAACAGAATATAAGAATGATCATCAATTATTCACGATGCTAAATGCAGAAATCGAAGAAAGTGTTCTATTACGACAAACTGTTTTTCGTAATGAATCACATTATCAAGAAATTCAAAGCAAAGTGAAAGATGATAACGAACTTATCCTTCTGACCAAAACCATTCATCCTTTAATAAATGACAGAAAAGTTATTTCAGCATCGTTCACCTGTGATGATTAATATTACTGCTGTCAAGAAAAACACATGTTAAAAATCCCTCTAATGTACGAATACCCATAATGGTTCGGATGGACCAATATCATATATTAGAAAAACCGGGCAAGACCCGCCCGGTTTTTCATCATTCGTTTATTATCCTATTTTTTACTTTACCCGCTGGCAATCGTAAGCATTTGTTCAAACGTTTGTTCAAGATTCATCTACTGCATTTTTAAGTAATTGCTTTAAGTTCTGTACTTCTTCTTTTGATAAGGTGATTCCCTTTCCCATTTTTTCATGATCTGGTGACCAATCTCGCAAATCATATTTGGGCTCTCGATTATTCCAGCTTATTAAATTTAACTCCTTGTGCCACCCTTTTGGTGACTCAGAAATAGCTCCAAATGATTTCACAATTTCAAATTTTATATCAGCCATGCATACACCTCCAACTTATTGTCCACCCCCTTAAAGGGATGTTCACTTAAAAGATAACACATTTAATCTTGGTTCACATTTACATAAAACGTTTCTGGTCCGATTGGAACTCTGCTGCCACCTACTGGTTCAATACTCGCCTTAATTACTTTTAATTGTGCCACATTTGGACTTTTATAATAAACTCTAACTGAACCATCCTGTAGCTCTAATACTTCGGTGTTAAACTGATTATTAGAATGGATCACCCACAACTGATAGTCATTGGCACTTAGTTGGGTTAATCCATTGACTTCAACTAATACTTCGTTTGTAGCATCATTAATCCATACATTGCCTTCCATATCATTGAAGTTTGTCAGTGGTACAATGTCCAGTCTACTTGTTTCTGGCTGTCTCACTACTATATCGGGTTTAACATCATCATTTTGGGCAACTTCATACGTCAAATCTTGGGTTCTCATATTCCAATATAAGCTCATACATAAAAATAAAACTGCAATATTACTAATCAATGCAAATACCTTTTTTGTATTCGGGGACTTACTTGGCTTTGGAAACATTGTAATCTCTTTATCAAGACGCTGCTTCACAAAGGAAGACGGCTGAACCTTTTCGGAGTCATTCATTAGATAGTCCCACTCATCTAACTTTTTTTGGCATTCGTTACAAACACGAAGGTGACCTTGAACTTCTAATTTACTTTCCTGTTCCAAGTGACCAAGAACATAATCAATAATTTGTTCATCTGTACAGTGATTATTCGGTTTCAGACTCATCACTTTTCACCTCCACTTGATCCCGTCCAATGAAGCAACCCCTTTTGTTTACGTAAATTATTAAGCCCATACCTTATCATAGACTTAATAGACCCTAATGGCCGGTTCATTTCGCTTGCCATTTCACGTTGTGTCATGCCTTCAAAATAACAGCCATAAATAACTTTCTGTTGATCCTGTGGTAGATGCTTTAGTGCCTCCGAAACAATTTCCTTTTCAATATGAGAAAGAACGTGTAATTCTGCATCACTTGCTTCTCTCGTTAGGAATAACTCTAATCGATCAACAAGTAATCCCTTTTTCTTTCGCAAGCGATCTAAAGAACGGCTTCGTGTCTTAACCGCAAGCCACGCTTTGACACTACCTTTAGAAGCATTGTATTGTTCACTCTTTTGATAGACTTCTAAAAAAACATCATGGCAAACATCTTCCGCTTCTAAACGATCCCCGGTAATTTGGTAAGCAATTTGAAAAACAAAAGGAATAAACATCTCATAAAAACGATCGAATGCTTCCCGGGAACCATATCCTATTTCTTCTATCAAACGGACACTTTCCTGCTTGTCATCCATGATCACTCACACTCCCTATGAGCAATTTTTGAACACGCGCTTTAATAAAATTTTTACAAATTTTTTTTAAAAAAGCAAATCCATTTTGAAGGGTGCTCCGTATCATTTATGAAAAAACAATAGGGGGTTTTTATCATGTTAAAAAGAATCGTAACAGTCCTTATCGTGTTATTCATGCTGGGTACATCGGTTG
This sequence comes from Aquibacillus albus, assembly GCF_016908325.1. Taxonomy (GTDB): domain Bacteria; phylum Bacillota; class Bacilli; order Bacillales; family Amphibacillaceae; genus Aquibacillus_A; species Aquibacillus_A albus. The sequence goes on along the minus strand of NZ_JAFBDR010000017.1, from coordinate 18,685 downwards.
TACCTACAAAAACAATGGCGTCAGAACACATCACGTTATTTACACCATTTACAGGTTTATCTGTAACACCCGGAGAAACGATCGACTATTCCGTTACTGTCATGAATGATAGCTCTCAGATTGAAAACGTCGCCTTTGAAATCAACAATTTACCTGAAGGCTGGGAACATACAATTACCGCGAGTGGTCGAGACATACGGCAATTATCCATAAAACCAAATAGCGAAGAAGATATTGACTTAGAAATATCTGTACCTTTAGAAGTTGAAAAAGCTGACTATCATTTTGTACTAGTTGCCAGAAGTAATGGAACTACACTGACAACACTTCCTTTTCTTACGACAGTATCTGAACAAGGAACATTTGAAACGGAGCTATCATCTGAACAGCCAAACTTAGAGGGACACGCTGACTCGACATTCTCATACAGTCTAGATTTAAAAAATAGAACAGCAGATACACAAAACTATGCTCTTAACTCTGGTGCACCTGATGGATGGGGTGTTCAATTTCAGGCGGGTAGTAAAAATGTGACATCTGTTTCTTTAGAGCCTAATGAATCAAAAAGTATAACTGTTGATGTAACACCTCCACAAAATATAAAGGCAGGAACATACGAAATACCTATACAGGCTGCAACAGGCAGTACATCAGCTGACACTACACTAGAAGCCGTTATTACAGGATCTTATGAAATTAAAATAAGTACTCCTTCTGGAAGACTAAGTACAGATATTACAGCAGGAAATGATAAAACAATTGATCTAGTAGTCGAAAATACCGGAACAGCAAAATTATCAAGTATTGATATAACCGCTTCTACTCCACCGAACTGGGAATCAGAATTTGATATGAGTACGATTCCGGAGCTTGAAGCAGGTGCAAGTAAAACCATTAAAGCTACCTTAACAGCACCTGATGATGCCATTGCTGGTGATTATGTAACGACATTTACAGCTGAAACTGCAGAGGCTTCTTCTGACGCTGCGTTTCGGGTATCTGTTGAAACATCAACCTTCTGGGGATTCATAGGGGTTTTCATTATTTTGGCTGTTGTTGGTGGATTGTATTACTTAATTCGTAAATATGGGAGGAGATAAGCGTGGGAGAACCAATTATCGAATTAAATGAGATTACAAAAAAATACGATAATCAATTTGCTGTCGACCACTTATCCCTTACCATTCAAAAAGGAGAAATATTCGGTTTATTGGGGCCAAATGGTGCAGGTAAATCAACCACGATATTGATGATGCTAGGATTAAGTGAACCTACATCCGGAGGAGTTAAAGTTTGTGGCATGAATTCTACCCGCTATCCATTAGAAGTAAAAGGAAGGGTAGGGTACTTACCTGACGATCTAGGATTTTATGAACAAATGACTGGGTTTGAAAATTTGGTGTACACTGCCTATTTAAATGGATTGAATAAGCAAGTTGCAGAAAAAAGAGCTATGGACCTTCTATACAGAGTAGGATTACTTGATGCTGCCAATAAAAAAGCTGGTAAATATTCACGCGGGATGAAACAACGTCTTGGGCTTGCTGATGTTTTGATGAAAGACCCTGAGGTTATTATCCTTGATGAACCGACGTTAGGAATTGATCCAGAAGGTGTTCGAGAATTATTAAAACTCATCAAGGAGCTTAATGAGCAAGAAAATATTACTGTTTTACTTTCGTCCCATCAGCTGCATCAGGTTCAGCAAATATGCGATCGCGTTGGTATCTTTGTTAAAGGAAAATTATTGGCGGAAGGAAATATAGAAAGTTTAGCAAAACAGTTATTTTTTGAGGACACCTTAGTTATTAACGTGACAGCAGAGCCTGTTTCTCAAGCTTTAATAGAAAAAATAAACCAAATTAATGGTGTTAATCGCTTCGAAAATCTTGGAGATTCCATTGAAATATATTGCGATTTTGATGTAACCCCTACAATTGCTAACACCATTATTCAGGAAGGAGCAAAGCTATACCACATAACCAAAAAGGATTATGGATTGGATGAAATCTATCACCGTTATTTTGAAGGAAGTGAGGCTACATGAAAATGCCTAACATAAAACAGCTATTCAGAAACTTCACTATGAAAAGTGAAGATCACTTCATACGTCCAAATCGATCATCTGTATTTAGAGCTATCGTTCGAAAGGAATTTACGGATTATTTAACAAGCTGGAGAATTATCATTCTTCTTCTCATTATTTGTTTAACTTGTATTGGATCACTATATACCGCTATGGAAAGTATTAAAAATGCTGTTAATCAATCGGAAGAAGCTAAGCAAATCGCAAAAGACTCTTTTCTTTTTCTAAAATTATTTACAATATCAGATGGTACCTTACCGCCCTTTACTACATTTGTTAGTTTTTTAGGTCCATTACTTGGAATTGCTTTGGGGTTTGATGCGATTAATTCAGAGAGAAATAAAGGAACGCTAAGCAGGTTAATGGCTCAGCCAATTCCTAGAGACTACGTGTTAAATGCTAAATTCATAGCAGCACTATTGGTAAATATTGTGTTGTTCATCTCTCTAGGATTACTTATAACTGCTCTAGGAATATTGATCATTGGTATTCCTCCAACCTACGAAGAGTTTGCTCGTATGATGTACTTTCTACTATTATGTATTTGTTATATTGCTTTTTGGTTAAATTTAGGTATTCTATTCTCCGTAAGATTTAAACAGGCGGCAACTTCTGCATTATCTGGAATTGCTATATGGATATTCTTTAGTGTGTTTTATTCCATGATCGTTCAAATGCTATCAAAAGTTTTGATGAATCCTGAAACGATAACGAGTACAGCCCAAGCACTAGGTAGACAAGAGCTTGTGTTAAACTTAATGCGACTTTCACCAAACTATTTATTTAGTGAATTAACAAATACCTTGCTGTCTCCATCTGTACGGAGCTTAGGCCCATTAACAATGGAGCAAAGAGTTGGTCAAATTGCTGGTCCGTTACCATTAAACCAAAGCTTACTACTAATTTGGCCTCAGCTTACAGGATTAGTTGCAGCAACATTGATTTGTTTTGCTATTTCCTACGTACTGTTCATGCGCCAAGAAATTCGATCCAATTAAAAGGAAATGGAGGCTGTCTCATAGGGGTCTGACCCCTTTGCTTTGACCCCTTTGCTTTTGGGGGCAGCCTCCTTTTATTTTTCAACAGCATAGAGGGCTAATGTTTTTCCCCACTTCATGATATTTTTTTCAAAAACCATGCCAATCCGATTAGCAACCTTAATCGATGCTGTATTTTCTGGGTCAATCAACGAAATAATTCTGGTTAATTCTAATGTCCCTATTCCATATTCTTTACATGCTCTGGCAGCCTCGGTAGCGAAGCCCCTTCCCCACACTTCTCTTAAAAAGGAATAACCAATCTCCATCTGAACTTCTCCATCTATCTTTTGCGGTACAATGCCACATTGCCCCAGAAATTTCCCCGTATCTTTATCCTCAACCACCCATAAGCCAACACCAAACTTTCTGTAGTTATTCCTTGTCCAAGTAATCCATCGAACCGTTTCCTCTTCATTTTTTGTAGAGGGATAGTATTTCATCGCGATTGGATCACTAAAAATTTCTAATAAGTTGTCTTTGTCATTTTCCTTCATATCTCTAAGTCTCAATCTTTCCGTCTCTATTCCCATGTACCTACCACACCCCTTGTACTTAAGGATAACTGAATTCGAGGACTTATCAAATGCAGCTCCACATGTTAGCATGTTAATTGGTCTGCATTTTTACCCTATTACTAATTGGAGGTCTTTTCATGTACCGTCCTTATCTATTTCTTGTATTTGCAATGATGCTGTTTGCTGGAAACTTGATCGTCGGCAAACCAGTTTCAGCACAAATCCCACCAATTACTTTAACCTTATTCCGTTATATCATTGCATTATTGGTAGTATTACCGTTTGGCTATAAAGAATGGAAGGAAAATAAATCGCTTTGGAAAAAAGAATGGAAAGCAATTGTATCCTTATCCATTTCAGGACTTATCCTTTTTAATGTTCTTGTCTATTTGTCATTAAATTACACAACCTCAATTAACGCAGCAATTGTAGAATCATCAACACCTGTTTTTGCATTAGTACTTGGTTTTATTTTGTTAAAAGAAACCTTTACTAAATTGCAGCTCTTTGGAGTCGTTTTTTCATTCATCGGGGTGATTATCGTCATAACAAGAGGCTCGATCGATATGATTTTATCTTTATCGTTTAATCCTGGTGATTTAACTATGCTTGTAGCTATGCTTACATGGTCGATTTATTCGATCCTAATTAAAAAGCATGCGTGGAAATTCCCAACCTATGGTGGATTACTCGTTATGTCTGTAATTGCCGTAGTCATTTTAGCTCCTTTTGCTGCAATAGAAGTAAACCAGCTGTCATCGATTGAGTGGTCACCTTCCGTGGGTGCCGGGTTATTATATCTAGGTATTTTCCCATCTTTGGTTGCTCTTGTCGCCTACAATAAAGGAATAAACGCGATTGGCCCTGCAAAAGCATCGATTTTCCTTAATTTAATTCCAATTTTCACGATGATTGGTGCCATGTTGTTTTTAGGGGAAAAGCTTACTTGGTTACAAGCAGGTGGATCTATACTTGTTATCACAGGGGTAATGATTACGAATAGAAAGCAAAGGGTAGCTACTCGTTTAAAAAAGCTCAAAAGCGCGTAGGTTAGTTAGAGCTGAAACAACCAAATGCTATGGATAAAGAACGTAAACGTATATAAAAAAGAGGCGGATAATGCTAATCCTTTGATTAAGCTCGTTGCTGGTACACGAAAAACAATAACTAAGGCCAATAAAAAGATCGATAGCATGATTTTTAAAACAATGAACAGAACAGGACTATAACTATACAAGCTTTCCATTAACGGATTCGCTTCTGATATATACGCATTTTCCAATCCATAGTACGTAATAAAACCATCTAGCATGTTTAATATGGCCAGATAAAAGATAATCGTTTTGAACATAGAACCACCTCAAAAAAGACTTTGATTTTATCCAGTTTAGGTAAATCAAAGTCTTTTTAAACCTATGAGGCAGCTTCATTCATTCTCAAATGTCCATTCCGCAAGTGAGGAGATGGAATATGTAGGCTGTTCAGAAATCTGTATTAAATGCTCTTTTGTCGTAACTCCTGTATGAACGAGCAGTGAATCGATACCTGCATTGATTCCAGCCAAAATATCGGTGTCATAATTGTCGCCAACCATCAATGTTTCTTCCTTCGTTGTACCTAAAACTTCAAGTGCTTGTTCCACAATGATTGGTTCTGGTTTTCCAATAAATGTTGGTTTTACACCAGTTGTTACCGTCAAAACAGAAATTAACGATCCCGCACCAGGTAGGAACCCTCTTTCTGTCGGCAAAGCAATATCCCCGTTTGTCGCAATAAAAGCAGCACCTTTTCTAATTTCCAAGGCACCTCCCGCCAATTTCTCATAATTAATCGTCCGATCAAGTCCCATCACCACGAAATCCGCTTCTTCCTCAACCACCTCTAAACCCGCTTCTTCCAAGGCAGTAGTGAGACCTTCCTCCCCAATTGGATATACCCTCGCACCCGGTTTCTGATCAGCAATATATTTAGCAGTAGCCATACTCGTCGTAAAAACGTGTTCTGTAGTAGCAGGGACACCCATACTAACTAATTTTTCAGCAACCTTACTTGGGTGCTTCGTGGAATTGTTCGTTAAAAATAAATAAGGTATATCTCGTTTTTCTAATTCCTTAACAAATGTTATTGCCTCATCAATTTTTTCTGTACCTCGATATACCGTCCCGTCCAAATCAATAAAAAAACCTCGATAAGTTTTCAAAATATTCACCTAATTTCTTGTTATTTTTTCTACACATGTTAGTATAAAATATAAAGTAAATTGTGCTATGCAAACAAACATTTTTTGAGCTTAACGAATACGATAGAATAAACTATTGAAAAGTATAAACTTTTTAGGGAAGCAATGTAAAACATTTTAACAATAGCTGTTCACATGGTATTGTATTAAGTAGATTAAATGAAAGAAGACTATTTCATTCGAAGCTTTTGTTATTTCGATTAATAGTATGAACATAGTTACATATTATATAGGAAACAATAAGAAACCAAAGGAAGGTAGTTAAGAGCAATGACAACAACAACAAATAATCCAAAGTCTATTATTGTTATTTTTGGTGCAACAGGTGATTTAGCTAATCGTAAATTATTCCCATCCATATATCGTTTATACCGAAATGGGAAATTATCGGAAAACTTCGCAGTTGTAGGGGTTGCAAGAAGACCACTAACCAATGAAGAATTTCGTAACAACGTAATGAAATCTGTAGAACAATTTCAGGAAGACGACATAGATCATGAGTCGTTTGCTTCCCATTTTTATTACAACCCGTTTGATGCAACAGACTTAGAGCATTATCAAAAATTAAACAGCTTCTTATTAGAATTAGACGATCAATATCAAACAGAGGGAAATCGAATTTTCTATTTAGCGATGGCACCTAACTTCTTTGGAACGATCGCATCCAACTTAAAATCTGAAGGACTAACATCTACTAACGGCTGGACTAGGTTAGTGATTGAAAAGCCATTCGGAAATAATTTTGAGACTGCTAAAGCGTTGAATGATCAGATTCGGGAAGCCTTTGATGAAGATCAAATTTACCGAATTGATCATTACCTCGGTAAAGAAATGGTTCAAAATATTGAGGTGATTCGCTTTGCCAATGCTTTGTTTGAGCCATTATGGAATAACCAGTATATCTCTAACATTCAAATAACTTCAAGTGAAGTATTGGGTGTAGAAGATAGAGGAAGATATTATGAATCCTCCGGTGCATTGCGTGACATGTTCCAAAACCACATGCTGCAAATGTTAGCTCTTTTAGCAATGGAACCACCGATAAAATTAACACCAGATGAAATACGTAGTGAAAAGGTTAAGGCTCTCCGTGCATTAAGACCTGTAAATGAAGATGAAGTTGACGATTACTTTGTACGCGGCCAATACGATCGCGGTATTATTAACGACGAAGAGCAAATTGCTTACCGAGAAAGTAATGCAGTTGATGAAAACTCAAATACAGAAACGTTTGTTGCTGGTAAATTACTCATCGATAACTTCAGATGGGCGGGCGTTCCCTTCTACATTCGAACAGGTAAACGGATGGAAAAGAAATCAACAGAAATCGTTATTCAATTTAAAGACCTACCGATGAATCTCTATTACGATCAAGGGGAAAACATCTACCCTAATTTATTAGTAATTCATATTCAGCCTTATGAGGGTATTACGTTGCACTTAAATGCCAAAAAAGGTGACTATGGTACAACCTCTACTCCAATAATGCTTAATTATGACAATACGCAAAAGGATAAAATGAATACACCAGAAGCATATGAAGTCTTATTACATGATTGTATGCGAGGAGATTCAACGAACTTTACGCATTGGGATGAGGTTGCGTTATCCTGGAAATTTGTTGATATCATTTCAAATCATTGGGAAAGCAAAGCTGCAAAACAATTTCCTAACTATGAGTCTGGTTCTAATGGTCCAAAAGACTCCGACGCTCTTCTAGAGAAAGACGGTTATCAATGGTGGTCTGTGTTACCGGACAATAATGAATAAATAATAGTCACATTTAATACGAGGAGGATCAATATGAAGATGTATGACATTTCAATGCCTGTCCACACAGGTATGCCTGTTTGGGAAAACAATGAAGGGGCACAACCGACATTTACTCGAAGTACACATGAACATATTACAGTTACCCGTATGGATATCAACCTCCATTCTGGTACGCATATTGATGCTCCTTTACACATGGTCAATGACGGAAAGACATTCGAAACCATCCCTCTAGAAAAGCTGGTCGGTCCAGTCAAAGTATTTGATCTTACGTCCGTTGAAGATGGGATTACGAAAAAAGACCTTGAAAGTTTAGACATAGAAAAAGATGACTTTATCCTGTTTAAAACGAAGAATTCATTTGTAGATACATTTGATTTTGAATTTATTTATTTAAAAGAAGATGGGGCCGACTACTTAGTTGAACGTGATATAACAGGTGTCGGTATTGATACATTAGGAATTGAACGCAGCCAGCCCGGAAACCCTACACACCGGAAATTATTCTTTAATGATATTATTATTGTCGAAGGTCTTCGTCTGAAGGAAATAGAAGAAAAATCGTATCACATGGTAGCAGCGCCCATTAAATTAGTTGAAACAGAAGCATCTCTTGCAAGAGTACTACTGTTTGAAGATTGGCCAGAATAAAAAAGCTTTTGCCCTAATAGGGCAAAAGCTTTTTTATTGGAAAGATACATGAAAGTGCTGCGGAAGTTCAGCTTTCATGCAGTTTATTCTATGGTTGGCTTATGAATTAAACGAATCATAGGCTTTCGTTTAATTTATTCCGGATTTTACTTTTGAATTAAACGAATCTGGGACTTTCGTGTACTTTATTCCAATACTGGTTTGAACTAAACGAAAAGTTTATAGATTTTTATATATAAACTGGAATCAAACCATGAGAAAGAAAAGGAGCACCCACCCTAGGGTACTCCTTTTCTTTCTATTACTTCATCCACTCAGTATGGAAGGTACCTTCTTTATCTACACGCTGATACGTATGTGCACCAAAATAGTCACGCTGTGCTTGCAGTAAATTAGCAGGTAATGTTTCTGTACGATAGCTATCATAGTAAGCTAATGCACTAGAGAAGGCTGGAACTGGAATACCGCGTTCCATTGCTATTGCAAGTACCTTCCTTAGTGATGTTTGATAGCTTTCAACGATTTCTTGGAAGTATGGATCCAATAATAAGTTTGCAAGTGCAGGATCACGATCATACGCTTCCTTAATTTTTTGTAGGAACTGCGCACGAATAATACATCCACCACGGAAGATCATTGCAATATCTCCATAGCGAAGGTTCCAGTCATATTCTTCAGATGCTGCACGCATTTGAGCAAACCCTTGGGCATAAGAAACGATTTTGCTCATGTATAATGCTTTTCTAATCGCTTCAATTAATTCCGCTTTATCCCCATCAAATGGTGCACTTTCTGCAGTAGGACCATTCAATATTTTACTTGCTTTCACACGCTCGTCCTTCATTGCAGAAATAAATCGAGCAAACACAGATTCTGTAATAATTGGTAGTGGTACACCTAAATCAAGGGAGCTTTGGCTCGTCCATTTTCCTGTACCTTTTTGACCAGCAGTATCTAAGATAACATCAACCATTGGCTTGCCAGTTTCGTCGTCTTTTTTCGTAAAGATATCTGCAGTAATTTCAATTAGATAGCTATCCAGCTCTCCTTTATTCCACTCTGCAAATACTTCATGAAGCTCTTCCGCACTTAAACCTAAAACATGCTTCAAAATAAAATATGCTTCACAAATTAATTGCATATCTCCATACTCAATTCCATTATGGACCATCTTAACATAGTGACCTGCTCCATCCGGACCAATGTATGTAGTACATGGCTCTCCATCAACCTTTGCAGCAATTGCTTCAAAAATTGGCTGAACCAAATCAAATGCTTCTTTTTGACCACCTGGCATGATAGAAGGACCTTTTAGCGCGCCTTCTTCCCCACCAGATACACCTGTTCCAATAAAGTGAATGCCTGACTTTTCTAAATCCTTATTCCGGCGAATCGTATCTTGATAGAATGTATTACCACCATCAATTAAAATATCGCCCTTATCAAGATAAGGCATTAACGAGTCAATTGTTGCATCCGTTGCAGCACCCGCTTTTACCATCAATAAAATTTTTCTTGGTTTTTCTAACGAATTAACAAATTCTTCAATCGTTGATGCTCCAAAAAAATTTTTTCCTTCTGCTTCATTCTTTAAAAAATCCTCTGTCTTTTCGTATGACCGGTTAAATACAGAAACGGAATTCCCTCTACTTTCAATGTTCAAGGCAAGATTTTTTCCCATTACTGCTAAACCTACCACACCTATTTCTTGTTTTGCCATCTTATTCGCTCCTTCTCGTTTCCTTTTCTATTTTATGATACAGTTTTCTGAAAAGTATCGCAAATCACTATTTAAAATTGCTATCGAATTAAACGATTTTTTGTCTCCTATATTAACTTATTACATGAGAAACTTACCTGCAAGTAAAAGCACTTCTCATTCGTATTATTTTACCCAATGATTAATTGCATATGCCACACCGCAATCATCGTTACTAGATGTTACCCAATCGGCGGATTTTTTTACCTCTTCCTGCGCATTTCCCATGGCTATTCCAAGGCCTGCTTCTTTTATCATCTTAATGTCGTTCAGACTATCACCAACAGCCATCACTTGGTCCATCCTGATATCCATTCGCTCACATACTTTTTTAATCGCTACCGCTTTATTTATGCCTAACGCATTCACTTCAATATTGGTTGTACTAGAATTACTCAACTCAAACTGTTCATTACGCGAAAGCTCGTCCATTAATAACTGCTTTGTCTCCTCGTCATTCGTATCAAAGCCAAATTTCAACCATTCATAATCCTCCAGATTATCAGGAATTTCTCCTCTCCATATTTTATCAGTAGAAGCCATCCAAGCCCATGTTTGGTGTTTTTTATGTAATCCCACGAGCTGCTCGACTAAAGCAACATCGAGTAATTGCCGATCGATTAATTCACCGGACGTTGTCCATATCTCACTTCCGTTTCCAGTTATTAAATACGAGGATAACCCCAATTCATCAGCAAATTTATGACTTGTATGATAGTGCCTACCTGTTGATAGTATAACCTTAACTCCTTTTTCATGGGCACAATGTATTGCCTCTCGATTCTCTTTTGGAATCTTATCGTTTGAATTTAATAAAGTACCATCCATATCTAATGCAATTAGCCGAATGTCTTTTTTCTGCTTCACCATAATCAGACTCCTCTATGTAAAAATAATGATTACAACTATATCTATTATTTATCTTTTCCCTTAGTGAATCAACTCATATACAAATAATCATTTCCTCAAGCCATGAATTAATTTCTACTTCTATTGATTTTCTTTTTGTTTATGGTATAATTAAGATTCACTATGAATAATAGTTCCTACAAACCTTAACTTCGGTTGTAGGCAATGTAACTTAATGAGTTAACAAGGTAAAGATTCTGGCGTTCTGCCATTGTTTATAGAATGACTTATTCACACTGGATCGGCTTCGGAGCCGTAAGGACGAAAGAGAGGTAGGGCTTTCGTCGTTTAGGTTAAAACGATCAGGTGGAAATAGCACCGCGGCAATTTCAATCATTTAAGATAAATAATATATCGTGAAATAAATAAATTTTTACACTTGTTACGTGACAAGTTACGACAAAAGGGCAGCCAAAGATGGCTGCCCTTTTTCCATTTCACAGAAGCCTATTTTGTTGGATTCGTAATAAACAACATGATACTTTTGTCTATTTCAAAATCCCAATCAACAAATATATCGATGATCTTTGAATTTAGGTATTCTTCCCAATGACCATTGTTATGTAGGTATCGCTTCTCTAACCTTCTTTTAGCCAGCTTCAAATTTTCTTTAAATCCATCTCGTATCAATTCCTTTTCAATGTTGACTAATATCCCGTTGCGAATAAACACGTATGTCCGATTATTTAGCATGTATGCACTGATTTCCTCAGGTGCCTTCTGAGCCATTGAGCTTATATGGATAATTTCATCAACCATTTTTTCCTTACCATGGAATGTTGACTGCAACGCTTGATTACTTTGGGTTTGATCAGAACAAATACAAACAAACGTAGCTGACTTGTTATGCATCGCCCAATCGTAGTAAAACTCCATCACTTCCATGCCAGTAATCCGATAAATATTCGCCTTAATTTCTGGTATAATGGTTGTCATCACCAAATCTCTCGTTTCCTCCACATAGGCGAGATTTTTTTGTTCTAACAAGACCCTTTCAATCGGCGTAATGAAATTTCGGATATAAATCGTAATAAATGTAAAACCAATCGAAACATAGACACCCTCAGGACCTTTTCCAAAATTATCACGTAGAAGCTTTCCAACATAGTTGCTTATTTCTGCAGATTGTGAATTATTCATCCCATTTTGTGAATGATTCTTCATCGCTTCACCCTCTAAAAAATAGTTATCTAGAAGTATAGACAAAAAATATAAAAAATATTGGTAAAAATTCTCACTATAATTGGAAGAAGGTCTATTTTATACTATAGATTGGGTGAAGGGATAGAAGGCCATTCGCTTAAAGGGGATTTATTTAATTGCATTATCTGAGTGATGAACTATTAGTTGAAGCTTTTATGAAAGCAGTAGTATTAAACACCGATCAAGACTTTATTCATTTATTGGAAAACGAGATCAAACGTAGGGGAATTAGCCTAGAAGAGGTTTTAAGAGGTAGTTAAACTGGGTATATACACAATACAAATGCTTCTAATTTTTAAATATGTTGTGGATATAGTCATAACTAATCTGACTCGATGGCTTCTCCCTTCATCTAAGTATTGGACAAATACAATACTATTTTGTTATTTTCAGCCCACGATTCGTTAGCTCTGTAATAAGCAAATCAATAAAGTCTTTTTCTAATTTTAGTTCCATAGCTTTTTTGTAAGCTTCTAAAAGCTTTTGATTTGATAGACTTTCAAACATAAAACATCACCTCTCCCCTAATCGTTTTATTACATATATTCACATCGATAAATAGTACCTATGGGAGTAACTATTGACCTTTTTACCTGTCAGATATGTATTCAATATTTTCATACTACAATAGTACCTATAGTATTTCAATAAATTAAAAATAATATTAATAGTATATTCGAAACTTTGCAAAATGAGGGTATATTTTTACTAGAGGTGAGCAGAATGCCCAGGACAGCATTAGCAAAAATTATAGGTGAACGCATAAGGATGTTGAGAAAGAAACAAGGATTGAGCCAAGAAGAGTTAGCCCATTTATCCAATACACATCCTACTTACATTGGCCAGTTAGAACGTGGCGAAAAAAATGTAACTGTAGATACGTTGGATAAAGTTACAAAAGCATTAAATGTTTCCTTGGAAGAATTGTTTCGATTTTCAACACTTCAGACCCCGACCCAGGACGATACAATCATTCAATTAAACAATCTTTTAGTTGAAATAGACAATGAAGATAGAGAAACTTTACTTAAAATTATTAATGTCATGCTAGAGTGGAAAAAGAATACAGATAAAGAACAAATCAACTAATAGATCCTTTTTTACTATACATTTCTTATGAGATAAGGTTCCACTTTTCAGATTTTGACAAACATGCAATTCTTACATGTCTTCATTTCATTCATCAAAGAGCAGGTTCGGGCCTGCTCTCCATTCACATCTTTTATCATTGACGAGGAATGGCAATCATAACAATTTCCACATCCACTCCCCTTGCTCCCCCCTGTTATTACACCAAGACAGACTAAAATGATTTTCACCTCGATAAGGGAACGTGTGTTTTGATTATATCATATTGAGGAAGATTTTGGCTATTACTTATCGAAATTATCTTTTCTATTATCAAATTTGTTAAATGCCATGAAGAGGAATCTTTTTTTGATAAGTCACTGTAAAAAGGACAGTATTAATATTTAGAATATTTTGGCATCCTTTCATAAAAATATCCCTGGATTCATAAGCAATCCAGGGATATTTTTTTACTATAGATTATTAGATTAATCAACAAACTGTACGTCCTCATTATGTAAAGATTTTATCCGCGCTAGAGACTCTAATCGGTATCCCTTTGATATGATATCCTCAGCACCTGGTTGAAATGATTTTTCAATAAGGATGCCAATACCACTAACTTTGGCTTTTGCTTTTTCTACTATTTCAGCTAAACCTATAGCAGCTTGACCGTTAGCTAAAAAATCATCAATAATTAATACATTATCTCCTTCCAGTATATATTTTTGTGAGACAGTAATTTCATTCGTCTCCTTTTTTGTATAAGAGTAAACAGTTGACGTATATAAATCACTTGTTAATGTTAAGGATTTTCTTTTTCTAGCAAAAATAACGGGTACTTCTAACTCAAGACCTGTCATAATTGCCGGTGCAATTCCTGATGACTCTATCGTTAACACTTTAGTTATATTCTCGTTACGAAAACGATTTGCAAATTCCTTCCCAATTTCTTTCATTAATATTGGATCCATTTGGTGATTAATAAATGAATCAACTTTTAAAACATTTTCACTTAAAACAATTCCTTCTTTTTTGATTTTTCCTTTCAATAATTCCATAAAAAACGTTAGTCCCCCTCAATATCTGATAATTACCTTCAATACCTTGTATCTCTTACAACGTCAAATTGCTTTCTTATCGTGTAAAAAGACTTACTCTAAAGAGTAAGCCTTTTGAAAAAAACAACTATATAGACAACCAATAAAAATCGATAATATTTTCTTCTCCGCTTACTCGTAGTCGGATCATTTACGGTCATCCTGTAGAAACTCACAGGCCATATTCCTGCTAATATACGAGTGAATATTTAATTTTGTTACCTTACTTCTAACCCAATCCACGGTGTGTTTCCACCCGGACTTAATCTCATGAAGTTTTAATATAACGCTTAGTCATATTTATATCTTGATGCCCTGCTAGTTGTGCTACAATAGATAGATCCATTCCATTGTTAATTAAATCATGACAAAAAGTATGTCGTAATAAGTTTGGACTTACATTGTACGCTTGCAGAACTAATTGAACTGCTCTTGGAGTCAATGGTTTATTATTTCTAGAAAGAAACAGTAATCCTTCGCTAGTTTCTAATGTTTCCATATATCTCTCTAAATGATATACTGTATCTTTAGTAAGGGGAATCACTCGACCATCATTATCTGAATTTGGTACAGTTAGTACACCTTTTTGTCCATTAATTTCAATATTTGAATGCTTTAAACTGCACAATTCAGAAATTCGAATACCCGTGTATAATAAAATATGAATAATAGCTATATTCCTAAGATTTCCGTCTTTTTTAACTTGACTGATTAATTTTTTCTTCTCTATTTCATTCAATGATTTTGGTGCTGTTTGATAAATATTTTTTTCCTTCTCTTTTCGATTAATATTCTGAGTAATCTCGGATTTATTTAAAAACTGAGCATATACACGGATGGCTGCAAATACTTTGTCAATCGTGGAGGCACTGTGGTTTTTTTCAGCATCAAGGTAATTCATATATGCTTGTACATCCGATTTTTTCACTTCAGACAAAGAAGCACCTTGTTCTTGTAACCATCTATCAAACATTTTTAATGAACCCGTATATGTCTTTATTGTATTTTCTGACTTTTGATTTTCCCTGCCCCACTCTTCAAATTGATTTAATATTCCCATTTAACAGCCACCCCTTTATTCAGAATATTTATCAAAAATATAACATTTTAATTCGCGGAAGTCAACATTCCAACACATAAAAAAAGACTACACATCCATGTAATAATATTATTACAAGAGATATGTAGTCTTTAATTGATGACCCGTACGGGATTCGAACCCGTGTTACCGCCGTGAAAGGGCGGTGTCTTAACCACTTGACCAACGGGCCATTAAAAAATTTAAAATAAAATGCTACGCGCCCTAGAGGATTCGAACCTCTGACCCACAGCTTAGAAGGCTGTTGCTCTATCCTGCTGAGCTAAGGGCGCATGAAATTAGAATAAAGTTATTTCTGTATAACTTCATAGCTACCTCTGCATCTACTAGCCTATTCAAGAAGCAGTGTGCTTCGAGGTTACTCGTAGCCTATTCTTCGGAAGGAGTGTTGCTCGTTGCTCTATCCTGCTGGGCTAAGGGCGCACAACGTGTATATATGTTATAAAGAATAGACTTATCACTTCTAAACTTAATAAAACCAAAAGTGAAATGGGCCTGAGTGGACTTGAACCACCGACCTCACGCTTATCAGGCGTGCGCTCTAACCAGCTGAGCTACAGGCCCACAATTGGAGCGGGTGAAGGGAATCGAACCCTCGACATCAGCTTGGAAGGCTGAGGTTTTACCACTAAACTACACCCGCATGGAGATTTATCTTATTTTTAAATTTTGGCTTACGCTCTTTTCATGTCCCTGCATCTTCTAGCTTATTCAAAGGTGTTATATGCTTCGGGACAACTCGTAGCTTACTCGGTGGATGTTTTGCTCGTCACTAAACTACACCCGCATAACAATACTTAGATACATGGTGGAGGGAGTAGGACTCGAACCTACGAACCCGATGGGAGCGGATTTACAGTCCGCCGCGTTTGGCCAACTTCGCTATCCCTCCAACTCAATTATATAAAAAGTGGTGGCTCGGGACGGAATCGAACCGCCGACACACGGATTTTCAGTCCGTTGCTCTACCGACTGAGCTACCGAGCCAATTGATGGCGGAGGAGGAGGGATTCGAACCCCCGCGGGCCGTGAAGCCCCTGTCGGTTTTCAAGACCGATCCCTTCAGCCGGACTTGGGTACTCCTCCGTATTCTTCTGGTGGACCCTGCAGGACTCGAACCTGCGACCGATCGGTTATGAGCCGATAGCTCTAACCAGCTGAGCTAAGGGTCCTTTAATACTAGTAGCGGCGGAGGGGATCGAACCCCCGACCTTACGGGTATGAACCGTACGCTCTCGCCAGCTGAGCTACACCGCCAAAATTAAAGTGGAGCCTAGCGGGATCGAACCGCTGACCTCCTGCGTGCAAAGCAGGCGCTCTCCCAGCTGAGCTAAGGCCCCATAATATAACATTACAATGGTCGGGAAGACAGGATTTGAACCTGCGACCCCTTGGTCCCAAACCAAGTGCTCTACCAAGCTGAGCTACTTCCCGTTAATGGCGCGCCCGAGAGGAGTCGAACCCCTAACCTTTTGATCCGTAGTCAAACGCTCTATCCAATTGAGCTACGGGCGCACTAAATATTTATATTTTTAAAAAAATGGAAAGTTATTTTGCTTGCGCAAAAAACTATGGTGCCGAGGGCCGGACTCGAACCGGCACGGTAGTTACCTACCGCAGGATTTTAAGTCCTGTGCGTCTGCCAATTCCGCCACCCCGGCTTGGCATAATAAATCTGGAGCGGAAGACGGGATTCGAACCCGCGACCCCCACCTTGGCAAGGTGGTGTTCTACCACTGAACTACTTCCGCATTCTAGTTTTTAGAATAACAACGGAAAGATATTTTACTTCGCTCATTGAAAAACTATGGTGCGGGTGGAGGGACTTGAACCCCCACGTCATAAGACACTAGATCCTAAGTCTAGCGCGTCTGCCAATTCCGCCACACCCGCTAAATGTGAGCCATGGAGGATTCGAACCTCCGACCCTCTGATTAAAAGTCAGATGCTCTACCAACTGAGCTAATGGCTCATAATATTTATATCCTTATTATTTTACAGCTTTTTTATTGGAATGACCTCTGCATCTACTTGCTTATTCAATGATGATTGATGCTTCGAGGTAACTCGTCGAAAATTCACAGAAGCATTGCTCGTTGCTCTACCAACTGAGCTAATGGCTCATAATTAGATTAAAATAGAATATCACTATATAATAGATTATCTACTATATTTAAGTTAAGTGGTGCCGGCCAGAGGACTTGAACCCCCAACCTACTGATTACAAGTCAGTTGCTCTACCAATTGAGCTAGACCGGCAAATGGCGGTCCGGACGGGACTCGAACCCGCGACCTCCTGCGTGACAGGCAGGCATTCTAACCAACTGAACTACCGGACCATTGATTTTTCGCATAGCGAAAATATCTTTTCTTATTTCACTAACACCGATTTCTTCTAAAGTAGTAAGTGAAAATATTTGGTTGCACTCTACAAGTACTACTGTTGTTTTCTTTCTATGAACCAATTCGACGTAGTTAGAAAACTTTTTTGGTTGCGGGGGCAAGATTTGAACTTGCGACCTTCGGGTTATGAGCCCGACGAGCTACCAGACTGCTCCACCCCGCGATAATAAAAATTAAAATTAGATTGTTCATGAGTATTTGATGTGTAAATTCCTAAGTACTCGACTTCTTCCTCTTCTAGCTTATTCGTAGTTGTTAATGCGTCGAAGTTACTCGAAGTGAATTCGGTGGATGTTTTGCTCGTTGCTCCACCCCGCGATGATAAAAAACATATAAAAAGATAATGGTGGAGGATGCAGGGCTCGAACCTGCGACCCCTTGCTTGTAAGGCAAGTGCTCTCCCAGCTGAGCTAATCCTCCATTTGTTATGCCTGGCGACGTCCTACTCTCGCAGGGGCAAAGCCCCAACTACCATTGGCGCTGGAGAGCTTAACTACTGTGTTCGGCATGGGAACAGGTGTGACCTCTCCGCTATTGCCACCAGACATGAAATATTCAGGTTTTTTGTACCCTGAAAACTAGATAAGAAAGGTTACAAGATCATCGAATACACGACTTCATCAATCCAGTTACGGCTCCTAATAGCTAGCGTATAGTTAATCCATCATTCCGTACTCAAAATTCGGAGTACTTCATGCTGTCTTATCTATCCGTACGCTATTGAACAGTCGCCTTCACTTTATATTTTAGTTAAGTCCTCGATCGATTAGTATCCGTCAGCTGCACGTGTCACCACGCTTCCACCTCGGACCTATCAACCTCATCGTCTCTGAGGGATCT
>NZ_JAFBDR010000016.1 GCF_016908325.1 Aquibacillus albus | reverse complement strand
CATAATATTCACCTCCAGAATATTATGCAGCGAAACTATCAGAACTGTACATACTTAATTAATCATTTCTGTACATTATTAAAGTAGCATTTATACATAATAAAGAAAGTTAAATAGTAAAGAACATTAAATTCATTAAAAATTATTAATAAAACCCCGCCAACTAGCGTCAAATGAATACCAAAGAGTTGTATTTGTATTGGGGAAGGCTTTATAATTCCATGCCAAAGAAAAAAGCAATAGATGATAACCAATAAAAAGATTAGGCTAAATAATACTATAACTTCCAACAGTTAATCCCCCTCTTTACTTAGAGAACTCCACACTTAATAAAAGTCATTATTGTTTCATTTAATTTTAACATAATATTCCATTAATCATTTATAAATTCAAAAGAAAAAGACCGTCAATGGACGATCATCTTGTTAAGCTCTTGCCACCCGTTTGTTTAATAAAGTGTTAAAAGTCATATGCGATTAGAATAAACACAATCGGAATAAGAAGACCCAAGCCAAGACAAATGATTGCTACTAATTTTGACTGTTTGGCGATTCGTTTATCTCCTTGATGTATGTTTTCAATAAAAGTAAGTGTATAAGAAAAACATAGAATAATTAGCAAAACTGAAATAATACTTATCCAACCTAAATTCACATTTACACTCTCCCTAGCTATTCAATTAAACTTCCATAAAAGCATTTATGCTTGTTCTATAATCGCACTCCTATAGTGGAACAACACTTATTCAGGGTTTACTTCTAAGAGCCAAGGTAAAAATGCATCGATATAAAAATTCATAACAATCTCATCATTTTCTAAAACATGGATATTTTCAAAGCCAAGGTTAAAGTAATCTTCATCATTTTTATGATAAATATCAATTATATTTTGATTGGGTTTCTTTAACACCTTACCAAATACCCTGTAATCGGCAACATACATATGCTTACTATTTTTAGCCTCGTAAAAATGGCTCACTTCTGCATCTTTCTTAGGATTTACCCCCATATTACTTAACAGCGTTTTTACGCTCTTTGGAAAATAAGCAGTTGCTAATGCATAATTCTTACAGTAAATGCATTCACAGCGTTCTTCTTCACCGATAAGTGGGAGATTCTTATAATACGATAAAGTCTTGTGAAAATCGATTTCCAATGCAATCCTTACTGACTTCATTTTGCTTTACCTCCGTTGCATCTACCTTGTTAAAAATTCGCATCCCGTTAACGCAATAAGAAATTAAAATCCATTCCTTCTACATTTTCAATATGAAATTCATCGATTAGTTTATGAGCAACTAAATACCCCGAAATTCCTGCAATATATTTCTTACACAAAATGAAATATTTAAAGCTGTGCTCCTCGATGCTATTGTTTAAGAAAACTTCCTTCATTTCTTTATAAGCCCTATTAATAAAAAATCATTGTTCCATCATAGTTTTCACTCAAATAACAAGCAACAGAGCTATTTATATACATAACAAATGAATAATATTTCGAGTTTCTTCTTAGGGAATACTTGGGTAAAACATCCTCTTTGTTGATTTGTTGAATTAGGTTTAAAACCTCCAATTGATTCATACGTTTACACCTCTATTCACCATGAACCTTTACTCAAGATTTACCCCCTTATGTTGAATAAGAATTCGACTTAATTGCTTGATTTCTCCAAGAAAATCTCTGCTTCATTTAATGCTTTTTCATAAACATCGTTAGGCTTTTCCATAACATCATTAAATAACTCTTCCCTGATAGTAGCATCCCTAACTGGTTTTATTTTTTTTCACGAACAATTAAACCTATGGCAATATCTTGGTATTATCTTAGTTATTTCAGCTGTCATTATTGTTCAAGAGATCAAAAAAGGCTAATAAACAAATGTTCAAATCTGATGCCCCTTCTTTTTGAAAAACATTGTGGGGGGAGAAGTAAATTAGTTAAGTTTTCTTGAAATGTTTTATCAACTTCTATTATTTTAATTGATTTGATTGGGCTATTAACTTCATATCCGTAACCGTCTTTAGTATCAAACGAAATTCTATAAAACTCATCTTAAAGTATAAGGTTCCATACATTCCGATTGTCGACTTCAAGTATAATATTCTTTTTAGTTTGTTCGATAATAGTCAATACCTCTATACAATACTTAGTAAGTTCTTCTTTTCTCTCTTATTTTTTTTGAATTACTTTCCCAGTAACTATCATAGTTTCATCGAAATTAACATCGTCTTCTGATGAACAAGCTGATAGCAGCATCAAACACATAATCAATAATAGATATTTTCGCATAAAAACCTCCTAATACATCAATTGCCCCCTTTTCAGCTAACCTGCTTCTTTAGCACAATAGGAGCTGCCGGACACCGACAGCTCCCTTGCTCAGCTAATGCTCCCTTTACTTTAAATTTAATAGAAGTAGTTTAGCTTTTATTATTTTTTAAATCGGTGATTTCTTTTTCCAAATTGACAATCTTTCTATAATTTGATTGAGTAGTCCCAAATACAAATCCAATTAACCCACCTATCACTGCACCAATTGGACCTAAAAAAATCAATCCTGGAATACTTGCTTCCAAAAAAAAGGGTCACAGACCCCAACCGTGGACATTTGTCCACATGGAGGGTCTGACCCCTAACACTTTATTTAGCTTCTTTTTTATAAATTTCATAAATAAGTTCTTTTGTATTATCCCACCCAAGACAAGGATCTGTAATTGATTTACCAAATACTAATGGTTCGTCTTGCCGCCCTTCTTCAAGATAAGATTCAATCATAAATCCGCGAACATATTTCTTTATTTTTTCATTCCATTCACGATTAATCAAAATTTGACGAACGATACGAATTTGTTCTAAATATTGTTTACCAGAGTTATTATGATTCGTATCAATCATGATAAATGGATTTTTAAGATGCATTTTTTCGTAAATTTTGATAGCGTCTAGTAAATTTTCTGTATAGTAATTTGGTATATTTTTTCCGTACTCATTTACTCCACCACGTAGAATTGCATGAGCAAGGGGATTGCCTTCTGTTTCTACTTCAGCGTAATTAAACAGAAAATTTTGTGCATGTTGAGCAGCATAGATACCATTAAACATTACGTTCAAATTACCTGAAGTGGGGTTTTTCATGCCTGTTGGTGCATCAATACCACTTGCAACAAATCGATGTTGTTGATTCTCTACACTTCGCGCCCCAATTGCATGATAGCTTACAAGATCATCAATCAAAGGAAGATTTTCGGGATATAACATTTCATCTGCTGTTGTCAAACCAGTCTCTGTAATTACTTTATAATGTAATTCACGAACAGCTTTGATACCGTTAATCAAGCTAGGATTACCTTTTGAATCTGGCTGATGGATTAAGCCTTTATATCCATCACCATTGGTACGTGGTTTTGCCGTATATACCCTCATGACAATAAAAATCTTATCTTTAACTTCCTCTTGTAATTTTGCTAAGCGACGAGCATATTCAAGAACAGCTTCTTCATTATCAGATGAACAAGGACCGATTACCAAAAGCAAGCGATCATCTTCACCATTAATAATTGCATTAAGTTCATTATCACGTTCTTCTTTGTGCTTTAACGTTTGTCCTGATAATTTACCAAGCTCTTTCATTTCATTAATACTAATTTTAGGGCTTATTTCTCTAAATGTCATAATGTTAATACTCCTTTTTATTTGTACGCCTCAAAAAGTTTATTTTATATTTAACATGATATTATATACACTGACAAATATTTTACGAATAATGTTCAGAATTTATTTTATCATATAATTCTAGTAATTTTTTGAATAACTCAAAAGAAGTGGGCCACCAATAAAACATGACGATCCACTTGATCTGCTAAAGCTCTCCTTTATATCATGAAATGTTAATTTGAACGATATTCGAGGATTAAAGTGATCTTCAAGAAAAGCTCCCGTTAATGAAACATTTAAAGGTGTTATCTTTAATTACTTTTTACCAATTGTATAAACCAATATAGTGCTATCCAAGGTAATATGTAACGAGTTACCCATTCAAAAGAACCGATAATGATATTGAAACCATCATAATTTAGTATATTTAAAACAATAAATATTACGACTAAACCAATTGCTCCATATAGGGAATATTTCATAAAAGTCTCGCCCCTTTCATTAAACATCAATTGAACATTAATGCTCCTTTAACGCAATAAGGTCTACGTTTCTTGTTCCAGATAAACACCCGCTACATTAAGTGTAATCTTTCACGTTTTAGTCAATTACCACTTGCATCTAACTTGATTTTATCTGTGTATTCAGCTTTATCTTTGTCTGTTCCCCAACTAATAGTTAAATCCATATTTCCGTTATCGGTAATGTACTCTTCAAACGGTTTCTCCATATCAGTATCATATTGAAATTTTGCCTTCAATGTTTTGTTTTCCTTACTACTAAAGTCTATAAATTCATATTTTGAATTATCATTTGGTATATCATTCTTTAGACTCGTATCCAAAAATAATTCTGATGCTGTATATTGTACATTACCTTGATGAACTTGCACTCTTCTCATTTTATTAAACTCATCAAAAGTTCCTTTGTAAGTAAGTGTTATAGTAAATAATTTCTTGTTATAATGTGTAGTTAAGTTATCAAAATTAGTCTCTAGTTCCCAATTAGAACTGTCTGCTTTCCACACATAATTATTAACATTTTCCTTACTACAAGCTGCTAACGAAATGATACATAAAATTATAAAAATAATACAACCCTTCTTTTTAACCATTCTCACCACACTCCTTTCTTATTGAAATTTGAATTAAAGTCTAGCTTATTAAATATTATAGGCGCTTAATCCTTATTGTTAATAAGCCTCCCTTTAGTTTAAGTGTACATAATCACAATCAATCATTAATGAAGGAATCTTCATATTCTTCAATTAATTTATTTGACAGTTCCAAGGCTTCCTCTCTATCGCCCGCTGGAGCAGTAATCATTAATCCATTGTTTTTTGACCACGACCCCTTACTATCTTCAGTATCCCTGCAATAAACTTTTATTGTAAATTGAGTATAATCGTCATTTTTGTAGGCGATTCCATAATGATAAATATCGGGAATAAGAACTCCATTCTCACCAGTACGACCAAATGAGGCTATAACCCCAACACCGTTCTCATTTTCAAAATAAATTTCCAGTTCTCCTCTATCCTCTGAAATGCTAGGCACCATTTCACCTTCAAATTTTACGGTCCCCTCAAACTTTTTATTTCCGAAAATACGAGGACGTAATTTACCATCAATATGCATTTTTATATTCTCTGATACCTCTTCGTTGCCTAGTTGATAATAAACACCATTTAGTGTTTCGCTATAATGTTTCGGATAGAAGTTCCAAGCTATTAAGATGACTAAGACTAATACCGCAGATATTATAATTTTCCCCTTCAAGTCACACTCCTCCTTAGTCCTTAGAATAATTTGTATCATTTACTATCAACAATTAGTTCTTGTTCAACATTCCTGCACCTTTAGCTCATTACGCCTTTGAATACCAGTTTATATATGTATTTTTACTACATACTATTGCTTCCAAATTTATCGAACTAACTATGTTATTTATATCATTCCCTTTTGCCATAATAATTGTGATGAAAGAGTCATATACATTCATGAAAGAAAAATCCATATTCTCATCTGTAATCATCACCTCTTTAAGTGATAATTCACTTACCCCTAATGCATTTAAATTTTTTAATTCTATATTGCCTCTTTTGTCTAGTATAGGGTCTGAGTAACTTAACTTTTTTGCCCCTTTTGAACTAAGAAGATTTAATAAGTCATTAACTAAAAATACCGTTGGGAAATCTTCATCAAGATAATATAGGTCACTTTCCATACTTGATTTTAATTTATCAGCTAAATCTTCTCTAGCATATTCCCTTCTTAATGCAGCGATAGACGTTTTTAAAGCAACAGCTAGTTCTTCATAGGTTGATAATTTACTTTTATTTATTATGGCATCCCAACTAACAGGTTTACCATATTTTAAAATCTCTTCATCAGTTGGATATATATGTTCATTTTCTCGTTTATTTTGTCCCCATCCCATAGGCATTTGGACAAAAGGATGGAGCAATATTGCTGCTGATGTAAAATTATGTGGTAATTGGTCTAATATTGGTGAGTTGTCATCTAACCAAATATAATCCAGCATCAAGCTTTCTCCTTTTTGTTTTATTTGCTTTTTCAAGAAATGCATTAGTTAGTTGAAGTGCGATTTTTTCACAAACAATAAGTTTTACCTTTTGAAAGCAGATAATAATGTAAGAGAATTTTATTAGTAGGCGATACCTACGCGTGATTTTATATAATTGTTACTTTCAATCTGCTTATAAGTAAATCCTGCTGTATCCGTAACGTATATTTTATCTCCACCCACCGGCAAAAAATCACGTTCCTCACGATAATCACCTATACTTTCTCCATCAGGTAAATATGTAGGACATACAATAGTCCATTCGAGTGTTGATTGTTTAAGCATATCGTAAACTTTATGATGTTCTTCTGCTGCACGGGTAGATTTACGTTTTGATTCACTTGACTGATAACGGAGTACGGATGGCGTAGTTCTACTTTGTAAGATCCCTGCGGTTCCTATCGTGATAATTCGTTGTATACCTTCGTTTTCCATTGCTTTGATAATTAGTGGCATACTTTCTGAAAGAGTGGTTGTGCCATCAGTATTTAGTGCACTAATAACAACATCAATCCCATGCATTGCACGTACTATATCATTTTTATTTAAAACATCCCCGTGTATAATGGTTAAATTTTCACTATTTATTTGAATCTTCTCTGGAGTGCGAATTAATACAGTAACATGATGTCTATCATGAAGTGCATAAGTTACTATTTGACTTCCAACTCGTCCAGTTGCACCTAAAATTAAAATATTCAAAAGTAAAATCCTCCTTTTTACGAATTCAAATATTACACTACACTATAAATGATATTATTTCGTCTTTTTTAACTTAGGCAGGATTACTTGAAGTATATAAATTCAAACTAATTAAATTTTGAATAACGAACTAATTTTCATTAAGGAGTCGCTCAATAGACTGGACAGTTTGTTAAATGTAAGTTGACAGCACTCTTAAATTAACATGCTTCTTTACTAAAAGATCTTTTGTTACATTAATTTTAACAAAATATTCCAAAAGATTATCAGATAAAATAAAAAGACGACCAATGATGATCGCCTTATTTAACTCTTGCACGCTTATGTTTAAGTGTAACTCTTTTCATCATCTAGTTCGATTACCTTTTGATAACAAAGGAAGGGCCAGCTCAATGCAACTGATTAATGGAGTAACTTTGTTGCATTTTTATCCTCTTTAAAGGATTTGTAATATCAGGTATGTTTTGATTTTCCCTCCACTAAGTAGTTAAATATGCTATTCTATAAATAGTGTGAATTTTAATAAAGCATTTGGTTGTTAGCCTAATATCTAAGAACTTTGTACCAATCTATTATAAGGGGAATAGCGGCAATGGAAAAAAAATCTATACTAATTCTAACTTTAGGAACTTCGTTATTATTTGGATGTAGTCCAACAACATTGCTTCCGATTGATTTGATGTACGATAGTGAAAAGGTAGAAGCTTACTATGAAAATGGTGAATTTGAAGAGGCGTTAGCATATGTCGACGAAAGAATCGAGAAATATCCAAGAGATGCTAGTCTACATGGAGAGCGCGGTTATCTACTACTCGAGCTTGGACGAGCTGATGAAGCATTAGATTCATTAGATAAGTCCTTGGAGTTAGACCCAGCCCTTGAATCGGCGTTAAGTAATAAATCATGGGCATTAAATGAGTTAGGCAGGTTTGAAGAAGCTATTGACTTTGCAAAAGAAGCAATTAATATAAAGCCAGACGGTGATATGGAATATATTAATATGGGAAATGCGCTGTCAGCAATGGATCGAGATCAAGAAGCATTGACATACTATGAAGAGGCGTTAAAAATTAACCCAAATAGTGAATATGCCTTTTATGGAAAAGGTGTTGCAAATTATTATATCGGCGAATATAAAGCAGCATTAGAAGCGTTTAACAAATACAACAAATTGATTCCTGGAGATATTGATGCATTGTGGTATTTGATGTACACCCATGATGGGATTGGAAATTTTGAAGAAGTAGTGGCGTATAGCAATCAAATTATTGCCTTAGACCCTTCGCAAATTGATGCATACTATTATAAAGGTTCAGTATTAGTTGACTTAAATAAGCTAGAGGAAGCTGTTAACGTGTATGACACGGTGATTGAAAAGTTTCCAGAGTCCCCATCTGGATATTATGGGAAAAGTCGAACATTAATGTACATGGAACAAAAAGAAGAAGCACTTAAGCTGTTAGCGAAAACGATAGAGATTGATCCAAACTATGGGGATTGGGCGTACGAAGACCCAATGTTCTATAACTTAATCGAAGATGATGCATTCCTGGAGATTATCGGATACTAATGATGCCTAAGCGTAGTAAATAGGTTTATTTAAACAGAAAGAACCATCGTTTTCAGTGTAAAATGGAAGTACCTATCACAGAACTTCCAAATAATCCTTTACCATAAGGAGTTGAAAACGATGGTATATCCTTTATTGAATCATATTCAATGTAAAAAATGGAAGCGTATAATTTGTTAAGGTCATAGGTATTGATCATATATTTTTGTAACTATGTGCCTTTTCAGGTAGTGTAATTTCTTCTATTTCATTATAGCTATCAATTATATAGTCAACAGTAGCTTGTGCTTCAATTGTCATTGTAAAATCCATGACCATTTTCATACTTTCTGCTAAAAATGTTTCCTTTTTCATAAAGGCTAAGACTTCGCCCCATCTTTTTGTTTTTTTCCCTTGCGTATTCTTTTACTAACGCTACCCGTTACTTTAATAGCCCACTTATTTCAAATTTGCTTTGAATACATAACTTACTTTGTCATAATCCATTCTATTTTCATAAAAACGATGTGCGTCAGTACGCTTTAATCCAGAAGATAAAGCAACACTTTTATAATTGTTTTCCTTTGCCCATTCATGAACATATGTAAGTAGTTTTTCACCATAGCCTCTTGAACGCTTATTTGTATCAGTTACTAAATCACAAACCCAAACAAATCTACCATAATATAGTGTTACCATAGGCTTAAAGCCAGTTACTGCAACTATTTCTCCTTCGTCAACTAATGCAAACATTTTATATCTATCTTTCTCTTTTGCCTCTAATACTAATTCGAGATATGTCTCTTCATCAAGGTGAGTTCGTAATTGTTTCATAACTGGAAATGCTTCAACAATTTCATTTTGTGATTGAAGTTCTTTAATTGTTAATGTGTTCATCCCTAATCCCCCTTTGCAAAATTTAAACTAAATTTAACATGTTCTCTTCGTTTACTAAACCGTCCATTCAAAATAAGCCAAAGGAGCTGCCGTTACGACGGCTCCCACTCTTTCGCTCAAGCACCCTTTATAGCAACTCTTTATTGTCCTTTTGCTCCCGTTAATTTATTAACTTATCTATGGATTTTCTTTCTTATCTTTTTTGAAACAGCCAATTATTACAATAATAAATCCTAAGGCTAATAGATAAATTTCATAACCACCTGTTCTAAATGCAGCTTCGTGTGGTAAATATAGCCCAACTAGCATTAACGCAATTCCCAGTAACATCGTTTTAATACCACGCATTTTAACACCCCTTTTTATCTTCACTAACTATTATTTCAATTAAAGACTGTTAAATTGATTTAGCTATTTTTATTAACTCTGCTTTCCCATCCTGTAAATAACCACAATTATTCATCTCTAAAGTGAATTCCATTCCATCTTTATACCATATCAATTGCATATTTTTTCCGAAATCATCACTCGTAAATAACGCCGTAAATCCCTCATTTATCTCGATTTCTTCATGATCATTAGATTCTGATGCCGTACTATAATTCCGTTCAAAATTAGAAACCATATAATCAACATGTGGTATTTGTTGAGGTTTACTTGTGTTTTTATCAATCTGTTCATAACCTTCGATTGATAAGTATCTAATATGGGTTACCACATCCTTATTTTTCTTATCCCATCCATATAAAAACACGTTTGATTCTTCGTATTCAAAAGGAATATATTTAGGAAATTTAACTTCATACGGTAGTGATTGATTTGCGATTTGTTTTTTTACAGGTTCAAAAATAGTAGCTTTAGCTGCTTTTTCATAAGGTGTTTCTGGTTCTTTCACTGTAAGGTTCGTAGTATCTAGAGTCTCATTGAAACTACATCCACTCAGAATTATCAGAACAAACGAAATGAAAAGATATTTTTTAAACAAGATTTATCCCCCTAATATAAACTAACCCTTCATTACTAATTACAATCTTATCATTCATCTCCTTTTATTTGGAAAAAGCATAAAAAAAGAGCTGCATAATCGGTAATCAATCTTCAGCTCTTGCATCCTTACTTTAAGTACAATTCTGCACAATCTTTATTATTTATGCAGTCTTAAAGGTTTTATCATCATTTGTTCTACCAAGGAAATTGAGAATTAGTATATAAAGAGGAAATACTATCAGTCCTCCTATTGCTAAAAGACCAGAAGCAGGGTTAGAGGCATCTCCACCATTAGTCATTGGGAATAAAGATGCGAATAAATAAACAAAAAGAACAAAATAGGGTGCCCAAAGAATGACTGTCCAAAAGTTCGCCTTCTGCTTACCCAGCCACTTTTTTGTTAAGAAAACGAGTAGTATTGTACCACCTATAATGTCAACAATTAGGGTTACACCAGTCATAAAATTAACCGTACCAATTTCAAGATTTGTCAGTCTGCTAATTCTATATACATTTAACATCAGCTCAAAAGGAACAAATACCATAAGAGCATATACAATGCTAACAACATTTAACTTCAAAAAATAGTTCATCTATTAAATCCCCCAAAATCATTATCTTTTACTAAACTCTTCTACCTCGAGTTCAACAGTGGCAGCGACAGCTTGTTCCACTATTGCAGGTTAATGCAATAACCTTTTATTAGCAGGTTTAAATTAATAAATCACAAGTCCCCCTAAATAGTATAAATAATAAATAAGCAAGGGAATAAAAACAATGAAAATTAGTATCCGTAGTTTTGGCAGCTTTTTATATAAGAAGACTAAAAGAAAATACCATAAAAATACTGGAAGTACAGCCGCCCCTGCCGACAATGGTATTAAAATAAGCATTTCTTCATAAGTAAATAAAGCATAAATAAACCAAATAAGAAAAAGTATAATCATCCAAAACCCGATTTTATATGCAATTCTCATTGATATTCCCCCTTTAAATTTTATTTTTATTAAAAAATTACAGTGATTTCCCAACTAATTAATACTACTTTCCTTATTCAAGAAAACTGCCATTTAACGTTATAGGGATCCCGTATTCGACATCCCGTTGTTCAGCTATTGCGTTAGTTAGTGGAATAAAGATTGTAATTATTTTTCTAAGAAAGTTTCTGGTTTTAATTTGTCAATCACTTTTTCTTTTTCTGATGAACAACCTGCAATAATAAATAAAGTTAAAAAAAACAGTAGAACCTTTTTCATTATAAATATCCCCCTTCATAACTTGTTCAACTAAAACTGCCCTTTACCGCAAGATCTTTTGGACTACATTTATGTTAACATAATATTCCATATATCCTTTTTAAATTCAAAAGAAAAAGACCGCCAATTTTGACGATCTTCTTGTTAAGCTCTTGCATCCCATTAGGTTAACAACTTATCACAGAATTTCCATTTAAAATTTATGTCGTTCGTATCAAGAAGTTCTCCATCAGAAGTAATAAGTGATTGCCCATCATATGAGATAGGCGTTCCTTTGTATTTACCCCTTGTCCCTATTACGCCAACTTCCATCTTGTTATCTATGGTTAATCCTGTTATTTCTTCTACTTTTATCGGTGAAAACTCGTCACCGTATAGGTGACATCGAACATCCATATCTACAATCATCATTAACCTCCAAACATACATTGCTTGTTCAACATAACTCCATTAGAAAAAGGATCAGCAACTGCTGCTCCAAAATCCTTGTTATACATTCGCATCCCGTTAGCTTAGGTGTATTCAGTCACGAATATTACTATTTCCGTTTGATAATCTCCTTATAATGATAATCAAGCAACTAACAACAATTCCTATAATATAGTGTTATGAGAAATCAGAACAGGACTTAGAACAAGGGAGAGTCCTTTCCACAAAAGATTTTATCGAAAAAATTAGAAGTGGTGAAATTTAAATGAATGTTGAATAGAAAAAATACTGCTTTAAATGAGCGAATAGCCTTATTCAGCATTTTCGCCAGTTTGCTTAATCATCTAATTATTTGTATTTCTAATGGACCGTTTTAAAGAAATTAAATTGAAAAGGAAGTATGACAGAGTAAAAAGTATTGAAGGGCAACCAAGTCTATTTTCTCATCGTAGTCAGCTGGAATCCCTTTAACAATTAAGTTAATAATGACAAAGATATATCACCTGGTAATTTACGTTTGCGAACAACTCGACGCTCTTTTTTATAATCTTGCTTATTTCATACTTCTGTGTGTTCTATTCCTGAAAAAATATGTTGAAAATACTTGTACACTGCCATAAGCATTCTAAGTTATCTTTTTTGCTTCATAGTGTGCTCCGCTTCAATTTCATTGCTTAACTCAGGGTACTGTTTCTTAAAAGAATTTACTACCTTTGTTGTTTTACTAAATACATATTTTTTCACTTCCCTATAAGGAATCCATATCCCTCTGTTCTCAATCTTATCATATAAAGATGAGATAACGAAGTCCCGTAGATCAGGCTTTAGTTTCCTTGTTGTACGTCTTTTCTTCATTTCATTGTGGTATAACTTATAAAGTTCTCCTGCAATCCATTCCTTTTGACTATTTTTTAATTGTGAAAAACTTTTGTTCGTTTGAAGAAGCTTTCCGTTAACTTTAATATGATTTTTCATCAAGAATAGTCCCTTACCAATTATTAACTAACCTAACTCATTCGCTATTCTCACAAATACTTTTAACGTACGAAAATATTTTAACGAATCATTTTATCATTTCTGCACTTCCGCCACCCTATTGTTTTAGTGTAATAGCTCACCATTTCGTTAAGAATGTGTTTCACTAATTTTTTAATTACTTATTGTCGATTCTATATACTAATTTTCTTCCTCGTTCAATGTGTAACACTACATGTACAGTGTGACGTACACAAAAATAAGCCCTCTATACAGAAGGCTTATTTGCATTTAAATATACTATTGTTTACGATTCTTAATATAATTTTTCATTAATCTAATGGTTTCTTGCTTCTCTTCTTCAGACTCATGAGGGTAGGCATAAATACCATCTTGCTCTTCATCAATACAATGAGCAGTTGCTGTTACTTCTTTTTCAGATATAGTGTTCTCATGCTTTAGCATGGTATCACTCTCCTTTATATAAGTATAACTCAATTAACTCTTTCGATGCAATCTCATTAATAGCCATGCGGCCAAGTCCAATAGATTCTGCACCGAATTTAGAATAGTGTTCCTCAAGTTTTGTATTACCTCGCTTAGTATGTATTTCTTGTATCCCATAGCTGAATAACCTATTAAATTTAACATTCTCCAATTCTTCTGCCTTGGAAATGGATTATAGAAATGATGTAAATGATTTTTTTATGCTTGATACTTTATTGATTATCCAAGCAAACCCAACTATATGGTTCTCTTATTTTGTAAAATATTGTTCCTTATCCAATTCAAATTCCCACGGCCCACGGATTATTACTTCCGGATTGGAAAAGGTTATCGTAATATTTTTAACATTATTTTTAATGTCAAACTGTAAAAATTCCAATACTTGTGTTTTTTCATTTATCTTTGCACTGTGTCCCACCTCTTTTATTCGAAGATTATGAAGCGATCTTGGGTCTTGTTCGTTATAATTTAGGTCAATATACACTCGCATCTGTTCGTTACCAACACGTTCCAGCTTCGTTATCTTAAATGGATAACCAGCAATTTCATACGTTTGGTTAATTTCTTCCGTTGTAATGTCTGTCGGTACCTTTAGCTTAATTTTTGTCATATCATCATATGTTACACTTATTTCCGGAATAGTTACGGAATAATGGTCAATGTTTTCAGCACCTAACTTATAATAAAACTCTCTAGTTGGACTAGACATTCCCATGTATTTTCGATAGATATCATAAGTAGCACCTGTTTGGTCCTGCACATTAATCTGGTGTGGTACAGTATAATCAAGAATACCATAATCAATAATTCTATATTGATTGGAATGTTGGGAGACTAGTGATATTCTCGCTTCATCATCTATCCTTGTCGGAATGGTTGTGATTGAAACTCCACCTGCTGTAGAAGTTTCCCCTAATTCTTGATAGCTTTCAAAAGTATTTGCCTTCTTCAAATTCACCGGGATATTTATTTCTTGATTGGCATGAATTACAACGGTAATATTACCGCTTAGATTTAATTTTCCATCATACCAAAACGAAGAAGCCCACTCTCCAGATGTCCATAAATCTTGTGAAGATTTTAAAGAATATTTTTCCCCCTTTTCGTTAATTACCGTAATCTTCTTGAAGCGCTCTGTATCTTTTCCATTCATTGTGATATAGGTCATTTCATCATCGATGACAATACCCGTTATGACTACTTTTCCATTACCCATTTTTGTCGTAACTGGTTTTTCCAGGATATATCGATCTTGCGGCGTGTCTTCCTCCATCACCATTCCAATACCTGGTACAAACTGTAGCACTTTTTTTACGCCGGCATATAGTTGAGTATTGAATACAGCCGTGAAAAGTAGACAAATAATTAAGCTAGCTGCAGTAATCAATCCTTTGTACTGTTTCCAGTTTGATTGATTGACCCGCGACTCCTGTTTTACCTTACTAATACCCAATTGACTTCGCTGATGCAAATCGGGAGGAAGCTGAATCTTCTCCATTTCCTTTTTAATTTTATCGCTCATGTACATCCTCCTCATCTACTTGTTTTCGAAGTTTTTTCAACGCTCTATACAAAACTGTTTTTGTTGTTCCTAATGGAATTTCAAGAATCTCTGCTGTCTCTCTGATAGTATAGTCGTGATAAAAGCGTAATAATATAACACTTTTCTCTTCTTCACTTAACGCATCGATCAGTTCCTTTAATGACAGAGAAAGTGGGAGATCCTTTGTTTCCGACTCTTCTCCGATATATTCCTCATAATCTGGCTTTAACTGAACCACTTTTTTTCGCCGCCTTAATAGATCGATGGAACAGTTGATGGTAATTCGAATTAGCCACGTCTTAAAATATTTCGGATCTTTTAAGTGAGAGATTGTTGCAAATGATCGATAAGCCGTCTCCTGCACGACATCAAGTGCGTCTTCTTGATTTTTTACATACACATAGGCCGTCCGGTAAATATCCGCTTCGTACTGCTGAAACAAAGTTATATAAGCTTTTTCATTACCTTTTTGTGCCTTTTTTACTAAGCTTTTAATGGCGATCACCTTCTTACATTTGATGTTACACATTAGACGCACTAGTAGTTATTTTGGCTTTACATTTTTATACTTTTTGCAGAATAGAATTTCGTTAGTAACACAAGAAGTGTTAATCTTTATCGGATTAACACCTTCTTATCTTAATGAGTTTTTGGTCTTGTTTGAAATACCAAGAATAGAATTTGTTATAAACGAACAAAAACGGAAACAAACCTGAAAATCAGTTAAAAATGGTGTGCTTTCCCCATTCAAGATAAGCCACCCAATAGTTCAATAAGAAATTACAACTATTATCTCTTTATAGCTTCGTTCAATTTTGTAACCCACCTATTAATACTGGGCTGAGTCGTTTCTAACTCAAATATTAATTCATTGTCTTTAGCCAAGTTTTCTTTATAGCGTCCTTTCAAAACAAAATAGCCTCTTTGATTAAGGGAAAATGTAATATCTACATTACATTCTGAATCTACTAAAACCACGTTCCCTTTCATTTTTTCATACATCAGCTTCAGTTCTTTAGCAAACTTTGACAATTCGCCAAAGCTGAACCATACTAATCCACGAACATGATAATTACTTACCTTAATTTCAATCTCACTTTTCCCATATTTAAAGAACTCTTCATCTATATAGAAAATTATATACTCACCGTTTTCGGCTATTAATTTAATATCGTTCATAAAATTTCCTCATTTCAAAAATGACTTTATTCAACTATTGCCCCCTTATGTTGAATAAGAATTCGACTTAATTGCTTGATTTCTCCAAGAAAATCTCTGCTTCATTTAATGCTTTTTCATAAACATCGTTAGGCTTTTCCATAACATCATTAAATAACTCTTCCCTGATATTATTAAAAAGAGAACTGGATAGATTCGGTAGATCATTCTCAAATCCATCTCTCTCATCCAGAAGCTTTAAAGACTCAATAATAACGAAATAAATATTAGGTAACTCTTCTTTTATCTTCGATTTAACTCGAATAAATGCTTTCGCATACTTATCAAAATGGTGACATCCAAACTCTTCAACACCCGTATAGAATGGAAAACCACTACCATCTTCCCATTCACATAATAATCCCCAAAAGCCAATAAGAAAACCAGCTTTTAGGACACGATTTTCATTATCAAAGTGCTTATAAAAGGGATATAAATATAAAAACTCTTCACACCAACCTAAATCAAATATCCCTCCATCACGTAAAATACATTCTTTAAGTATTCTCAAAGTCTCTTCTAATGTCTTATCCATCACTTTCACCCTTTTACAACATATCAGTCAGATTTTCCTTAATGCGTAATCGCTCCCTTTACTTAAAAAGCTAATTTAAAATTGTGGTTAATATCATAAAGATAAAAAATATGAAGCTACCGGCAGAACCATAAATACCGAAAGCCAAAACAGAAAATGTAATTGGTCCACCACCCAAGAACAGTATGAAAATAAGAATGGTAAGAATACCTGCAACAAAACCTACGATTAAATATATCAACATTTTCACAGTTTCTTTGTTAACATATTTATCAATTAGCATTGAAGCGGGAATGCCACATAAAAAATATGCCAATCCAATCACCATTAGTAAGATCGGTAAGTAAGCACCGAAGGGATCATACCATGTATCAGAATTTCTTTCTGAAATAGGCGTGTACATAAGAAATGAAATTATTAAACTTAATACCACTGTTGATAACAGTGAAACAATAATTCTTCTTAACAACTCCATACACCTACTTTCATTTTAAAAATCGAATAATGCCCTAAATTATATACTATTTATTTCTAAAGAAGTGACATTAATCCTTCTTGCATTAACGCTCTCATTTAGTGAAAAATCATCCATATTTATCCAGTTGTGACAACCTTCTTGTATGATACTCCTAAATATTGATACTTAATAATCACTTTCTCAATGCTACTTTGATACCCCAACGTAATAGCATAAATCAAATCATCTTCTGTGATAGTACCTTTATTAACCCTTTTTAATTGCTCTTGAGGGTCAGTGTTTGGGTTTAGTGTCACATTTTTGAAATTTTTAAAAGTGTACTCACTTGCCTCTTCATGCTTTCATCAATTGTAAAACAAATAAGTAACCAAATAATATGAATAAAATGATATATAATATCAGTAATTTCACTCCATTTACAACATTAGCCCGACATTGAACCATTAATTTTAACATAATATTCCATTAACCCTTTTTAAATACAAAAGAAGAAGACCGCCAATTTTAATTTGACGATCATCTTGTTAAGATCTTGCTCCCTTTTATTGAAATATAGAATTAGTATTGTTCAATAACTTCCCCCTTTTCATCTAAACCTTTTATTGGACCCCAAGCATTAACTTGATAAAAGTAACGACTTAAATCCGTGGTTATTATTTCCATTTCTTTAACCTCGTCATTTACTTCTGCTGTAACAGTAGATATATTTTCATCTACCAATTTCCCAAATGCTATTGGTATCTCCTTCACATTTCCCTCATCAGTTTTGAAACGTAATATTTTGTGTCTTACACTAAATGATTCATCTGTGATAGAGCTTATTTTAGAATCGATAAGTTCCCAACTTGTATCACTCTGACTTGTTACTAATGCAATCCCCAATCTTTCAAATTTATCACTCTCATCTACATCTTGTGCATTAAAATATACAATTGTTCCATCACTTGTTTTTTGTTTAGATACTATATCATTTACTTCTATTTCGCCAGACCAACCATTGTTTATTGCCTCTTTAGGTGATTCATTATTGCAGCCTATAAGTATAAAAACAAATAATATTAACAGTAAGTTCTTCGTAAATTGGGTTAGTTTTTTATTATACATCGCAATACCCCCTATTTGCTTTTGCTCTCACAATAATAATTTTTTTATTTTTCTTATTACACATTGCTTCCATTGTGGCAAATAGGAGCTGCCTGATCGGCAACTCCTTGTTCAACTCTCTCTACCTGTTAATAACTTTATTAAAAGAATTGTTTAGCTTATCTTGATTTTGACCTCTGAAACATTCAGTTCTAACCTTTTCTTTAACTCCTCTGTAATAGAAAATGAAATTGTTGAACCTTTTTCCAAATCAGCAAATTTGTAATGCATCCCAGTAACAATAGTTCCATCAGTCCCGTATGTTTCTGTTGGACTAGCATTAAATTCTATATGCTCATTATAATTCCCACTGATTTTTCCTTGCATAAAAATTTCATTTGGTAAAACAATATGAGCTGGTTGCTTTACTTTAGACACATCGTTCCTCGTTTTTACTCTATTTCACCTTTAATTCCCTTAACCTTTTGTCGAAAGTTATCTAAAGATACTTGGGATAAACTGATTTCTTCCAATACAAATTTGTCAGATTGATGTTTATAGATATAGTGCAATTCATAGACCTTATCTTTTTCTAACAAATTCCATACATTTTTGTTAACTTCAAAAGTGATGTTCTTAGGAATGTGATTAGTATCAAGAGTTGAAAAGGTTGCCTCAAATTTCTCCTTTTCCTTTGAATCATTAGTCACTTTCTTTTCGAATAGTTCTCCAGGTTGAGAAACTTCTGTTATTGCTTCATCAGAAGAGCAACCAACAACGGTTGATAAAGTTAACAACAATACAATTAGGGTAATAGATTTAAACATTTTTTTAATTACAAACCTCAAAAGTAACACCACCAATTCACATATATTACTCGATAAAATAAAATTGATTCTTAAACTCTACTGCTTCGTTCAATTTAAGTACACTATTTCACAATTTGCAACTAAAACAAAGTTCAATTTCTAACAGTTTCAAGGTCTTTCGTAATGTAGTTCCCCTTTTCCTTTGCTGTTCTTTCAACCCATTTCTCTATGTTTTCACCATCTATTCACCTTGATTAAACATTTATTTTATTTAATAATAGTAAACATGTTATTCCTTATTCGTTAGAATGACCCGGTATGGTTTACGTTACTTAAAGAAAATAGAATTGTAGGTTTAACATAGTAGTAGAAAGGAAGAGTTTGATGAATAGCAAATTAGCATTATTATATATTGGTTTGGGGGCTTCTTTATGGGGGATTATTGGAGTTTTTGTAACCTACCTTTATGAATTAGGTTTTATGCCATCACAGGTTGTTGCCATTCGTATCTTATCTGCATCTTTATTTTTAGTCGTTTATGCATTAATCAAGAATCGAGAGCATTTCAGAATCAGGATAGTTGATAGTAAATATTTTATTGGAACTGGCATTATCAGTTTTCTCTTTTTTAATTGGTGCTTATTTAGTGCGATTGAAGAAATGTCTATATCGATTGCATTCATACTTCTTTACACAGCACCAGCATTTGTAATGATTTTCTCAAGGATTATATTTAAGGAATTTCTAACGACACGAAAGGTTATTGCTTTAATTGTAACGATTGTTGGATGTGCATTTGTTGTTGGCATCCTACCAGGTTCGAATTTAACGTTCTCATCTCTTGGTTTAATTCTTGGTCTTGGTTCTGGCTTCTTTTATGCGCTGTACAACATATTTGGAAAGTTTGCACTCAAAAAATACAACTCTTTAACCGTTACGATCTATACCTTTTTGTTCGCAACAATAGCAGTAATTCCTTTTAGTGGATTATGGAACGTCATTCCTTTATTTTCAAATCCAAACGTTTGGTTCTATATTATAGCTCTAGGTTTTCTGTCTACGATGCTTCCCTTTCTTTTGTATACAAAAGGGCTAAGCACAATAGAATCAAGTCGTGCTTCAATCCTAGCAACAATTGAGCCAGTAGTAGCATCCCTAACTGGTTTTATTTTTTTTCACGAACAATTAAACCTATGGCAATATCTTGGTATTATCTTAGTTATTTCAGCTGTCATTATTGTTCAAGAGAGATCAAAAAAGGCTAATAAACAAATGTTCAATTCTGATGCCCCTTCTTTTTGAAAAACATTGTGGGGAAGTTGTATTTAGGTTACAGTAGATATAAAACAATACCTTTAGATATGTCTAACAGGAATCGTTTTTTCAATCATCTAAATTGTCGTTTTAACACAATAAGAGTTGCTGTGTCGACAACTCCTTGTTCCACTCTTGCCCCTGTTAGCGAACAACAAATACAATGCTATTTTTCTAATGATTTAATATGTTCTTCAAATTCTTCTACGTTACTTGTTTCAAATGTTCCATTATGACTTTTTACAATAATAGTTGGAAACTCATCAATATGAGTTGGAGGTTCTATGCTCCAATTAAGAACAAGATTATCTAAATTATTAGTTTCAATTGTTTGATTAACTCTTTCTTGTAAATCTAATGATGCTGGTTCCTTTGTAAAGATTGTAACGTCATATCTATCATTTGAACTAAAGAAACAGCCAGTAAGGACAAATAATAAAATAAATGTTAGGAATATAGAGAATAATTTATATCTAATTTTCCTTTCACCTCTCAGACTTTTTTAGTAACTTCTTCAACAATACTTAGTAAGCTCTTCTTTTCTCTCTTATTTTATTTGAATTACTTTCCCAGTAACTATCATAGTTTCATCGAAATTAACATCGTCTTCTGATGAACAAGCTGATAGCAGCATCAAACACATAATCAATAATAGATATTTTCGCATAAAAACCTCCTAATACATCAATTGCCCCCTTTTCAGCTAACCTGCCAGTAGATACAAAAGAAGATAGCTATTATTTAACAATCGCTCTCGCTAATTCAAGGGATTCACAGTTTTTCATAAAAAAGAACCAAGTTAGAAATCTTGGCTCCAAGAGTAAACATTTCGTAAACATAAACAACATAAAAGAGGACGTTTGCTTTATTATAGGACGTAATTTTTTATTCGTATGCGGTATGTTTTAACATATTATCCATATCTTCAAAAGTCATTGGTTGTCCATCTGGAAAAGTTGATAATGGTTTTACGGATCCAACCGGTGCAAGCTGCACTCCAAGCATCAGGTCTTCTTCCATTTTAAAAATAAAATCTGCAAATCCTGAATTTTTTGTTGAACCACCAGATGGGACCGAATACTCAATATTATGCTTATCAGCCATATCAATTAACTTATCTATTAATTTCATTCTTTCAAACTTATCATCCATAACCGTACTCCTCCTTTTTTCTTACAGTAATTAATTAAGTAATTGTTTAATCGAGCGTTAATTCTGTTTTTCATGATTGAAACGATTATAACAGAACTTGTCAAGCGGCTCCCGTTAGTATAATGAATATGAACTTTTCATGAAATAGGGGGGCTATTTTATCTCTTGTAATTCAACTCAACTAGATATTTAAAAAAGTTTACAACTGCTTCATCAAATATATCAAATTCTTTTGAGTTTTGTACCGATATAAGTATGGAATCATCTTGATCTCTATCTGCATCTTCATCATACACTAAATTTCCATCCCTATATTCTGTTAATGGCTGAATGACTATCTCCTCTTCGGCAGTATCAATTTCGACCACTCGTTTTTCATCTAATTGATAAGCGTCATAGTTATTAATTACTTGTTCGCCAGTAAGTGTTTCTATGTATTTATATTTAACGTTAACTTTTTTCAACTCATTATTTCTCCTTTTCTTCTTTAACTACTATCCACAACCCTACTATCAAGTTTCTTCAAATACAATCACTCTGTTTTCTTTCTTATATTATAACATGGTTATTAAGAAATGTTTTTAATTTCATATTGTCGAAAAGGCTTCTCTATCTCATCCACAATGTTATAAGGAAATTTTAGTTCAGTACTCATTATTTAACAATTTGTCCAATATATATTTTTCAAAAAAAATCCTGCACCCATGACTCAATCGATGCAGGAGTCTAGTAATATATTGATTCGTTGATACAACATCCTGTTATCTTATGATGGAACTTTGCTTACTTCATGCACATTTTCTAGCGAGGAACAGAGCTATCAGCATTTAAATAGCCTGCACCATAAACATTCGGATCTCGATTTCTCCACATATCAGCACCATTTTTTAGTAATTCTTTAACCTGCTGCGGTGTTAACTCTGGATTTTGCTGTAAAATTAAAGCGACAACTCCTGCACAAATTGGTGTTGCCATTGAAGTTCCTGATAAAACGAAATAATCAGAGCCTACTCGATTTTGCCTCTGTAATTTATCCAAATAGGATCCAGGAGATCTTAATGAAACGATATCAACGCCTGGAGCTAAGATATCTGGCTTCGTCTTTCCGTAAATCGTAGGTCCTCTACTTGAAAAGCTAGCAACTTCATCATCTGATCTTGACTCAGGAGTATTTCTATCATCTAATGCACCTACTGTAATGACTTGATCACTAATTCCAGGACTTGCAATTGTTCGAGAATCAGGACCTTCATTACCAGCCGCAACACAAACAACTATTCCATCCTGCCAAGCTCTTTCTACGATTTGTACCATTGGATCATCATCTTCAGTACCAAATTGTTGTGCAGGTGACCCTAATGACATACTTATAATATCAATCGGTTGATCCGGGTTATTGGCATTAAAATCGATGCACCATTCTACCCCTTGCATAACTGTTTCTAAGGAACCAGACCCCATTTTATTTAACACTTTCACCCCGATTAAATTAGCTTCTGGAGCAGGTGATACGTACTGTCCAGATGATGCTGATCCGTCACCAGCTGCGTCTCCTGCACAATGTGTTCCATGCCCATTATCATCATAAGGCTCTGATTCTTGATTGATAAAATCTACAAACGCAGTGATTCTCCCTGATAGATCATTATGGGGATAGATTCCAGTATCGATAATGGCTATTGACTTCCCTCTTCCAGATAATTCCGTTCCATCTCTAACTACATGATGAGCATTGGCAGAAGGTACCGCTGTATCTAACAATGCTTTAATTTCTCGATTAAAATACACCTTTTTAACTTTATTGCAGCTCTCAAGCATCTCTTCCAATACAGAGGGCGTAAGATCTACACTACAGCAAGAAATACTACGAAATTCATTTCTAATAGAACATCGTGCATTGCTTGCAAATAAGTGGTTAACATCATGACAGCCCTCTTCGAAATATGGCTTTTCAAATTCAATGATGACTGACATTTTCTTGTGTTTCTTAATCATACCCTCGAATAAATTGTGCATAAAACAAGGTGTCCACTTAAATGGTTTATATAAGTTGAGTACTTGTTCACGTAACGATTTGTCTAATTTGTGAGAATGGGAACGTACCATTTGTATCATTGAAAATCCAAACAATTGGCAAACCTCCTCTAATAAACTATGCTTATTACAATCTATGAGGTTTGCATGTTTAATGAAGCGGTCTTTGTCTACTATATGATAAAATGTGCTAGTAACGAGATGTCAGTTATCTTGATTGTTAAACTCCTTAATATGTTTTACATAAAATTTTCAAAAAAATAGTATCCAGGTTGTCGGTTGTTCAACAGACTGAATATTAAGAAATAGTAATTTGCTATATTTTGTTTAACTCGAAAATTTATTTGTTATATCCCCCTTTAACTCACAATCATGCCACTAAGCACCATCAACGCATTGAAAAACATATGCCATATCACTGCCGGAACGATACTTTTTGATTGGACTGTAATAGCTCCGAAAAAAAAACCGCCCATACTAAATGCTAGGCAGCTAACCCAAGAGAATCCAAGGGAATAATGTTGCAGACCAAAGCCAACGCTCGTTAGCACAACCGCCCATCGATTACCGAAATTTTCAGAAAAACGGCTTAGCAAAAAACCTCTCCATATCATTTCTTCGAGCGTTCCATTCAGAATGGAAAAAATGATCATGAATCCCCAGATTCCCTGGAAGAAACTAAAGCTATGATTCAGTATAAATGGCAGAAAAACTAAAAAATTTATCATCATCGCCATAACGAGAAAGGTACTTACTTTCGTTTTACGAAAGCCGGCCCAAATGAAAGGATTATGAACTGGCTCCTCCCATTGCGGTTTCTGCCAATAATACATAAAACGAAGTCTGAAAATAAGCGAAAAAAAAATCAATGGGACCAAGACAACGATCAGTGACAACCTGTTGAGTAAAACCCGGGTTTCATCCTGACTGATGTTTATAAGCCAATGCGTAGTTATATAACTATAAACAAAGAACCCAATTCCGAAAGCCATTAATGTCAAAACAAAATATCTTATTGTTTTTTCGAAGAAGCTAAGTCCTGCAGCAATTGCCCAAACAATCAACAACAGATGGTTATCTAATTGTAAAATAATTAAAAATGCTACAAATAAGCTTAATGCTGCCAAATTTCGTAAAGCAGTGGCAGGAAAGTAAAGTTTCTTCTTCATCTATTGTAAAGCTCCTTCTTTTGGGGGTATCGATATAAGATATGTTAACGTCTTCTTCTAAATACTCTCTTCTTTCTCTTGGTTCTATTTTGCTTATTCATTGGCTTCTTATCTACCCTCACATCTTTTATCTCATCTATTTCTTCTGCTTCTGCTTTCTCTTCCGTTTTCTCATCCATTTCTGCTTCTGCTTTCTCTTCTGTTTTTTCATCCATTTCTGCTTCTGCTTTCTCTTCCGTTTTCTCATCCATTTCTGCTTCTGCTTTCTCTTCTGTTTTTTTATCCATTTCTGCTTCTGCTTTCTCTTCCGTTTTCTCATCCATTTCTGCTTCTGCTTTCTCTTCTGTTTTTTCATCCATTTCTTCTTCTGCTTTCTCTTCTGTTTTCTCATCCATTTCTGTTTCTGCTTTCTCTTCTGTTTTCTCATCCATTTCTGCTTCTGCTTTCTCTTCTGTTTTCCCATCCATTTCTGCTTCTGCTTTCTCTTCTGTTTTCTCATCCATTTCTGCTTCTGCTTTCTCTTCTGTTTTCTCATCCATTTCTGCTTCTACTTTCTCTTCTGTTTTCTCATCTACATCCTTATCTGCTCTCTTCTTAATCATATTCACTGTGGATTTAACCAAATTTTCTACTGGTATCTTCTCGATTAAGGTTTCAAGCGAAAACTCTCCCTCAGTTGATGACTCTTTTTTTTCATTGTTTTCCATTTTATCTAATTCTTGTCTAATAAATTGCTTCCACTCTTCATCCCCTGTGTTGTTCGTTCCAGCCGAGCTTTTTTCTTCCTCTGTGTCCTCTGCAGAGTTTTCTTCCCTGTGTAATTCATCCATTTATGGAAACCTCCTTTTGTATGTTTGATGCGCACTTTTTTATTTCATTTCTCTTCCCATTCTATGTGAATTAGCGTTACTCGTTTGGGCTATAGTGGATTTTATAAAATTATAGTCTACTACCTACAGAAGCTGGGATATTTAATCATATACTGAACTATTATGGATA
Organism: Aquibacillus albus; assembly: GCF_016908325.1. Classification (GTDB taxonomy): domain Bacteria; phylum Bacillota; class Bacilli; order Bacillales; family Amphibacillaceae; genus Aquibacillus_A; species Aquibacillus_A albus. The sequence continues at coordinate 76,924 of NZ_JAFBDR010000016.1, read as the reverse complement.
AGGCAGAGGTGAAATAGAATGGATAGAAAAAAATGGGCTATCGGTGATAAACTGTTATTCGGCCTAGGCTTGAGTTTATTCGGCATACTTCTTTTTGTACTTGTTGTGGGCGTTATCGTTGCATTGGTAGCAGGTTGGGGAGGAGAAAAACAAACACGAACTAGTAATAGCCTTCCGATGCAGGATAAAGAGAAAACATTAAGGGAGCGAACATCGAATTCTGCAGGCAAAAGGTAATATCAAGAGGGGGTGAAGCAGTTGGATAGGAAAAAACATCAAGCGTTTGTGAAAATGTTTAAATTATTCCAACTTGGAGCTAGTTACTTTTCAGAGAATTATATGAGAGCGGTTAAAAAAGGAGCATATGTCGCCGAGAAAGAAATCCTGGAAGCAGCAGAAGATCGTGATCAACCTGTTGAAGTCATGGTAAGAAAATTACTTAAAGCCATAAACCTTGGCGCACTTCATGCAGCTGAACATATGCTCCTTTTCGGAATCGATTTGATTGAACAAATGAAAGGAAAATCGAGTAAAAAATAAAAATGATGTCGGCTAATCATGCATGGCTAAAAAATTACAAGGATAAACAGTGACTGGCTCCAAGGATGACCTCTCCATCCTGTAGAGCCAGTCATTGCTCAGTTGCTTGATTGCTCTTTGCTGATCTCTTGCAGTAAACGATGTTCGATAATGCTCGGATGGTAATATTCGAGCATTTCAATTCCTGGTTTACTTCCAAAATACAAATCGTATCGTTTGTAAGGCACCTTTTCATGCAGATCAGAAAAATGAAGCCTGATTGGCTGCTGGAAAAGATCAACTGATTCCTCTTCGTTGACATATCCGGAGTCTGTCACTTTCCGGAACGAGCGCATTCCAAGTGAACTGATCGCATTGCCAATTCCGTACTTCTGATGTGCAATGCTCTCAAACAAAGCAGGAGGTACATGCTTGGCATATACCATCGCAATGTTGTGGGACACGACAAATCCACTTCTTTCACCGATTAGTACCGATTCCCTAATATAATACGGAGCGCCGGAAGACTCACCGAACAGTTTGGCATCAGCTTCATTAATTTGTTCTTGCCGTATCACTTGGACCTTTAATTTCTCATTCAACAATACTTCCAAAAAATCCGTTGTCCGTCCATCCGTCACTAATAGTAAGTCTAATAGAAATGTCTTTAAAACCTTCAATGCTTTGTGCTCAAATTGGGAATCTTTCATACTATCACCTCCATCTAAACCTATTTATTAGGCTCATAGTAGCGACCTTAACGGTACAAACCGGAATCGGTTAAGCCGTCCCAAAAAGCTTGAAACTCCTCCATATTGAGCTGCTGTTTCCCATCGGAAAGAGCGTTTGCAGGATCCGGGTGTATCTCAACCATAATCCCATCTGCTCCAGCAGCAAGTGCCGCCTTTGCACATGGTAAGAGAATATCTTTTCGCCCGGTGGAATGACTGACATCTACGAGCACTGGTAGGTGGGTTTCCTGCTTTAAAATAGGAACAGCAGAAATATCAAGGGTATTTCGGGTCGCTGTCTCAAAAGTACGGATTCCACGTTCGATTAACATCACTTGATCATTCCCATGATGCAAAATATATTCTGCTGCTAGCATTAATTCCTCTAACGTAGCAGAAAGCCCACGTTTTAATAACACGGGCTTTTTCGTTTGCCCGACTGCTTTCAGCAAATCGAAGTTCTGCATGTTACGTGCGCCTACTTGAAAAATATCGATGTAAGGTGCCGCTATATCGATTTGGTTCGGACTCATAATTTCACTGATCGTTACCAATCCGCTTTCATCCGCTACATCCTTCATCATTTTTAAACCTTCTTCCCCAAGACCTTGAAAACTGTAAGGGGAGGTTCTCGGCTTGAATGCTCCACCACGCATGACCGATAATCCCGTTTGCTTTAGCGCAGAAGCAACTGTTTCAAGCTGCTCTCTCGATTCAACTGAGCAAGGTCCTGCAATCAGCGTATGGGACAATCCGCCAATTGTCGTTTGCTTTACTTTAATGATAGTATCCTCACTTTTATGGTCACGGCTCACGAGTAGCTGTGATTTCTTTTGTTGTGATTCATCACTCAAGATTAACCATCCTTTCTTTTTTTAGATTAGACATATCAAAACTTCCTGCCTCTGTATCTATTGGTATCTATTAAGCACCGTTACTTCGTTTTCTGATATAGATAGGCTTTGTCGATGGAGTGTTATCCATGAGGCTGGCGCGATCGAGCATTGTGGTTATTTCCACGGTGATCGGCACTTGGAGTTGGGAGGATAATAGAGACCGGACTTCTTCCTCTGACCATTTATCGGCTTCATGCGAATCTAGTAATACGTGCAATCCTGCTTCTTGTTCGATCACCTGCCACGCATCCGGAGCAGGCGACAACGAATATACTGCTTCCTGAATATCAGCCGGCTCCAGGATGGTACCTCCAAAATAGATGCGTTCCCTGCTTCTTCCATAGTGGGTTAGATTCGCTCCAGATCGACCACATGGACATAAACTTGGCTCTACAGAGATGATATCCTCGTTAAAATATCGCAGTAGAGGCGAACCTTGATGGGAAAGCGTTGTGATCGCTGCAAACCCTTTTTCTCCAAAAGGAACAGGATTTGTTCCGTTCTCATCTAACACTTCCACAACAAAATCTTCTTCTACAATATGCATGTTGCCATGCTCACACATTGTTGCAATATTAGCTGTTTCCGTTGAACCGTACATATTAAATACTGGCACACCCCATAGTTCCTCTATATGCTGTCTACGCTTTTCACTCATTAATTCACCAGCAACGCATATGGCACGCAGCGAAGGAAAGTCCTTACTTGGGTCAGAACCACCTAGTCGGGCCACTTCGGCTAGTAGTTCCATCTCTCGCGGGAGTCCCGCCAAAACCGTGACAGCAAGCCGTTTGATCATGCTTATTACCCTAGGGTACGGAGTCACTACCGTACGACCACTAGCGGGAACTACCCCGGCTCCTGTCTGCCAGGCTGTCTGTTGCATTAAAAAGGCAGGTAATGCCAGGGCATAAGGAAATCGGATAAGCACAAGATCTTCAGATGTCAAATGGACACCACATTGTTTTAGTTGTCTTCCACCAGTTACCAAATCCTCATGCGTAAACCAGGAAGCAGAGGGCTCCCCAGTTGTTCCGGTTGATTCGTGATATTGAGCTATTTCCTTCCTATCAACAGCAAGGTGACCAAATATACCAGCTTCCCGCAGATCCTGTTTTGTCGTTATCGGAAGTGTATTGATGTGCTGAAGCCCGATGTCTTGTTTTAAATGGTGTGATAATTTCCGCTTGTATAGAGGGGATTTTTGAATGCGCGCATACAGCTCCTGAAACTTTTTCGTCCTCTCTATATCGATGTCACTCATAAAGGCACCTCCTCTCTCGCGTTTTTTCTTTTCTAGGTGAACACTCTTTGTGCTTTACCGAACGTTCGAGGAATATCATCCCTGATAACCACTTCACAATTAATCCCAATTCGATCAGCCATATGCTGCTTAATCTTTTCTGCCAATTGATCGTCACTCATCTCTGTCTTGAACTTCTCGGCTTCAATAGTTAACTCTCCTTGATTCATCTTAAAGTGATACCATAAGCCTACTTCTGGAAGCTCCATGAGAAAATGCTCGAGCATGAAAGGAGAATAATCTGCTTCGCCGATACGTAGCATGTGTTCCATTCTACCCCTTAGTTGGAGAACGTCCATTGTGAGACCGCAATCACATTTGGATTTTTGTAAGACACCGAGATCTCCTGTACGATAGCGTACCATCGGCATTCCTTCACGCAGCAGCGTTGTGACAACTAGTTCTCCTGTTTTCCCGTGAGGAAGCACTTCGCCTGATTCGGGATCAATGATTTCGACCTTTACATGTCCTTCCATGATGTGATACCCATTATGCTTACTGCATTCTACACCGATTACTCCACACTCAGTGGAACCGTAGAAAAAGGAGACCTCGCACCCCCACCATTTTTCAAGCCGCTCGCGGAAGGTGGACGAACATCCTTCACCTGTTAGCCAAATTTTCTTCATTCGAATATCTTCACCGATTTTGATACCGTACTTCTCGCTTTCTTCTACCAGAAGTGCTGCATAAGAAGGGGTTGTCGCAAGGACCGTTGCTTGATATTCCTTCATTAATTCCAGCGACTTATCAACTGGGGCCATATAACCACCCTTGCCAAGGGATAAAACTGCTGTACCAAACGCAAATTGGAATAAACGCTGAAAGCCAAGTCCTGGCAGTGCGAATTCATATGGTAATGCGATGGCCGCGACATCATCTTCAGTTTCTTTAAACAATTCCAAATATTTAGGCAATAAATCGTATACATATTGATCAGCCAAGGTATAAGCGGTATATATTGGTTTACCCGACGTACCACTCGTAAGGTGAACTTGGCCTATTTCTTTCGGATCCACACACAATATCTTCTCTTTATCACCTCTAATCACATCTTTTTTCAGCATCGGTACAGATGCTAATTGTTCTAGGCTATCTAATTTAGGCTCCGTGAATCCTGCCTCTTCTAACCTCGAACGGTAGTATTCATTATTGTCCCACACATGAGCAAGTGTGGCGTTTACAGCTTTTAATTGATAGTCTTCTATTGTTTCACGAGGAAGCTTTTCAATTGTTTTCCCTTGGTCATCTAATTGCTTATAAAATGCTTTAAATTGTTCGAGATGGGACGAATGTTCATCAACAGAGACGGTCATCTTATGGGTTTGAACCTTCTTCATTTTTATCCTCCATTCCATTTGTTTTTTTCTGACTATGGAAGCATCAATACTTGTGCCAACCTTGTATGATGCTTCATTGCACTTTAGTAACATGAACTGCAGAGTCAAATATGCAGATACAGTCCTTTTATTTCGCCTATCATTCACTTAATTAGTTTTGTGTCACAATATGAAGTATCGGTTGAGCTTCTTTTTCTGTTAACTCTCGGGCTTAACTTATCACGCTCCTTTATTCTTTTATAAAATGCAGGCAAAGTAGAATTTGATTGAGGCAAACATATATTTTTTTGAAAATAAGGCGTTTCATACAGACCATTTATTTCAATCATGCATATTGTAGCTAGTGTAAATATCTAATATTTTAAGGATACCTCTTCTGATTACTTGTCCATTCTGTGGTTTTAGGTCAGAGTGGCATATTTTTGCTTAACCTTAAAAAGAACGCTTTTTTAAGAAGCTTAATACCGGATGTTTTAATTTTTGCTTTGGAAGGGAGTAATGAAAATGAAAAGTAATACCAACCATATCAAACAATTTGAGGAAGGAAGAAGACTTCTTATGTTAGGTGTAGACGGAGATAAAAAAGCGGTAAAGAAAGCTTATGAGATTTTCTTAAAGCTTCGCGACACAGAGCCCGACAATGCCCTTGTCGAAGCCAATTACGGTAGCACGCTTGCGCTATTGGGGCGAGACGCCGTTCAGCCTCTCGAAAAAGCAGATCATGCCCAAGAGGGTCTAGATGCATTGAATCAAGCAATTTCCATGGAGCCGAATCACAAGGAAATTCGGTTATTACGTGCGAATGTATGTCTACGTCTGCCAGATTCCTTTTTTCATTGCTCACAAACAGCGATTGAGGACTTCTCCTTCCTGCTAGATCGTTATAAAGAAGATCCTAATTATCTGACGAATGACCAGCTAATAGAAATGATGGAGAATCTAAGTGCTGCTTCCCATGATATGGAGAAACCGAGCAAAGCAAATAAAGTATTACAACGTTTAACCAAGTTGACATCGAAAATAAAGTAACGGAATGATTTTGTTTTAAATATCTAATCTGTGTTGGAAAAACGGGGAAATTACCCGTTTTTTTTCTAACTTCGGACAAAACATTGGATGTAGCTCCGGAGAGTGAGTATTTTTCCACAGCGTCTCTTAACTACTCTTTTGATCATAATGCTAGCTTACCTAAAATTATATACATTCTTATTTTTGAACAGGATATACATTCATTTTATAAAAATAGGTATTCCATCCAAACGCTCCTATAAATCATACATATCATAGCTATCATAAATTGTTTATTTTAAAGAAAGGATTGATTTATGTTGTTATTTAGATTGGTGAAGCTTGATACCGACAGCTATTCAGGAATGACATTGTTTAAGGATAGGATCGAATTTTTCGTTAGGAGGAGGGATTAGTATGAATATAAGCGACACTCATATGAACCAATTCGAAGAAGGAAAAATGCTTATTAAGAAAGCCGGAGACGGAGATAAAAACGCGGTGAATAAAGCCAATGAGATTTTTTCAAAGCTTCGCAAAGCCGAGCCGGATAATGCTCTTATTGAAGCTTATTACGGCACGACCATGATGCTAACCGCTCGAGATAAGATATCACCGTTAAGTAGATTAAAGGAAACGATAGCAGGAATGAAGATTCTTGATGAAGCAGTAAGTGCCGACCCTGAAAATAGCAGGATCCGACTGCTACGAGGCAGGGCCGCATATAGGTTGCCTGAAAAGTATTTCCAACGGACCCAAACAGCGATTGAAGATTACAACTTTCTCATTGATCGGGAAATGCAGGAAGAAGAAGGCTTTCTTGATACCGTAAAATACTTGCAGCTTAACTACGAGCTTGGCGAGGCATACAGTCGAATCGGTCGAAATCAGGATGCAGCTATGTGCTGGAAAAGGCTGATTAACGAAACTCAGGACCCTGATTTTCTGCATCTCCTCAATCTAAAGCTTAAGTCTGTGGAAGGGAAACCAGATGTTGAGCATACCCCTAACTCCGAGAGCCCCGTATCAATTTTGATAAGAAGGACCATTCGTGCTGCCGGAAGCGAAATCATTAACTTGGTAGAGGACAAATATTTTCAATAGGAGGTGATAGATTGGCAGATCAAAGTGCCCACATGGAACAATTCGAGGAAGCCAAAACACTCCATAATAAAGGAGTGGACGGAGACAAAAAAGCGGTGGTAAAAGCAAACGAAATGCTCCTAAAGCTTCGTGAGACTCATCCTGATAATGCATTAATAGAGGCCTATTATGGCAGTACTCTTGTTCTATTAGGTCGGGATGCGGTTAAAATACTTGAAAGAGTGGATAAGGCAGAAGAGGGATTAGACGTATTGAATCGAGCCGTTTCTTTAGACTCAAACAATAAAGAAATTCGGATGTTGCGCGGCAACATTTGTGTAAGGCTGCCGGAATCCTTTTTCCAATGCTCGGAAACGGCAATTGAGGATTTCACTTTCCTGCTTAACCACTATAAAAAGAATTCAAACTACCTAACTTCAAATCAAGTTCGAGAAGTACTGCGAAACCTAAGTCAAGCTTACCAAAATGCAGGGAAACCAGACAAAGCCAATTCAGTCTTGCAGCGTCTAAAGCAATTGGAACTGAAGCAAAAAAAATCATAAGAAAAGAGAGCTAGCCCAAGAATCATCCCCTTACCGGCAAATCGCTGAATCGGAAAGGAGGTGAGGCATATGTCAATCTTAAAAGGGATCTTCAACGGAGTAAAGAAAGAGATTATGAATTATTCCCATGTTGCTATAAAAACCGGCGCTACTAACGTCGGCAAACAGCTTGCGAATATGTCAAGCGATGAAAACCACGATGAAAAGCAACCGTCCAGTTTTCAATTAAACAATGTTCCCGATGCCTTGAAAACTGGTATCATGGAAACTGGCCAAGAATTAATAAAGATAGGACGGGAGCGCCTAGAGACAGGCTTCCAACAGCAACAGAATTCGGAAATGTCCGATACAAAAAAATCTACCGAAGAGAAATAATACAGGAATTCTACGAGGAAAGGCTCAAGCTGTTATTCGGCTGTGGACCTTTCCTTTTCATCATCACTCTATTCTTTTTAGCATAATATATTAATCTTGGATATTGTTCACAATAGTGACAAGAGATTACGAGACTGGAGAGTGAGTAATTTTGGAAAAAATATTCGTCAACGGTATTAATATTTGTTATGAATCAATCGGGGAAGGATTTCCTTTGATCGGTCTTACAGGAAAAGGCAGTAACATGGACTGGTGGAATCCGGAAATTAAGGCCGCGTTAAGCAAAAGAAACAGGTTCATCATGCTCGATCAACGAGGTACAGGCCGGAGTGACGCTCCAACAGAGGCGTATGACATTTCAGATATGGCCAACGATGTCATTGGGCTAATGAACGCGCTCGATATCGAAAAGGCGCATATTTTAGGCCAGTCCATGGGGGGAATGATTGCACAGGAGCTTGCAATCGAAAACCCCAGTCGCGTGTCGAAATTAATCTTATGTTCCACGACCTGCGGGGTCAAACGGATACGGCCTTCCTTTCGGATGATCAAGTGGCTGATGCGAAAGAATTATACAAATACCCCACAAGACATGCTAGATATGCTTTATTCCAAAGCCTATATCGAGGAGAATCCGGACTTAATTGATTCGCTTGTGGAAAAGATGCAGATCGCTCCTACGAACCCTAGAAGCATGGAAATTCATCATAATGCAAGTAAGAATTTCGATTCGTACCATCGGATTGGGCAAATTTCGGTACCAACGCTTATTATACACGGCGAGAAAGATTGGGTCTTCCGGCCGAAGCATGCCAAGATTCTGAACCGTCGTATTCCAGACTCCAAGCTGATTTTATTTCCCTATGCCGGACACGGTGTTTTTTCACAGGAACGTCACAAGGTGTTAGAAGAAATCCACCGTTTCCTAATTGATTGACAAAAAGACGACTCTTATTGATTTTGAATAAGAGTCGTCTTTTCATTCTGTCCAACATTGTGCCATATCGTTTGAACTGTTTTTCCAAAACGATACACGCCGACCTTCTATGCGAATCTGCTGATTTTCTCCTTTACGATTGATGTATTCCTAGGAACAGAAATGGATGACGTAGTTTTTTACTTTACACAACTTTTAAAGCGATATCCAACACTTCCTTAATAGAATGGGCGGATCGGTTTCGTTTAATCAGCGCCACGCCAATTTCCAGCGCATTTCGCTGTGCTCGTTCTCGGGCAGCCGCATCTTTGATGTCGTCGATGTCCGCGACGTGGATATAACCATAGACGCGGCACAGCATTAACACCCCGGCAAAACCGATGGTATCCTGAAGCAATCTTGTCACATATAAATTCTGATAGCCAGGTGTCTTTACCAACCGGTCAGCGGCATACCCGTTCCACAGCTCGCGGAACTCAGACTCGAATTGTGTCCATAACTCGTACACACTATCGAGAAGGTAGCGGCGGTAATTGGTTCGCTCCTTTGCATCCGTGCTCCAGCCCTCTTGGCCTGAATAGTTTAGCAGCATATTGCCGATAAGTGTTCCGATATCAAATCCTATCGGACCGTAAAAAGCAAATTCTCGATCTATGACTTTCGTAGAATCGGGCTTGATGAAAATATTATCTGTATGCAAATCACCATGCAGCAAGGCCTCTGCTTTCGTTAGAAATTTCTCCCTCAGTAGCGTGACCTCAAGATGCAGCTCCTTATCCTCCCAAATGCGCTCAACGCTATCACGGATATGAGGCTCGACGATATTCATCCGGGACTTTGTAAAAGGAGCGTATAAGATGAGATCCTCGGTAATATTGCAAAGCTCAGGATTGATGAACGATTTCACCCGCAGTTTCTTCTCCTGTTGGTCCATGGCCAGGTCCGAGGTGAAGAACAACGTCCGCGCCAAAAATGATCCGATATGCTCGGCGAACAACGGATCACGGACTTTCTCCATCAGGCGGCGGCGCATAACAGTGTGATCGCTCAAATCCTCCATGGCGATTAACGCCAAATCCGGCTCGTACGCGTAAACCTTTGGCGTCTGATCAGGACAAATCTCCCCATTAATGCGCAATGCTTCGTATTCAATGCGTACTCTGTCCAACGTCAAAGGAACAGATTCACCGACCATCTTGAAATAAGGAAGTGCCTGCTTCAGAATTAAGGATCTTCCTGATGCTTGGTCTGATATATGGAACACATGATTTAGATTACCATCGCCGATATCACGCAACTTGAGCTGTGCACCATCCGGGAATAAATCCTCGATTCCTTGTGCATACTCGACCGCTTCCGCTTGCGTTAAGGTGTGATAATTTGTCATTTCTGGATCCCTCCGAATACCGATTACTATTTAGCCTAATAAAATGAGCACGGACTGGAACTGCTCCCTGATGGCAGGTCATATTGATGCACCCGTAATGCCGGCGGATTGGCGACAGCCCGCTAAAAAATAACGTAAACTCGTTATATATTTATATGCTAAAAATATATGTATTGTGATTGGACCCTAACCGATGATATACACCCTTTTATAACTTATATCTTATTTGGATTTCTCCTAAGTGAAAAAAGGATGGACAATAGTCCACCCCTTTTCCTAAAAATATTTGTATTCTTTAATAAAAAACTACATGTTATTTTGAAATGATGATACGGCTTTTTTAGGTATTGATACCGGTTCATCAGCCAGTGACTTATCAACGGAAGACATCTCATAATCGTCTGCAAATGAACCTTTTGGCTCCTCTAACCAGGACCAACAACAAATAAGGCTAATAAATGCTCCTGCGGATAAGATAAAAAAGAACACACTAGGAGTAACAAAAGACAAAATTAATAGATAAGTAACGGAACCAACATTCCCGTATGCACCAGCCATTCCAGCAATCTGTCCAGTAATTCGTTTCTTAATCATTGGTATAATTGCAAAGGTAGATCCTTCTGCTCCCTGTACGAACACGGAAGTTAATATCGTTATAACTACTGCAAGAAAGATTGGCCAAGCACCATTCATTAGCCCCATAACTGCAAATCCTATTGTAATTCCTGACATGTAAAAAAGCATGACGTTTTTTCGGTTACCAAGACGATCGGATAATATACCTCCTAACGGACGAGCAAATAGGTTAACGAATGCAAACGTAGAGCCAAGAATTCCTGCCGCAGTTGCACTTATCCCCCAAGTCATTTCAAAAAACATTGGTAGCATTGATACAACAGCAAGCTCAGCACCGAAGTTTGCAAAATAAGTTGTATTTAGAGCTGCTACGTTTTTGAAATTGTACTTATCATCTTCTGGAACTCCTTTTTTCAAAATCGGAACATTAACTAATAAAATTCGGATGATTTGATAGATTAAAGCTACAATCAATACACCGTATAGTAGATTTGTAAAAGTATTTGGTAGTAACCCAGTGTTATCTGCTCTCCAAGTTAATAATGCTAATGCCCCCATTAAAGGAATTGTCCATAAAATAAGCTGAATTAAATCCTTCCAACTACTAACTTCTATGGCATGAGCACTCTTAGGAATCATATAGGCTTTTCCATCAGGAGTATCTTTAGCAAGCTTAAAGTAGATAATGCCATATACAAGACAAATTACTCCTGTCATAGCAATGGCATAACGCCAGCCATTATCTCCTCCGAACATCGTTAAAGCTACCCACGGTAAAGTCATCGCTGCAAAGGCTGAACCAAAATTTCCCCATCCAGCATAAAACCCTTCTGCAAAACCAACCGACTTTGGTGGAAACCATTCGGACACCATTCGAATTCCAATAACGAAACCTGCACCAATTGAGCTTAAAACTAAACGTGAAATAGCTAATTGTGTCCAATCATTTCCAAATGCGAAAATAAAGGTTGGAATAGACATCGTAATTAATAACATGGAAAAAACAATCCTAGGTCCAAATCGGTCTAGTAAACTTCCAATAATAACACGAGCTGGAATAGTTAACGCAACGTTCATGACTGCTAGTAAAGCTAGATGATCCGCCTCTAACCAACCTTGAGATTTCATGATTGTTGTAGCTAATGGTGCCATGTTAAACCAGGTAACAAAACTTACAAAAAAAGCAATCATCGTCAAATGTAACATCTTAATTTCTTCGTTCTTAAACTTAAATAAATCTGAAACTTTCATAGATTATCCCCTCCAAAATTTTATTCCTTTAATAAAAAAAGCCGCAAAGAACGTATTGTTCTCTGCGGCCCCATTGCCACTATTAAAGTGAAATTAAACAGAAAAAGCCTGTCAATTAACCCACTAATCCTTGCAGGTAAGACAGGCTCTATTGCCTAAATGAAGAACACGCCATTGTGTTCTAAAAATGTTCCATCAACGAACATCTTGCTTACTACTTATTATAACTTTTAAAAAAGACGTGTCAACAGACTTATGAAAAAACCATGTTAAGAAACCTAACACAAAGACACGGACCCTTGTCTGAAGTTGTTATACTTTTGAATATAATAATAACTTTTATACTTCATTACTTTAATTTTTATGGAGGTTAGGCAGATGCTTGACAGTTTTCTTTTATTTATGGATCCCGAAGTCAAACAACATTATAAGCCAACCGATCCATCTTACATTGGCAGTAGATTACAGGATCTTGGTTATCGTGTAATTAAGACTACTGATCCTTCTTCCTTTGAAGCACTTATCCAGCAAGTAGATGCGCTAATTATCTGTTCCCCCACTGCCGAAATTGAACATTGGGCAAAAAAATGCCTCTCTTATCGTTCTCTTCCACTAATCTGGTGGTTTCATAACAACCCGAAAGTTGTTGTTAACTGTCAGATTGATATTGATATAGATGCGATGCTCTGTTCAACGATGACGGATAATGAAATACATTGGTCGCTCCATTTATGTTCTAACCGTTACCTTCAACGGATTCAATGGCAAAAAGAAAGGGAGTTATTATTATCTAAATTAGAAGAGCGTAAACAAATAGAAAAAGCAAAATCAATTCTTTGCGACATTAAAAATATTTCAGAATCAGAAGCTTATGAATTTATACGTAAACAAGCAATGGATGAACGTAAACGAGTAGTCGATGTTGCTACATCCATTATTGATGTTTATCCACTATTAGTTGCGAACAAAGGAGATGGACGAAAATGATGCAGCCTTTTCTAAAAGAAGTTGGACGCGGGAAAAGAGGGTCAAGAGACTTAACATATGATGAATCCATTCGTGTTGCAGAAATGATTTTTAATGGAACGGCTTCACAAGCCCAAATTGGTGCCTATTTAATTGCTGAACGAATGAAGATGGAGTCTATGGAAGAAATGATTGCCTTTGTTGATGTTTGCCGTTCACATAGTATGATTCACCCTGTTCCAGGGAGTATTGATTGTGCTGGTCCATATGACGGAAGAAAAAAATCCTTTTATGCTACTTTTCCTACAGCATTTGTATTGTGTGCGATGGGTATACCAGTGTCCTTACATAGTAGTCCTTCCCTTCCCCCGAAAAATGGTTTAACACTTTATGATATTTTACAAGCGCTAGACATCCCTCCTAATAACATGCATGCTGAAACTTTAATTGAAGCAGCTGAACGCACAGGATTTTTATTTGTTCCGACTGAAGAATGGTGCCCCCCTCTTGCTCGTTTGCGAGGAATAAGAACTGAAATTGGACTCAGAACATTGTTAAATACGGTTGAGAAATTAATTCGTTTTTCTGATTCTCCAAGTATGACAGTTGGCATCTTCCATGGAACTGTATTTGATAAAATTGTCGAATTATTACGTCGCACAGGTGTTAATAACGGTTTAGTCGTTCAAGGAATGGAAGGTTCTGAAGACATTTCTGTGGAGCGCAGAACCCGTGCTCTTTTGGTATCAGAACAACAAAAAGAGTGGTTGGTGATTGATCCGGAGCTTTTAGAGCTACAAATTAACTATCCAGAAGTTAAGTGGAATGCAAATTTACAAGCTGAGACCATTTTATCTGTTCTAAAAGGGAATGGAGATCTTGCCTATTATAATACAGTTCTCTTAAATGCTGGTGTTAGAATATGGCTCTGTGGAAAAGCAAACTCTATTGAACAAGGTATAACGCAAGCAAAGTATGTCATTGACTCTGGTGAAGCATTAGACCAATATTACAATTGGAAAAATGCAGTAAAAACACTCTCGATGAAACTGTGAATGTAATAATCAGTGTACTATATGGCTCTTTTAAATACTGTACAGATGCAAAGTAGAATATTCACTAAGTTATTAGGAAAACGTATCTCTATGGAGGTGCGTTATGGATATTTTCCTTACTTATATCATAAAGCCATTAGTTATCTTTATTGTTGCCTATATATTTTTTCGTTTAGCTGGAAAAAAAGCTGTTTCAGAAATGAACAGTTTTGACATTCTCTTTATCATCGTTATTGGTACGGTTCTTAGTGAGCCTTTAGTTAATAAAAATACCGGACAGGCAATTCTATATGGAGCAGTGTTTTTAACAATCTATATTTTTTTCTCATACGCAACACTGAACAATAAATTACGCTGGCTTTTAATAGCAAAGCCTAGTATTTTAATTCGTAACGGAGATATTGATGAAAAGGGTTTAAACCAAGTAAGAATGACAACGAGTGAACTTTTAAGCCAGTTAAGAGAGAAAGGATATACAAAAACTGCTGATGTAGAACTAGCAATGATGGAAGAAATGGGGAAAATCAGTGTCATACCAAAATCAGAGGCTAGACCATTACAACCGAAAGACATTCAGTTGCAACCATCCCCTACTTTTATTCCTATCCCAATTATTTTAAACGGACAAATTTTATATCATAATTTAAACTATTTAAAAAAAGATGAACATTGGCTGGATATGCAACTAAATGCTTACAATTTAACAATTGAAAACATATCAGACATTACCTTAGCAACTTATACACAAGAAGGAACCTTGTCAGTTGATACAGACAATCCTAATGATCAGTCAAATACAGATAGTCCATATTTATATAAGCCAGGAAAGGATAACTAAAGGTACGGGTAACAACATTTGCCCGTACCTTTTTTCATTAACTTATAACTTAGCTAAAATTTCACGAATAAACGCTGGTTCATCTTTCGGCGTACGAGATGTACTCCTCCACCAAGAATGACTACAGCATTAAGAATTATTCTCGGCCTTTTTTTCGTTGCTCAATAGCAGCTAAATCATAAGGATAACTAACAAATAAGTTGCTAGCTTTATTTAAACGATCCATTTGTTCTTCTGTTAAAGCCCAACCAGCAGCCCCTAAGTTCGCTTCTAATTGATCCATTGTACGCGCACCAATAATAGGTGCTGTAACCCCTGGGCGCTGAAGTAACCAATTAATAGCTACTTGTGCAGGTGTTTTACTCACCTCTTCAGCTACAGCTTTTAACTCATCGATTAAATTCCACGTAAAATCATTATTATACATATCCCATGTTTCGCTATACCCTTTTTCCTCTGCTACCGCTATTCTTGTATTTTCTGGAGGTTTTACCATATCACGAGTGAATTTACCACTCAACCATCCACCGCGTAATGGGCTCCAAGGAATCACACCTAATCCTTCATTTATACATACTTCAATTAATTCAAACTCGGTTGCTCTGGACAATAGATTGTATTGAGGTTGCAAGCATACGAATGGCTCCCACCCTTTAGAACGACTCAGATCAATTGCTTTTTGTAGCTGCCAACCTTTAAAATTACTAGCTCCAATATAGCGCACAAGTCCTTCACGAACTAAGTCATTTAATGTACTTAATGTTTCTTCTAACGGTGTTCTTGGATCCCATGCATGAACTTGGTATAGGTCAATATAGTCTGTTTTTAATCGTCGTAGACTTTCTTTAACGCCGGAAATAATATGTTTACGACTTAATCCAACGTCATTTGGCCCTTCCCCCATTGGAAACCGAACCTTCGTTGCTAAAACAAAATCATCTCGATTTTGTTTTTGTAACCATTTACCAACAATTTCCTCAGAGGCACCGCGGGTATAAACATCAGCTGTGTCTAAGAAATTGCCGCCTTCATCCCGATAACGATTAAGGATGTTAAAACTATCTTCCTCACTTGTTTCTCTTCCTAATGTCATTGTACCGAGACATAACTCACTTACTCGTAGTCCAGTTTTACCTAAGTAACGAAATTCCATCTTATACACTCCTAACTTCCCTATAATTGATAACGTTTTCATTTTTGGTGGAATTATATATGTATGTGGTTTCTATCTATCATTATAAAACGAAGAAAAATAGAATAAAAGATTTTTGATTCATATATTAAAGCGACCTATCCACTAAAAAGCGGATAGGTCGTGATTAATTTCCTGCCCCTCTATACTTGGTAACCCCAATATTCCAAACAAACACAGATATAGTAAAGAACACAATGCCTATTACGGGTGTCATAAAAGCATAACTATACCATTCTTCCTTTCCTAAAAAATAGGCAGAAGGATAAACACCTACAAAGGCAAAAGGTAGTATCCATGTGAGTATAAATCGAATTACCTGATTATAAATATCGACTGGATATCGACCATAATTTCCGATGTTATACATCATTGGCATAATACTCGTTCGACTATCCGACCAAAAGCTAATACAAGCCAATAGGACGAATATTCCCCCATAGACAAGCACGCCTCCAACAACAAATAAAATAAATAATATTGGATCAAACCAAGATATGTCTAACCCTAATTGGTACCCTGCATACACCATAACACCAATTCCTGTAAATGTTCCAAATAATGATTCTAACTCCATTCTTTCTAAAATTATTTGAAATAAACTGTGAACTGGCCTTGTTAATATACGATCCATTTCCCCTTTAACAATGTAACGTTCATTAAAATCCCAGATATTAAAAAAAGCTCCAAAAATGGCATAAGGTACTAAGAAAAAACCATAAATAAAAATAATTTCCTCTCTTGACCAACCGCTTAAAAAGTCAGTGTGTCCAAAGACAACGAGAATAAATACTAAATTAACCGCTTGGAATAATAAATCAGACATCATTTCAATAACCATGTCTACACGATAGGTTAAACGAGTTTTTATATATTGTGATACATATTGTACAAAAATTGCTACATAATTCATGGTTAGCCCCCTTGCACAATTAGCTGTTTTTTAGCAATTATCCATAAAAATTGAATGGGTACGATTAATAAAATCGCCCAAATCAATTGAAACCACAGAGCATTATAAACCGCACTTCCAGTCATACCGTCTGTGAAAATCATACTCGGAATATAACTAATGGCTTGGAATGGTAAAAAGTTCATCACTTGTTGTGCCCAGCCCGGATAAAAGCTTATCGGCAATAATAATCCTGAAAAAAGGTCAATAATCACGCGTTTTGCTCTAATCAGTCCATCATTATTAAAAAAGAAAAACGTTAAAATACCAGTCAGAAGGTTAATTTGAGTATTAATAATAAAACTAAAAACAATGGAAGTTGAAAAAAATAACCATGTTATCCCGGATGCTGAAAAAGAAATTGGAAAGATAAGTGCGACAATAACCATCCCTGGTACAGAAAAGAAGAATAGTCGGAACAATCCCTCTCCCAGCCCTTGCATCGTTTTCATGATTAAATAATGATAAGGACGAATAAATTCAACTGCGACTTTGCCTTCTTTAATTTCTTGAGCAATTTCACGGTCAATGTTATTAAAGTAAAAAGCTCTTGCCATCCATGCAACTGCTACATAGGACGTCATTTGTAAAACTGACATTCCTTCAATCGATGCTTTTTCCCCGTATATTGCATTCCATAAAAAATAATAAGCACCTATGTTAATGCTGTAAATCAAAATTCCACTATAATAGTTTGTCCGATATGCTAGCATCATTAGAAATCGTATTCGAATCATTTCTACATACTTACTCATTGGATAACTCCCTCTTCGTAAATATTTCGAATGATTTCCTCTGTAGTGATTTCATGAATCTTAATGTCAGTTATCTTATGTGCAGCAACAACTCGGGCTATCACCTCAGATATTAGTTCTTCATCATTAACGACGTTAGCGACCCAAACGTTCTTTTTATTTCCTGATGTCCATTCTGTCTGTAGATCATTGGTTAAAACAGCGAGATTTAGTTTCTCGATTTTAGGATCTGCAAATTGAAACTCTATTTGCTTCCCTTCTCCCCAACTAGATTTAAGCTTTGATAAACGTCCATCGTAAATAATTTGTCCTTCATCTAACATAATAACCCGCTCACAAAGCGCTTCTATATCTGTTAAATCATGTGTGGTTAATAAAACAGTTGTTTGATATTTTTGATTTATTTCTTTCAAAAAGTTTCGGATTTTTAATTTTACAAGCACATCAAGCCCTATTGTTGGCTCATCTAAAAATAATAACGATGGGTTATGGAGTAAAGCAGCAGCCAACTCACACCGCATTCTCTGTCCCAGAGATAATTTTCTTACCGGTTTATCTAATAACGGTCCGATATCTAAGGACTCAATGACGTGATTCATGTGAGACTCATAGACATGATCTGGTACATGATAGACTTTTTTCAGCAAACGGAACGATTCTTGAACAGCAATGTCCCACCATAATTGTGACCTTTGGCCAAAAACAACACCAATCGAACGAACAAACTTCTCTCTTTCTTTATGTGGATTCATTCCATTTACTACGACTGATCCTGAAGTCGGTGTTAAAATCCCAGTTAACATTTTTATACTAGTTGATTTACCAGCACCATTTTCTCCTATATATCCAACCATTTCGCCTTTTTTTATCGTAAACGAAATATCTTTTACAGCAGGTATTACTTTATAATTTCTAGTAAATAAATCACGAAATGCCCCTTTTAAACCAGATCTACTAGAATAAGATTTGAATTCTTTTCGTAATGTGTCTACTTGAATGATGTTTTCCATGTTGACAAAATTCCCCCTTATTCATCCTTATCTAGTTTACCTAACAGTAGAAAAAGAAACAATGTAAATACCTGTATAAAAATGTCGTACGAGTCAAACGCAAATTTTCCTTTAAAAGAAAAAAGCCCATAAATGGCGAATCCATTGACGGGCTAGTGTTAACATCAATATAAATCAACTCTACGATCTTCAAATATTGGGATTCTTTTACGAATTTCATCTACTAAATTAGTATCAATAGTGGTTGTTATAATAGCTTCTTCTGTACTTCCTTCTGCTAATACTTGACCCCACGGATCGATAACAAGTGAATTACCGCCAAATTCATTGTCAGGATCTTTTCCAACTCGATTGCAAGCTAAAACATAACATTGGTTTTCGATTGCACGACTAATGAGCAAGTTTCTCCAATGATCAATTCTAGGCTTTGGCCACTCAGCAGTAACAAACAGTAGCTTTGCTCCATTATTGATGGTATGCACTCGAACCCATTCCGGGAAGCGAATGTCATAACAAATCAAGCCAGCGCTAGGCACATTTCCAATAGCAAACGAACCTTTTTCATTACCAGCAAGTAAATACTTTTCTTCGTTCATTAAGCGAAATAAATGGACTTTACTGTATTGATGAACAACTTTACCATTCGGGTTAAAAACAAACATTGTGTTATAAATTTCTTTATCCGATTCCTTTTTCGCAATAGAACCAGCAACAATTGTTACACGATATTGCTTGGCTAATGACCCGATAAATGAAATAGTTGTTTCCCCTTTGTAATCAGCTATTTCATCTAATCTTGTTAAATCGTAGCCGGTTGTCCAAAGCTCAGGTAGCATAATTACGTCAGGATTTGATTTCATCGCTTTATTTATTAATTCTTTTACTTTTACGTAATTCTCTTTTGGTGACCCAAATAAGATATCAAACTGTATCATTGATACGGTTAAATTCATGTTTGGTCATCCTCTCCTTACTAGATTATATGTTCTTAAATAAATTAACTCAATATAGAGATAGCCTATAATAATAAGCAGCCTATAAATGTACCTACACCACCATAAAAAAGTGCAAATGGCATGTTTCTTAGTGTGATTCGATACGGATTTTGTTGTGTATTCATCGCAGTCATTGTTACAGTCACACCATAAGTCCCTACTGTTGCTGTAGCAATTGCACCTGTAACCAGTACCATTCCAATGCTTAATGGATTAACCAATTCATATAAAGGCTTGACCACTTCTATCAATACACCGATTGTTGCAATTGGATGTACACCTATCATACTCATTAATAGATAGGTCATTTGAATTAAAAGTAAGATAATCATCGGATATTCGGAAACGGCTATAAATGGTTGCTGTATTACTTCCAAAAATGATGTTTTATTTAAACTACTAGAAAAAAACGCAAGTGATAAAAACAGTACTACAAAATTTTGCATCCGATTCGTTCGAGATTTCCACGTATGCCAACCGATTGCTTTAAAGCTGTGCCACCTTCTCATCATCAAAGACCAACCAATGGCAAAAGGGATGATAACGATCGTTACAGACAAGATGAAATTCAAATGAAATAAGTTACCGATTAGGATAACGAGAATTAAAAATAGGAATAGTGCTAAAAATAGTTGTAAAATTTGTAGAGTTATCTGTCTTATGCTAAATGTACGCTTTGGTTTATCTCCTATTAGGTCGAATGGAATGGTTTCAAACCTTCTCTTTCCAACGATCCAGTCTCCGAATAGAACTAATACAGAACACAAAAATAACCATGGTAAATAGGTCAGATAGCTAACACCAGTCGTATCTACTGTAATAGCAACAATGATTTCCATTGGACTCCATGCTAAAGCAACAGCAAATGCTCTTAAAGTAGTTCGGCTAATGAAAGAATCTCTAATTCTTTTCTTAATTTTCTTCATGTTTTTTTGAAGTACATCTTGTGTTAGTGGTAAAGCAGACAAATTAATAAATGTAATTAATAGATAAGTAGTAAAAGAACTCCTTACATATAATTTACCAAGATTAGAAACATTGTCGTTCATTAATGAATTAATCCGCCGATCAAATCGACCTGCACGAACAACGCTGTTCATCCAAGGTAACACTGATAAAAAAGTTAATAAAGGCATGGTGGATGTCATATGTAAAGGTATGTTATAAAAAGGTAATTCAGAATATAGAAACAAGCTAAACCCGACGATTATAAATAAACTACCCAATATTCGAAATAATTTACTCGCATCCATAAACGAAATAAGTAGCATTGGAATTGCTAATATTCCAACAGCATATCCCAATACTTCTGAATCAAAGTATGTATTACTAATAAACAATAAAAAAATACTTGTATAGAATAGATAAAGATTTTGTCTGACGAAATGAATCATGTTTTTCCCCTTTTAATTAGAATTTATTTTATTAATCTCCCATTAACTTTACTCTTCTTTTATTCATGATTCAATTTGTCAGCCTAATAAAAAAAGTCCAATTCCTTCAAGTAAGTGGAACTAGACTAAAATAAATATTAATATGCAATTTTTACTGAATAAATTATAATAAAACACTTTCGTATTCTTTGTTGTTTTTATTACACAGTTGACAACTACTGCGACACAACTTATCGTGACTACTTCCATCCTATATAAGATGAGTGCTAATCTAAGCTGCGGAAAAACACGTAGAGTCCTCGAAAAGATAAACCAATTTCTTATGTGTGATGTAATGGTGTCGGTGCTTCCCTTGTCTTGTGAAAAAGCAATAATTATTTAGAAACAACCTAAGTAAAAGATTTCAATCTCGTATTATTAAAAAGTAGCATATTACAACCAAATACCTAGCCAAATCATTTGGTTACGAATTTCAATTTTTTTAATCGTTCCAATAGGAATAGATTTAACCTTTTCTATTTGATTTAGGTCCACCGACACAATATCTTTTTTCAGTGATATTGGAGGACGATTAAATATTATTTTATTTAACCATGGATGATTCATTGGTTTTAAATGCATTAATCGGAATTGAAGCATTCTACCATCCATTTCTATTGGTAACAGCTTTACCGAAAAGTTTATCGATAACCCCATTTTCTTCATTTTACCTTTTATTATGATATAATTATCCTCAAACAAAACATCTAAATCATTGATTTCTTTTGGTTTCTTTCGATTTAAGACATATAAAATCATCTCTTTCTTTATTGGGACGGATACAAATCTAGGTAACAGTTTATAATTCGTTGAAGCAAGTGTACCATAATCTTTCTCCGTTACCGTAGTAACCTGATGATTTAAGATGTCAAGAATGCTTTTCAACCTAATTCCCCCTCCGGTTGTAAATGATCTATATCGGTGAACTAAAATCCAATTTAGTATATGAGTAAAACTTTAATAAATGATAATTAATAAAAAATTCCACATAAAGTACTAACGGAATTGACATACTACAAATTGGAGGTGTAAATATGACAAGTCCATATCTTTGTCCAAATTGCAAGACAAATCGATCAAGATTCAATCTGATTGAACAAGTAGCTAAGCCAGTAAGGTTAGATCCTCAATCCGGCAGCATAATTAATGAATATACAAATGACGATCTCGATATGTTTCACACTCCATATAATGGTCCAAGGCAAAGAATTCAATGTGGAGCATGCGGGTTAATTGAAGATGAACAACAGTTTGTAAAGTATGCAGAAAAAAACCCAAGAAAGTGAAGAAGCACTTATTTTTGTAAGTGCTTTTTATCATTATTGCTTATTTCCATTTCTTATTTAATTGTGCTAATTCCTCCTCATGTGTCACACCATTATCAGATGGCGTCTCAAGGATAAAAGGAATATCCTTCAAGATGGTAGAATTAATCATTTTGTCAAAATCCGCTTCTCTAATGTGACCATGATGAAATATATTTGCGTGGCGGTCTTTTCCGGAATTAGCCGGATACTTTGAGTTATTTAAATGGATCACATACAGATGATCGAAATATCCTAACCTTTCCCCTATTGTAAGAACTTCCTCCCAGTTTTCACCAATCCATAGACCGCTAGCAAATGCATGACACGTGTCAAAACAAAAACCTATCTTCTCTGGATAATCACATAATTTGCGTACCTGTACAAGTTCTTCTATTGTCGTCCCCATTGTCCCGGGTTTACCAGCATTGTTTTCCAATAACAATTTACCATTCCCTTCCCACTTCTTTAAAACAGTATTTAAAGTATGGATCATTCGTTTATAACTGTGTATTGGATCCTTGTCAACTTGTTTTCCAAAATGAACAACAACACCGATTGCTCCACACGCTTCAGCTATCTCTAAATCGTTTAATAACGATCGGACTACAAGGTCTTGTTTATCATCAGATGCTGTTAAATTGGTCGGATAAGGGGAATGTGCAACAGAAACCAAATTGTTTTCGGCCATTTTCTGATGACAGTGAACTGCTTCTGTGCGGTTAAATGCTTTCACTGATAAGCTTCTCGGATTTTTAGGGAAAAATTGAAAAGCATTTGCCCCTAGTTTTATTGCTCTTATGGCCGCTCCAGTGTAACCTTCTTTTATACTTACGTGACATCCAAACTTCATCTATAATCTACCCATTTCCTAAAGCAATTTACTTTTGACATTAAGTACAATAAAATGGTTTCGTGATGAAACCTCTTCTTTCCCTTTCATTCCTTACACTGTATTATTTCCGAAATCCCGCTAAAAATGATAATATATGTAAAATTTGTCGGAAAGGGTGACACCATAAATAATGGTTACCAATCTAAGTAAAGAATTTTTAAACAATCATTCTATCTATCACATCTTTACTGGTTCAACAGCTTATGGATTAGCTAATAAAGAAAGTGACATTGATCAAAAGGCATTCGTTATCTTACCAGCTAACTATTTATTAACACGGAACAAGGAATGGGAAACACAAACTTTTCATGATCCAGATATTGAATTTCACTCCTTAAAAAAGGCCATTAATTTGCTGAATGGACAGAACCCCACCGTATTGGAAACCTTATTTGTGCCAGACCGTTTTATTATCAAACAGAGTAGTGAAGGGAAAAAACTTCGCGAACATAGACATTTATTTTTATCGCAAAACTGCTTTTATTCTTTTGGTGGTTATGCAAAAGATCAATTAATGCGAATTAAAAATGGGATTGATAAAGCAGAGAAAAAAGATAAAGATATTCACTTAAAACATGTGTTGGAGCAAATGCTTTTTCAGATGAAACAAAAATATCCATCGTTAAAAAGTGGAATCTTTCAAGTGAAGGATGTTTTTAGGGATGATTACGAAAAACAGCAAGTCAACTTTGACATACGCTTTGACAACATTTCATTAACTGAAATAAATGGGATTGTTTCGGAACTATCAACAACATATAGAAATTACAATAAAAAAATTTCTCATCAAAGTAAGAAATCAGAAGCTAAATTGTTTAAACATGCTATGCATTTATTCCGTTTATTATTAATGGGCATTGAGGTACTAAAAACAGGAGAGTTAAACGTTTACCGAGAAAAAGATAGAGACTTCTTATTAAATATTCGAAATAAGAAATATGAATGGGATGAATTATTTGCAATGGCTGATGACTTGTTTTTGCAGTTAGAGGAAGCAAAACGAACAAGTATATTGCCTGAAAAAACGGATGCAGAAAAAATTGATCAGTTCTATTTTAAGCTAATAAGTGAACATTATAACCTTTAATAATTTTCCTTCTAATATTAACTTGTCTATTATGTTATTCATTAACATAAAAATTAAAAAAGGAAAATTTAGGGGGGATTTTTCGTTGTTTGAGAAAGCAATCGTTGCAATGGCGTTATTGAGAGTTTTATCAGGAACGATAGAGATATTAGCAGCATTCTTAATAGTAAAAGTAAATGAGGTCGAAAAAGCACTCATTATTAATAGCTCACTCGCTATCGTTGGACCAATTATTCTTATATTAACGACTTCAATTGGTGTTATTAGTATTGCAAACAATATTTCCTACTCTAATATTCTATGGATTTTTATCGGTATTATTTGTATTTTATATGGAATTAAAGGAAGTTAATCTTTATAACTATTAAAAAATTGCTTGACGTATTTGCAAAACAACACTATGATTATTTCGTTTAAACAATATATTTTTATAGAGGAGAACATGAAAAAAGATGAACTTGGTGACGTTTAATCCATATAGAACCATCGGTATCCCTGGGATCAAATATGTTAAACCAGAACAAAGCTTTCGTGAAATAGACACATTACGTAATGCAGATGCACTATTGTTTCCTGAAACCTGGCAAACTACGTTTCTCACATATGGTTTAAAGAAACCAATTTTTCCTAGTATTGAATCGATTCAGCTTGGCTTTAGTAAGGTTGAAATGACAAGGGCGTTGTGGACCATATGCCCAGATCATGTTGCCTATACAGAAATACTTGCCAATACAGAACAAAATCGTGTGCATGTGCTAGATACATTCCCCTATCCTTTCGTGGCTAAGGAGTCAAGAAATTCAATGGGAAAGGGTGTTTTTTTAATTAACTGCAAAGACGATTTTAATCATTATGCCACTCACTCGGATGTTTTATATGTACAAGAATACTTGCCGAATGAAGACAAAGATCTACGTGTATGTATAATAGGTGATAAAATTGTTACCGCGTATTGGCGTACTGCGAGTCAAGGATCGTTTCTTCACAATATCTCTCAAGGAGGACAATTGTGTTTTGATTTTATCCCTGAGGATGCTTGTGAGTTAGTTTTAAAGGTTGCTAGAGCTTTAAACATAAACCATGCTGGATTTGACATCCTTTATTCTAATGGAAAACCTTATATTCTCGAATTTAATATTTTGTTCGGAAACCAAGGTATTCGTGAACAAGGAATCTCCCTTGAAAGAGAAATATATGATTATTTATTAAAAACGATCAATCCACCAAAACCAACAGCTCCTTTAACACCACTTAAAGGGATTTCGTGAACTACTCCCACCACTCGCGGGCAAAACACTATATGATTCATAAATAATAGCTTGATAAGAAAAATAAAAAAATCTAGATAAAATTATTCCTATATTATTGCGTCTATTGGTAATGTCTGTTATAGTTTAAATAACAATTGAATACACTTTACTTCAATAAGATGTTGAAGTGAGGATAGAGGTGCAATGACCATGAGTAAGTAACAGGAGGAAAATGAGGTCCTTTGAATGTTACTGAAAGGGGAATTTGCCGAAGTACACAGAAACTCATTGTTCTGAGTACTGGTTCTGTATTGAATAAATATAGAGCTGTCATATAGCTTCTTTGCTATATGGAGGGCTATCTCATGCATCATAATAAACCAATAGAGATGCAACAACGAGGCCCTCGTTGTTGCTTTTTTGCTTGTAGTACTTTTTGTTGTGATGAGATACCCTCTATTCATACTTGGTTTTTACTTTGGACGATAGGATTTTTTAATACTATGAATAGAGGTGATGGAAATGGATTTTGGTCGTGTTTTAACAGCTATGGTAACACCTTTTGACCAAAACGGAGACGTCGATTATGAAAAAACGGAAACTTTAATTGAGCATTTAATAGCGAATGGTACGGATGCTTTAGTTGTAGCAGGAACTACAGGTGAGTCCCCTACACTATCAAAAGAAGAAGTCCTTTCACTATTACAGTTCGTGGTGAAAACTGTAAACAGACGAGTACCTATTATTGCAGGTACGGGATCTAATAACACACGAGCTTCCATCGAATTAACGAAGCAAGCTGAAACTATTGGTGTAGATGGTGTAATGTTAGTAACACCATACTACAATAAACCATCACAAGAAGGAATGTATCAACACTTTAAAGCAATCGCTCAATCAACGAGCCTACCTGTCATGCTGTACAATATTCCAGGTAGAAGTGTCGTTGGTATGACTCCAGAAACAATTATAAGGTTGTCAAGAATTGAAAACATTGTTTCTGTGAAGGAAGCTAGTGGTGACTTGGATGGTATAACAACAATCATTCGAGAGACGGAAGAATCTTTCTCTTTATATAGTGGAGATGACAGTTTAACATTACCTATTTTATCGGTTGGTGGAAATGGAGTCGTTTCTGTCTCATCACATATTGTTGGCAATGACATGCAAAAAATGATTCAAAGCTACTTAAAAGGAGATTGTAAAACCGCTGCTACTATTCACCAAGCGTTATTACCTATAATTAAGACTTTATTTATGGCTCCTAATCCTACAGCAGTAAAAGAAGCACTTGCAATTGAAGGATTAGATGTAGGAACAGTGCGCCTTCCTCTTATCCCATTAAATAAAGAAGAAAGACAAACATTAAATCATACGTTTCAATTTTTAAGACAATATAACGCGGTTTGATTCTGTAATCCCTGAAAGAAGTAGCTATTCTTTCAGGGTTTTTTCATTCTTATCTTAGTAAAAGTTCAAGCCAGTTCCTTAAATTGGAACTAGCTTGAACTTAAATTTTGTCTTATTTACTATTATGTGTAAAAAAGTATTGAGCTACCTAATATAACTGTTCATATACTTCGTTTAACTGGTAACCTCTCTCATGGTCACCTGCTTGATTAGCATGATCCATTTCTCTTAATAATATTTGTCTAAGCATTTGAATATCTTCTTGTTCAAGTCCTTTGGCAAATGTTTGTTCTGAACTATAGTCAAATTGTTCAATTTTTTGGTCGATATGTTTAACAGAATCGTTTTCTTCTATATAATTGGACAACACTTCATGTAAATAGCCAAGTGACTGATCCATCGGTCAACATCCTTTCGAGGTACATTTTTAAGGAGGATTTTTCCTCACAAAATTAGGATGTTTCGTTATCACGGTTCTATACATCACATACATAAAACAGTTGGAGTTAATTTTCACATTTACTCTTCTGATAATCGTTGAATAATGTGAGCAAGTAATTCAGTTCGAGTAACGAAAGAAGGGATATCTAAATACTCATTTTCGCTATGTGCATTTCCTCCAACTGGTCCTAATCCATCTATTGTAGCGATCCCTAGGGCTGAAGTAAATGACGCGTCTGATCCCCCACCTGTTGCTGTATCACTGATTTCAAGACCAATATCCTGGCCAATTTCTTTAATTTTTTTAAGTAACCGCTCTGTTTGCTTATTTTTTTTCATTGGAGGTCTAATTATTTTACCCTTTATTAACGACCTAGTACCTCTAACATCCGTAGATGAGCAAATTTCTTCCATTTTTTCTTCTAAAGATTCCGCTTGTTCCATTTTAGAAATACGGATATCAATTTTAGCAACTGCATGATCAGAAACAGTGTTTATCGAAGAACCACCCTCAATTAATCCGACATTAACATTTATGCCGTTCTCTGGGTCAGATAATCCATGTAATTGGATGATTTTGTGTGCCAATTCTTCAATGGCACTTCTCCCTTTTTCAGGTTCAATCCCAGAATGAGCTGCTTTACCTTGGACATTTAACGTATATTTTCCATTTCCTCTCCTGGCTGATACTAGTGAACCGTTTTTTCTTGCTGGTTCCATGACTAATGCATATTTTTTTCCAATCGACGTTTCTTCTATAAGCGATTTTGAAGAAATAGATCCTATTTCTTCATCACTATTCAGAAGAATATGAACATTCTTAAAACCTGCTTTTCCATCATTTATTAAGCAACGGATCGCATAATATACGGATACTAAACTAGCCTTCATATCAATGACTCCTGGTCCATAAGCACGATCACCAACAATTGTAAATGGACGTTGCTTTGTCGTTCCTTTTGAAAAAACAGTATCCATATGAGCAAGTATGATTATAGTTGCTTTTGTAGTTCTTGATGATAAATGCTCAAATGGTTGCCATACTTTTCATGAACATGCACGTCAACTGTAAAATTAATTTCTTCAAAGAGATCCTTTATCATGTCACCAATTCTATCTATGCCATTTTTATCATCAGAACCGCTATCAATATTAACAAAAGTTTCAAGTAGTTGAAGCATTTCATCTAGATGTTCTTCTAAATATTCGTTCATTTGTGTCTTCCCCTGTCTTTCTTATTAAAGACGAAATATTAATATTAAAATAATACTATAAATAGCAGGAATATAATAGTTATAATTTATAGCGGTTCCGGTTCATCTAAAAATATGATTAGATAATGTTCAAAAAGTCACCAATTTACTGGCTTTTTGAACCCGCATTATTAGTTCGTATTCGTTAAGTATGTTTTTCCACCCTTTTGTTCTACTTTATTCTCTTTCATTAATTTACCAATTGCTCGTTTAAAAGCTGCCTTACTGATTCGAAATGTGTTATAGATATCCTCTGGTGTACTTCTGTCATTTAAATCCATGACTCCTTGGTTATCTTTTAGGAAATGTAAAATAACTTCTGCATCTTCTAGCCTTCCTTCTCGTTTAAACGGCCTTAATGAGAGGTTAAGTGTTCCATCTTCTTTCACTTTTATTACTCTTCCATTTACCCATTCACCTAAACGTGGTTCTTTTTTTCGTTCTGTATTGTGAATGAATCCACGATAACCTTCTTCCGTTATCATTACCGCTCCTTCTTTACTTGTTCGAAAAACTCTTCCCCCAACCGTATTATTCATTAAAGACGGAGGTGCAGCATCCCAGTTATTAGCAAAATCACCTTCCGTAACAGGTTCTGCTGTTAATCGGCCCTTTTTATCTGTACTTAATGCTACATACAACATATCCCCCACCTGTGGCCAGACAGATTCTAACAATGGTAGATCATCATTAGAAACTAGTATTTCTTTATCAATTCCGATGTTTACAAAAACACCTAGACCTTTTACAACTTCAACCACTTCAGCCCAGTCAAAGGTATCAAATCCAATGGATGGTATACTCATGGTAGCAACCATTTTACCTTGTTTATCGTGATAAAGAAAAACAGTTACCTCGTCCTCAGCATTTAGCTCTTCGTTTGCTTCTCGTTTATGTAATAATACTTCCTCGGTTCCGTTTGTTAAAACAAATCCAGTGTCAATTTTACGTTCAACTTTAAGATTATGAACTGTTCCAACTTTCCAGTTATTCATTAACATCCCTCGCTTCGTTTACTTTATAGTTTTTCAATTTGTTACTTGTTATACAAAACAAAACCAGTTATATTATAAGTTGATATGTTGGCTATATTCATTTTTATAGAATTAATAAAGAAAGGTGATTCGTATGAAAATATACGTAGACGCAGATGCCTGTCCAGTAAAGAAACAAATAATTGAAGAAGCAAGTAATCATCATATTCCGGTAGTTCTAGTTAAAAGCTTTTCACACTACTCCAATACAGATAAACCAGTAGGTGTTGAAACAGTATATGTTGATACTGGTGCAGATGCAGTTGATTATAGAATCATGCTATTAGCAAGAAAAAATGATATCATCATCACTCAAGATTACGGATTAGCTTCATTAGGTTTGGGTAAAGGGTGTATCGTTTTACACCATAAAGGATTTCAATACACGGAAGAAAATATTGATCAACTACTTCTTTCTAGGCATACAAACGCAAAAGCAAGAAGAAGTGGTGTAAAAACGAAAGGGCCAAAAGCTTTTACGGAAGAAGATCGTATCCTGTTTAAAAAAACTCTAGCCGATATTTTAATACAAAATAATAAATGATTTAAAATCCTCCTGCATAATAAAAACCAGTTCCTTTTATAGAACTGGTGTCAATTTCAATTATAAGTACAGCCACAATTGCCGTAACATCCGCAATAAAGTTTTAAACCACCACTCCTCAAAGTGGGTGTTCGCAAAAATACTCCTGTCTTCCACTTTATTAGAGGCATGACATTCCTATTTTAATATAAAACTCCCTATTACAGTATAAAGGTTAAAACTTATTATTATTACGTACAACGCAGCTTGTATTGTAATATTACATGAATTCCTTTAAATATGCAATAGAAAAAACATCCATTTTGAGTAAATATTCATTGTTTTGTAGTGTACGCTGTTTTAAAGAGATTTAAATAATCTCCCTTCGTTATTTCACGTGCATTACTTGGCGTAGAGCCATTCTCAAACGATTTCTCTGCTAAGTAATCAAAATCGGAAGGATGGACTTGTTCCAATGAAGAAAAACTAGGTATGTTTATGTCGATAGCAAGTTGTTTCATTTCTTCCACTAATCGATTAGTAGCTTCTTCATCCTTCGTATCATTATCAGCAATGCCAATAGTCCGAGCAATTGTTGCGTGTTTAGATATGTTTGTAACAGCATTGTATTCTAGTACAAATGGTAAAAACATGGAATTGGCTACTCCATGTGGTGTATCGTAAAGTCCTCCAATTGCTTCTGCCATACAATGAACTGAAGCTACATCTGCATGTGAAAAAGCCATTCCAGCAATGGTTGAGCCAATCATCATATGATCCCTTGCATTGTTATCGTTTCCATTCAGAACAGCTTTACGTATATGAGGATAAATATGTTTCATTGCTTGTAACGCAAGCGCATCGGCAATTGGATTAGACAACTTGCATGTATAGGCCTCTATGGCATGCACGAGTGCATCCATCCCGGTAGACGCCGTTAAAGTTGCTGGTAATCCATGCGTAAGCCCAGGGTCAACAATGGCTAAAACTGGTGCAGTTTTCACATCTTTTATGGTTATTTTAATTTTCTTAGTTGTATCAGTAATAACTGATGACCTCGTAACTTCAGCACCAGTTCCTGCTGTTGTAGGTATTGCCACAATTGGAGTAATTGGCTGTGGTACATTCCCCCTCCCTGCATAAGCCTGTGGAGTACCACCTAAGGTTTGTAAAATAGAAATTGCCTTTGCAGAATCAATAACCGAACCGCCACCTAGTGCAAGAATACAATCTGCTTGGAATTCGTTAGCCAATTTACCACCTAATACACAATCCTTATCTCTAGGATTTGGTTTTACCTGATTAAAAACTTTTATATCAAAATTATGTGATTTCAAAATATTAATAAGCTTATCTACTAAACCTAATGCTTCAATGCCAGAGTCTGTGACAATAAACACTCGTCTACCTTTTAAAGTTGTATGTAAATACTCACCTGTCTTTTCAAATGTACCTGAACCAATCTGTACTTTTGTTGGCAGATGAAAATCAAATATATTCATATAGTCCTCCACTAAAAATTCAATTTTTACTGTTTCTGTTTTGTTGATCTTCTACAACTTTCGCAATATTACTTATTTGCCATCTCTGTGCTGTATCATCTCCTACTTCATATACTTTTCCAGCTCGTAATAGCTGGCCATTGTACATGGTTTGTACAATCATTTCAACTTTAGCCATTTTACTCACTATTCCCTTCCTTAAACTTAACCAAAACTTCATATAGTTTGTCGTAGTTTCTCGAAACGATATCACTTGAACATGTTTGCCAGTCTCAAATAATTTAAGTCCATAGCAAATAATCTAGATTGCCATATTTATTTTATTACCCTATTATTATTCTACAATTTATCGTTATTTTCCTTTTCGTTCTTAGCTAATGTTTCACTCTATAGCAAATTCACCTAAATTTAGGTGAATGTCCATTACAAAATGGTTAAATCATCCATATGCTAATAGGGATTAACCCAGTAGATCGAATTTTACAATATGGGGAAAGGAGAGCATTTTATGTATAATAAATATAATTATTCTGTAATACCACAACAAGTTAATCCTTATTATGCAACACATGAAGATGTTCGTAATCCTGTGTTTGGTGGCCCTGGATTTGGACCATTAGGTGCAGGGCTACTAGGATTTGGATTAGGCTTTTTAGGCGGCGAGCTATTTGATGGCCCGTATGGTCCTTATGGGCCTTATGGTCCCTATGGTCCAGGATTTGGACCAGGTTATGGACCATATGGACCATACGGCCCTGGATTTGGACCTGGTTATGGACCATATGGATACGGGCCTGGATATGGTCCAGGTCCAGGATACGGACCAGGTTATGGAGCTGGATATGGTCCAGAATCATTTTAAATTTAAATATTAATTAGTATAAACAGAACCGCTACACCACGATTGAAGTGAGCGGTTCTATCTTCTTTGTTCTTTTTGTCTTCTTTTTTGAACAAGTACAAACAGAAAAAATTAAACAAACGTTTGAACAATAATTTAACCTTCGTATTCGAAAACGAAAAAAGAACTAGTTAATTTTAACGATTGAATAACTGTTGTTGATACATCCTTTCGAGGTACACTTCCTCTTTTTAAAACATCAAATTCGTGCTATTTTTTATCCATCCTCACCATTACTTCTCATCAAAAATATTCATACTTAAATAACGTTCACCTGTATCTGGTGCAATACATAATACCTTCTTACCCTTTCCTAAACGCTTCGCTACTTGAATTGCAGCAAAAACAGCAGCACCACCCGATAGTCCTACAAAGATACCTTCCTTAGCAGCCATACTTTTAAACATTTCGACTGCATCATCATCAGCAATTTGGATGATTTCATCATAGATATTTGTGTTTAAAATCGGTGGAATAAAGCCTGGGCTAGTACCGACTAATTTATGCTTTCCAGGTTTTCCTCCAGATAAAACCGGTGACCCCTGTGGCTCAACTACAGCCACATATAATCCAGGTATTTTTTCTTTTAATACTTCTCCAGTACCGGTAATCGTTCCTCCTGTTCCTGCAGTAGCAACAAATCCATCTAATTCACCATTCATCTGATCTAAAATCTCCATTGCAGTTGTTGCTCTATGAATATCGGGATTTGCACCATTTTCAAATTGTTGCGGTACAAAGCTATTGGGGATTTGATTATGTAGCTCTTTTGCTTTTTCTATAGCACCAGGCATCTTTTTATCACTGGGGGTAAGTACAACTTCTGCTCCGTAAGCTTTCAATATGTTTATTCTTTCTTTTGTCATATTATCCGGCATGACAAGTATTGCTTTATAGCCTTTAGCAGCAGCAGTCATCGCAAGACCAATTCCAGTATTACCACTTGTAGGTTCAATAATGGTATCTCCTGGTTTAATTAACTCTTGCTCTTCTGCCACCCGGATCATATTGTAAGCAGCCCTATCTTTGACGCTTCTAGAAGGATTATACATTTCTAGTTTTACATAAATGTCAGCAGCATCATCAGGAACTACTCGATTCAAACGGACAATCGGTGTGTCCCCAATAAGCTCAGTAATGTTGTTTACAACTCTCATTGATGAAACTCCTCTCTCTTACATTAATGACTACTTTGTAGGCCCTGCCCAATCTAACATGCCACCAGTCATATTCGTTACGTTATACCCTTTTGCTTCTAAAAATTCACAAGCCATTGCGCTTCTTCTTCCAGATCGACAAACGAAAATATAATCCTTATTTTTATCCAATTCACTCTCTCTTGACTCGATTTCTCCAAGAGGTATGTGAAGAGTATTTGGTATCATTCCAGTTGCTACTTCCTCATCTTCTCGAACATCTACAATATTCAAGCTCTTTCCCTTTCCGACGATCTCTTCTAATTCTTTTGCTGATATTTCCTTCACCATTTTTCCTCCTTAACGTTTACTTCCATCGTTTCTATTAGTTATAGTAACAATTCCCTTATTATCATACCAATGTTTTGAATTGATATGAAATTTATCCTTTAAGAAAAAGGATAAATGCATCAATATATGTCATTTTCTGCGGTTTCCATGGAAATATATCACAGTGGATACTCGTCTTTTTTAACCTCTTTTTGTAAACGCACTTATAGACAAATACACAGAAAATAGCTATCATTATCAAAGACTATCGTTTAGCTAGAAAGGTATTGATTATGGATCTTTATATAGTAACCTCTTCTATTATAGTAATGGGTATCATGATTTTACTCGGTGTGCTTACGGCACTTCGAGTAGAGATAACATCTGATTTAAAAGCAGGATTAATGTTTATTATTCTTAATATTGCAGTTCCTTCTATTATACTAAATGGAGTTTTTAACACAGAAATAACCTCTCACATATTAAATCAAGTTATATTAATCTTTATGATATCGATTATGTATCATTTAGCTGGATTACTTGTTGCATGGTTATTAGCTCGGTTATTTGGTTTTCAATCATTATTCGCTAAAAAAATGACCATACTGGCTGCGCTTGGAAATTCAGGTTTTATTGGTATCCCATTATGTGCAACGATATTTGGACCAATTGGCGGTTTATTAGCTGCCATATTCGATGCTGCACTAGATTTAATTATTTTTTCAGTTGTTATATATATGTTGCAATCGAATGGTCGTTTTCAAATGAAACATTTAAAAGCACTAATTAATCCACCACTGCTTGCTATCACATTTGGATTAATCGCCGCATCAACAGGTATAGAAGCGCCTAATATTGTAAAGCAATTGACTGAAATGCTTTCTTCTATTGCAGGTCCTTTGGCTATGTTATATATAGGTATGTTGATCCCTCCTCTTATAAAAAAGAGGGGATTCACTATTTTTCCTCAGCTATGGTTTCCTATAACACTACGGCTATTGTTAATTCCAATACTAGTAATTATCATCATAACGAATAGTCCACTAAATGAATTAACACGTAATTTAATAATCATTTTGTCCTCCATGCCGACATTCATGCTAGTAACTGTAATATTTTCCAAATATACCCAAGATGAGGAAACTGCAATAATTACAACCATTTACTCAACAATATTATGCTTACTAACCATTCCATTGATTTCTTTTTTTTCATCATGGTGGGAAAGTTTTGTTTAAATGAGTGGAAGGAATTATTTACTACTATGAAAATTGGAGAAATGTTTATATAATATAAAGTTGGAAAGGTGGTGAATTTACGTGGCAGAAACAAAGTTTTATGTTTTTTTCGATTTTGAAATGCTTTGTTCTAATCGAGGAATGCCATATGAGGATATGGAAGCTATCCGACTAGGAGCTGTCAAATATCATATTGAAACGAGAAAAATTAGTTACTTCGATCAGTTTATACGTCCAACAAACTTACGTCCGCTAAACAAGTTTTGTAAAAAATTAACTGGAATTGAAGATGCTGACTTGGTTTGTGCAAATGATTTCTCTGAAGTTTTTTCATCGTTTTTGACTTGGGTTGGCGGAGTAAAAAAAGCACGTTTCTTTTCTTGGTCAAAAAGTGATCTTTCACGTTTAAAATTAGATGCTAATAAACACCAAGTTCCGAATTCAACGATTATGAAAATCGAAAAACGCTATGTTGACTTCCAAGCTGTTTTATCAAAACGGGTTTCAAAAGACAATTTATCAGTTGAGAATGCATTAAACTTATACGGATTAACATTTGTAGGTCAACCACACAATCCAATGTATGATGCATACAATACACTCCGGGTCTATTTAAGCTTTTTGCATGATCCAATACAATCAGACCTTATTATGCTTCAAAAGTTTGTATTTGGAAAAAAGCTGACCAATCGTTCAGCGGTCAATGCTATGCTTCGAAAATCATTGAAAAAGGATATGAAACGATTAGTATCTGAGCTGGAAGAAATTTATAGTTTAAAGCAAGTGGTAAAGGAAATGAAAAGGGTTAGAAGATTAGTAGTCAAATATGAAAATATCACCATTAATCGTTCTGGTCTATTTTCAGATGATATTATTGAAAATGTTCAATTATTGAAAGAGTTTTATAAGGACTTAAATTCAACGTACAAGGATCATTTTAAACACTCATCAAAAGTAATGATTTTGGATGAGTATACTATTCAACCGATAAAGCAGATTGCGATGTGAAGTGAGGATGGATACCGTCTTCCTTCGTACATAACTTGATTTAAACTTTTCAACCACTCATTCATGTTAAAAGTCCAAAAAAAGGATCGAAGTCCGACCCCTTATTATATAACCTGTTCTGTTACACTGACAATTTTGGAATATTCTAATAAACACTTACTTTTTAACTTCTTTTTCTCTCTGAAATTTAAAAATGAAGCATCAACAGCGTTCATAATAAGTTGACCTAATTCACCAATGGAAAAATTGAACTTTTCTTTTAATATATAGTACTCATTAGTCAAATTTGTATTGGAAACGGTTAGATTATCCGTGTTTACGGTTATGTTAAGTCCAAGGTCGAAATATTCTCGAATTGGATAATCATCCCAACTTAAGGAAGCCTTCGTTTGGATATTACTAACTGGACACATTTCTAGAGGAATCCGACGCAAGTTTAGCTTGTTCAATAACTCAGTATTTTCGCGTAAACGAACCCCATGACCAATTCTTGCTGCGCCTAAATTGTTTAAAGCAACTTTTATATTCTCCGGTCCGCCTGCTTCTCCAGCATGAATCGTTATTGGCAATCCATTTTTAGATGCAAGTTTAAATACGTCTTCAAATAAATAAGCTGGATAAGAAGCTTCATCACCTGCTAAATCTACTCCTACCAGACCATGATTTAAAAATCCAGTTGCAGCTTTAATGACCAACATATTTTGTTCAACAGTATGGTGTCTTAAGCAACAAGCAATCGCATTTGCCTTTACACCGAATACACTTTCACCTCTTTTTAATCCTTTAATAACAGAATGGATAACCCCTTCAACAGTTAAACCTTTTTCACAATGTAATTGCGGACCAAATCTCACCTCAATATATTTACAATTATCCTCATATGCCTGTTCAACAATTTCAAATGCAACTCTTTCTAAAGCTTCAGATGTATGAAGAACTTTAGAAACTAAATCAAACTTGGTTAAATATTGTGCCAAATCAGTACAATTATCATTTACTTGTATTAATGGTATTAATTGCTTAACATTCGATACCGACAAATTAATTCCTTGGGTTTGAGCAAGCTCGATTACCGTATTTGGTTTAACACTTCCATCAAGGTGGACATGAAGATCTACTTTCGGTAGTCTTTTAATCAGTTCATACATATTAGATTCTTTCAATCTTTCATTCCCCTTTCCTTGGTTGATTTAATATTGATTTAAATTGTAGATTAATTTATAAATTATATCTACTATGTTGTTAGTATTTATAACAATATCTTTCAATTTAAGGTGTATCTAACAATCCACATATAACGTTCTAGTTAGAACAGGCCAACCCCCGTTCCGGTTGTTTTGGACTATTATAACGGATAAAGAAAAAAACACCTTTTCTTTGGATTAC
This sequence comes from Aquibacillus albus, assembly GCF_016908325.1. Classification (GTDB taxonomy): domain Bacteria; phylum Bacillota; class Bacilli; order Bacillales; family Amphibacillaceae; genus Aquibacillus_A; species Aquibacillus_A albus. Next base: position 39,061 of record NZ_JAFBDR010000016.1, on the reverse strand, counting down.
CATTTACTTGCCAAAGAAAAGGTGCCTTGATTATCTTTAGATTAACAAATTAAATAAATCTTGATCTTTATTTATTTCAATATAAGAAAAGCCTTTATTCTCCATTCGGTCAATTAAGGGAGCGTAGTCACTTTTATTTTTTAATTCTATTCCTACTAGGACAGGCCCTTTATCACGGTTATTCTTCTTAGTATATTCGAAACGAGTGATATCATCTGTTTTCCCGAGAACATCATCCATAAATTCACGTAATGCTCCAGCACGCTGTGGGAAATTTACAATGAAATAATGTTTGTACCCTTCATAGATAAGGGAACGTTCCTTTATCTCTTGCATACGATCAATATCATTATTACCACCACTAACAACACAAACGATGTTTTTTCCTTTTATTTGATCTTTATAATATTCCAACGCTGCAACTGGTAACGCACCAGCTGGTTCCGCCACAATTGCATTTTCGTTATATAAATCTAGTAGCGTAGAACAAACCTTTCCTTCCGAAACGACAACAATGTCATCAATAACATCCTGTGCAATTTCATATGTTAAGTTACCAACTTGTTGAACACTGGCACCATCCACAAATTTTTCTATGTTCTCCAAACGAACAATCTTTTTTTGATCTAACGATTGTTTCATGGAAGGTGCACCTTCTGGTTCAACTCCAACTATTTTTGTACTTGGGCTAATGTTTTTAATATAGGAGCCTACACCAGATATTAACCCGCCCCCTCCTACTGCCATAAATATATGAGAGATCGGCTCTTCCATGTTATCTAATACTTCCAGGCCAATCGTACCTTGACCTGTAATTGTTTTATAATCATCGAATGGATGAATAAATGCCATATCATGTTCATCACAATATTCTTTTGCATTATAGTAGGAATCATCAAATGTATCACCCACTAAGATAATTTCAACAAATGGTCCGCCAAAAAACTCGACCCGATTAACCTTCTGTCTAGGTGTTGTACTAGGCATGAAAATCTTACCTTCAACACCTAAAACCTTACAAGAATATGCTACTCCTTGAGCATGATTGCCTGCACTCGCACAAACAACACCTTTTTCTAATTCTTCCTTCGTTAAGGATTGCATATGATTATAGGCCCCTCTAATTTTAAATGAGCGTACTACCTGCAAATCCTCTCTTTTTAAAAATACATTGCACTGATACCGTTCAGATAAAATCGTATCTTTTTGTAAAGGGGTTTTAACAACAACGTCCTTTAACACCTGGTGTGCAATCACAATGTCTTTGATTTGTATAGGATTTAATTTTGTCTTCATAGCTAATAATCCTTCCTAATGTAAAAATGGTTAGATACATACTATCATATTCAGATAAATTAGAAAACTATTCATTACATTTAAACAAGCCTATTATCCATTATAATCTTTTCTGTTTACTTTTTCATGTAAGAAATTATTGTTTTTTTTGTTTATAAAGAGTAATTACTGATAATATAGCTCCAATCAGTGTAATGTATCCACCCAAAACATATGTAGCTTGTGGACCAAAGCTTTCCATATACCAACCACCGCCACCACTGCCGATTAACCCACCTAAGCCAACAATAACTGCGATATATACAGTTTGAGCAGTAGCAATAACTTCATCCTGAACAATTTTTGTAACTAAGAAAAGAGCAGCTACAATAAACACAGGAAAAGAGATACCATTAAGTAATTGTAAATAAATAATAACAACAGCATCGTCAAACCAGCTGTAAAGAAACCAACGAACAGAATACAAAAATGCTGCAATTGACACAAAAACCATTTCTGAGTATTTTTTTAAAAGTTTGCCCATTACAATAAACAATGGTGCAGAAGCAAAGGTTGCTAGCATCCATGCCATACCAATTTGAGATTCAGTAGCGCCTAAATTTGATAAATATACGGTTAATAAGCTATCGTTCATACGGTTCGTTGTAAAAATAATTAAGCTAATAAATAAAAACCAAAGATAATTTCTATTCGAAAATAATTGGCCAATTGATTTCATCGATATAACTGCCTTACTTTTTCGCTCAACGTCCTGTAAAAAGAGAGCAGTAATCATTCCAGCTAGTAACATAGCTATGTATATGGCTCCCATGTATTGAATGCCAATCAGACTAATGAGAAAAGCTACTACAACAGAGGATGTCCCAACACCGATATCTCCCCATAAACGAATTAAGCCGTAATTAGCATTGTATCTCTGAGAATATGCAATGGTTAAATTTTCAATCAAGGGGCCTGATGCACTCATGAAAAAATTTAATATGATAAAGGAAACAATAACAAAATAAAAGGAATCCAGCATGAAGTAAATCATCCCTGATATAAGTCCTGCAATCATCACACCAATTAACACTTTTTTTGTTGACTGTAGTCGATCACTAACATAGCCAAATAAGGGTTGACCAATAACAGCGATTACTGCTCCTAATGCTAGCTGTAATCCTATTTGATCAGTGCTAAAACCTAAATAATTTAAATACAGGGGCATTAGAGCCCCTGTGATTGCAAACGTACAAAATAAAAGGAAAAAGAAGATAGATAGTCTTATCATGGTTTAACTCCCTTGATGAAAAGGAACGGATATATTCACTTGTCACTATTTTATAGAGATATTTTAGTTGTACCTACTTATAGATTTAATTATATGATATGTTCCACATTTTAGGAATAGCCTAATGTGGACATTAATGCTAACGAAGGTTGGGTAGAATCCAGTCTACTATACTGAATAATCACTGGTACATCACTTTCTACTTCGATAGCATAAGGAACTGCTTCAGGTATTTTTTCCCCATTTTTATCAAGCGTACTTGTTCGAATATGGCTCGTTCGCTTACCATTAACTACATAGGATATATCTTCGATTGGATCACGATCTTCAAAATAAATAGTAATCTTTAAATTTGCTTCGTCATCATTACAGTTCAATACACAAATTGACTCATGACTAACAAGTTCTCCAGAGCTTTTTGGAGGGATATACCCATCTGGAATAAACCAGCTTAATTCTCCCTTTTTCATTTAACTTTCTCCTTTCCTAATTACCTGTATTGTAAAATAGCAACGTCCATCCCTAGTATGGAAATAGAACCTTCTAGGTTTTTATTTGAAAGTAGATTTCTATACAACGACGTTAGGAATAGTATTTTTATCATTGAAAGCCCCCACCATAGTATTTGTTACATGGCGGGGGCTGTTTTTTCACATAATCTAGTGTTTCAATTAACTGGTTACAGGGTTTTTCAATAAATCATCGATTTGAATTGGTTGATTTGATTTGCTTGAACGCCATACACCTTCACCTAATGCGATAGAATACGCACCTGCTTTTGATCCTGCAAGAATTTCATATGGACGAGTTGGGTCAACTCCTAAAAACAAATCTTCTTGAAGAATCGGGTCTCCGCCTCCGTGACCACCATCGCTTTTAACTACATGAATAACCTCTTTTGATCCAAATAGCGGAAAATAATCAATCGTTTGTTCAGGAATTGGAAAAGGAACGCGACTTGGTTCATGGAATTCAGTCGTTTCAATTCTTCCTTTCGTGCCATTTATCGCTAACCGATACCCCTCATATGGAAGTGAAAAATTAATAGAGTAACTTAAAAACGCCCCTTTATCATATTTAACTGTTGCAACATAGGTATCTTCAATATCAATTTCATGATCAAAAATACACATATCGGGACGATAATTTGTGTAATTTTGATCATTTTCATTTGACTGAATATGGTCATCCTTTACATTTACATTGTTCCGTCTATTGGTCCATCTCATATAGTATTGACAGTCTAACTGCTCAGAGCATGTTCCACAAAATCTACCATCTTTAGGACTAGGATTTAACTCTCCGTCTTTTCCATAATAATTAAGTGCTCCATATGCAAATACTTCGACAGGGAGTTGATCAACCCACCAGTTTACTAAATCAAAGTGATGCGTTGATTTATGAACTGACAATCCACCCGAAGATTCACGATCCCTATTCCATCGTTTAAAATAGCTAGCCCCATGATACGTATCAATATACCAATTTAAATCAACAGAAGTAACGCGCCCAATTTTCCCGTCTAGGATTAATTCTTTTATTTTTCGGTGGTATGGATTGTAACGATAGTTAAATGTTACCGTTACTTTACCCGCGCTTTTTTCCTCTGCCTCCATTACTCTGCGAGCATCTGCAGCTTTTGTTACCATTGGTTTTTCCGTAATAACATGCAAATCATGTTTTAAGGCCTGTAAAATATAATCAACATGTGTGTCATCTCTACTTGCAACGATTACTGTATCTGCACCTGTTTCTTCAATCATAAAATCAAACTGATTAGAAGAAAAGTTTGCGACGTCCGTTAATTGAGGAAACTTTTCCTTGCATAAAGAAACTCTGCGTTCGTCGGCATCTAAAAGACCAACAATTTTATTTGCCGCTGAATAATGGGATAAGATTGGTTCGATAAACATCCCAAATGCCCTATTACTAAGGCCACAAATAGCTATTTTTCTCATTGTTTTACCCCCTGCAAATCCATTTACAATCACTTTTAACCAAAGTAAAATCCGCCAAAGTTAACCTTCTCAATTTGATAACGTTTTCATTATTGTTGACATTTCAATCTTTATAACAGACTTTAGCAAATATCGAGCTCAAGGTAATATCTTAAACAATCCCTTTTACTCATAGTACATACCCTCCTCTTTTTAACAACGTTGTTATTTATATATTAAAGTTGTTGAACATATCTGTCAAATAAAATTTTTTATCGTTATCAAGCCATTATCAAAATGAAAGAGTTATAGATTTGTATTTTTATAAATTTTATTGTAATAATTCCTCCCTATCTAGTATAATAAGTTGTAAAAAACAACGTTGTTATAATAAAGTTAGTGAGGTTTTATTATGGGAGTAACCATTAAAGATATAGCAAAACATGCGGGCGTCAGCTACTCAACTGTATCCAAAGCATTAAGAGATAGTCCACTTGTTAAAGAGCCTACAAAGAAAAAAATTCTAGCAATTGCTGAAGAAATTGGATATCAGCCAAATGTAGCGGCTAGAAGTCTCGTTTCCAAAAAATCAAATACTATTGGTGTGATTTGGCCAACAATAGAAAGAGTTGCCCATTCAGCATTAATAACAAGAATTAATCAATACTTAGAAGATCAGGGTTATACTACACTTGTATCGATCAACCGCATTAATACAGCTGTCACAACATTTAACCGTTTTCAGGTTGACGCTATTTTGTTGTTTGAAGACACACATAGCGACTATCGCTTCTCATCTTCTGTACCAGTTGTCTCTTACGGCATTGCTTCTAACCAACCCGAAGTGCCAACAATAGATGCAAACAGAAGAGAAGCAATGAAAGAAGCTGTTGCTTACCTTCATAAACTAGGACATAAAGAAATAATTTATATTGGTGAAATCTCAGAACAGGACCCTTTACAAGCTGATAAAATTAAAGGCTTTAAACAGGGGTTAATGGAAAATAACATTCCTTTTTCTGATGAAATGCTTATACCCGTTCCTGAGCTTGAACAATATGATGGTTATATAGCTACAAAAGCAATGTTGGACAAAGAAAAAAAACCCTCTGCTATCATTAGCAGCAGTTATGATTGTACAAAAGGGATTTTGCTTGCAATAAAAGAATATAATTTGTCTATTCCTGGGGATATATCAATCATCAGCTATGACAATGTTCCGCAAGTAGAAAAACTCGAATATTCTATTACGACAGTTGGAGTTCCTTTAGACACTATTGCCAAAGAAGTAACGAATATATTGCTCGATACAATTGAAGGTAAGCAAATGGACCAGTCTATATTACTTCAGCCAGAAATCAACGTTGCAAAATCTTGTCGAAATCTTTATTCCTAGACATCAACAGCATAATGAAAACGCTCGGTCATTTGACCAGAGCGTTCTCTTATTACATATATCAAATTTTTGTGGCAACGGTACGTTCATTATTTAAAAACATAGGAAAACTACTTCATTCGATGTCCGTCTGTAAATTAAAATGCCTCGGTTAAAACAGGTACAATTTGTTTTTTACGTGATACAACACCTTGTAAGACGGCCTTATTATTTTCTAATGATACATTAAATGCTTTTTCAACGACATTTGCTTGTTTCCCTAATGCAAGTACGACTGAATCATTTTCTAAAATATCTGTTACGACAAATACAAATAAATCCAGGTTTTTACGATCAATTGTAGCAGAAATTTCAGACTCAATTTCCTCTTGTAGAGTGAACACTTCATCTGTATCTACTGTATTTACTTGGGCAATTTCCACTTTATTTGATGCCATTTCGAATTCTTTTGCATCGAGTGAAATTAGTTCTGTCACAGATTTATCACTTAGGTCAGCACCAGCTTTCAGCATTTGTAAGCCATACTCCTCTGCATCAACCTCAGCAATAGCAGCAAGTTCCTTTGCAGCTGCAATATCTTCCTCTGTACATGTTGGTGACTTAAATAAAAGCGAATCGGAAATAATAGCTGACAACATCAGTCCTGCAACCTCTTTTGGAATGGCTACATTATTTTCCTTAAACAATTTGTTTAAAATGGTAGCTGTACATCCTACTGGTTCAGCGCGATAGTATAATGGATCACTTGTTTCAAAGTTAGAAATACGGTGATGGTCAATTACTTCAGTCACTTGAACATCTTCAATATCATCTACGCTTTGTTGTTTTTCATTATGATCGACTAAGATTACTTGCTTTACTTCTTTTGCTGCCTTTTCAATTAAACGAGGTGCTTCAACATTAAACTTTTCTAAAGCAAACTGAGTTTCACCATTAATGGAACCTAACCTTACAGGTTCAACCTCATAACCTAAGCTTGCTTTCAGATTTGCATACGCAATAGCAGAACATATCGTATCAGTATCTGGATTTTTATGCCCAAAAATAAGAATTTTTTCCATGTTACCTCTCCTTTGCATTTAATTTTTCAATTATGTAATTGGATAGCCATGTCTATTTTATCGTAAATTAATAATGATTTCACTATTGTAAGTCAATAAAAAATACAAAAGGGAAAAGGAAGGGTCTATCCTTACCTTATAGGATAGTTAACCCTTTTTCATTTACTGTTTAATTTGACCTTCTCCATGAATCAAGTATTTCGTTGATGTTAATGCAGGTAAGCCCATCGGCCCACGAGCATGTAGTTTTTGCGTACTAATTCCAATTTCTGCACCGAATCCAAATTCAAATCCATCGGTAAAGCGAGTGGAAGCATTATGATATAATGCCGCCGCATCAACGGAATTCATGAATTCCGTAACATTGCTTAGATGTTCAGAGATGATTCCTTCTGAATGCTTCGAGCCATATTGATTGATATGGTCAATTGCATCATTAACATTTCTAACAATTTTGATTGCAAGAATTTTATCTAAAAATTCTGTTTCCCAATCTTCTTCTGAAGCTGGCTTAACCAAGTCATCATATGTTTGGGTTGCTTCATCTCCTCGAATTTCCACGTCGTTTTCTTTAAATGAATGAATTAGTGAAGACATATGCTGCTTTGCCCAGTTTTCATGCACAAGAAGTGTCTCCATTGCATTACAAACAGACGGACGTTGTGTTTTTGCATTAATTGCAATAGACATTGCCATATCGCTATTAGCTGATTCATCAATAAATAAATGACAATTTCCTGCACCAGTTTCTAACACCGGTACGGTTGATTGTTCAACAACTGTTTGAATCAGTTTTTTTCCACCTCTTGGTATTAACACATCTAGATATTCATTCATTTTAAACATTTGATTGGCTGTTTCTCTGCTAGTATCTTCTATTAATTGAACTGCGTCATTTGGCAACTCAGATTTGTTCAACGCTTCATGAATCACATGTACCAATGCTTTATTGGAATATAATGCCGATGTGCTCCCTCTTAACAGAACTGCATTACCAGTTTTTAAACAAAGGCTTGCTGCATCCACTGTAACATTCGGCCTTGCTTCATAAATCATACCTACAACTCCCAACGGAACACGTACCTTCTTAATATTTATCCCATTGGGCCGAGCCCATTCCTCTAACACCTCTCCTATTGGATCTGGTAAATTCGTCAATTGGTTAAGAGAGTCTGCCATATCATGAATGCGGTTTTCATTCAGGATTAATCGATCAATTAAAGAGTCGTGAAATCCTTTTTCCCTTGCCAATCTAATATCATTTTCATTCTCTCTAACAATAAAAGCAGACTGATTTCTAAGTTCATCAGCAATTAATTCAAGAGCTTTATTTTTTTGTGCTGTTGATTTTTTCCCTAACTGAATAGCGGTAGATTTGACCTTGGCCGCCTTTGTTAATAAATCACTCATGCCATTACCTCCTTTAAAATAACTAATTGATCTCGATGAATTGCTTCTGGTTTTGACCGTTTCGTTTTTTTCATTGCAACCTCACTACCCAAACCTTTAATGGCCGCTAACTCGTTCCATGAATAATTAACCAGACCTTTAGCGATGATTGTATCACCATTAGAGATCTCAACTACTTCACCTGCAAGAAATGCGCCGTTTATTGCGACAATCCCTGCGGGTAACAAGCTTTTACCACCTTTTAAAATTGCCTGCTCTGCTCCTTTATCTATAACTAGTTGCCCGGAAACAGGGGAATGAAATGCTATCCATTGCTTTTGCTTTCTTAAGCTATGATTTTGATTTTCACCTATATAGGTTCCATCTCCCTTTCCATCGACAATTTCTATTAATTTCTCGTTACCAGAGCCAGTACCAACAAATACATTGACCCCAAGCGATAAGGCTGTTTTAGCTGCTAACAATTTTGATTTCATTCCACCGGTTCCAAATTTTGATCCAGACTCACTTTTTGTTTGATCAATTAATTGATCGTTGATTACAGGCAAAAAATCATACCTTTTTGCCTGCGGATTTATTTGGGGATTAACATCATATAATCCATTTATATCTGTCAACATGATCAAAAAATCAGCGCTAACTAATCCACTTACCAATGCCGAGAGCATATCGTTATCCCCAAAAGTAAGTTCATCTATAGCAACCGTATCATTCTCATTAATAATCGGAAGGACGGAACGTTTTAATAGTTCTGTTAATGTGTTATACACATTGCTATATTGTTCCTGGTTAACGAATACGTCTCTTGTAATTAATAACTGAGCTGTAACCATTTGATACGACTTAAATAGATCGGTATATGCTTGAACAAGTAATCCCTGACCAACAGCTGCTGCTGCTTGCTTACCTGATACAGTCACAGGTCTTGCTGGGTAACCTAAATCGCTAAATCCGGCTGAAACTGCACCTGAGGAAATTAAGATCACTTCATAATTATTCTGTTTCAGCATTGCAATTGCTTCAGCATGTTCTTTAAGTTTTGCTCTACTTAATCCACCATACTTGTTGGTTAGTGAGCTGCTACCTATTTTTACAACAATTCTCTTTTTTGCCATCTAATCACGCCTTTAATCTTAGAAAAACACGACATTTCTAGTTTTTCTTATTCTTTCTTATCGACTCCACCTATACATTCCGGTGTACATATAAAAAACTCTTTCTATCCCTACAATTATCTTGTAAAGGACGGAAAGAGTTTATCCGCGGTACCACCTTCAATTGGCATCGGCTGTGAAGCCAATACCCGCTTAAATACCTTTAACGCAGGTTTACGGTTGAGTTATTAGCTCAACAGCTCAAAGGATAGGTTCAATTGATTCTTTATACGTTGGAACCTTTCAGCCGATGGATTCCATTCTCTTTCGTAAGATACCAATTTACTAGTCCTTTTCAACACTTTATTTTACATTAACCTAATTATTTTTTAATATTTAAACGTCAAGCATCAACACCGAACTTTGACACAGCTTAATAATTATTTAAATATTACATCTTATAAAATTATGCTTGACACCCGATCAAATGTCAATACTAAACATAAATACTTTGTAGTTAAATAAAATGAAATAGGACAAGTTTTATTGGGGATGGGGATGTAAATGGTGAATAACAGAATGATTAAACAAAAGAGAAAAAAATGAAGGAACGAATATATCAATACCTATTAATAACTTGTGGTGGGTTTATCCAAGGAATGGCAATGGCACTATTTCTCTTCCCCCATTCCATTCCTTCCGGTGGTGCTGCCGGCTTAGCAGTTCTCTTAAACCATTGGTTTGACCTACCGCTTAGTTTTGCGCTCTGGTTTGTCAATTTCACCTTATTAGTAGCAGCAATATTTTGGTTAGGTAATGCTAGTACAATAGGAACGATGTACTCCATTACCATCACGTCTATTAGTGTTCACTTTTTTAGCTTAGAATTATTTCATCATCATACATCTATTGTGGTTGATCTATTTATAGGTTCAGTCATTTTAGGTATTGGTGTTGGAATTTTATTAAGGCAGCAAGTTTCAAATGGTGGTATGGGGGTACTAGCGCTTATTATTGCAAAATATCGGGAAACAGCACCAGGAAAACCACTTCTTATTTTGAACGGTTCTGTTTTTATATTAACTGGTTCTATCATCCATTGGGGTATCGTACTACAAGCAATCATTTCGCAATCCATCTCAACACGAATGGTCGATTTTATTTATAAACTGAACATAATGCCTGTTATAACTATGTTTTTCAGCGTAAGAAAAAAACAAATCAAATAAAATGGGCTCGTAAAGTTTCAGGGGACAATATTTAATAAGAATGAAATGGGCATATTCTTTTTGTGGAGAATATTTATCGAAGGGTGTGCCTAATGTGAATCGATTAAGAAAAAATGTGGTGTTTTTTGTCGTATGTAGTTCTCTTTTATTATTGTTTAGTGCCTGTCAATCAAGCGCTAATAGTTACCCAGACAAAAGTATAGAATTGATTGTTGCTTTTTCCCCTGGTGCTGCAACGGATACACAAGCAAGGATCATTGCAAAACATGCTAATAAATATCTTGGAGAAGAACTTGTTATTGTAAACAAAGCAGGTGGCGGTGGCCAAGTCGGCTGGAACCAGTTTTCATCAGTAAAACCAGATGGGTATACACTCGTAGCGTATAACCTCCCTCACATTATTACGCAACCACTAGTAAATGAAACATCCTTTAACTTAAATACCTTTGAACCGCTTGTTAATTGGGGTGGTGATCCAACAGTTTTTGCTGTTAAAAATGATAGCTCGATACAAAGTTTAGAGGAATTAATAACGGAAGCAAAACAAGCACCAAATACTCTGACAGTTGGAACGCCTGGTAAATTTGCTGGTCAGCATTTAGCTACATTATTGTTAGAAAAAAGTGCAGGTATAGAGTTGGAAGATGTGCCTTTCAAAGGTGCCTCCGATGCGATCGCATCCATGCTCGGTGGTCATACAGATATTGTTGCCGGAAACCTTTCGGACATATACCGTCTTGGAGATGAAGTAACACCTCTTGCAATCGCGACAGAAGAACCTCATCCATTTGATCCTAGTATTCCAACATTTAAGGAGCTGGGGCATCCAGATGTTATAATGAGTACTGATCGAGGTATAGCAGCGAGAGAAGGAACACCTGATGATATTATTGTAAAACTGGAAGAAGCGTTTCTTGATCTATTAGAAGATGAGGATTTTCTCAAAGAAATGGAAAAAGCAGGAGCGGACATGTTAGTAATGAACAGAGATGAAGTAATAGAAGATTTGAATAACCGACAAAAGACTTACGAAAATATACTAAGCTCTATTGGGGTTATAAAATAATGTATACCTATTAAGTTCACCTTTAATAACATAACCCCCCTTCTTGCTTAGGAAGGGGGTTATAATGATTGGAAGAAGTTTTCCTCTTCTGCTTTTCATCTAATAAGTGGTACATAAATTGACTTTGAAAGATAGAAATTGTTACCATTATGTCGTATGATATAGAAGAAATATAACAAGAAAAGAGGAACAAAATGAGGGAAACGTGGTACTTTGTGGATTCTGGACATTGTTCACCAGCCTTCAATATGGCAATGGATGAGGCACTATTGAATTGGCATAGCCAAGGTGAAATACCCCCAGTTCTCCGTTTTTACGGATGGAATCCTGCAGGTCTTTCAGTCGGATATTTCCAAAAAGTTAGGGGAAAAATAGATTTGGAAGGCATTAGAAATCATGGGATTGAGCTAGTACGAAGACAAACTGGAGGTCGTGCTGTACTTCATGACAATGAACTTACATATAGCGTCATCGTATCCGAATCACACGATAATATGCCAAAATCAGTTAAAGAAGCTTATTTAGTTATTTCAAAAGGTCTTTTAGAAGGTTTTAAAGCATTAAATGTTAACGCTGAATTTGCCATACCCGACGAAAAGCTACAGACATCAGATTCAGCTGTTTGTTTTGAGGAACCGTCATGGTATGAATTAATTGTCGAAGGAAAGAAAGCTGCTGGAAGTGCACAAACACGTCAAAAAGGAGTCATCCTCCAACATGGCTCTATTCCGATTGATGTAGATAAAGTTAAATTATTTGATTTGTTCCTTTATCCAAGTGAACGAGTAAAAGAAAGGGCAAGACGTGCCTTTAATGATAAAGCAATCTCTATTAATGAAGTTTCAGAAAATCAGTTTACCTTTGATGATGTAAGGGAAGCATTTAAAACAGGTTTTGAAAAAGGTTTAAACATTGACCTAGAGCGCTATGAACTTACAAGCGAGCAATTGGCAAAAGTAAATGAGCTTGCAGAAACGAAATATAAAAATTCAGAATGGAATTTCACACGTTAGGAGTGTTTTAAGTGGCAAAAAAAGAAGAATACGTCCGAAAACCGGAATGGCTTAAAATTAAAATTAATACGAACAAGTCTTACAATCGGTTAAAAAATTTAATGCGTGACAAACGATTAAACACTGTTTGTGAAGAAGCAAGATGTCCAAATATTCATGAATGCTGGAGTGAAAGACAAACAGCAACGTTTATGATTTTAGGTGACACTTGTACTAGGGGTTGCCGATTCTGTGCAGTGAAAACAGGTCTTCCAAATGAATTAGACTGGGGAGAGCCAAAACGAGTAGCAGAATCAGTAGAAGTCATGGGATTAAAACACGTTGTCGTAACGGCTGTTGCACGTGATGATTTAAAGGATGGCGGTGCAGCTGTTTTTGCAGAAACAATTAAACAAATACGTGCACGTGTTCCGGGATGTACAGTAGAAATTTTACCGTCTGATATGAAGGGGGATTATGAAAGTCTACATACCTTAATGGATAACCCACCGGATATTTTTAATCATAATATTGAAACAGTTAGGCGCTTAACGAAACGAGTTCGTGCTATCGCTATGTATGATCGTTCTTTAGAATTATTAAGACGAGTAAAAGAAATTTCACCTAATACACCTACGAAGTCTAGTATCATGGTTGGGCTAGGTGAAACAAAAGAAGAAATTATTGAAACAATGGATGATCTCCTTGCAAATAATGTAGATATTATGACAATTGGCCAATACCTACAGCCAACGAAAAAGCATTTAAAAGTTGAGCGTTATTATCATCCAGATGAATTTGCAGAATTAAAGCAAATTGCTCTTCAAAAAGGATTCAGACATTGTGAAGCTGGACCTTTAGTTCGCTCTTCTTACCATGCAGATGAACAAGTAAACAAATCCTCTGCTCAACGCCGAATAAAATACATGAAAGGCTACGAACAATCAGAAGGAGAACAACTGACAAACTATAATTTTTAATTATCAACCACCTGCATTGCAGGTGGTTGTATTTGTGCTTATTAAAATATGTCAGGAACAGGAAGTGGCACTTTCACAATAAGTGTAAATACAGTGAATAAAATGAGCGTAAAGATTATTGCAGTGAAAAACACCTTGGGTAGAACGATATCTTTATTCTTTTTCACAAATCTAAAGTATAGAGGAACTGCCATCATTAATAGAAGAACTTGTAAATAAAATCCAATTACTTCTGTTAAAAAACTTACAATCGTAACAAATAAAAGGATGGGTAGCATTGACCACTTAAACGGTATAGTGTTAGGCATCATTTTCATTTTCTGCTCGTGATTTGTGCCGATCACTTTCATATATTCAATAATAATTAATCCAAGAAGTATGCTTAAAGTAATTTGTGGAAATAATCTCTGTTCAAATGGAAGACTTTGAATAGAAATAATGATAACTATATCTAATATAGCTACGATAAGCCAAACTATTGCTGATGGGTAAAACAGATGCTTCCATTTCAATGCAACACAACATTGCTTTAAGGAGTTTTCTTTATGAATAACTATTTTTTGAATGAATGAAACAACAACTGTAAAAAAAATTAATAAAAACAATACAATGTTTATTCCACCAGAAAAAAAATAGCTTAAAGCAGATCCGTGTGAACTTCCAACTTGGACGCCATGTAATAACCCTTCTTCTGCAATTGGCCCTAATATAAAGCCTAAGGCAATTGGAGCTGGTGAAAAGGTTAATTTTTGAAGAAAAAACATGATGAAACCGATGAGAATCACAGTGTGTATATCAAAAATGTTATTTTGCATCGTGTACGCACCTATAATTGAAAATGATAATATAACTGGTGCCATAATATATCCTGGAATGGCCGACAATTTGGTCATATACTTGATTAATGACAACCCTAGAACTAGTAAAAATAATTGTGCAGCAATCATACTATACAGAAATGTATAAGCCACCTCGGCATTATCAATAAACAAGGTCCTCCCTGGCCAGATGCCGTGTATAAGTAATCCACCTAAGAAAATCGCTGCTGTAGGTGACCCTGGAATTCCTAATGTTAATAAAGGAATTAATGATCCACCAACCATCGCGTTATTAGCGCTTTCAGATGCAATTACTCCCTTTTTTTCACCTTTACCAAAGAATTGCTTGTTCTTAGAAAAACGCTTTACCTCATTATAAGCGAGAATACTTGCTATATTACCTCCTGCTCCAGGTATTAATCCGATAAATCCGCCAACCATACTTCCGAGAGAAACAGACTTTGGCTTTCCTAATACATCAACAAAAGATTGTTTAATGGATGATTTCTTTACTTTGTAAATCAATGGTTGTCTTTTATCGATGGAAGTTAACTTTTCAATGATTCGTAAAGCCTGTGGAAAAGCAAACAATCCAATTAGAACGGCTACAACATGAAAACCACCAACTAAACTGTCCATCCCAAATGTAAAACGAGTAGTGCCAGTAATTGTATGGATACCTACAAACGATAACATGACGCCAATCGATCCACCGATTAAATTTTTGGAAGTTGATCCTTCAGAAATTGCTGCAATTACCGTAAGACCGAATATAGCAACCCAAAAGCTTTCAGTAGGTCCAAATTTCAAGGATAAATCAGCAAATAGTGGAGCGAAGAATAATAACATCGCCATTCCGAACAAACCACCGATTACAGATGAAATAGTTGCTATCTCTAATGCCTTTCGTGCTTCTCCTTTCTCGGTCATAGGATAACCATCAAAAGTAGTTGCCACAGATGCTGGAGCACCTGGAACATTAAAAAGAATAGCGGGAATTGAACCACCATAAACACTTCCGCAATAGATACCACCTAAAATGATTAAACCTTCTGTTGCACCTAATGAGAAGGTAAATGGAATGGTTAGTGCTACCCCCATTGTAGGTGTTAAACCAGGAAGTGCACCTACTAATATGCCGGTAAGTAAACCGAAAATTAACAGAAATGCATGGTAGAGCTCAAAGGTTTGAAAAATAAATTCCATATCCTAACCTCCAAAAATAAAGCTAGGATATGATATTCACCCACTTAATAAAGTGTGTTGTTAACCATTACTGTCAGATTCAGTATCTATCTCAACCTTTTTTCCTCCAACAGCCAAATAAGAATATACTTCTAAATCAGGTTTTATTTTTGACAAACCATCTAAATAAGGCTTTACTAAGTCTTTAAAATCTTGAAAAACCCCCTCTTCCTCTAATTGCCCATACACATACATTTTCTTTTCCTGCATTAAAAATGCCATATAACCGACAGCGTTATTTTTGTCATCGACAATATTTAACACTTGAGCATCCTCTTTTAAAAACTCTGGTGAAAAGTAAATTTGCATTACTTAAATTCCTCCTTTTTTATTCAGTCGTAAGCTGGATTTTTTTAAATAACGAATTAGAAGATTCATCTGATTGTGTCTCCTCATCTTTTACATGGATTAACAGTAAACACAACAATGCAACAATAAATGTTAAGCTTGCTGTTGATAAAAACACCCATGTCCGAGATATTCCCATTAGCCATCCATAAATAGGTGGTCCTGCTGCAACACCCAAAAAACGGACAGACCCATATAATGACGTTACAAAACCGCGCCTTGCTTTCCCAACTGAGCCTGTTATAAGACTGTTTAAACATGGTAAAACAAGTCCTGTGCCTATACTACTAAATACCAATATTGAAAAAAATGGTAGTAGATTTGTAAAGAATTTTAATGTTGCAAAGGAAGCTGTCATAAGAAGTAAACCAATTACAATTAATCGTTTCATCACTTTCAAATTTTTTCCAATCTTGCTTCCTGTTGTAAAAGACGTGATCATTAAGAACAACAGAGGAATAGCTAAAATAAAACCTTTCATTACTCCTTCTATACCATGATCTTTTTCTAAAACATCTGAGATATAAAATAAAATACCAAATAATGTTAATAAGCACGTTGCACCAGCTAAATAAGCAGTAAATAACCAACGCCCCTCCTGTTTAAAGACAGTAAATAGACCTTTGATATATTCTCCTACTGGAGGAGGTTTTATCTTTTTTTTCTTCTCCTTCACAAAAATAGCAGTAAGAAGAACAGAAATGATACAAAATGTCGGAAAACCCCAGAATGGGCCGTGCCAGACAATTAGTGCTAGAAGGGATCCGACAATTGGAGAAAGGACTTTACCAAATCCATTAGATGCTTCAACTAAACCCAACACTTTACTCTGTGTTCCACCTTTAAATAAATCCCCTGTTAAAGCCATAGCAATAGGTGCCGTTCCTGCAGCTCCTATCCCCTGCAGTGCACGACCAATAAGAATCCATATGTAGGCGTTATTAAAGAAAGCAGATGCTAGTCCAGCTAATAAGCCACCTACACCGTACAAGATAAGAGCAGGAACGATGATAACCTTTCTGGAAAAACGATCTGAAAAATAGCCTAATATTGGAATAAAGATTGCTGCAGTAATGGAAAAAATTGTTATTGTTAAACTAACTTGAAAAGAGCTTAATCCCAACTCTGACTCCATTTTTGGCAGAATTGGTATTAGCATCGAATTACCTAATGTCATAATTAATGGAATAGAACTTATTGCTAATATGACAAGTCCATTTTTAGATTCTGCCAATTAACTACGCTCCCTTCTATTTTTGTCTAACACTTTTTATCTTCGGTTTTGTTTTTAAAAAAATGCATAGTAAAGATAGGAAATAATTCAGGAGAAGCATTTAGGACAGTCATCTGTTCCAGTATAAGGAACAGACCGTTTCTCTCTACAACATGGAAGCATTAAATAAATGAAAAATAAAAAACGCATGGATTTCATTATTATCCATGCGTTTTCATCTATTTTACAACTTCTACCCATTCAAATGGATCGGATTCCGTACCATATTGAATGCCAGTCAACTTATCATATAATTTTTTTGCAATTTCACCAGTTATTCCATCGTTTATCACTAGTTTTTCTTCTTTCCAAGCTAATTCACCAATTGGAGATATAACTGCTGCTGTTCCAGCACCAAACGCTTCTTCAAGCTCTCCACGTTGATATGCTTCATATACCTCTTCCATCGAAATTTTTCTTTCTGTAACAGGAACATCCCAATGTCTTAATAGTTGAATCACAGATGACCTAGTTACTCCTTCCAAAATACTTCCATTTAATTCAGGTGTTATAACTTCTCCATTAATTTTGAAAAAGACGTTCATACTTCCTACTTCTTCTACGTACTTCTTCTCTACACCATCCAACCACAATACTTGAGCATATCCTTTATCAGATACTAATTCTTGAGCTTTTAGGCTTGATGCATAATTTCCAGCGGTTTTGGCCTCTCCAGTTCCGCCTTTAACAGCGCGGACAAACTCATCTTCAACAGCTATTCGAACAGGATTAATTCCTTCTTCGTAATACGCACCGACAGGAGATAAAATAATAATGAATTGATAGCTTCTAGATGGTGCCACTCCTAAATAAGGCTCTGTAGAGATAATAAAAGGACGAATATATAAAGACGTACCAGGAGCTGTAGGTATCCATTCCTTGTCAATGGACACAAGCTTTTTAATTGCTTCCAAAGCTAAATTTTCATCCACCCTCGGGATACACATTCGATCATTTGAGCGATTTAACCTCTCCATATTCTTTTCGGGTCTAAATAGTCGTACTTCATCAGACTTCGTTACGTAAGCTTTTAAACCTTCAAAAACAGTCTGCCCATAATGAAAAACAATCGAAGCTGGATCCAACGTAAGAGGCTGATAAGGTATAATTCGAGGACTGTGCCATCCTGCTTCTTCTTCATAATCCAATATAAACATATGATCTGTAAAGATACGACCAAATTGTAGTTCATCAGATTTTGGTTTTTCTTTTTTTTGAGTACTAAGACTAACAGTTATTTCTTGTTCTTCCATGACTATTTCTCCTTGCTACAAATTCAATTTTTTTATATCAGGTCATGAATATCTATATTTATTCATATACCTCTTTTCTCGAATCCATACTATGTATGAACTATCTCTAAAGTACATTCTATTATTAAACAGTACATAAAAACAACCGCATCGTTAAATAAAATGAAAACTTTTTTAGTTACGCTTATAGTTGAAGACTTACAATTGCTTTATTGCTTCAATAAAATGATTTGCTTCCTTTTCTGTATTATAAGGTGCTAATCCGGCACGAATCCATCCACCTGACTTATTAATCCCCAGCTTATTAGCTAAAGTTGTTGCATAAAAGTCACCACTTGCAATAAATATTGCTGATTGATCAGATAATTTTCTACAAACCTCTTCGGGCGTAATTCCTTTTACTTGGAAAGCAATAGTTGGTGTCTTAGGAACAGATGAATCCGCTTGATATAATGTAACTTTATTCAATGAAGCAAGTTCTCCTCTAATCTTAGAAGCAAGGCTGTTTTCATATACTTCTACTCTCTCTATACCAGAAATAATTTTATCTCTTCTGCTAGTACCATCTCCAAGGTTTGCAAAAAACTCAATCGCAGGTCTAATTCCAGCAATACCTTCATGATTCTGTGTTCCGGTTTCAAGTTTATCAGGGATATAACTTGGTGCAGGTACTAATTTATAAGGCTCTAGAGATTCAAATACATCCGATTTAATCGCTGCAATGCCTATATGTGGACCAAAGAACTTATAGGCAGAGCATAATAATATATCTGCTTGAAGTGAATCACGATTAATTGGTATATGTGGTACTGCGTGGACAGCATCAACGGCAACTAAAGCCCCTACTTCTTTTGCTTTCGTCGCTATTTTTGCGACATCATTTATCGTGCCAACTGCATTGGATGCAAGACCTATAGCTACCAATTTTGTGTTTTCATTAATTAGCTCATGTAATTCATCATATTGCAGTGTTAGTGATTGGGGGTCTACCTTAATCCATCTTATCTTCAACCCAAGATCATTAGCTACTGTAATCCAAGGGTCAACATTTGCACGGTGATCCAACTCTGTTACGACAATTTCATCACCTTGCTTCCATCCCTTCGCTAAAGCCCGAGCAATAGAAAAAGCAAGAGTCGTCATATTAGCACCGAAGGCAACCTCTTTATCTTTTACTCCTAATAAATCACCAACAGCTTTTCTAGCTTCTTCAATAGTATGTTCCGTTTCCACACTAGACGGAAAAGCACCATGAAGATTTGCTCCACCATTTCTCATATAAGAGGTAATAGCCTCTATAGAAGATTGTACTACTTGTGATCCACCGGGACCATCAAAATAAACAGCTGATTTTCCATTACATTGTCTTTTTAAAGCAGGGAACTGTTCCCTTATTGTTTCTACAGGAAATGTTACGAGATTTTGGTTCATATGCAAGCCTCCTATTACGTAAAATCATTAATTTAGAATGTATTATTTATTCAACAAACATTATGTATTTCCTTTATTTCATAAAAGTTTAAGTAAAGAACAAAAGCGCAAGCGCCCTGGTAGCGACGTATGGACTGGACTGAACCGCAGGAGATAAAGGAAACACGGTGAACGAAGTGAACCGATGTTGACTTATCGTACGGAGGTGAGGGAAGTCTCACTAGTCGCTGGGCGCTGGAGCTGGACGTCGCTAACCTACACCATTTATCCACAAGCCAGACATTTTATAATTTACTATACAAATAAAAAGGTCTAACCGATCATCTAGGTTAGACCTTTATTATCTTTTTACATGGCATTTACTGTAGGTAAAGTTGATTTGCCCATTAAATACTGATCAACTGTGTAGGCAACTTCTCTTCCCTCATTAATCGCCCAAACAATCAAGCTCTGACCACGTCGCGCATCACCAGCTGCAAAGACACCTTCTACATTCGTAGAGAAGTCACCATACTCAGCGTTTACTCTGCGATTATTAGTATCTACTCCAAAATGCTTTAATACTGGTTGTTCTGCACCTTCAAACCCAATAGCAATCAGAACTAATTGCGCAGGCCAAACCTTTTCTGTACCTGGAACTTCTTCATAAACAAACATTCCATTTTCATCTCTTACTTTTTTCATTTCCACTGTATGCAATTCTTTTAACTTACCATTTTCATCTGCTACAAACTTCTTTGTTTGGATAGAGTATTGACGTATATCCTCACCAAATTTTTCTTTCGCCTCTTTATGTGCATATTCTAGTGAAAACACATGAGGGTACTCTGGCCACATATTATTAGAAGTACGTGCCATCGGTAATTGTGGGTGCTTACCAAACTGAGTAACGCTTTTAGCTTCTTGACGAAGTGATGTCGCAATACAGTCTGCACCAGTATCACCGCCTCCAATTACAATGACATCTTTACCTTTTGCGTCAATATAATTACCATCCTCAAAGTTAGAATCTAATAAACTTTTTGTAGCCAAAGTCAAGTAATCCATAGCGAAATGAACGCCCTCTGCTTCACGTCCTTCAATAACTAAGTCACGATGCTTTTGGGCTCCCGTACATAAGATGACAGAATCAAATTTTTCTTTCAATTCGTCAGCAGTGATATCTTTCCCTACTTCCGTATTCGTAACAAACTCAATTCCTTCTTGCTCTAACAAACGAACTCGACGCTCAACAACATCTTTATCAAGCTTCATGTTAGGGATACCGTACGTCAGTAATCCGCCAATTCGATCAGCACGCTCATAAACAGTAACCGAATGTCCTGCCTGATTTAACTGATCAGCGCCAGCAAGCCCAGCAGGACCAGATCCAACGATGGCAACCTTTTTACCTGAACGTCTTTGAGGAATTCTTGGTTTAATCCATCCATTTTCAAATCCTTTGTCAATTATTGCTTGCTCTATATTTTTAATTGCTACAGCAGGATCTGAAATGGCTACTGTACATGAACCTTCACAAGGTGCTGGACAAACTCTTCCTGTAAATTCAGGAAAATTATTCGTTTGCATTAGACGATCTAATGCTTCTTTCCATTTCCCTTTATATACTAAATCATTCCACTCTGGAATTAAGTTATAAATAGGACATCCTGAAGCTGCTCCATTTATCTCCATTCCAATGTGACAGAAAGGAGTGCCGCAGTCCATGCAGCGAGCTCCTTGTCTGCTCATCACTTCGTCAGAGAAAGGAGCAGAATATTCTTTCCAATCATGCAAGCGTGTTAAAGGATCTCTTTCTTGAGCTTCTTCACGCTTAATTTCCATAAAACCTGTTGCTTTTCCCATATTCCTCTCTCCTTTCTTACTGTACGATAACTTCTTTTTCCTTTTTGACAGGAACTTCTTTATTATAATTTTTTGCTTCGAATGCACTCATTTGTGCTTGGTCTTCTGATTCGCCAGCTTCAATAAATGATTGAATTTGGTTCAGCATAAACTTGTAATCTTTCGGTATTACTTTAACAAATTTAGCAACAGAAGCTTCCCAGTTTTCAAGAGTTGCCTTAGCTTTACTACTATTGGTATAAGCTACGTGCTTTTGGATCATTTCTTTTAATTTATTTACTTCTTCCGCATCAGTTAAAGATTCAAACTCAATCATTTCTGTGTTTGTTAAATCTTTAAAGTTTTCTACCTCATCAGCTAAAACATAGGCAATTCCTCCGGACATTCCGGCAGCAAAGTTCTTGCCAACTTCACCTAATATTACTACACGTCCGCCTGTCATATATTCACAACCATGGTCGCCAATGCCTTCCACAACTACATTAGCACCACTATTACGAACAGCAAAACGCTCACCTGCAGAGCCATTAATATATGCTTCGCCACCTGTTGCACCATAGAAGGAAACATTACCGGCTATAACATTCTTACTTGCTGTAATTGTGGATTCTTTCGGTGATGAAACAACAATCTTACCTCCGGATAATCCTTTACCAACATAATCATTTGCATCACCGGTCAATAACATTGTCATACCTTTAGGAATAAAGGCACCAAAACTTTGTCCTGCAGAACCTACAAACCGTAAAGTAATCGTATCCTCTGGAAGGCCCTCTTCACCATATCGTTTTGAAATTTCACTACCAACAATCGTACCTGTTACACGATCAATGTTTCTAATCGGGAAAGATACATCAACTTTTTGTTGTGTTTCGATTGCCTGTTGAACAGCAGGTAAAATACGTGTGATATCAAGTGATTGATCTATTTTATGATCTTGTGGGACACGGAACGTACGTTGGCCTTCTGGTTGATATAACAATTTAGATAAGTCTAAGTCTTTTGCTTTCCAATGTGACTTGGTCCTATCACTTACAGCTAAAACATCTGTACGTCCTACCATATCATCGACAGATTTAAATCCAAGTTCAGCCATGATTTCACGCAATTCTTGAGCAACAAATCGCATATAATTAACAATGTGATCTGGATCACCCGTGAATTTTTTACGCAATTCTGGGTTCTGTGTCGCTACCCCAACAGGACATGTATCCATATGACAAACTCGCATCATTACACAGCCAAGAACCACTAAAGGTGCCGTAGCAAAACCAAACTCTTCTGCTCCAAGTAAAGCTGCCATTGCTACATCTTTACCAGTTAGAAGCTTACCATCGGTTTCTAGAATAACACGGTCTCTTAATCCATTGAGCATTAGTGTTTGATGTGCCTCAGCAACACCTAACTCCCACGGTAGACCAGTGTGCTTAATACTTGTCTTTGGAGATGCTCCAGTTCCACCGTCATAACCCACAACAGAAATAACATCTGCGTTACCTTTTGCTACACCAGCAGCAATTGTACCTACTCCTGCTTTCGCAACTAATTTAACGCTAATTCTAGCGTCACGATTTGCATTCTTTAAATCGTGAATTAATTGTGATAAGTCTTCGATAGAATAAATGTCATGGTGTGGAGGTGGTGAAATTAAGTCAACACCTGGTGTTGAGCCACGAACGTCAGCAACCCAAGGATATACCTTCTTACCTGGCAACTGACCTCCTTCACCTGGTTTCGCACCTTGAGCCATCTTAATTTGTAACTCATCAGCGTTTACAAGGTAATGGCTTTTCACGCCAAAACGACCAGATGCTATCTGTTTAATTGCACTACGTCTTAAATCACCATTTTCATCAACGATGTAACGGTTAGGGTCTTCTCCACCCTCACCACTGTTACTTTTACCGCCAATTCGGTTCATTGCAATTGCAAGAGCCTCATGTGCTTCTTTGCTTAATGATCCAAATGACATTGCGCCAGTTTTAAACCGTTTTACGATTGAATCAACAGATTCCACTTCTTCAACAGGAATAGAATTATTTGAATTAAATGCAAACAAGTTACGTAAAAAGCCTAATCGTTCTTCATCAGCTGCCTTTGAGAATTCCTTAAATAGGTTGTAGTCCCCTCTTCGACAAGCCCATTGTAACGTATGAATCGTTTTTGGATTAAACGCATGATGCTCTCCTGTTTTTCTCCATTGAAAGTCACTACCAGGTTCCAGCGTTTTACTTACTTCATCCTCATAGCCGACTTTATGACGCGTAATTGCTTCCTTAGCAATTGTATCTATTCCGATACCATCAATCTGTGAAGCTGTTCCAGTAAAGTGTTGATCAATAACCTCTTTACTAATCCCGATTGCTTCAAAAATTTGAGCACCTCGGTAACTTTGTACTGTTGAAATTCCCATTTTAGACATTACTTTAACGACGCCTTCTGTTACGGCATCGATGTATTTTTGAACTGCTTCTTCATAAGAGAATGTAAGATTTCCTTGCTCAATTTGATTACGATATGATTCAAAAGCTAAATATGGGTTTATGGCGTCAACACCATATCCTAATAAAGCTGCGAAATGATGAACCTCTCTCGTTTCACCAGACTCAATAATTATACTTACTTTTGTACGAACTCCTTTTCGTACAAGGTGCTGGTGAAGGCTGCTAACAGCTAGTAAAGCAGGAATTGGAACCTCATTTTCTGTCATATTTCGGTCTGACAAGATTAATAGATTAGCACCCTCATCAATGGCCTTTTCTGACTGGGCAAAGACTTTTTCTAGACCTTCATTTAAATTTTCAGTGAATAGTGTATCAATGGTTTCACTAGTAAAACCATTGTATTTATTTGATTTTAAATCCATTAATTGTTTGTTTGATAATACAAACGTCTCCAACTGAATTCGGTGACAGTTTCCTTCATCCGGGTGCAGTATATTACCCTCTGGTCCGAGCAGTGTCATTGTTGATGTCACAATTTGCTCTCTATATGCATCAATTGGTGGATTTGTTACCTGTGCAAACAATTGTTTGAAATAATTAAACAATGATTGTGAACGATCAGAAAGAACTGCTAAAGGTGTATCATTCCCCATCGCACCAATCGGATCTTTACCACCCGTTACAAGCGGAATCAGATATTTCTCTATATCCTCTGTTGTATATCCAAAAGCTTTTTGTTTCGTTAATAAATCTTCCACCGCTTTTTCTTGGGTTGATACAATTTCACTATCTAATTTTACTAATTTATCATCTAACCATTGTTGGTAAGGCTGCTCTCCTGATACTTCTTTTTTTATTTCTTCGTCTGAAATAATCCGACCTTCTTCCAAATCAACTAATAGCATTTTACCCGGACTCAAACGATCTTTATATAAAACATTCTCTTCCTCCACGTCAACGACGCCAACTTCAGAAGAGTAGATAATATAGTCGTCTTTTGTTACATAATATCGAGCAGGACGTAAACCATTACGATCTAAGATTGCTCCTATTTGTTTACCGTCTGTAAACGTAATAGAAGTAGGTCCATCCCACTGTTCCATTAGACAGCTATGATACTCATAGAAAGCTCTTTTTTCTTTGCTTATATGTGGATTATTCTTCCACGGCTCTGGTATTAACATCATCGCTGCATGAGCAGGTTTTCTCCCCGCTAAAGTAAAGAATTCAAGTGCATTATCCAGTGTAGAAGAGTCACTTCCATCTGCGTTTAAAATTGGAAGTACTTTTTCTAAGTCATCTCCGAAAGCTTCAGAAACAAATTGTTGTTCACGAGCTCTCATCCAGTTGATATTCCCTCTCATTGTGTTAATTTCGCCATTGTGAATGAGGTATCGGTTTGGATGGGCTCTTTCCCAGCTAGGGAATGTATTTGTACTGAATCGCGAGTGTACAAGCGAAAATGCAGATACAAAATCTTCATCCTGCAAATCTAGATAGAACTCATCTACTTGAGTAGGAGTTAATAAACCTTTGTAGACAATTGTTCTGTTAGAAAGACTAGCAAAATAAAAACGCATTTCCTGCTCATTCGCCCAATTTTCAGCCTGTTTTCTAATAATATATAGCTTTCTTTCAAAAGCTAGTTCATCTGTTAAGTCTTCAGCAGCACCGATAAATACTTGGCGAACTACTGGAGCAGTTTCTTGTGCATCAGCACCTACCTTGCTTTCATCTGTAGGCACACTTCTCCAGCCTAATAACTGCTGTCCTTCTTGCTCAATTAGTTCATTTACATAAGTTTCAATTTTCTCTCTCTCTTTGTCGTTGTTTGAAAAGAATACCATTCCTACACCATAACGGCCTTTTTCCGGTAAGTTTATATCTGAGCAAACTTTACGAAAATAACCGTCTGGTATTTGAACCATAATTCCAGCACCGTCTCCTGTATTCGGGTCACTCTGACCACCACGGTGGTCTAATTGGCATAACATTTGTAATCCTTTTTTTACAATGTCATGTGTAGCGTGACCTTTCATATGAGCATATAAACCGATTCCACATGCATCATGCTCGAATTCAGGACGGTATAGCCCTTGCGATTTAGGCATCTTATTGTAACTCATACTTATACGCCCCCGTTTACTATATAACTTTTAAGGTGTCTTATTTCTATTGTAGGTTTTCTTATTCATCCAAACAATATATAATATAGATTAAAGTTATCTCATTTTGAGATGGTTTGTATAGGAGTGGTTTAAAATGGAATTAAGACAGTTACGATATTTTATGGAAGTTGCAGAAAGAGAACACGTTTCTGAAGCAGCCGCCAACCTACATGTCGCACAATCAGCAATTAGTAGACAAATAGCAAATTTGGAGGCTGAATTAGGAGTTTCTTTATTTGAGCGAGAAGGGCGAAATGTTAAATTAACACAGATAGGAAAAATCTTTTTCACCCACACAACAACTGCAATGAAAGCAATTGATCATGCAAGAAAACAAATAGACGAATACTTAGATCCAGAACGAGGTACGATTAAAATTGGATTTCCTACTAGTTTGGCTAGTCAATTACTACCTACTGTCATTTCTGAATTTAAGGAAAAATTTCCAAAGGTGGCCTTTCAATTACGACAAGGTTCCTATAACTTTTTAATTGAATCTGTTAAAAATAGAGATATCGATTTGGCTTTTTTAGGTCCTGTACCTACAGATCAAATAGACATCAAAGGTGATATTTTATTCTCAGAAAATTTAAGTGCACTTATCCCTGCTTCCCATCCTTTATCAGAAAGGAAGAGTATTAACTTGCGTGATCTTCGTAATGAACCATTTGTTCTTTTCCCTAAAGGATACATCCTTCATAAGCTAGCTATAGACGGGTGTAAACAAGCAGGATTTCAACCAATTGTTACATCTGAAGGTGAAGACCTTGATGCGATTAAAGGACTTGTTTCAGCAGGAATTGGTATTACCTTGTTACCTGAAAGTGCATTTGGCGAAACCTTATCTCGTTATACGAAAAAAGTAGCAATAGAAAGTCCACAATTAAGAAGGACAGTAGGTATCATTATTCCGAAGCACAGGAACCTTGCACCGTCTGAAAAGGTTTTTTATAACTTTGTAAAAGACTTTTTCTCTGTACTCCAGCAATTTCAATAATATCTAATTTTTCAATTATAGTTGAAAATAATAATGGTAATGGTTAGAACAACCTGGGTTAAACGGAGCAGAACATCTTAAGCATCGATTATTACAGTTTAAATATTCTGATATTCGAAGCTCCGTTTTACAATTACCACATAGTATTGCTTTTTGATGAAAATCACTTTGTTTCCACGTTTGTATTGGATGACCTTCACTTTCCTCATGACATTTATAGCATGGATAATACCTATTACAGCATGCAAACTTAATGGCGATAATATCTGTTTGACCATGATAATGTGTACACCTAGTTTGGTTATCTTTTATAGATCCATGTACCTTTAATTCTTTTTCCATCCGGATCCTCTCCTTTTTGATTACGGCCGTTTTCTTTTGCTGCGCATTATGTGTTAACTGTAATGATAAAAAACAATGAATAATACGAAAAAGATCCTTGATTAAAATTAAAAAGAACCGACCGCTGTACCCTATTCCCTTTTGGGCCCACATCGGTCGGCATTTTGTTAATGATTTGTTTCCTTTACATCATTTATCTTTTTGTATTCGATTGTTTTGCATTGTCCTCCAGCTCTGATTTCGGACGTTGATCAGCAACATCTTCGGATAAACCTTGAGGATTTACACTAGAGCGATTTCTTCCTTTTTGACGAATATTATTTTTTGCACTCATTTTAACACCTCCAACAGTTAGTCTATCTGAAGAAGGGAACATTTATCCTAAAAAATTAATGAGCAACCTTAACCATCCATCTAGAAGGATTTTTAAATTCAAGCTCTTTCATTTTGTTTAAAACTTTATCATTGTTTATGTTCCAACAAGCCTTATCTAATTGACATTCCAATGGAACATCACAATGGATTTTAGCTAAGTTTCTTGACAATTGAAGCATTTCCATGTTTTCATCAATCTTCTTCTGCATCCCTTTTGACAATTGATCCAAGTTATCGAGTACTTTGTCAATTGTACCGTATGCCTGAATTAACTTTAAGGCCGTTTTCTCACCAATACCTTTAACTCCTGGATAATTGTCAGAAGAATCACCCATTAAGCCTTTAATGTCAACTATTTGTTCGGGGAAAAGACCTGTTTGCTCGTAAAAAGTTTCTTCATTATATATATGATAATTCCCTTGTCCTTTTTTCATAATTGAAACAGAAATATTGGGCTCAACAAGCTGTAGCATATCTTTGTCACCTGTGAGAATAACTACTTCTTTCTCTTCACATAAATGCTTTGAAAGCGTTCCAATGCAGTCATCCGCTTCATAACCCGGTACACCGATGTTTGGTACATCAAAGGCATGGATAACTTCCTTTATTATATCAAATTGAGGAATTAATTCGACTGGCGGCTCCCCTCGGTTAGATTTGTATTCTGGGTACATGTCATTTCTAAAAGTTTTACTACCCATATCCCAGCAACAAATAACGTAATCAGGAGAAAACGTTTCTATTGCATTCGTAAAATAATTTAAAAAACCAAAAATTCCATTTGTTGGAACACCCTTACTATTTATCATAAAATTACCTGTAAAAGCTGTAGCATAAAAGCCTCTAAATAATAATGCCATGCCATCCACTAATAAGACTCTTTCTTTATCTGCCATTAAGTACCTACCCTTTACCCTTTTTATTTTTAACCATATATATATTCTCATAGAAAAATAGATTTACCAAGTTTAAATTAAGACGAATTACGAATCAAGTTTATATATTGGTAATTGTATAGTAAAAGTTGTTCCTTTATTTTCTTCACTTTCAATTGCAATTTTCCCTTTATGATTATTAATAATTTTATGAGAGACCATTAATCCTAATCCAGTACCCTTTTTCTTTGTTGTAAAAAAAGACTCACCGATTTTATTTAAATATTCTTGAGGAATCCCACAACCATAATCCTTAACTTTAATAAATACATAAGCTTCATTGGTTTGAAGAAAAACCTCAATCCTATCAGCATTATCAGAAGCTTCTATTCCATTCTTGATTAAGTTAATCATTACTTGCTTTAACTGAGATTTATCACCTAATACATAAACATCAGAAATAGGAGGTTGCCAATCGATTATTATATCTTTCTTTTTTATTTGGGCATTTAATAAAAAAACAACTTCATCAATAACTTTTGCAATATCTAATGGATGCATTTCCTCTTTTGGTTTGGCAAAACCTAATAAATCATTTGCAATTTGTTCAATTCTATCAATTTCTGAGTTGAGTATCGCAATATAATCCTTTGTTTCAATTGTCCCCGCTTGCATAAGTTGTAAAAATCCTTTTATTGAAGTTAAAGGGTTTTTAATCTCGTGGACAACACCAGCACTTAATTCTCCAATTAAAGCTAACTTTTCCGATTGTCTAAGGAGTTTCTCAGTTTCTACTTGTCCTGAAATATCTCGAATATCTAAAACAATTCTTTTCTCGTTTTGTTTAGATACAACATGACTCCTTGATTCCACCCAAATATATATACCGTCTTTATTTTTAATTCTATATGTAATTGAAATAGGGAGTTCATTTTTCATTAACTGGATACGTGCCTTTTTTACCGATGGTACGTCGCTTGGATGAAGAAAATCATAGGTATTTCGCCCAATAACTTCATTAACCTTATATCCTAATACTGATTCAACAGAAGGAGAGATATAACAAATTTCCCCCTGTATCGTAATTTCGAGGATAATATCGCTTATATGTTTACTAATCAACTGATATTCTTCATTCCTTGATACATAATCTTTTTCATATGTTTTTCTTTTTGAAATATCCCGAATATGAATCTGTCCTAATACTTCGTCCCCTTGTACACAAGGCAAACCGTCAATTTCGACATAAATGGTTGAACCATCTTTCCGAATGAACTTTTGTTCTTCAGGCTTAACCACCAATTTTTCTTCTAGGATAGCTCTGAATTTTTCCTTACAAGTACTTTGGAACTGAGGGTGTATAATTTTTTCCCAATGAAGGGGTTCATCCATATTATAACCGAGGAGTTGATACACATATGGATTAGCATACACAATTCCATTTTTATTTAAAATTACGATCCCAATAAGGGATTTCTCTATTATTTCAAAGAAATCAATTGAGCTTGATTTAGTTGTCAAAAAATCCCCCCCCTATTTTAAAATTAAACATGACTAACAGGTAATTGTAAATCTTTTATTACAAAAAATAGTTGCTATTTTTATATTTATGGTGCTATATTAACATTCTAATCCTATTTTGGAGTGAGTAATATGAAAAAACAAGTTGAAAAAGCTACATTTGCCGGCGGATGCTTCTGGTGTATGGTTAAGCCATTTGATCAATGGGATGGTGTCGAAACTGTTATCTCAGGTTACACCGGTGGCACCACAAAACAACCGAGCTATGAGCAGGTAAAAACCGGAACAACTGGTCATTATGAAGCTGTACAAATTGAATTTGTCCCTGAAATTATCCCGTATGAAAAAATAGTATCCTTGTACTGGCAACAAATTGATCCAACCGATGCAAATGGGCAATTTCACGATCGAGGCAGCCAATATAGAACTGCTATATTTTACCATAATGAAAAGCAAAAAGTAATAGCTGAAAAGTCTAAGGAAAACATTAAAAATAGTGGCAGATTTACAAAACCAATTGTCACTGAAATTCTACCTGCTACTACTTTCTATCCAGCAGAAGATTTTCATCAAGAATTTTATAAAAAAAATAAAAAAGAATATGATGAAGATAGAGCAAAGTCTGGTAGAGATAAGTTTATTGAATCATACTGGCAAACATGAAAATTAAAGGGTGACTACATATACTCTATAGTCATCCTTTTTACGTTTATTAGTTTACATAATATCATTATAGACAACAACCGGATTATAGCTGCTTTACAAAATTAGACTTGACAACAATAACATTCCTTCTCTAATAATGGATCTTTTTTCCAATACGTTTCTGTTAAAGGATAGTATTTATTTACATGTATAACTTTAAAGCAGCCTCCAAATAAAACAGTAATCCTGTGGCTTAAAATTTTATATGTTTACTGCGTGAAAAAAGAGCGTCACCACTCTTTGATTTCGGGACGCTCACCTTTATGATTGCCTTTTTTAGAAAACCGTTTCGTTAGCTTTGCTTTAATATCCTCTAAAGAAACATTTTGCTCCGCCATTAATACAAAACAATGATAAAGTAAGTCACTAACTTCACTCATTACCTCTTCTTTATTTCTATTCTTAGCAGCAATAATTACCTCACCGGCTTCTTCAATAACCTTCTTCCCTATTTTGTCGATACCTTTTTCGAATAAATAGTTTGTATAAGAACCCTCTACTTTTACCTTTAATCTATCTTCTATTTCTGCCATTACTTCTTCGAAAATATTCGGATCATACCTAGTTACATCTTCTTCCATTACTGTTTCAAAAAAGCAAGAAGTTTCACCCGTGTGACAGGCTGGTCCTTTGGGATCAACTCGAATTAGAAGTGTATCTTGGTCACAATCCAATTGGATAGATTTCACGGTTTGGAAGTTCCCTGAGGTGGCTCCCTTATTCCATAATTCATTTCGTGATCGAGAATAGAACCAGGTTTGCTTCGTTTCCAATGTTTTTTGATATGCTTCCTCATTCATATACGCTAACATCAACACTTGCTCCGTATGATTATCTACGATTACTGCTGGGACTAGTCCTTTTGAGAAATCAGGTTTCACGAATATTCACTCCTTGCTGTTTACAACGCTCTTTTACTTCTTGTACGGAATAAGTATCTTCATGGAAAATGGAGGCAGCCAACCCAGCAGAGACATCTGTTTTTTCAAAAACTTCTGCAAAGTGATCAGGATTTCCACAACCGCCAGAAGCTATAACTGGAATACGAATTGCATCAACGATAGCTTTCGTTAATTCGATATCAAAGCCATCCTTAACGCCATCCGTATCAACACTAGTCAATAAAATTTCTCCCGCTCCTTTTTGTTCCGCTGTTCTTGCCCATTCAATCGCATCAATACCTGTATCCTTACTGCCTCCATGAGTCATGACATGCCATCCATCCTCATATTTCTTTGCATCAATCGCTACAACGATACATTGCGCACCAAATCGTGCAGAAGATTCAGAGATTAGCTCCGGGTCAGCTACAGCGGCAGAATTCATACCAACTTTGTCTGCTCCTGCACGCAGCAATCTTGTGACGTCATCAATTGTTCTTACGCCACCACCAACAGTAAACGGAACAAACACATTTTCAGCTGTCTCCCTAACAATATCAACCATTGTTTGTCTACCTTCATTCGTGGCAGATATATCTAGAAAAATGATTTCATCTGCTCCTGTTTTTGAGTATGCAGAAGCCATTTCTACTGGTTCCCCTAACTCGCGTAATGAAACAAAGTTAGTTCCTTTTACAACTTTGCCTTCTTTTACATCTAAACAGGGGATAATTCGTTTAACAATCACGATTTTGCCCCCTTTAATGTTACCTTACCTTCGTAAATTGCTTTACCTACAATTGCTTCTTCTATTCCAATTTCCTCAAGCGCTTTTAAATCTGCATTGTCTTTAATTCCTCCAGAAGCAACGATTTTACAGTCTACAGCCTTTAACAAATCTTGTAGTGCATCAAGATTCGGACCAGTCATTGTGCCATCGCGTGATATATCTGTGAAAACAATCGTTTTTACACCTAGAGCTTCCATTTGTTTTGCAAAATCAATATAGTTTATTTCGGATACGGTCTCCCATCCTCGTGTAGCAACTTTTCCATCCTTTGCGTCAATCCCCACAACGATGTGATCAGCGTACTGGTTTAAAGCCTCACGTAAAAATTTTTCATCTTCTAATGCAGCAGTTCCTAGAACGAGTCGACTTGCTCCAATATCGACTAAGTTTTTTATCGTCTCTAAAGTACGAATTCCTCCACCGACTTGAATCGGTACCGTTGATTGTGCACATAATTTTTTTATTAAATCATATTGTCGGGCTTCCCCATTACGCGCCCCATCTAAATCTACAATATGAACGATTTCCGCTCCATCTTCGATAAAAGTCTGAAGCTGTGACTCAGGGTCACTTCCTACTTGTGTCGTTTTATCAAAATCGCCTTGATATAGTCGAACGCATTTCCCATCTATCAAGTCAATTGCTGGTAGAATTTTCATTTCGCTTCCCCCTGAAGAAATGTCTTTAAAATTTCCACTCCAACTTCCCCGCTTTTTTCTGGGTGAAATTGAATACCATATACGTTTTCGTTTTTTACAATTGCTGGAACTTCAGTCCCATATTCCGTACTAGCCACTAAGTATTTACGATCTACTCTTGCTTCAAAAGAATGAACAAAGTATACATGTTTATTTTGAAAGGCTTCAAATGGTTCATGTCCTTCTTTTATATCCAGCGCATTCCAACCAATATGCGGCAAAATATAGTCTGTTTCTATTTTTTCAATTGTTCCGGGAATAAGGTTTAATCCTGCTGATGTACCACCCTCATATCCTTCCGAAAATAATAATTGCATTCCCAAACATATGCCTAAAAAAGGTTTTTCCTTTGCTAGCCTTTGTAACGGTTCTTTTAAGCCTCGCTCCTCAATCTCTTGAACAGCTGCTTGGAAAGAACCAACCCCTGGTAAAATGATATGGGAAGCCTTTGCTAATTCAGCTTCTTTATCCGTCAGTATTACTTCATATCCAAGTCGTCTAAATGCAGTAGATACACTAGCGACATTCCCCATTCCATAATCTACAATTGCTATCATTCAATTAACCCCTTTGTTGAATTTACTCCTTCTATATCTGGATTAACACGAATTGCTTCAGATAGAGCTCTCCCGGTTGCTTTAAATAAAGCTTCGATTTTATGATGCGTGTTTATACCATATAATACTCTCGCATGCAATGTAATTCCTGATTGAAAGGCAAACGCCTGAAAGAATTCACGAACAAGCTCTGTATCAAAGCTTCCTAGTTTCTGATTATCAAAAGTTGCATCAAAAGCTAAAAAAGGACGACCGCTTATATCTAATGAAACAAAGCCTAACGTTTCATCCATTGGTACATAGGCATGTCCATACCGATTTATTTGCTTTTTGTCACCTAAGGCTTCTTTCAGTACTTGGCCTAGGACTATTCCAACGTCTTCCACGGTATGGTGACTATCAATATGTAAGTCACCATCTGCTTTAACGGTTAACCCAAACCGACCATGTCGAGCGAGTAACTCGAGCATATGATCAAAAAAACCTACACCAGTTTCGATGGCCACATTTTTATTATCATCTAAGTTACAAGCTACCTCAATAAATGTTTCATTTGTTTTTCTTGTTTTACTAGCAGTTCGCATCCAATCACTCCATTTATCAACTTCTATTATTATTGCTTATTGATTCTTTTTTGGACTGCTCGAGCATGTCCGTCTAATTGTTCTTCTGTAGCAATATTGATTACGTGCTGTGAAGCATCTTGTAAAGCTTTTTCCGAATAGTACAGAAAGGTCGTTTTCTTCAAAAAGTCATCAACAGAAAGTCCTGATGAAAAACGAGCAGTTCCAGAGGTAGGCAATACGTGGTTAGGACCTGCAAAATAATCACCTAATGCTTCTGGTGTATAATTTCCTAAAAAGACTGATCCGGCATTTTTAATCTTTCCTAAATAAATCATTGGATCATTCAACTGAATTTCTAAGTGCTCGGGTGCTAGTTGATTAACTAATTCAAACGCTTGATCAATATCTTTGACAAGAATGCTAGCTCCTTTTGTTTTTAATGCTTCTTCTGCTATATCCCTTCTAGGTAACGTTGCACATTGGCTGACCACTTCTTCATTCACTTGTTCAATAAGTGTGTTGGACGTTGTGAGCAAAAACGCTCGAGCATTGGTATCATGTTCTGCTTGTGCAATTAAATCCGAAGCTACAAAAGAAGCATCAGCAGAATCATCAGCAACAACTGCTACCTCTGAAGGTCCCGCAATCATGTCAATTCCTACATCTCCAAAAACCAATGATTTAGCAGCGGCTACGTATGCATTTCCTGGTCCTACAATTTTATCGACAGATAGGATAGATTCTGTTCCGTACGCTAAGCTCGCAATTGCTTGGATTCCACCAATTTTATATATTTTTGAAACACCAGCAATATCAGCGGCTACCGATAAAATCGGTGCTATGTTTTCGCCATTACGTGCAGGTGTGACCATAATAACTTCTGTGACACCTGCAAGAACTGCTGGTATTGCATTCATTAATACAGAAGAAGGATAGCATGCTGTTCCACCAGGGACATAAATTCCGACCCGTTCAATCGGGCGATACAACTGACCAGCAATGATTTCATCTTCCACATCCATGAATCTTGATGATTGCAATTGCTTTTCGTGAAATTTTTTTATGTTTTGTGCAGCTTTCTTTAAGGAATCAATGGTAGATTCATCGATTAGTTGCCAAGCTTGTTCGCGTTCATCTTCTGTTACCTCCCAATTAGAAGGTATTGTTCGATCAAACTTCTCGACATATTTTTTGAGTGCGATATCTCCATTTATGCGAATGTCATCAATTACTTCTTTTGCCGTTCGTAAAATTTCATTATCTGGTTGATTTTTACTATTCTTCTTCAAAAACAAATCTGAGAATGTGTTCGTATCGTAGTTTGGTATCATTTAACTGCTACCCCCTTCTGGAAGGACTCAATAACAGGTGTCAATACATCACGCTTTATTTTTAATGAGGAACGATTAGCGATACAGCGTGCACTAAACTCTAAAAATTCATCTTTTATAACAAGACCGTTCTCTTTTAGTGTAGTTCCAGTTTCGACAATATCCACAATTCCGTCAGCCAACCCTAAAATTGGAGCTAACTCCACTGATCCCTCTAGCTTCACAATATCTACCGATTCACCCTTTTGTCGAAAATACTCTTTCGTGATATTGGTAAACGTACTGGCAATTCGCCTTTTTCTTTCTGGCCACTCTTTTCCTACTTCTGTTGCAAGTGCCATTCGACAGTGTCCAAATGGTAAAGGAAATAAGTTAAAAACATCCGGTTGATGCTCTATTAAAATATCTTCTCCGACAATACCTAAGTCAGCAATACCATACTCGACATATGTCGTAACATCTACCCCTTTTGCAAATACAAAAGAGAATTGATCAGTTTCAACTCGAAGCTTTCTACCTTTATTGATTAATGGTTCAACATCATAGGAAAGAGACTGAAAAAACTCTAAAAACTGCTTTTCAATCCTACCTTTTGTTAATGCGATACATGGTTTCATTTTTCAACCACCTTGTAATCATTATTTTCTTTCTTTATTTCTAACACTTTATCAAATTGGTGAACTTCCGGTAAGTTATATCGAATATCAACAATTACATTTGGATACGATTGTCGCATGGACTCTGCATAGGCATGCGTTTCTTCTGATGCAACTATACATATTTTTTGGTTCGTTTCATTCATATCAATATTTTCTGCTAATACATCTACATCAAAAGCTAATCCTACTGCAGAAATACTCTCATCGAACTGTTCATACAGTTTGTCATATCGTCCACCTGAGAAACAGGTAGCACCATTTCCTTTTATATATCCTCTAAACATCGTCCCGCAATAATATGGTAAGTTTTTCACTCTGCCAAGGTCGACTGAGACTTCATCGACACCACTATCTTTTAACAATAATGCTAGCTGCTTTATATGTTGAATAATTTCCAAAAGCTTGCGATTGTTTTTCCATTTATCTTCATATTTTTCAATAATATCGAACGATCCAAACGCGTCAACTAATGAAGTTAACTCATCTGCAATTTGTTTTGACCCCTTATTTATCACAATACTATAGACGACATCGCGCCGCTTATCATGCATTGCTTCTCTAAGCTGATCAACCTCTTCAGAAGTTAACTGAAGTGGAAAAGTGAGCTCATCAAAAATTGCAGTATGTCCGAGTTCTATGAGGTAACTGGAAATATTTAATTCTTTTAGATAATGAATAGCAGTTAATAAACATTCACCTTCACCTAAAAACACTGGAGTATGAACGATTTCAATCCCAGCTTGTCTACTTTCTATACCATCTTTATCACTGCGAAAAACAGAACCTTGATAGGACCATTTTAATTGAGAAGGGTGTTGATTGACTAATGCTCTTGCAATGGCAGTAGTCCAATCAGGACGCAATACCTCGATTTCTCCCTCACGATTAAACCATTTGAGCATATTTTGTAATTTCATTCCAGCTATTTCATTGGTAAATGTGTTGGCATATTCCACAACTGGTGTGGAGATTTGTTTATAATTTCTTTGAGTCGTAACATTTCGAAATACTTCATATGCTTGTGAACGTGCATCAACTGTTTGTCCTGTTTCATCTATACTACCTGCTGGTAAAAACAATTTTAATCACTTCCTAAAAGTCAATTTCATTCTTTAGTTATTTACCACTCTACTACGGTAAAGTGTTTTTGGTACCTAGAAGTTATCATAATTTACTTGTTCAAGTCAACCGTCTACTGTAAAATAACAAGAAATGTTGATAGCTAGTTACATCTCATTATAGCCAATAGAAAGGAATTAATCGAATGATCACACAAGGAGATTTTCATATACATAGCCCGTATTGTCCTCACGGTTCCAATGATTTAATGGAATCCTATGTTTTAGAAGCCATCGAAAAAGGTTTACAATATATCACGTTTACTGAGCATGCTCCTCTTCCCAAAAACTTTAACGACCCTACACCTGATCAGGACAGTGCAATGAAATGGGAGGATATTGAGGATTATTTTAATGAAGCCAATCGATTAAAGAATCAATACAAGGAAAAAATAACGATTTATATCGGCCTTGAAGTTGACTACATTGAAGGATACGAAGAAGAAATAACCAGCTTCTTAGATCAATACGGGAAATTCATGGATGATAGCATTTTGTCTGTACACATGCTCAAAGCACCAAATGGTGAATATGTTTGTTTAGATTTTAGTGAAACTGAATTTGAACGCATTATCCAGCTATTTGGTTCTGTTGATAAAGTTTACGCATGGTATTATCGTACGATTAAAAAATCAATTCATGCCCAATTAGGAAGCTTTAAACCAATACGTGTTGGTCATATTACTTTAGTCGAAAAATTTTCAAAATTATTTCCAGCGTCTACTAATTTTAAAGGTGATATCGAAGACATTCTTCAATTAATGAAACAGAATAACTTGGAACTAGATGTTAATACATCAGGTTATTTCAAAGCCTATAACGGAAAAATCTATCCTGATCCTGAAATTATTAAACTAGCAAGCGACCTGAATATCCCATTAATCACTGGGTCAGATAGCCACGCTAGTAATGATATTGCAAGAGGATTTGACTTACTGCCAGATGGTATTTTCTTTACAGCACCTGCCAAACGAAATTAAAAAAGAGGCTATCCTTTTTTAAAATGGACCCTGTAGAATAGACAGTTTAAAAAAAGAGGCTTGTCCTTGAACTTTTTACTGACTCTGTTTTGCAGGGTCTTTTTTTTGTT
>NZ_JAFBDR010000015.1 GCF_016908325.1 Aquibacillus albus | reverse complement strand
GAGCGAAAGCTCGAGGAGGCTCACCAGCCGCCCGCGGAAAGCGAAGTGTATTTCCGCAGCGATATTCGAAGCTATCACTCTGGCGCATTAATCGTATATTGCGCATCATAGTTTTTGTGTAAATATTAGAAAAAAGGATGTCTATAGGTGCTCCTAAAAGACATCCTTTTATTGTTATTGCCTCGGCTCTAATTGTTTTAAATATTCAATTGCGTCACTAAATGTATCAACAGCCACAATCTCCATATCTGTTTCAATTTCCTTCGCAGTTTCTAAGGCTACTTGGTAATTGGAATTTTTCGAGCCAGATTCATTTGGTGCAAAAAAGATGTCACAGCCTTCCTCATCGGCTGCTATCACTTTTTTATCAATTCCACCGATACGTCCTACTTCCCCCTCATAGCTTATTTCACCCGTACCAGCTATTTGATAGCCTTTTGTAATATCTTCTTCCGTTAATTGATCATAAATTTCTAGTGCAAACATCAAACCAGCACTTGGTCCTCCAATATTACCACTAATAAATTCAAGTTCTGGATCTACCTTGACATCACGGTTCGTAACTAACTGTATGCCCATACCTACTTTTTCTTCCTGATTCGGAAAAGCTTCTAGTTGAATGGTCTGCGTTAATTCTTCTTCTTCTCTTTCAACAGTTATATCGATTGTATCACCAACTTCCTTCGCTTCAACATACTTAATTAATTGATCCGTATCTTCTATGGTTTGGTTATCAACCGATAATATTTTATCTCCCGTTTTTAATATTCCTTTTGCAGGCATCCCCTCAATCACACTAACCACATATACACCCTCATAATTGATTTCAATATGTTTATTTGCTGCTTGGTATGCAACGACTGTTGATGCTTGCTGGGAGTTTTCCATCATTTGTAGCTGTGCTTGAAAATAGTCTTCCTGTGAAACCCCTTCAGGTATAACCTCTTCAATTGGTGTAATATCTTGATGCTGCTGAATGGAAGCAAGAAGATATTGCATTGGAGTTGCTTGCCCCCCTCTGACTGTAACTAAATGCATTTCTCCTTCACTTTCAAAAGCTCCATCTACTTTTACAATTGGATTTAATTCATCAGCATTACCAGGTTTATAAACATAATAAGGAAGACGATATCCCATGAGAAATGCAATGATTGCAACTAAGATAATTGAAAAAATAAAACTGCGACGATTAAAATTCATTTTTTCTTCTCCTTCCAAATCTCGATGCACTGAAAAATCTGATTTAATTTTTGTTTTGCTTCCTTTTCTCCCGCTTCAACAATCTCCATGATGTTCGTATAAGCCCTTGAACTATAATTTGATACGTCAGGGATTAGCATGACATCAGCGTCAACACCTATGTAGTTTACTAATTCATCTTGCATAATATCTATACTTTGAAGCATAACATCATAAATCGATTGAATATCGGTATTTACTATAAAGTGCGAACAATCAACAGCAATCACAATATCTGCACCCATTTCCTTCGCCACTGAAACCGGTACTCGATCAATGACACCACCATCAATATAAAGTTCATCTCCTATTTGGGCAGGTACAAAAAAACCG
Source organism: Aquibacillus albus (assembly GCF_016908325.1). Classification (GTDB taxonomy): domain Bacteria; phylum Bacillota; class Bacilli; order Bacillales; family Amphibacillaceae; genus Aquibacillus_A; species Aquibacillus_A albus. The sequence goes on along the minus strand of NZ_JAFBDR010000015.1, from coordinate 101,753 downwards.
GGAATCGATATACTTGCACGAACCGCTTCAGCAGGACTTCCTTCCGTAAATACCTTTTTCTTTCCGGTATATAGGTTTGTCGCCACTATTCCTACAGGAATATGAAAAGCCTCTAATTTCTTATTATACGTAAATAATTGGATGTAATCCTTTATGCGATTCCCTTGAATAAAGCCCATTTTTGGAACAGTAAAATCTAAAAAATATTTACGTTTGAATGTTTTTGCTAATTGATATAAATGATCCACCTGCTGGCCAGCTCCATATAATGTACCAATAAGCGCACCCATACTGCTGCCTGCAATAAAATCTATTGGAACTCCATTTTCTTCTAAAACCTTTATTACACCTAAATGAGAAAAACCTCTTGCGCCACCAGAGCCCAACGCCAATCCTATTTTTGGATTTTTCAAATGATTACTCTCCTCAACGTAAAACTGTTTTTTATCATAATATGGCATAAAAAAAGCATCTATGAGCGTATATTGATATAGAGATGCTTGTACGAAAAGGAGTTAAGCCTATTTTACTATTACTAATGTGATAAGTACAGATATTGTGAAGCCCGCAGTTGGGAGGCCTCTAAGTTGAAATCTTTGTTCAAATCAATAAGCTTTGCAAGTATAGCATTATTTTTGGCAATTGCACTTATCAAATTCCCACAGGAAGCTTTAGAAGCTAGCACTCGCGGAATCGATATGTGGTGGGGCACTGTTTTCCCCTCTTTATTACCTTTTTTTATAACTGCTGAATTATTAATTGCATTCGGTGTGGTTCAATTCATCGGCGTTTTATTTGAGCCGATTATGCGCCCACTCTTCAATGTTCCAGGTGTAGGAAGTTTCGTTTGGGCAATGGGGATGGCAAGTGGCTATCCGTCAGGTGCTAAACTTACATCCCGGTTACGACAAGAAAAACAAATATCTAAAGTTGAAGCAGAGCGACTCGTGTCATTTACAAATGCTTCTAATCCACTATTTATCATTGCAGCAGTTTCAGTGGGGTTCTTTCATGACGCAACGCTCGGGCTCTTATTAGCCATCTGTCATTATACAGGGAACGCAATTGTTGGTATTTGCATGAGATTCTATGGAAGAAGCGCAAATGAAAAATACGAAGAAAAGAAAAGTAAGGCTTCACTAAAAAAAGCATTTAAAGAACTACATAGAACCCGTATCAAAGATAGACGTCCATTTGGTAAAATTTTGGGTGATGCCGTTGTTAATTCAGTTCAAACGCTTTTGATGATCGGTGGCTTTATCATTATGTTTTCCGTGTTTTCTAAGCTAATCTACCTCGTAGGTATATCAACTATTTTTGCAAGTGGATTATCTGTGTTAATGAAATTATTTGGACTACCAACAGATTTATCACTACCGATGCTCTCCGGCTTGTTTGAAATTACACTTGGAGCACAATTAATTTCGGAAACAAACGGAATTGAGATGCTAGCAAAGGTGATCGTGATAAGTTTTATCCTAGCCTTTAATGGTTTTTCTGTCCAAGCACAAGTTGCAAGTATTCTAGCAGAAACAGATATTCGATTTGCTCCTTATTTCTTTGCAAGAATTCTACATGGCTTTATAGCCAGTATCCTTGCTATATTTTTATACAAACCACTTTATATTGACCAGAAGGCGTCTAGTCCATACATTGAACCTGTGTTTTACCAAATTTCACATAGTTCCTGGTTAGAAGCATTAACGCTATTACAAAGGATTGGTCCTGCCATCACCTTGGTTACTCTCACTCTTACTATCTTTATCCTACTTCTAAGATCAACGAATGTTAAAAATATAAAAAAAACATAATGTATAAAAACGACAAGTCTTTCGTATGAGTAACTACATGCCAATGTGATTACTTCTTTCTTTACTTGGAACAAAGCTGAAAGTGATTTTAGCTTTCAGCTTTGTCATCTACATATGAATATTTCCCTTTTAACGCTTTTTCTACCATTTCTGGGACAAGGTCTGAAACGTTTGCATTAAACTTCGCAATTTCTTTTACCATGCTTGAACTTAAAAAAGAATACTGGTTATTCGTCATGATAAAAAATGTTTCCACATCTTCATTAAGCTTACGATTCATCGACGTGATTTGTAACTCATACTCAAAGTCACTTACAGCACGTAAGCCACGTAAAATAGCCTGTGCATTTTTCTCTCTCGCATAATCCATTAATAAACCACTACATGAATCAACAGAAACATTTGACAGATCCTTTGTGGCATCTTCTAACAATTGTACTCTTTCCTCAACAGTGAATAACGGTGATTTAGACTGATTATTAAAAACAGCAACAATCACTTGATCAAATACCTTTGCCCCTCGTTGGATAATATCTAAATGACCATTTGTAACTGGATCAAAACTACCTGGACATATTGCAAGACGTGTCATTGTATGTTCCCCCTTTTCCTTCATTGCGTACTTTGTTGGTGATAGATCGTAATAGCAGTCGTTCCTCCGTATACTTCTGTCTTAACCTTTTCAAAATTACTATGAAAATTTGGCAGCTGTTCCGAAGCATCATGCTCACATACAATCATTCCATTCGTATCCAAGAGTTGATATGTATTAATTTCTTCTAACAATTCCTCATAGGCTATTTTAGTATATGGAGGATCAAGAAAAATTATTTGAAACGACAACCCTCTTTTACCCGCCGCTTTCAATGCACGAAAAGCATCTGTTCGGTAAACCTCAGCTGCATCCTTCAAATCTAAAAACTTTAAATTATTATGTATCGTTTGGATTGCTTTTGGATGTAGATCAACAAATACAACTTTATCCATACCTCTGCTTAATGCTTCGATACCTAACCCACCACTACCGGCAAATAAATCCAGACAATTACCTCCATCAAAATAAGGACCAATCATTTGAAAAAGAGCTTCTTTTACTTTATCAGTAGTCGGCCTTGTTAGACGATTTGGGACTGGTTTTAGTGGATGACCTTTGTATTTTCCGGAAATCACTCTCATCAACTTGACACCTCTCTTAAGTATTCGAACTTATCCTACCACAAAATATTCCTACTAGGAAACATAGAACTTTTTATGACATCGATGTATATTTTTGACTATAACGTCCATAATAAGCTACTGAAGCGACTAAATATCGAAATTTAGTTGCTTCTGAAGACGGAGAAGACTTACGTTTCCCCATAAGTTCTTCCTCCGGTTTCTCCTCTCCCTTTGCCTTTTTGTTTTCTAATTGAAAACAAAAAGGGCCTGCAGATTTAATATCTGCAGGCTTTTTTTATCCTTTCAAAAGAAAGTAATTCAATGTAGTAAAAGTTTTAGGAGTTCAACAGGATACTTTTAGATACACCTAAATCCCCATTTTATAATCGTATTCCTTTGCCTTATCCACTTTTGCATTATCAAATTCGGTTCTTATAAAAGGTTTATAAGATACATCTACTTTTGAAACATATGGAAGTCTATCAATTTTTTCTATTTTTTCTTCTATTTCATCCTGATGAACGTAAAGTACAGCATAATGCAAGTCCTTCGAGACATAGATTAAGTGTCCATAACGTCTTATTTGTTTAATATTTTTCATGTGTTGAAACCAAACAATAACCCCTTGACGTTTTGCAAACATAATTATACCTCACTTCACCAATACTTTATATAATGTTTATTACGATGCTTTACAACCGCACCCACTACTTCCGGAGCCACAACCACAACCACCATCTTTTAATAATGCTCCATCCTGTGGGACCTTGATGTTATCACTTACACTAAACGCGACAAGCTGACTTACCTCATCTAAAAGCTCTTGCAGATTCCTTTCTGCTACTTTAAATGACGCTACCTTGTCATTCATGTCCATTTCTCTTTTCGTTGAACGAATGGACTTCATTATATGATTATAATCAGGATGATATCTTCCAAAGCGCTGAACTTCTTCGTATTGATCTTTCGTATGCTTAAAAGCAGCAATTAATTGTTGGGCCTCGTCATCTTCTTCTAAATTGTTTTTAGCATGACGATATGCCTCCATCACATCTGATTTAAGTATCAACTGGGCAATATCCTCTGATTTATCAATTAAATCAACAATCTCTAATGTGGCTATCAATATATCCACCTCCACAACAACTATCATACCAATAATCGTTCACAAATAAAAGAGGCAGGCCCTAATCTTTCATTGTACCTGCCATTTGTAGAAGCATCGAAATCATTTGAATTTGATTGGAAACCTTTTCTATTCTCTGAGGAACTGTCTTTCCATAGAAAACTTTAGCTTCTTGTTCCATAACTGGAATCTTGTTTGGATCCCTTGTTAGTTCTCTATACCATTGTGGGTTTAGACGAACAAATTGGAGTAGATCTGGACGTGATTGTAAGAATTCATAAAGCCCTGGTTGCATGTTCCATCCCCCCTAATCTTTATTAAATTGGAACGGTGGCCTGTGTTCTCCTTTGGTTGAGTTATTTTTTCGAACGTTTTGGAATTGTCCAATTAGTGATTGAATATTTGTAATAGCCCCATTTAATTGATTAATATGGCCTTCGACTTTATCAAGATCCACATTTTCAACCATATTCATGATTTGATTCATAATGTCACTTTTATCCTTTTTAGATTCCGTGGTTTCAGCCTTTTCTCCTTCTTTTGAACTTTTCTTTTTCTCTTTATATTTCTCCCATGACGGATCATCTTCTCCTAATAACACCCATTTTTCATAATAAGTTTGCCAACTCTCATTTCCACTACGAACATGTTTAATTAACCCTGGGTGCTTTTTTACAAAAGTTTTAAATTCTTCAATCGAAGGATGCAGATCTTTCTTACCCAACTTCCTCACCTCAATTGTATTACTTTTCTTAATCCATTTTATGATTTGAGGTAGACCTTGTGACTAGGCTGATATTAGAAACACGATTCGTTAAATAAAACTATTCCTCCATGTGTTTTTGTAAAAAATTCTGTGTGTAATAATAACGATAAACACCAACACCTAAATGTGTGTATTCTCCCTTAAGTAAAGCGTCCCGGTGTCCTTCACTATTTAACCAACCCTCTACAGCAGCAGGGCCGTCCGTATACTGAGCAGCAATATTTTCTCCAGCAGATAAATAGTTAATTTCTCCATTTATTAATCGTTCCTTTAAACCTTCACCATTTGGTGAGTAATGAGAAAAGTAATTTTTCTCCGACATATCTTTACTATGTCCAAATGCCACTGTAGCAACAGCATCATCCCAATCCAAAGTTGCTTTTTCATACCTGGAACGAATAACATTGGTAATATCAAATATTTGTTGTTCCATTCCACCCTCCACTTTTGTCCACTCATTTTCTGTTAAGACGCGTTCCTCTGGAAGACTTCCTCGATAAAAAATTTCATAAGGACGTTGCGCTAATAAAACTTCAGGTCTTAATATTCGGATGGAAGAAAGGCTATTCAAAAAGGTGTCAAAGTATAATTGGATAAATACTTCTTCTTCTAGTTGAATTAATGGCCTAATTTTCAAATCACTTTCACTTAGGTTAAAACGAAAAGAACCATCTCCATTAGAGAAAGAGACCTCTTTCTGAATATCTAACACCTGCTCAATGTCTTCATAGGGTTGTCCAATTTCGATTGGATGAATTGGGAGCACATCACCTGTTGCAAAAATAGTGACTACTTGGTTATTTTTGACTCCAAATTGAATATGCCTGTTTGGATCGTCGGTATAAACCCACCATTCATATCCATAAGAACTTAAATCCTTTCTGTTTGGTAAACCAAATTGTTTCTCCAATTCATGCACGGACTTATCCACCCAATAGAATAATTCACCTTCTGTTGAAGTATTTAGATCTATGTAGGACTCTTTTGACTCAAAAGACAACTCCCTTAGTTTAAGGTCTACATTCGATAGTAAATGATTAGGTTCTAATTTCTCTTGTATAATATAGATAATTCCTCCTGCTATTAAAGAAAGGATAAATAGATACCTTATTCCCCTCATTGTAACTCTCCCTATTTTTTACTCCTTTAACTATTATAGTATTTCGTTATTAAGTATATGAACAAATAAATGATGGCATATAAAAAAACACAAAAAATGAGGCTGTCCCAAAAGCAAAGGATCAGCCTCATTTTTTTAACTGCTTTGTAAATTAATGAATTTCATTGTGATGATGCTCTGAAATATTCTCGAGTGCTCGACCTGCTGCTTCGTTGGATTTATCTTCTAGTGCCAAATCACCAAGAGCAACAATTCCAACCAGTTCTCCACGGTCTACTACTGGCAAACGACGAATTTGATGCTTTGCCATCAGCTTACTTGCCTCTTGAACAGAAGTATCAGCTGAAGCCGAAATTAAGTGATCACTCATGACATCCTGTAATTTAGTTGATTCACCTTTTCCTTCTGCAACACATCGTACAACAATATCACGGTCTGTTACCATTCCTAAAAGCTTTCGATCTGAACTACATACTGGAATAGCACCAGCATCTATTTGTTTCATCTTTTTAGCCGCTTCTACAACAGTATCATCTGAATTACAAAAAGAAACATCTGTAGTCATAACATCTTTTATTGATTTCATCGCAGTTCCTCCTTAACAAAGATTTAATGGTTTAATCCATTCAAATATTAGTTTTACCCGGAATACAATAGAACTTGCATGTCAATAATAAAAAACCAATAACAGATTCTTTAGTTAACCTTTGTTAATTATTGCAACTTCGTTTAATTCATACTATTATAGGTTTAGTTGATACAATTATGTGAGGTGGAAGTAATGAGAATTGAAGATACTGGAATTGAAGATGCAATTGTTGATTTAAAACCATTAGACCATTTAATGGAATCCATTAACTTTGTCCGAGCTGGTCAGTGGGATTACGAAAGAGTGACGTATGATTATAAAATTGGTTCTGCAGAAAAAAATATTACCTATTACATAAGAGTGCAAGGATATGCAATGGAAGGTGATGTAGATCGAGGAAATGCTGTCATTAAACTTTTGACTCCACTTATTGGTAAGCATTATTATCCACATGGAATAGAATATGGAGAACAAGAAAACTTTCCACAATCAGTTATCGATCGAGCGAATAGCTTGTTAACCAAAGTTAAGGAAGAAGTAGACAAATACAAAAACTAATGGAAAAGACTGTTGAGTAAGTATCAACAGTCTTTTTTATTAACTTTTTATTAATTTTTCCCAAAAAGAATCGCTAACGTGGTAAAATTTAATTAGATATAATTGATTAAGTTTGTTCTGTTGAAAGGAGATACATAACTAAATTGTTCCGTTATCTGACAAAGCGCCAGTGGATACTAATATTATTAGCATTAATTTTCGTAATAGCAGGCTACTTTATTTTACCAGTATCAATTCCATTGCTATTAGCTTTTTTCACAGCACTTTTCTTAAACCCATCGATTCGGTGGCTGCAGTTTCGATTTAAATTAAACCGAAAAATTTCCGTGATCATTGTATTTGTCGTATTTCTTGTCATCATTAGTGTAATTGGAACTTATTCTGTCACACGTGCAGTGACACATATCGTTAATTTTGCAGAAAATGCACCATCTTATGTAAATCAAATTAATGCGAAACTAATTGAATTGGAAACGGATTTGGATCATGTTACGGAGGACTTACCACCGGAATTCGTGAAAGAAGTTAAAGAAGGAATAGAAACTAACCTATCTAGCTTTACTGATTTTGTAAAAGATCGATTTCAATTAGAAAAGATAGCATCTGCAATTAGTAAGGTTCCAGAATACTTAGTTAGTTTAATTGTTTATTTACTTGCTTTATTCATGTTTATGTTAGAGCTGCCAAGGTTAAAAGCAAATGCCTATAATAACTTAACCGATGAAACTGCAGAAAAAGTTCGTTTTATGAATGCACGTTTATCCTATGTTGTGTTAGGCTTTTTAAAAGCTCAATTTTTAGTTAGTATAATCATCTTTATTGTTTCATTAATAGGTTTATTAATAATTGCTCCTGAATTTGCTGTAATCATGTCCATCATTATTTGGTTGATTGATTTCATTCCAATTATTGGTTCAATCGTCATTCTTGGTCCATGGGCGTTGTATATGCTTATTACTGGAAATGTATTTGCTGGAACACAGTTAGCTGTATTGGCTGTTATATTATTAGCGATACGGAGAACAGTAGAACCAAAAGTGATGGGAAAACACATTGGTTTGTCGCCATTAGCAACATTAATTGCCATGTATCTTGGACTTAAACTTATTGGTATCTTAGGGTTCATATTAGGACCTTTAGTTGTCATTGCTTTTAACTCAGCAAAAGAAGCGGGCATCATTAAGTGGAACTTTAAATTATAAGTGCAAGAGAGTAGCGCATGAACTTCATACAGGTTCATGCGCTACAACTTTGTTTAAATGTAACAGAGCAGTATTTCGCGTCGTAAAAAATTTTCAGGAATGAAGTGTAGCCGATTAGAAAAAGTCCAATAGAGCTGGGGGTAATGGCTGAATAAGTTTTTTTGCTACCTCAATATCCCCTTCTATTTGCAAATGGTCAAATGTGTGCAAGCGTTCTACTGACTCACTATTGAATAAAAGTGCTGTTAACGTTTGTATGTTTGTAGTTATGCTTAAATCACTATCTGGATCCATGTTTTTTGTTATCTTTTCTACACGATTATCTTGAATAAATAACGTCCAACCACCACTATTCCACTCTGCATAATCATCTTGTAACAGAATCGAAACTTTGAATGGTTTATCCGTTCTAAAGAAAGGGTAACTAAGGATGAAGCGCTCAAAGTCAACAATCCTGGTCATAAAATATGATTCTCTGCACATCTTAATTTTGGGATTATGAAAATAAAAGACAATGTCATCTTGCGGCTGAACATTCAATTCTACTTGATCAGTCATCGAGTCATGGTTTCGAATCCATTCTAACAACCCTTTACAGGCATCACCAGTTAAAAAAACGAACTCATTAACTTGTAATACCCCATTTTTCACTTTTGATGTTAAATAACCAGTGGCTTTCCCCATACGATCATAATAAATAATAACGTGATCATCCGTAGATAGAACTCGTTTCTCCCACCACCAAAATTCTCTCTTCATCACCAAACTGTATTTTTGAGCCATCTGCTCGTACAATGATTGAAGTACATCGTTTGCATGCTCAAACGAAACACGAACACAACGTCCATCTACATTCACTTTGGCGATATCTACTGGGTTAAAATAATATTTATGTACATAGTGTGTTAACTCCCAACCAAATTTCCGATAAAAAGAGATAGAAAAAGGAGCAAGCATCGATAACGTTTGATTACGATCTCTCATCTCTTCTAATCCAGCTTTAATGAGGGCTTCTACATGACCTTTTCTACGGTGCTCTGGCCAAGTTGCAACAGCTGCAACTCCTCCAAAGGGAACAACATCCTTGCCTAGAAAAAGCTCCAACGGTAAAAGATGGAGTTTTGCAGAAAGCTGATCATTTTCAAAGATACCAAAAATGGTTTGTTTTTCCATTTCAATCTTTTGTTCTGCACGCTGCTGTTCCGTAAGTGTGTACTTGAATGCATATTCACTTAAATTTAATACTTCATCATAGTTACTATCATTTATTCTTTTTACCACTTTACTCATGCTTAGCTATCCCCTTTTCTCAAAAAAGATAAAACTCTTATCCATTGTAACTTTTTTAAACCCATTTTTATACAGAACTTTTTGAGAAGGTATATTTTTCTTCTCACAACTTGCCGTAACTAGTTGATAGTTCAAAGAAAATATCCATTGCGTAATAACATCAACCGCTTCAGTAGCATAACCTTTGTTTCTTGCATGGGGAATAATATAATATCCTATGTCCAAACTATTTTCATTTACATCCTTATTAACGATAACCTCTCCAATTAATTTACGTTGCTGCTTATTTCGAATAATCCAAGGTCCTATACCTAGGTTAACATTTTCTTTTTCATATTTTTCTAAATAGAATGGCAAACTTGCTTTCAAACCAACGGAAGGAAATTGATGATCTCTAGGAAGATTGTATTTACGAAAGAAGCCTGGTAAATCTGTTAACAACAATCTACCACCAATTAAATCTATCGGCTCAAGATAAATCCGCCTTCCTTCTACATGTTCCATTTCCATGAAATCCTCTCTGTTATTAGGTTTTAACTAGATTAAAAAAAACGAGGATCATCCTCATAGGCGACCCTTCGTTTCCAAATCTTACAATCCCAAAATTGCTTTAATCATACTTGTTGTTTCTCCACCCTCATACAAAATATAAAGTAATAAATAGACAGCGACTCCTGTAATAGCAGTGAAAAACCAAATAATACTAGTAACTGGACCGATTTTCTCATGTTTTTTAATATTTCTTTTGAATGCTAGAACCAATGTGATAATTCCAAAAACCGCACCAACAGTAGCTAAAATAATATGAAAGATTAAAAAAGCCGTATAGTATACTTTTAACTCTTCCGGTCCGCCAAAGCTAGTATTTCCAACAATAATCGTTCTTGATAAGTAAATAATAAAAAATAGTAATGCACTTATTGCTGCACTTATCATCGTATTTCTATGTGCTCGAAACTTTTTCTTTACGATAAATACCCAACCAACTGCAACTAGAAGTGCACTCAGAACAATAAAAAAAGTACTTAAAGTAGGTAATAATGGCATACAATCATCCTTTCTTTGACAATATTTTAAATGCAGCTAATTGTTATCTATGATTCACTTGGATTCGTGCTAGGTATTGCATCAACCTTATGACTCTCTTTATTAAACCAACCAAAGAACACACGTGCCAAAACAATCCCGTACACAATTTCTTGTGTAATCTTCATTAATATTCCGCCTAATTGCTGATCCTCAACGAGTGGAATCGGGGAAAACATGGCTGGACCACTTAGAGATAAACCGCTAAGAACAGAAATGGGTACACACAATTCTAATGCTTCAATCCATCCTCCAGTCGCGCTATAAGTTGTATAAAGTCCATGAGTAGAAAATATGATTAACGCACATGCTGGTGTAATTAAAACTCCATTTGCAAAAATATAGCCTATTTTCATCAGGGGTGAGAGCTTGTCCATTTCCTTTATCGGTGTAAATATTGGCCACCACATAAAAAACGCTGTAACTAAGATAATTGTTGTAATGGACGCATGGGCCACAGAGGATGCTTTCGCATAATCAAAAATACTTGGAATATGATACATCGAAAACAAACCATTAAATAAAATAATGGCTATCAATGGTTTGGTACATAACGATAGTATTTCCTTCAAAATTGGCAATTCAAAAACTTTTCTCCATAGCCATTCTGGAATTCCTTTTATAATAAAAATTGGAAATACTAAATAATATAAAGCCATCTGCACCATGTGGGACGTAAACATAATATGAGAAATCAAGTCTATAGGAGAACCCTTTACAATGTAAAGTAATGTTAATCCCATATAAAAGAATAGTTGCTGTGCCATCGTTGGCTTTTTAGCTGTCGTAAACTTATGTCTAAAGCTTACGGTTAATAAGTGATATGCTACTCCTAAGCAAAGGATAAAAAGCATATAGTATGGACTCCAAAGAGCTCTAAAACCGAAAATTTGTAATTCTAACCACATATTTTTCACTCCATAAATTAAGCCTTATCTATCATTATAACGTATAAGAGAAAGGAAACATGCTAGGCAAATGTGACAATAAAATTAAATTTAATAATGCAAATCCATTATACAGAATTAAAATCCTTTATAAAAGCTTAACTATCCTTCGTATGTTGCGTGTTAAAAATAATAATGGGTGTTGACTATGTCAACACCCATTATTATTCGTCTCACAAGAAGTTCAAAGTTAACTCCATGAGATGCATTCGATTACCACCATATTAACACTAGAAAAGTTAAAATAGTAAGAAATGCAACACTGATACCACCATACATCATAATTGCTGGCAATTCATGTCCTTTATGGCTCATATGCATAAAGTAATACAATTGAAAAATGACCTGTACTATTGCTAACACAACAATGATTGGAATGACAAACAGTTTATCCAAACCAGCAGCAACCATTGTGAAAGCGATGATTGTAAAGACAATCATTAAAGCAAATGTAATTACTTGCTGTTTCATTTCTTCTTTTTTCTTTTTCTTATGGTAATCTAATTCATTTTGAACCGAATTGGTGTTTTCAGCCATCGCTTAAATCACCCCCATTAGATAAACAACCGTGAAGATGAATACCCATACAACATCAATAAAGTGCCAGTATAGACTTGCAATATAGAACTTTGGCGCGTTGTATAAGTTCAGTCCACGCTTGGCATTACGAGCCATGATGGTAATGATCCATAACAGACCAAATAATACGTGTCCTCCATGAAAGCCTACTAATGTATAAAAGGCAGATCCAAACGCAGAGGAGCGGAACGTAAACTCATAATGATGAATATAGTGATAGAACTCATAAATCTCAAAGCCGAGAAATCCTAACCCTAACGCTACCGTTATTCCCAGCCATATTTGCATTTTCCTAAAATCATTATTCTTCATATGATACATCGCGTACACACTAGTTAAGGAACTAGTAAGTAGCAACATTGTCATCACAAATACTAACTCCAGACCAAACAATTCCTCAGAGGTTGGTCCGCCATTATTCGAATTTCTTAATGCCAGATATGTTCCAAACAAACTAGCAAATAAAACTGTTTCTCCACCAAGGAAAAACCAAAAACCTAAAAACTTATTCTTACCTTCTAGGGTGGCTTTTTCGGGCTCGCTTGGCATTACTTCAGGATTTAATGTATCGTGACTCATTATAACCCAGCCCCCTTATCCAAATCTTCTTTATGAATATGATGACCTAAATCATCTTTAACGGAACGAACAAACATCGCCCCTAAGGTAATTCCCATTCCGATAAATACTGCTAACAACCAGCTAATATTATCGATTTGGTAAATAAATCCAAATCCTGCGATAAATAAACCTAAAGACATGATAAAAGGTAAAATAGACGCATTCGGCATATGGATATCATCTAAAGGTTCTGCCGGTGTCATTTCTTTTCTTCCCTCTGTCTTTTCTACCCATAAAGCATCTAAACCACGAACTAAAGGTGTTTGCTTAAAGTTGTAATGCGGCGTTGGATTTGGAATTGCCCACTCTAGTGTACGACCATCCCATGGATCTCCGCTTACTTTTTCGCCTTTAGAAGTCGTAACGATAACATTTATCAAAAACACAATCGTACCGACAGCCATTAAAAAGGCACCAATCGTACTAATAAAGTTACCAGTATCTAACCCTTGATCTGCTAAGAACACCCAATAACGACGTGGCATTCCCATTAGACCAAGAAAATGCTGAATGAAGAATGTTAAATGGAACCCGATAAAGAAAGTCCAGAATGTAATTTTTCCTAACGTTTCATTTAAAATTTTACCAAACATTCTTGGCCACCAATAATGAAGACCAGCAAAAATACCAAACACTACCCCACCAACGATTACGTAGTGGAAATGTGCTACAACAAAGTAAGTATCATGATATTGATAGTCAGCTGCCGCTGCGGCCAACATGACCCCAGTCATACCACCAAGTGTAAAGGTTGGTATAAAGCTTAATGACCATAACATCGCAGAATTAATCTGTATGTTTCCACCCCAAAGGGTAAATAACCAGTTAAATATTTTTATTCCTGTTGGAACAGCAATTGCCATTGTAGCCACAGCAAAAATAGAGTTTGCTGCCGGTCCTAGTCCCACTGTAAACATATGGTGTGCCCACACCATAAATCCTAGGAAACCAATTAATACAGTCGCAAAGACCATTGCTGTATATCCGAATAAACGTTTTTTCGCAAATGTAGGTAAAACCTCACTAAACACTCCGAATGCAGGCAGGATTAAAATATATACTTCCGGGTGCCCAAAAATCCAGAATAGGTGCTCCCAAATAACTGAATTCCCACCCATATTAGCATTAAAGAACCCAGAACCAAACAGTCGGTCAAACATTAATAGAAATAGTCCAACAGTAAGTGCTGGAAATGCAAAAAGAATCAATGCACTTACAACAAATGTAGTCCATGTAAATAATGGTAAACGCATATATGTCATACCTGGTGCGCGCATATTTACAATCGTCACTAAAAAGTTAATCCCTGCAATTAACGTACCAGCACCGGAAATCTGTAAGCCTAGAATGTAAAAGTCTACTCCGTGACCTGGAGACGTTGTTGATAGTGGTGCATATGCAGTCCAACCAGCATCAGGTGCTCCACCTAAAAACCAACTTGCATTTAATAACAATCCACCGAATAAAAATAACCAAAAGCCCAATGAATTTAGAAATGGGAAAGCTACGTCCCTAGCTCCAATTTGTAGTGGAACGACAGCATTCATTAAAGCAAAAATAAGTGGCATTGCTGCTAAAAATATCATAGTCGTACCATGCATCGTTAATATTTCATTATAAAACCCAGCACTCACAAAATCATTTTCTGGTTTTATTAATTGTATACGTATGGCCATTGCTTCGAGCCCGCCAATTAGGAAGAAAAAACCACCACTGATTAAATATAAAATACCTATTTTTTTATGATCGACAGTGGTTAAATAATCCCACAATACAGCGCCAAAGCCTGTTCTCTGCGCAGTTGTAGTACTCACGCTTATAAACCTCCCTTAACCTCTTCCATCCATGTTTACTCGTTATTGTTAGCACTTTCTGGAGTAATTTCTGATGGTTTTAATTGTAGTAAGTAATCTGCAATTTGATTTGCTTCTTCTTCATTTAATTCATCATTTACTAAGTATGGTGCACTAGACATTTTATTTCCTTCTTTTAATTTCTCTGGATCTAAAATCCATTCAACAAGGTTTTCCTTGTTATAGTCAATAACACCTGCTATTGCAGTTCGATCACCAAAGTTAGTAAGGTTTGGTGCTAAAGCTGTTGGTGAAGATCCAATTGCATGACAGCTAATACAACTATTTTCAAACAATTCTTGTCCTTCTTGTGCACTTGCTGTTTCAGGTTCTGCTTCCGGATCAACATTTTGCATATCTTCTACCCATTGATCAAATTCATCTGGACTAACAGCCACTATTTTAAAGTCCATTAAAGAGTGAGAAGGTCCACATAATTCGGCACATTTGCCCCAATAAACGCCTTCTTCATAAGCCTCGATATACATCGTGTTCTCGTTTTCCGGATTTGTGTCCATCTTTCCTGCAATGGATGGTACCCAGAAAGAATGAAGGACATCACTGGAAATCATATTCAGGTAAATCTTTTCACCAGTTGGAATATATAAATCTTGACTTGTTTGAATTTCCTCACCTTGATAATTGAAATGCCACCAATACTGGTTTGCAGTAACATTAACATTTAATGAATCATCCTTATCTGACTCATCGGCAAGGTTAAATGTTGCAGCTACAGTTGGAACAGCAATAATGACCAACAAAATAATTGGTATAACTGTCCATATTATTTCTAAGGCTTTATTCCCCTCTGTTTGTTTTGGAATAAAGTTTTCTTGACCCTTCTTTTGACGATAACGGACCAATACCATCGTATAAATAATCATTACGACAATAAATACAACGATCATAACGATTAAAGAAATAACAATAAGATCTAATGATACCTGAGCCCCATACCCCTTAGGTAAAAAAGCGGTCAAGTTTTCCTTTCCGCAACCTGAAAGTATTAAAGGTAGTACACTTAACAATAGCAGAGTACGGACTTTTCCCATCCAACCTTTCATGAAAATACCTCTCTTTCTTTATGTTCCTTCATATATTATCAATTAGAATATAAATATATACTCTAAATTAACTAACTACAGGTGGTAGTGTAACGACAATTATCATTATGAAAAAGACAGTTAAGTAACACAAGGAATACATAAACATCCAATGAGCCCACTTTAAATCATCTTTCATAAAAAATCCTTTTGCCCCTAGTAATAACCAACCAATATTTAATAAAGTAGCAATCACCAAAAAGAAAGTCCCTAATGAAAATAAATAAAATGGCAATGGCAGTAAACAAGCTACGTAAACTACAATTTGTCTTTTTGTAAAAGAAAATCCATACACAACTGGTAGCATTGGAATACCAGCAGCTCGATACTCTTCACATTTTTTCATTGCTAATGAAAGAAAATGTGGAGTTTGCCAAATGAACATAACTAGGAAAAGAACGATTGCAACGATATGGAGGTTGGGGTCAATGGATGCCCATCCAATTAAAGGTGGAATTGCTCCTGATAAACTGCCGACTACCGTATTTATCGTGTATCTCCGTTTTGACCAAACCGTATATAAAACAACATACGCAAACCAACCAAGCACACCAAATAGAGCAGCTTGTATTGTAGTAAGCATTAATAAGACAAATCCTACAATTGATAAAGCGATGCCTAAAAACAAAATATAGGATAAAGGAATGGAACCAGTTACTGTAGGTCTAGTCATTGTCCTTTTCATAACTGGATCAATATCACGATCATAATAATTATTAAGAACACATCCACCAGCAATGACAAATGCTGTACCTGTCATCGTGATAAAAAAGGTATCAATATGGCTGGTAAGAGAAGCACCTGTAAAGTAAAGTGCAAGCCAAAAACCAGCAAAAGCGGTTAATACGTTCGAATTAATGATTCCGATTTTTAAAAGTGCCTTAAGATCTGACCATAACGTTACACGACTATTACTATCAGCATTTCCAATAATTTGTGTTGATGTTGTTTCCACCTTGTCCATCTTGATTTTTACCCCCCTTCCTCTTCCCCCATAACTAAAGTTGTTATTATTTGTAGGATTGATTCATGTTCTTTAAAAATAGGATTTCCAAATTATCATGTTTATAACCTATTTTTCCCAAAAGTTATAGGCGCAATTGTCAGCAATATTGTATCATGGATTTACATTTCAATCTATTTTACTACTCAATTTATTACATATTGTGACAATTTTGTGAAACGTGTTCATAAATTAAAATAAAAGGCTTAAAAGCCTTTATGATAAGATGAGTAAACACTATTTAACTCGTTTCATCGTAACTTTTCTGGGGGAGAACAGTTTCGAAAGCCCCTTATTTATTTCTAGCAAACAAAGGTCGACAATGCAACCCTTTTTATATTTTTTAGTGAAAATAGTTAGTAAACGTGATAGTATATCTCTTGGCACATTTATTTAACCTAATTCATAGCGATCTAAATTTTGATATTTGAATAATATTGTTAACAAACAATGATCATCTAGATTTAAGATCCACTTAAGCTTGAGGTGGCAAAATGATAAAATTTTTAAAAAGATTGTCTATTATCGCAACAGTTTGTATGGTTTTCGTATTAATTGGTGGAGCATTAGTAACCAAAACAGACTCAGGCATGGGTTGTGGTGCAAATTGGCCATTTTGTGAAGGTGCTTTATCATCACAATTAATTATTGAATTAAGCCATCGTTTGGTTTCTGGAATTGCAGGTATTGTCGTTCTCGTTCTATCCATTCTTTCATGGAAGTATATTGGACATATTCGCGAAGCAAAATTTTTATCTTTTATTTCAATCTTCTTTCTTGTATTACAAGGATTGATTGGTGCTGCAGCAGTTTTGTGGTCACAATCAGATTTCGTTCTAGCTTTACACTTTGGAATTTCGTTAATATCATATGCTGCAGTATTTTTACTCACGCTATTAATTTACGAGGTTGACCATAAATTTGATGCTGACTCTTTAGTCATTGATAAAGGGTTGCGGAAACATTTATACAGTTTAACTGTTTACATCTTATTTGTTGTTTATACAGGGGCCCTCGTAAGACACATCGATTCTAGTTTAGCATGTGGAAGTTGGCCTTTTTGTGATAATAATACCCCCTTTTCTTTTGATATGCACTTAGGTCAGTGGGTACAAATGGGCCATCGCTTTGCAGCAGGTATCGCCTTCATATGGACAGTCTATTTGTTTTTTAAAATTCGTAAAGATTATCCGAACAGCCGTGTGATGTACTTGGGTTGGGGAACAGCAACGACTTTAATGGTTGCACAGGTTATCTTCGGAGCATTAATTATCTTTACATTCGTTAATTTAGTGATTGCCCTGTTTCACGCACTAGTGATTACCGTCTATTTTGGCTTACTATGTTATTTTATACTTCTTTGTTCAAGAAGTGCGGCCTTTGAGAGAAAGAAAAGTTGAACTACTTTGGTAAGTTTTACAAAGTAAAAATAGCTGATTCGAGAGTAAGGACCACCATTTCCTTACAATCGAGTCAGCTATTTTAATTAGACCAAGACTTCCTATTTCTCATTCCCGCAATATCATCCACTATTTCGTCATCTGGACGTTCTTTTTCAAATCTCCTTAATTCGTTAACTTTTACTTTTCTAGCAATATTGTTTAAAATTCCCATCGATAACATGAGAATAAATAAAGAGGAACCTCCATAGCTAATAAAAGGCAATGGTACTCCCGTAATTGGTAGAATGCCGCTAATTGCTCCTAAATTAATAAAAACCTGTATGCCTACCATAGAAGAAATACCAATGGCTAATAAGGAACCAAAACTATCTTTACACCGATTTGAAATATATAGTCCTCTAAGAACAATAATAGCAAGAAATCCTATTACTATAAAAACGCCAATAAATCCTAGTTCCTCTGCAATTACTGCCATAATAAAGTCGGTATGAGGCTCTGTTAAATATCCTAATTTTTGTACACCTTGTCCTAGACCTTGCCCTGTCCATCCCCCTGTGCCTATTGCTAAATAAGACTGAATAAGATGATAACCACTATCTTCCGGGTCTTCAAATGGTTGATATGCACCTGTGAATCTTTCCAAACGTTCATCCGTAATCATTTGAGTTGCAACCAGAATAATTAATAACATTCCCGTCATGACCAAGAAAGAAAGGTGGCGGAACTTAATTCCTGAGCTAAATATGACAGAACAAGCGATAAGAAAAATGATTGCAGCTGTACCTAAATCTGGCTGTAACACGATTAAAGCTAATAATAATCCTGTTAAAATCAAAGGAGGTAGCACGGCTTTGGTAAAGTCAAAGATATAACTTTGTTTTTTGGAATAGATGGATGCCAAATACAAAATTAAACCTAATTTAACAAACTCGGCTGGTTGAAAACGAAAAGGTCCAACTTTAATCCATGATTGGGCATTATTTACTTCCTCTCCAACTAAAAGAACAAGAAGTAATAGGATGATCATACTGAAAATGATGAATTTCATTATGTCCTGATATCTATGATAAGAAAAGAAGCTACAAAAAAAGAAGCCTAATAATCCCAAAATATACCATTGTAATTGTTTCATCATAAAATAGTTGCTTGGAACATCATAGGTAACAACAGCCACCACCATGCTCGCACTATAAATCATAACAATACCAAAGGCAGGAAGGAGTAACGGAATAATAGCCAGGGTAAAATCAAACGATTTCCATTTTTGTTTCATTTTATTACTCCTTATTATGTATTTTAGTTGAAAGTAACTGGTATCTATTTTCCATATTGATAAATCGCTCCATCAAACCACCGTTTTTTCTAACACTTATTACCGAGGTCTTCCTTCCCATTAGTATGGAAGTAATAAAAAAACCTTGCCAACTGGCAAAGGCTTTAATGAAATGGAGACAGTTTAAGATGACTGTTGAGAAGCTTCATGTAACACGTTAAGTTGTCTCTCAAGGTTCTCTAAAAGTTGTTTCCCAGCCTGCTCAGATACAAGATTAAGACGTACGGCAAAATCGATTTCTCTTGATAATCCAAACATTTGTGTATCTAAAACCTCTTCATATAAAGGGCATTGAGGCATCGTTAAGTTGTCCATTTGAACTTTGATAAGTTTTAAGATTTTATCTGCATCAGCCTTTAGAAGGGCATAGGCCTTTTCTTGATTATTCACAGCCACATCAGGTATCAAAATAATCCCCTCCGTTAAAACTACTTTCTGTATTTATATTAGCGTTTATAGCTAAAAAATGCAAGGTAAGAAACCATAATACATTGGATAAAATATAATTAAATATGAATTCATCTAGTTTATTATAGTAAAAATGCTGAAAAAATTAATAAGGTCTGCTATTCTAGGTAAGAATTGATTTTTTAAAAAGGATGGTAAACAATGATTGTTCAGTTAACTGGTAATGTATCCTATTCGATTACATTAGATCCTACGGTATGGATATTTGATGACAGAAAAATATTATTTGATGATGCATTTGACGATCAAAAAGTAAACAGTCAGTATAACTCGGTTGAACAGTTTGACAGGGAAACATTTATCAAACCTCCTGTTAATAAAAGTATAGCAAAGTTTGAAAGAGAAAAAATATTAACAAATACATATGTAATGCCAATTAAAGATTTTTTAAAAACGGCAGAAATCAGCACGGAAGCTCAACATGCACGTTTACAAACTAGTAATGAGGAAGGCCATACAATTACGCTAGATCAATTACAAAACTGTTTTCTAATGTTTGCTAAGGAAGGCAAACCTTTAAAAGAGGACGGCCCAGTTCATCTATATTTCGGAGATGGCTCTAACAAAAACGCACCAATTAAAGGGATCAAGAAAATAATTATTGAATAAAGATCCCCACTATTCAAAAGACTAACACAATCATGTGTTGGTCTTTTTTTTCATCCTATATCCAAGAAGCTTAAATATTAACACTGAACAAAGACTTGATGCTGCCCAATTTTCTTATTATCACTGATTCAATGTATAAAGTTTCTTTAATCAACGAAAAATAACCTCGTAAACATATACGGACTTGACCAGAAAGTATAAAAGGAGGAGTGTTCATTGTTTAAACATTCTCTGTTTTCAATTATGTGCTTATCCCTAGTCTTAGTTGCTTGTCAACAAGAAGAAAACGAAATAGGACAGGAAGATCGCGAAGAACTTATCCATGTTAAGAATTCCGATCCTGTTGAACGAAAAGAATACTCAAATCAAGAAATTGCAAAACATTTAGCAAATCTTGCGAGTGAAGTGCCAAATGTGAATGGAGCAAATTCAGTAGTTGCTGGGCCATATGCTGTTGTTGGAATTGATGTTGACAAAGAACTTGATAGGTCTAGAGTTGGTACGATAAAGTATGCAGTAACAGAAGCACTACATGAAGACCCTTATGGTAAAACGGCAATTGTAGTTGCTGATGCCGATGGCGCAGAACGAATTAGAGATATTGCAAACAAAATTCAACAAGGACAACCAATTCAGGGATTTGTTTATGAATTATCAGAGATTGTAGGTAGATATATGCCTGAATTGCCATTAGATGAAAACCCACCAACAGATGAAGATCAAAACAAAGGTTCAGTTTCTGAACAAGAAGAAGAACAATTAGACGAAATTCAAGATGAACAATCCAAACATAAACTCAATCAATAGAAATGGAGCTGTCTCATAAGGTTCTGTCTTTCACATCTCGTAGTTAAGAGAGCCTATGTCTTTTGAGACAGCTTCATTATATTTTACTTATTTTTTTCTCGCTGGTAGTATCTTACTCCAAATTGTGAACCCTCTGCTACCATCCTGGCATTTTCTAGGCTGTCCTTTTCTGGAATTCCAGCTTCTTCAATTGGTAATCGGGAGTCTGCTTTGTTCACTTTTTCTTTAAAGCTGTCTATCTTGTGTAAGAGTTCTTCTCTCTTTCCTTTTACAGATAATAGCAAGGTAATCGTGCCAGCACTTATTACACCGATTGCTGAATAAAGAACACGTTTTTTCATAATAGCAACCTCCTCTATGCTATGTTATAAAAACAGTACCCGATATATTTTTTAATTAAACTGGTATTTATATTTCTACCTCTTAATGGCAAGTAAAATATGTGATAGAATGAACTAGATAGCTCTAATTAAGAGGTGAAAAAATGCGAGTAAAATGTACGATTTGTGATAGCATAGAAAAGATAGACAGCGACTCTTTACAAGCAAAGCGATTAAGAAACAGAAGAATTCATATGTACCTGTGTCCTACTTGTGACGAACGTATTGGTGAAAATACAAAAAAGCGAATAGCAACAGGTAATTTCAAGCTTTATAAAGAGGAAAAAAAGAATGATAATTTAATATAGATGAAAAGAGGCTGACCCTTTGCTTTCGGGACAGCCTCTTTTCATTAAACAGATTCACTATTTTTCATTTTTCGTTCTCGATGCAGTCTTAAACGATATATACCTAATATAGCTGCAATTACTATTAGGCTTTCAGCCACAGGAAGGTTCAATCCGAATATAAGTGTAAGGAAAAAGGTTCCAATGATTAACACTATATAAACAATGGTTGACTTTAGTGGCGGAAGTTTTTTTGCAAAACCAAACTTGTAAGCCAATATTGTAAAAAAGACAATGGTCAAATATAAGTAAAAAAATCCTTTTGTCAGGATTGCAACATCGTCTGGGTTATTAAAATCGACTGTAGTTCCAAGGTCTTGCATAAAATAATTAGCAACAGGCCAAAGATCGCCAGGAACATTCATAACACCTTGATTCTCCATCTGTATCCCCCCTACATTAGCAAAACTTAAGCTCTGGAGTGTAAGTCCAAATGGTAAAGCTTTAGTTTTATTTTACAACCTTATCATTTCTAATCGTGCATAGAAAAACTTGACTTTCGTCTCATTTTTAAAAAAACTGTCGAAGATTTCTTATACTTTCTACCATCCTTACCTATCATACTAAATGTTTTATCTGGTTGCTAGCGTAATTGGCCATAATAAACATGTTAGTTTTCCTTTACAATGTTTATCAAAACAAGCATACTATTAATGAGGTGAAACCAATGCAATCCATTCAATTTTCCAAGTTAATCTTAGCATTTTTAGTCATCGCTTCCTTCTCATCCGTCGGTATCTCTATTGCTTATCGAAATGGGTGGTTAGCTTTTCTGTTTATCGTAATCGGATTTTTAATAATGGGTGTTGGCTTATCTTTGAAAAGAAAACAAGCCAGGCACGGAGAAAGCAACATGTCATAATAAAACGGTCTGCTAATCAGACCGTTTTATTATGAACGCTTGATCGTATTTGGAAAAAATTATTCTTTCAGTTCAATGTAATCATTTACTAATTGTTCTTGAATTGTTTGATTACAGCTAAGGATAGTAGAATTGCTAAGTAAATCTAACGTTTTTCCATTTGCTTGTGTTGTAATTCCTCCTACCTCTTCTACCAAAATAACTCCAGCAGCATAATCCCAAGGAGCTAGTTTCATCGTTAAGTAGGCATCTGCTATTCCTTCAGCTACATAGGCAAATTCAAGTGCAGCAGATCCATAAGACCTTGTTCCCCTTACTTTCTTAATTAATGCTTGTACTTTTCTTTCATTTATCCTGTTGTTTTCACAAGCCCAAAAACCATTAAGAATTAAAATGGACTTCTCTAAACTTAGTTCTGGTTCCAACTGAGGTAACTTTTTATCATTTTTATATGCGCCTTTTCCTCTTATTGCGTGATAAAGCTCATCTTCCATTACATTATAGATGAGACCAATTTCTCCTACTCCATCGAAATAAATTCCAATAGAAATAGCAAAATGCTTTTTTTGATGGACAAAATTCATCGTTCCATCTATTGGATCTACTATCCACACAGTTCCTTGTAATGAATCTAATTCTTCACCAAATCCTTCTTCACTAAATAGATGATGCTCCGGATAATGCTGGTTAATCTTATCGGCAAAAAACCTTTCCGTGTCGCGATCCATTTGAGTGACTAAATCATTAGGGTTTGATTTGGTATCTATGTATAAGGGCTCATCAATAACATTTCTTATATGTGCACCAGCATCTAAAATCCAATCTTTAGCTTGTTCGTAAACCCTTTTTCTCTCCTGCTCATTCATACCTTATCCTCCAAATGGTTAGTTTTCATACATCTTAACAAAAAAATATATAATATGCACATAGTTTCTCTAAAGAGTGTTTGCAAACATATCATTTTGGGATAGCTGCATCTTTTTTAATTCCTAATGTCTTGTGATAAAATAAGAAAAAATCGTTGTATATAGGAATGAAAGGTGTGATTATTTCAAATGGCGTTTGACGGCTTTACTAAACAAGATTTTGAAACTTTTATGATAGATGGTCTTGATGAAAGGATGGAAGCGATACGCGAAAGAATTCAACCAAAATTCCAAGATATTGGTACTGATCTAGCAGAGTATTTATCCATGAAGTTAGGAAACGAAATGTATTTACATATAGCAAAGCATGCAAGACGCTCAGTGAACCCTCCAAAAGATACTTGGCTTGCTATAGCCAATAACAAGCGTGGCTATAAAAAACATCCCCATTTTCAAGTTGGTCTGTTTGATGACCACGTATTTATTTGGCTTGCATTAATTTATGAACTTCCTAACAAGTCAGTAATTGCCAAGCAATTATTAGAAGAATATGAAGCATTAAAAAAATTACCAGAGGATTTTGTCGTTTCACTTGACCACACAAAGAAAGATTCTATTCCAATTACAGAATTATCCCAAACCAATATAGAGCGTTTTCGTGATGTAAAAAAAGCTGAATTCTTAGTTGGTAAACATGTTGCTGCCTCAGATAGTATGCTTGAAGATGGACAAGCTTTCTTATCTTTTACAAAAGAAACAATTGACCAGCTAATTCCTTATTATCAGTTGGCTTTAAATGCAAACGATAATTAGAATAATAAAAGGAGAGCAGAATTACGGTTCCCTGCTCTCCTTTTTTCATTTCCTTAATAAAACTACATTCTAACCTTTGGCTGGTCCACTTCTTTAGCTTTTTTAACTGTCCGGTAACAAGAATATCCCGATTCTTTTTCGAATTTTCCACATAACTGCTTTTCTTCGCTTTTGGAAGGAACGATTTGTTTAAACCTCGTGTAAGAGAGTAACAAATCATCTTTGTTCACACCAGCCTCATATGCCTTTTCGACCATGGAAAAAAAATTGACTACATCAATGATTTCCTGTTTTGACCACGTTTCATCAATAGGGTAACTATAATTCATGCTTACGTCCTCCTTGTCTCTGTATTAAGCCGTATGCCCTATTTTTAGCCTATGTATTTTTTCTTTTACTAGCTTATCATGATTCTGACAATTTTGGCTAAAACTAGCTATTGATGTAATGATTTGCTATAATTTTGATTTCAGTACTTAAATTAAGAGGTGTAGGAATATATGGTATCTCAAAATGAAACGCCACTATTTACTGGCTTACTCGAGCATACAAAAAGCAAACCGATACAATTTCACATACCCGGCCATAAAAAAGGAGTTGGAATGGATCCAACTTTTCGTCAATTCATTGGTGATAACGCCTTATCAATTGACTTAATCAATATTGGACCTTTAGATGATCTCCATCACCCGCGTGGAATGATTAAACAAGCACAGGATTTAGCTGCCAATGCCTTTGGTGCCGATTACACTTTTTTTTCCGTACAAGGAACTAGTGGGGCTATTATGACAATGGTACTTAGTGTATGCGGACCTGGAGATAAAATTATTGTACCAAGAAATATTCATAAATCTGTTACAACAGCTATTATTTTTTCTGGAGCAACACCTATTTTCATACATCCTGAAGTTGATAATGTTTTGGGTATTTCACATGGAATTACTCCAGATGCTGTAAATAAAGCATTAAATGCTCATCCAGACGCTAAAGGAGTATTAGTTATTAACCCTACTTATTTTGGAATAGCAGCTGATTTAACAAAAATAGTGGAGATTTCTCATTCTTATGATGTACCAGTTCTTGTCGATGAGGCACATGGCGTTCACATCCATTTTCATGATGAATTACCATTATCTGCAATGCAGGCTGGCGCTGATTTAGCTGCAACAAGCGTCCATAAATTAGGTGGTTCCATGACTCAAAGCTCAATTTTGAATTTAAAAGAGGGATTAGTGTCCCATGAACGAGTACAAAGTGTTTTATCGATGCTTACAACCACTTCAACGTCCTATATTCTTTTAGCATCACTTGATGTAGCTCGAAAACAGCTGGCAATGAATGGCAAGGAATTACTTAATCGAACATTAAAGTTAGCAGAGGAAACAAGGGAGGCAGTAAATCGTATTCCGAACATAAAATGTATTGGAAAAGAAATCATAGGAAGTGAAGCAACTTTTAGCTACGATCCTACGAAGCTTATCATTTCAGTTAAAGATTTAGGAATTACTGGCTATGATGTAGAAGTGTGGCTTCGAGAAAAATATAATATTGAAGTTGAACTATCCGATTTATACAATATTTTATGTATTATTACACCTGGAGATACGGAAAAAGAAACGGACTTATTAGTAAAAGCCCTTCAACAACTTGCCAATGATAAATCAATAACTGCCACGGAGCAGAAGATTCATGTAAGAATACCAGATATTCCCGTCCTTGCTTTAACACCTCGAGCTGCCTTTTATGCAGAAACAGAAACAATACTATTAAAGGATGCAGTAGGTAGAATAAGCGCGGAATCCATTATGGTATATCCACCCGGTATCCCAATTTTTATTCCAGGAGAAATAATTACAAATGACAATATAGATTACATTCACGAGAACCTTGACGCTGGTTTACCAGTACAAGGACTAGAAGATGAAACGTTAAACAATATTAATGTAATCAAAGAGCACCGACCTTTTCAATAGAAATTAGCAATTTGAAGTTTGGAATTTTTTAAATAGGCTATTTTCTAAATTGCAAAAACGCTTGGACTTAACTCCAAGCGTTTCTTTGTGTGGTGCTATTCCTGTTGCATTACAGCAAGTTATTTAACATTTTCTTAAAATATTTTACCGGAACGATTTATGGCTCCTATTCCGATGGAACGATCCATTCCGGATTAACAATTTCATAACCTTTGTCGCGAAGACCAGTTACAATATCAGCTAACCCTTTCGCAGTCCATTCTCTATCGTGCATCAATAAATTTGATCCGTTACTTAATAATTCCGTATTAACCATAATATCAGCAATCGCTTCTGCTGTCCTATATTCTTGTTCCCAGTCATACCCATATGACCAATTCATAACTACCATACCTTCTTCTTCAACGATTTGATTGGAATAATCCGTATTCAAACCAAATGGCGCTCGAAAATATTTCGGTCTTTCCCCAGTTATTTCTTCCACCAAATCACTCAATTGTATGATTTCATCTTTTTGCTCACTTTCCGAAATATCTGGAAGGGATGCATGGTTATACGTATGATTACCAATAGGAAATCCCATATCATATATCTGTTTTAACACCTTCTGCTCTTCTTCCGTATCTAAAAAATGACCATTTACAAAAAAGATTGCTTTTGCATCTAAATCTTTCAACGTTTGTGCCATCTCCAAGGAATACTTATCTGGGGCATCATCAATGGTTAATAAAACTACCTGATCATTATCATCCTCAGAAATCGGACGAACACTCCAATTTGAAGTAATCTCATATTTTGGAACATATTCCTCTACAACTTCACCCTGCTCTGAATCTGTATCATCCTCTAACACAGCATCGTTTTGATCAATTTCTTCATCCTTAACTTCTTTCTGATCAGTCTGTTCTTCTTTTGGAGATGGTTTTTCTATAACAGGCTGTTCATCTTGAGATCCATCACCTTGTGTAGAATTCGTATCCGTACAGCCTACAACAAATAATAAAACAACAAATAAAACTGAAAAATACCTCATAGCAATCCCCCTGATGTAAATGATAATTCTATTATAATTGATTTTATGATAGGAAGCGGAAATATTTTCTCAATTATTTTAAAAACAATACCTATTTTTTCATTTTCCTAACAATTCCATTACATCATCCCTCCACATTTTTTTCTCTGTTAGAATAAAAATAATCATCTTATAAAGAAGGTGAATGATAATCATTAAACATTTTTTAATTTGCTTTATCATTTTGTTTCCTATCTCTGGTTGTGATAGTCAAAAGAAAATAAACGTCATATCCTTAAAATCTAACAATTACCATATTTATTTCTATGCAGAAAAAATCAATTCAGTAGCAGAGGACGCATATTTACAAGCAATTCTTGATTTTAAAACAAATCTTGCCTCAAGTATGGACGACTTTCAATTAACTCAATCAGAAACAAATATTTCAAATGTACACCATATTAAAAATTTCCCAACTTTAATTATTACAAAAAATGGAGAAACTGTGGCAAAGGTTACTGGCAAGGCTTCTTCAGCTGAAGTGTTATCAAACTTAAAATCGGCTATTAATTATCCCTTTGCAGACGAACAGAATAGAATGGATTTAAAAAAGGATCAGCGCTTCTATTATCACTAGAAGCACTGATCCTTTTATCTTCTTATTTTACGATATGAATTGGAGAACCAATCGCTACTTCTGCAGCTTCCATCGTAATCTCACCAAGAGTTGGGTGAGCATGTATAGTAAGTGCTAAATCTTCAGCTGTCATTCCAGCTTCAATCGCTAAGCCCAGTTCTGCAATCATATCACTTGCGTTTGGACCTGCAACTTGAGCACCAATGACGAGTCCGTCCTCTTTACGGGTTACAAGCTTTAAGAACCCATCACTAGCATTTAAGGACAGCGCACGACCATTTGCGGCAAATGGAAACTTAGAAGCTGTTACTTCAAATCCCTCATCTTTTGCTTCTTGCTCTGAATAACCAACTGTAGCTAATTCAGGCTCAGAGAATACAACTGCTGGTATTGCATGATAATCAATTTCAGCATTTTCTCCAGCAATAGCCTCAGCAGCAACTTTGCCCTCATAAGATGCTTTGTGCGCAAGTGGTGGTCCATCTACGATATCACCAATGGCATAAATATTTTCAACATTTGTGCGACACTGATTGTCAATCTTAACTAGTCCTTTTTCATCCAGTTCCACACCAACTTGCTCCAAACCAATTTCCTCTGTGTTTGGACGACGACCAACTGTTACAAGAACATAATCAGCATCAACTTTTTCTTCTTTCCCTTTTGCTTCATATGTAACTGTAACACCGTCTTTTGATTCTTCTACACCTTTAGCCATTGCATTTGTTACTACGTCGACACCTTTTTTCTTTAAGTTACGTTTTACTAAAGCAGTCATTTGTTTTTCAAATCCACCAAGAATGTCTTTAGCACCTTCAAGAATTGTTACTTTTGTACCGAAGTTAGCATATGCGGTACCTAACTCAGTACCAATATAGCCCCCACCGATTACAACCATTTTTTCAGGAATTTCATCAAGGTTAAGTGCTCCTGTTGAATCTAAAACACGATCAGAGTATTTAAATGTCGGAATTTCAATTGGACTAGACCCAGTTGCAATAATACAGTTCTTGAACGTATATGTTTGTGAACTCTTATCGTCCATTACTCGAACAGTATTTTTATCAACAAAGTAAACTTCTCCACTAACAATATCAACTTTGTTGCCCTTTAATAGTCCTTCAACTCCACCAGTAAGTTTATTAACTACACTAGCTTTCCATTCTTGAACTTTGGAAAAATCAATTGTAACATTTTCGGATTTAATTCCCATATCATCTGAACCATGAGCTTTTTCTACACGGTGTCCTGCTTCAATTAATGCCTTTGAAGGGATACAACCTACGTTTAAACATACACCACCGAGTGTACCTTTATCTACAATTGTAACCTTTTGACCAGTCTGAGCTGCTCGGATAGCTGCTACATATCCTCCTGGTCCAGCCCCCACTACAAGTGTGTCTAACTCTATCGGAAAATCTCCTACTACCATAATCTTACGCCTCCATCATTATTAATTGTGGATCGTTTAACAATCTCTTAATTTGATTTAAAGCTAATTGTGCTGTAGCACCATCAACAATACGATGGTCAAAGCTTAGTGACAATGACAATACTGGAGCTACAACTATTTCACCATCACGAACAACTGGCTTCTCACCAATACGACCAATTCCTAAGATAGCTGCTTCTGGGTAGTTAATTACTGGAGTAAACCATTGTCCACCTGCAGATCCGATATTAGAAATTGTGCTAGATGCACCTTTCATCTCATCCGGAGCAAGTTTTCCATCTCTTGCTTTTACTGCAAGCTCATTAATCTCCTGCGAAATAGCAAAAATGGACTTAGCGTCTGCATTTTTCACTACCGGTACAAGTAAGCCTTTTTCAGTATCTGCAGCAATACCAATATTAAAGTAATGCTTATGAACGATTTCATCTGTCTCATCATCAATTGACGCATTCAAAATTGGATAATTTCTCAATGCTGATACCAACGCTTTTACCACATATGGCAAGTAAGTTAATTTGATGTCTTGTTCAGCAGCAACAGGCTTAAATTTCTTTCTGTGTGCTACAAGTTCAGTAACATCAACATCATCATGCAACGTAACATGAGGTGCTTTTGTTTTAGAGTTAACCATTGCTTTTGCAATAGCTTTACGGATTCCACTCATTTTTTCACGAGTTTCTGGATATTGACCTTCTGGAATAGGTTGTTTTTCAGCAGCCGCTGGAGCACTTTCTTCTTGCTCTTTCGATTCAGAAGGTTGCTCTGCTGTTGCTTGGCCACCATCCAAGAATTGATCAACATCTTCTTTTAAAATTCTTCCATTTTTTCCTGATCCTTGTACTTCACTAATGCTTACACCTTTATCTCTTGCATACTTTCTAACAGAAGGCATAGCAATCACACGTTTGTTAGAATCCTTGTCTTCCTGTGGTGCTTCTTGCTTAGAAGTATCAGCAGGTTTAGCTTCTTCTTCTTCTGCTGGCTTTTCCTCTTGCTTTGGTTCTTCTTTTGCATCATCATCTCCACCAGCATCTTCATATCCTTCAGCATCTATAGAAATAATCGTTTCTCCAACAGTAGCAACAGAACCCTCTTCGAAATGTATTTCCTTTACCGTTCCTTCAACAGGTGAAGGGATTTCAACAACGGCCTTGTCGTTTTGCACCTCACACAAAACGTCATCTTCTTTTATTTCATCTCCAGGCTTTATAAACCATTTGACAATCTCACCCTCGTGGATTCCTTCGCCAATATCTGGGAGCTTAAATTCAAAAGCCATTTCTCATTACCTCCAATCATAGCTTCCATTAAAAATTAATTACTTTGTCTACTTTTTCAATGATGTCATTATAATTTGGCAACCAAACTTCCTCAGCTTGTGTAAATGCGTAAACCGTATCTGGTGCTGCAACAGTTAAAATTGGCGCTTCTAAATGTAGAATTGCTCTTTCTTGGATTTGTGAAACAATGTAGGATGCCAAACCTGCTTGACGTTGTGCTTCTTGTACAACGACAACACGGTTTGTTTTTTCAACCGATTGAACAATTGTTTCCAAATCAATTGGCATAACTGTTCGTAAATCAATAACTTCTGCTTGTACACCATTTTTTTCTAGTTCTTCTGCAGCTTTTAAACAAGCATGTACCATCGCACCATAAGCAACAAGTGTTACATCACTTCCTTCACGCTTTACATCCGCTTTTCCAATATCAATCGTATATTCTTCTTCCGGAACCTCGCCACGGAATGAGCGGTATAATTTCATATGCTCTAGATATACAACGGGATCATTATCACGAATCGCTGAAATTAATAAACCTTTTGCATCGTATGGTGTAGAAGGAATGACAACTTTTAAACCTGGTTGCTGTGCAACTAAACCTTCCAGCGAGTCCGCATGAAGCTCTGGCGTATGCACCCCTCCACCAAATGGTGAACGAATCGTTACTGGAGCATGTTGTGTATCGCCTGAACGATAACGAAGTCGTGCCATTTGACCATTGATTGCATCCATTGCTTCGTATACAAAACCAAAGAATTGGATTTCAGGAACTGGTCGAAATCCTTGAATAGATAGACCAAAAGCAAGTCCACCAATACCAGATTCGGCTAGTGGTGTATCAAATACTCGATCTTCACCAAATTCCTTTTGTAAGCCTTCCGTTGCACGGAAAACCCCACCATTTTGTCCAACGTCCTCGCCGAAGACTAGCACATTCTCATCATTTTTTAATTCAGTACGTAATGCATCAGTAATTGCTTGAATCATTGTCATTTGAGCCATGATTTACTTCGACTCCTTTGCTTTATATTCTTCCAATTGTTCTTGTAAATGAGCAGGAAGTTCCTCGTACATATTAGAAATTAAATCCGAAACTTTTTGTTTTGGTTGCTCATCAGCTTTCTTAATTGCTGCTTTAATTTCTTCTTTTGCTTGCTCAATTATTTTGTTTTCTTCTTCTTCTGACCAGATTCCTTTATTCTCTAAAAATTTACGGAAGCGAACGATTGGATCTCTCTTTTCCCATTCATTGTCTAATTCTTCCGTACGATAGCGAGTCGGATCGTCCCCAGCCATTGTATGTGGACCATAACGGTAAGTAAGTGTTTCAATCAATGTTGGACCTTCTCCACTAACTGCACGTTCTCTTGCTGCTTTTGTGGCAGCATAAACAGCCAATACGTCCATCCCATCCACTTGTATTCCTTCGATTCCAGCCGCAACAGCCTTTTGGGCTAACGTTTTAGCAGCTGTTTGTTTCTCTACCGGCACCGAAATAGCAAAGCGGTTATTTTGCACAACAAAAATAGCCGGAGCGCTATATGCACCTGCAAAGTTGATACCTTCATAAAAATCACCTTGTGATGTACCACCATCACCTGTATAGGTTAATGCAACAGACTTTTTCCCACGTTTCTTCATCCCAAGGGCAACGCCTGCCGTTTGGATGTACTGTGCACCAATAATAATCTGAGGGCTTAATGCATTAACACCTTCTGGCATTTGATTTCCATGATAATGACCTCTTGAAAACAAGAAAGCTTGATACAACGGTAATCCATGCCATATGATCGGAGGAACATCACGATAGCCTGGAAGAATAAAATCCTCTTTTTCTAATGCATATTGTGTTCCTAATTGAGATGCTTCTTGACCAGCTGTCGGTGCATAAAACCCTAATCTTCCCTGACGATTTAATGCAATAGAACGTTGATCCAAAATTCGAGTATATACCATTCGATGCATAATTTCTTTTAATTCGTCATCTGATAAATCCGGCATTGCATCTTCATTTACAATTTTGCCTTGTTCATCCAAAATCTGAAACGTTTCAAACTGATTTTCCACATTTTCAAGCACACGTTTCAATCTAGTCACCTCTTCCTTTCTATTCCTTGTTCATTTTTACACGGTTATCACCGTACGTAATCCTTAGAAAAACTCGAAATTGGCTCGTATGAACGAGCGTCGAAGTTTTTTCTCATACTTTTAACAGACAATAAAAATGTGAAAGTATAAGAACAGAATATACGTTCATTAGTAAGTACAGTAAGCCCTTATTAGGGCAAAAGTAATGAATGAATAAAACCGAATAAAACACAATAAACCTACCTTCGGAATTCATCACACTTTCCTTGAAAAAATCTGTACCAAGTTAGTTAATCATACATTACCCTGAATCGGCTTTTTTTAATCTATGTATGAATTAGTTTCATAAACTGTTACATAAGAATGTATAAAAACGACTGGTACAATTTTTATTCATTTATTAGTTTAGCTTATTCGTCCATACTGGTCAAACACTTTGATACTTATTAATAAAGTAAAATTTGTAATCGATTTAAAATATAACGTCAAACAGAATATTATTGGAGCATTTTGGATAAAATAATAAACTGTTTCACTTGAGTTGTTTCCCTGTACCAATCCTTTCATTGCCTCAAATGTTGTTACCATTTAAAAAAAGGATCATTACAAGAATGACGTGTTAATGCAAAAAAACAATGAAAAAAGCTTTCGCATGCGTTGCGAAAGCTTTCATATATTATTATTCACTATATTGAACATTTAATTCAGCAAGTTCATAAAATTCTCTTTTTAACGTATTATATACTTCTGTTTTTTCGTTAAATAATTGATTTGTTTCAATTACTTTATCATAGGATTCATTTACAGCTTCTATTTGGCTTCTCAATTCTTCTTCCTCTACATCTTCTTTTTGTAACAACTGATACAACGCTTCATCTTCATTAAGTGAATTGGTATAAGCATCATTTAAATCAAGATAAGCATTGTACCTTTCTTCCATTGCTTCCGTTAATTCAACTGCTTTTGTTTTTATTGATTCATCATTTATTTCTTCAATTAATGGGTTCACCTTGTCAAACTCTTCTTTTGCGTCCTCAATACTTTGCTTTTCCGTAACAATAATTTCTTTACGCTCATCAATATTTTCTAAAGCTCTTGTTGACAATTCCTGAATCCGATCTATATCATCCATACCTAATTCAATAATTTCATCATAAATTTCTTTTTCCTCATCTTCTAATTCAACTAAAGACCCTTGTTTTTCAGCAAAAGGTTCTTCTAGACTAACTGCCTGCTCTAAATGCTCGTACATTTCTTCCGGAATAGATTCACTGTTACATCCTGTTAAAAAAATTAAAAAAACAGTCATAGCAACGATTATTTTTTTAACTAGCACTTAATAATTCCTCCTAACGTCTTTTCGTTCCTTCTTGTTATCACAAGGTTATTTTTCAATAGTATATCATATCATGTAATGATTCCTACTTTTATTCTATGAAATATTTTTTGGTTCATGCTATCAATGAAAAAATATCATTACTTACACATTTTTTGAAGCGTATTAATAAAGTTAGCTGTGTTCATTTTCATTGTTGATTTTGACTCAAAAACATTAAAGCATTTGAAGTATCTTTTCTGCTTGTTTCTATGTTAAACTATTATTCAGCAAATGAAGCAAATCAAGGAGTGAAGACCATGATTACAATGGATGATATTGTTCGCGAAGGTAACCCCATTTTATATAAAATAGCTGAAGATGTATCATTACCTCCTAGTGAGGAGGATAATCGGACACTACAAGAGATGCTTACGTATTTAAAAAATAGTCAGGATGAGGAGATGTCCACCAAACATAACCTCAGACCCGGAGTCGGTTTGGCTGCCCCACAAATTGGCATTTCAAAACGGATGATTGCAGTTCACTTTGAAGATTTTAACGAAAAACTATATAGCTATGGGCTATTTAACCCAAAAATAGTTAGTCATTCTGTGCAAAAGGCATACCTTTCTACAGGAGAAGGTTGTTTATCTGTTGATCGGGAAGTACCAGGGTATGTTCCTCGTTATAATCGAATCACAGTCAAAGCTACTGATTTAGAAGGAAATGAGCTCAAGCTTCGTTTAAAGGGATATGCTGCGATTGTGTTCCAACATGAGATTGACCATTTAAACGGGATTATGTTTTATGATCATATTAATAAAGATAACCCTTTTGAAGAACCAGAAAATGCTGTAGCTGTCGATCGCTAAATGATAAAGTCAACGTTTTTAGCAAAACCTCCTGCTTAAATTTTTAAGCAGGAGGTTTTGCTAAAACTATCTTTATAAAATTTTCGGTTCACCTAAAGGAACAAAATAGTATAAATTATTCTAGTATAAGAATAATTTTAACGTGGAAAAATATAAGTACATAAATACGGTGAAAGCTTTAGTTTCTTTCTTTTTTCACAGGAATAATAGGTTTCTATTTCCAAAATTACTATTTCATACTATACTATATATTAAGAGGGATTGGATCGGTTAACGTTTTTATTGCTTTTCTTTGTGTATAAAGAAAGGAGCTGCAAGTAAATAATGTTAAAACGTTTAAAAGAAAAGCTTAAAAAACGATGGAAAGAATTATTAGGACGTAAACGTGTGCCTAGTGCGTGTGAAAATGAGAGTCGATAAACAAATCTGATAATAAAAAATACAAATCAAATACGAATGGAATAATCACGGAGCTATGATATGAAATACAAAAACGAACCAATTTAGTTATTAAGGAGAGAGTTATTATGATATATAAAGTACTGTATCAGGAGCTTACATTAGAAGTTCCTGTTAGAGAACGCACAAAAAGCTTGTACGTAGAAGCTGAAACTGAAAGAGAAGTACGAAAGTTTCTCTCCGATCGCAATTTAAACATCGAATTCATCCAGCAACTAGATGAGGCTCATCTTGAATATGAAAAAGAGTCTGAAGATTTCGTAGTGGAGAATGCATAATACTATGAAATTTGTAAAAAATGACCAAACTGCTGTTTTTGCACTAGGTGGTCTAGGTGAAATAGGTAAAAATACGTATGCTATTCAATTCCAAGACGAAATTATTCTGATTGATGCGGGCATTAAATTTCCCGAAGATGAATTACTTGGAATTGACTATGTAATTCCTGACTATACCTATCTTGTGCAGAACCAAGATAAAATTAAAGGATTATTTATTACTCATGGACACGAGGATCACATTGGGGGTATTCCTTACCTTCTACGGGAGATTAACGTTCCAATTTATGCTGGAAAACTTGCGATCGGACTTATAAAAAATAAATTAGACGAACATGGTCTTTTACGAAATGCTAAACTTCATATTTTTCAAGAAGATGATGTTATTAAATTTCGTAAAACATCCGTAACATTTTTTAGAACAACACATAGCATCCCTGATTCTTATGGAATCGTAGTAAAAACCCCTCCGGGAAACATTGTTCATACTGGAGATTTCAAATTTGATTTTACACCTGTTGGTGAACCAGCTAATCTTACAAAAATGGCTGAGATTGGTAAAGAAGGTGTCCTCTGTTTATTATCAGATAGTACAAATAGTGAAGTTCCTGGATTTACGATGTCAGAACGAGTAGTTGGCGAAAGTATTAACGATATTTTTGCAAAAGCTGATGGTAGATTAATTTTTGCAACATTTGCTTCCAATATTCATCGATTACAACAAATGGTTGAAGGAGCCGTTAGAAACAATCGTAAAGTAGCCGTATTTGGTAGAAGTATGGAAGCAGCAATTGCAATTGGTCAAGAATTAGGCTACATTCGCGCTCCTAAAGACACGTTTATTGATGCACAACAAATTAATCGACTCCCTGCTCAGGAAGTAACTATTTTGTGTACTGGTTCACAAGGCGAGCCAATGGCAGCATTGTCTAGAATAGCCAACGGCACACATAGACAAATTCAAATTATTCCTGGAGACACTGTCGTATTTTCGTCCTCACCAATCCCTGGTAATACGGTTAGTGTAAGTAGAATTATTAATATGTTGTATCGTGCCGGTGCAGATGTTATTCATGGTCCTCTTAATGATATTCATACTTCTGGCCATGGTGGTCAACAAGAGCAAAAGCTAATGTTGCGACTAATTAATCCGAAGTTCTTCATGCCAATTCATGGAGAATATCGTATGTTGAAAGAGCATACAAAGTTAGCACAGCTTTGTGACATGGACCCTAGTGATTGCTTCATTATGGACAATGGTGATGTCCTTGCTCTTGGTAAAGATAATGCCAACATTGCTGGAAAGATACCATCCGGCTCTGTCTACGTTGATGGAAGCGGAATTGGTGACATTGGAAATATCGTATTAAGAGATAGACGAATTTTATCTGAGGAAGGTTTAGTTATCGTCGTAGTTAGTATTAACATGAAAGAATTTAAAATTGCTTCCGGACCAGATATCATATCCCGAGGTTTTGTATACATGAGAGAGTCCGAAGACCTTATTAATGAAGCGCAAAAAATAGTTTCATCTCACTTAGACAAAGTGATGGAACGACGCACAACACAATGGTCTGAAATTAAAAATGAAATCACAGATACCATTGCTCCTTTCTTATATGAAAAAACCAAACGCAAACCAATGGTTCTTCCGATAATAATGGAAGTTTAGTTTAGACAAAGAAAAATGAGGCTGCCCTTTGCTTTTGGGACAGCCTCATTTTTAATCTTTTTTGGACGCAAAACTCTCTCAACAAAAGTAAGCTTTCTTTTGTAAGTGATAGATAGTCTAATCATCATCTACAACAAGTTGTTTTTCAAATCTAGAAATATCTTTATCCGCTCCAATGACTACTAAGATATCACCTTCATGGATCACTTCTGTAGCCATCGGTGATACGTTAACCTCTTTACGATTGGCCTGTTTAATCGCTACAACGTTACAACCAAATTGTGCCCGTATATCTAGATCCACCAATGATTTTCCACTCATTTTCGTACCTGCCTTCACTTCGACAATACTATGATCGTCAGAAAGCTCAAGGTGATCCAATATGTTATTCGATATGATACTATGGGCGATACGCTTTCCCATATCCCGTTCAGGATGAACTACTTGATCAGCACCTATTTTATTAAGAACCTTTTCATGATAATCATTTTGTGCTTTAACAGTAATCGTTTTAATTCCTAATTCCTTTAACATTAACGTAGTTAAAATGCTCGCTTGAATATTATCGCCAATTGCAACAATGACATGGTCAATATTTCTGATTCCTAATTCCTTTAATACCTTTTCATCCGTCGCATCAGCAATAACTGCATGAGATGCTATATTTTTAAATTCATTTACTTTATCCTCTTCTGTATCAATAGCTAGAACTTCCATTCCTTCTTTACTCAATTCTCTACAAATACTTCCTCCAAAACGTCCTAGTCCAATAACTGCAAACTCTCTCTTCATCGTTATTCCTCCGTGTTTAGGTGTATTGCTTTCACTAGTCTATCACACTTTATTAGGAAAATCCTTTGATATTCTAACTTATAAATTCTGAAAGTGTAAAAAAACATAAAACCTTTATCGATTAATATCGATAAAGGTTTTATACTATAGTGCATCAAGCATTTGAAACTGTGACTTTACTAAGTCAAAATATTCACCCTTCTGATGCATTAACTCATCATGATTTCCTTGTTCTAAAATTCTTCCATGCTCTAAAACAATTATATTATCAGATTCTCGTATCGTTGATAAACGGTGTGCAATCATAATAGCTGTTCTACCCTTAAGAAGCTTCTGCAACGCATTTTGAATTTTCACTTCTGTTTCTGTATCAATACTTGCTGTAGCTTCATCAAGAATCAATATTTTAGGATCTGCCAGTAATGCACGTGCAAACGAAAGCAATTGCCTCTCTCCAGCAGATAGAATATTACCTCTTTCTTCTACTTCTGTATAATATCCATCAGCAAGCTTCGTGATAAAGTCATGGGCACCTACAACTTTTGCAGCATCCATCACTTCTTCATCTGTTGCACCTGGTCGACCAAAACGTATATTTTCCATAATTGTTCCAGAAAAAATAAACGTATCCTGTAAAACAACACTTATATTATTTCTTAAACTATCTAATTTCATATCTCTAAGATCATTGCCATCAATTTTCACGGACCCTTTTGTCGGATCATAAAATCTGCTGATTAAATTGGCAATCGTAGATTTACCCGAACCAGTGTGTCCTACTAAGGCGACTGTTTCACCTGGTTTCATTTCTAACGATATTTCATGAAGAGCAACACGGTCGTCATCATATGAAAATTGAACACGATCAAACTCTATATGCCCCTTCATATTAGTGAATTCCTTAGCATTATCCTTCTCTTCAACATTCGGTTGTTCATCAAGGAATTCAAAAATACGCTCAGACGAAGCCATCGCCACTAGTAATTGATTGTATATTTGACCTAGACGTGAAATAGGTTCCCAGAACATACCTAAGAAAAATGCAAAAGATACAAATGTCCCAATTTGAATCCCGCCATTTTCTGGACCGAGTAGTAATAAATGTGCACCATAAGAAATCAAAATAACTGTTCCAATGGCATTACTCATTTCAACAAATGGTCCAAAGTATGCACTTTTCTTCATTGCTAGTCTTTCTTTTTCGAAATTATCCGTATTAACACCATCGAAATACTCCGTGTTTTCTTTCTCTTGTGAAAAAGATTGTGTAATTCTAATTCCTTGCATACTCTCATTTAAGTGTGAATTAAGTCTAGATTTTTGAATTCGAACATCCTGCCAAGACCTACGAATATTTCTTCTTAGTTTAGTTGAAATGTAAAACATAATCGGCAATATAACCAAAACAGCCATTGCTAATGGAGGACTCAAAACAAATAATATAACAATGATCCCTAGTAGCATAACGACATCCATAAGTAGATTGATAATCCCGTTTGTAAACAATTCTTGTAATGAGTTCACATCATTTAAGATTCGAACAAGAATCGAGCCTGCTGAGCGCTTATCAAAAAAGTTATGTGACAAGCGCTGAACATGTGAAAATAGTGTCTCACGTAAATCGTAAATAACCTTTTGACCCAATATATTAATCCATTTAATTCGATACATATTACCAAGATAGCTCAATAAATACAGTAGTGATATACCAATAATCAAGTATGTTAACATCGTAACATCTTCATTTGCTATTGCCACATCAATGGCTACTCTACCAATAAGAATTGGAACAGCTAATCGCACCATTGTTGAGATTAACATGGCAATCATTGCTCCTGGCAACAATGTTTTGGTATATGGTTTCAGATATTTTAAAAGTCGCAACATTTGTGTCCAGTTAAAGGGCTTTTCTACCGCACGGTCTAGTGGGTAATAAAACCGTTTCAAATGTGGACTTTCTTGCTTCGTATTCAGTTGCTTAGCCAATTGTTGTACCCCCCTAATTCACAGCGCCCATAATCGCCTGTTTATCCTGATACTGAATATCATAAATTCGTTGGTACGGTCCTCCGTTGTTTAGTAAATAATCATGTGTACCTCGT
The DNA here is from genome assembly GCF_016908325.1 of Aquibacillus albus. Taxonomy (GTDB): domain Bacteria; phylum Bacillota; class Bacilli; order Bacillales; family Amphibacillaceae; genus Aquibacillus_A; species Aquibacillus_A albus. Next base: position 61,114 of record NZ_JAFBDR010000015.1, on the reverse strand, counting down.
TCAACAACTTCACCATTATCGAGTACAATTATTTCGTCAGCATGTTTTAATGATGAAATACGGTGAGCAATAATAAATGTCGTTCTATTTTGCATAACTTCTTTTAACGCCTTTTGGATTTTGAACTCTGTTTCCATATCAACAGCAGATGTTGCATCATCCAATACTAAGATACTTGGATCTATCAAAATAGCTCTTGCGATAGCAATTCTTTGTTTTTGACCACCGGATAAGCCCATCCCTCTTTCACCGAGCATCGTATCATATCCTTTAGGCATTTCCATGATAAATTCATGAGCCTGAGCCCGCTTCGCTGCATCAATAATATCGTCCATGCTTGCTGAAGGATTTCCATACGCAATATTTTCTTTAATCGTAGTAGAAAATAAAAAGGACTCTTGAAGAACAAAACCTATATGTTTACGCAACGTTTTTAAATGATAATTACTAACAGGAATACCATCAATCAGTACTTGGCCTTGTTCTGGCTCATAAAAACGCGTCATGAGCTGCGTTATACTTGTTTTACCAGAACCTGTAGCACCAATTAAACCAATCGTTTTTCCTGGAGGTGCATCAAAGGAGATATTTTTTAAAGCAGAATCATCTTCTGGTGTGTACGTAAATGTTACATCTTTAAATGTTACATGTCCTTCTACCGTAACAGGTTCAATTGCCCCAGGCTTTTCTTCAATATCTTCCTTAGCCTCTAGAATTTCTAGTAGTCTTTCTCCAGATGCTTTTGCTTGTGAGAATTGGTTAACTATAAAACCAAGATGCATTAATGGTCCTAAGATGTAAGTCAGCAAACTAAAGAACGCTACTAATTTACCTAAACTTAGGGAGTCATTAATGACTAAATAGCCTCCGAATATAAGCAAAGCTACCATACAGATGTTACCTAGAAACTCCATAAATGGAAAGTATTTAGCCCAAATATTAGATGTCTTAATATTTACTTCTCGATAATTCACATTATTACTTGTGAATCTTTCAATCTCAAAATCTTCTTTTGATAAAGACTTAACTGTATTCATGCCACTTACGTTTTCCTGAATTCGTGTATTTAGTCTTCCTAAAGACTTACGAATCGTTCGAAATGCCGGATGAACTTTACGGTCAAAGCGGTAAACCACTACTGCTAAGAACGGCATTGCCGCCATAGTAACTAACGCCAATGGAACAGAATAATAAAACATGACACTAAGACTTACAATAATTAATAATGAGACTTTCACTAATTCTTTACAACCAGCAGCTAAAAAGAATTTAAAACCTTCTACATCCATCGTCAATCTTGACATTAAATCCCCTGTTCTTGCATTGTCATAATAAGTGAATGAAAGCCTTTGCAACTTCTTGTACAGCCCATCTCGCAATGTATAAACAGACTTAACCCCGAATAGATCTCCTAAATATTGTTGTAAAAAGTTTGCAATACCTTTAACAATCATTATTAAAATAAATCCTACGGATAGATAAGGTATTAAAAAGTACTGAGATTTCAATACCACCTCATCAATTGTTAGCTGTAATATAATTGGATATAAGACAGTTATTCCAGTTACTAATAATACAAAAAACAACGAGTAGAAAAAGTACTTTTTAAAAGGCCAGTAATATTGTTTTAATTTTTTAAATGTTTCCAAACTGTCTCCCTCCTCACGGTGAATTTTTTTAGCGTATAAATAAATATATCGGGTTACGAAATATTTTTCCACCTTTTTGACTCAATTTTTGAATTTTTTTTTACAATTTATAGAACAATGAACATTTTATCAAAAAATTATAATTTTATGACTATTTTTTAATATTTTAACTCGTACTTTTTAAAAAACTTTCACAAATCATTCTTAACGAAAACGAAAAAAAATAAGATGCCTAAAGAATGGACATCTTATTTACTAAAAAAACTACATTTATTTTTCATTTTTTCCAAGTACTCTATTCACACGCTTACGAAGCATCTTCATGCCTCCACCACCTGCTTGGAAGTGTCTAAGGTTACCTTCTGCATCAAACACATAATAAGCAGGAACATATTGATTTTCAAAAGCATCTGTTAATGCGTGTTTGTTATCCACAAATATTGGTTGTGTAATGTCATGTTCTGCTGCAATTTCTTTCACTTGGTCAAGATCCAAGTCTTTTTCCGAACGTGGCATATGCACAGCAATAACATTTAAATCATCCTTGTACTCATCTCGAAACTCATTAACATTTGGCATTGCTTCCTTACACAATCCACAGCTAACTGACCAAAAATGAATTAATGTAGGTTTATTTCCAACTAAATCATCTCTGCTTACTTCTCCATTCAACCATTCTGTAGCACCAGATAATTCTGGCATGGGCTCTCTAAGTTTCATATTTAGCTCCTCCCTTCTATTGAAAAGCATGGGGCCTAACCCACTAAAATTGAGCCAGACCCTATTTAAACAAATTTATAATTGATAGCTAAACGATTATAATGTTTCCTGACCTGGCTTCCAGTTTGCTGGGCAAAGACCACCAGTTTGAAGCGCTTGAAGTACACGTAGTGTCTCATCAACATCACGACCAATATTGTTATGATTTACAACTTGGTATTGAAGCTCACCTTCAGGGCTTATAATGAATAAACCACGAAGTGCAACCCCTTCTTCTTCAATTAGTACGCCATAATCAGCTGAAATTTGGTGATTGGTATCAGCTGCTAATGGATAAGCTAAATCTCCTAGTCCATTATCATCACGAGATGTATTAATCCATGCTAAGTGTGTATGTATCGTGTCAGTAGATACACCAATTACCTCAGCATCTAAATCTTCAAATTCATCATAACGATCAGAAAGAGCAGTGATTTCAGTTGGACAAACAAAGGTGAAATCCATTGGGTAAAAGAACAACACTGTCCATTTGTCATTCTTCATATTTTCTTCTAAAGACACTTTTCCAAACTCTTTATTGGGAAGAACTGCATCCATTTCAAAGCGTGGAGCCTGTTTCCCTACCATACGTTCTGCCATATATAATCCCTCCAAAAATAATTTAAAATATAATAGAAACAAATAATCTTTGTTTCCTTCTTCACAATTAAAAATTATAAATATATTGTCATTTATAGTCAATTAATGTGCTCTTTCTATAGCTATATTAAAAATTATATCCAAAACCATTAAATATAAACACTTTATTCACGCTCACCTTTTTCGCAGGAAGAATGGAAGCTTATCATTTGATTACAATCTCGATTTTCGCTTATTCTAAGATTCAAAAGGGAGGCTCTGTTAAAGGATAGTGTTGATAATGTAGTATATTGTTGAATACTAATGCCAAATGGAAATGAATACCGAACTTTAACACAGCCCAAAAGAAGGGAGAATTATATGAGTATCTTTCAAGATGGTTTGAATATCAACTTTGCAGAATTACTTGACCTTTTTGTTACAAAAGGGTTTAAAATTGCAATTTTAATTATCACTTTTATGATAGTATCACCAATTGGTAAAAAATTAATTACTACGTCTTTATCGAAAGCCAGTAATAGAGAAAATATTTCAGCTAACCGTATTAAAACGTTAGAAAAATTGTTACTAAACATCTATTCCTATGTCCTACTGTTTATTTTTATTGTCACATTGTTTGGAATTATTGGACTACCTCTTGGACCTCTCTTAGCTGGGGCAGGAGTACTCGGACTAGCAATTGGCTTTGGTGCTCAAGGATTGGTTAGTGATATTGTCACCGGGTTCTTTATTTTACTAGAGAAGCAAATTGAGGTGGATGAATATGTCACTGCTGGTGGATATAGTGGAATTGTAGAAGAAGTAGGATTACGAACGACAAAAATTAGAGGGTTTGATGGAACACTAAATTTTGTTCCAAATAGAGACATTGCTGGTGTTAGTAACCACTCGCGCGGAACAATGCGTGCTTTAGTTGATATAGGTATTAGTTATTCTGATAATATTGACGAGGCAATGGCTGTTTTACAAAAGGTTTGTGATGAATTTCAAGAAAATGATCATCGATTTGTTGATGGTCCAAATGTTATAGGTGTACAAGCTCTTGGCTCCTCTGACGTGATATTACGTGTATTAGGAAAAACAGAAAATATGGAGCAATGGGGAGTTGAACGTGATATGAGAAAACAAATAAAAGAAGCATTAGATGAAGCAGGAATTGAAATACCTTTTCCACATCAAGTAAATATTAACAAAGAAACAAAATAATAGAAAGGATCTCCAGTGTAATTATGGAGATCCTTTTGTCTTTTACATTTAAGTACGCTTTGATTTGACTATCTAATTTTGCTTTCTACTTGTTGAACAATTTCGTTAGCTGATAAACCGTCTGCATTTATTACAGAGCCACCGAAACTTGCTGTCTGCATTCCCATGACGTCTTTATCTTGGCCAGAAATGACACAGCAGTCACAGTTATTTGCATCGTCCTCTTGTCTAAGGTCAATGGTTTCATATCCTTTTTCTTGAAGTGCACTTTTTACATCCGAAAGCGTTTCTTCAATTCCAATACGAGCCATATCTCACATACCTCCTGAATATTGTTGCTTTATTGAAATCTTTCATAGACTTCCCAAAAATTTTCTATAGTATGCAAGAGTTTTGTCTAAATGATTGTTTCTTTTTTAGAATAAGCCTAATTGCAAAACAATCATGCGCATTATACGATTAATGCGCAATACTTTGAAGTTTATTGACGAACGATAAGAGTGGTTAACCACCGCTGTGGAAAAACACTCGCTTTCCACGGGCAACGCCTCAGCCTCCTCGGAAGCAAAAACCGCTTCCTGCGGGGTCTTCACCTGTTGCTTTTCCCGCAGGAGTCTCGCATTTTTCCACAGCTTGGCTTTGTTTTCTCAAGCAGGTGAGAAAATTGTGCAACTGCATGCGCAGAACGTTGTAAAGAACTTTAATACAAATTGTTTTATCAAGAAATTATAGTTGTGTTGAGAAACTTCCACTATACAGCGGAGGAAATACACGAAGACTCCTGCGGGAGGAATGGCATCGGTGAGACCCCGCAGAGCGAAAGCTCGAGGAGGCTCACCAGCCGCCCGCGGAAAGCGAAGTGTATATCCGGAGCGCGTATCTAAGCTCACCTTTTGTTGCGCATTTTGTGTCTACAGTGTAATAAAGCCTAAAAAAATTACATATTCCTGATTGTCGACTCAACTAGATTTACACCGGTTAATAATGCCTCTTCCTTTGGTTGAAGCTTACTATGATGAAGCCCATATGGTGAATCCACACCCAACCAAAACATAAAACCTGGAATCTCTTTTAACATATAACCAAAATCCTCACCAGTCATTGCTGCTCTAGCTTCCTTCCAAGTAACTCCTGTTTGTTGGACAGTCTCCTTAAATAAATCTACATAGGTTTCATCATTAAAAACTTGATAATAATTCGAACCATAATCAATGGAAATAATGCAGTCATTACTAATCTCATAACCCTTAGCCAAAGTTTCTATTTCTTGTTTTACTTCATCAATAATCATAGGGTTAAGTGTTCGTATCGTCCCCTCTAGCCTTGCCCTTTCAGCAATAACGTTTTGCACAAAACCACCCTCAATTTTACCTATCGTAATAACCGCACTTTCGAGGGGATCGACTCTCCGTGAAACGATTTGCTGAAGTTGCGACACAAAACTACTTGCTGCAACAACCATATCCTTTGTCAGATGCGGATATGCTGCATGCCCGCCTTTACCTCTAAAATCAATAAATAGTTCACTTGTGTTTGCGAACAATAGTCCGGCTTTCGATGATACCGTACCAACTGGAAGTTCTGGTGCAATATGTAAAGCAAAAATTAAATCTGGACGCCACTCCTGGAATAACTTAGATTCAATCAGCGGTAATGCACCACCCGGCCCCTCTTCTGCAGGTTGAAAAATAATGACGACATTATCATTGATAGGATATCTTGCCAACCGCTCAAGAACACCTAGTGCAATTGTCATATGAAAATCATGACCACATGCATGCATTTGACCTTCATGAATGGATTGAAAGGAATAATCCGTCTCTTCAGTAATTGGCAGTCCGTCAATATCTGCTCGATATCCGATTGTCTTTGACGGGTTTTTACCATTAACCTTTACTAAAATCCCTGTCTTCCAAGTTTTCACTGTTAAATTCTCTTGTGGAAGGTCAGCAATGCTTTTTAACAAGTATTGTTGTGTTTTTAATTCGTTAAATCCTAATTCAGGTATTTGATGAAGGTTTCTTCGTGTCTGTATTAGTGCTTCTGCATTCATAGTTTCTCCCCCTGTTTACTCCTTAAAATCATTTTACTACGTCGAATTACTTCTCTGCTAAAATTTTATCCTTTCTAAACGTGTAAAAAAGCAGGAGAAAAAATCCCCTGCTTTTTCTACGCCTATCAACTTTTACTCTTCATCTAACTTTCTTAGGGCATGCATAATTTCAGTTTTAGACTTCGTTTGATCGTCAATTTCCTTGATTACTTTGGCTGGAGTACCAGCAACTACAGTGTTTGGTGGTACATCCTTTGTTACGATAGCGCCTGCAGCAACTACAGCACCCTCTCCTACTCTGACACCTTCAAGAATAACCGCATTCGCCCCTACAACAACGCCATCTTCAATGACTACCGGCTGTGCTGAAGGCGGCTCAATTACCCCTGCAAGGACAGCACCTGCACCAATATGACAATTCTTACCAACTGTTGCACGTCCACCTAAAGTAGCATTCATATCAATCATTGTGCCCTCACCAATTGCAGAGCCAATATTAATCATAGCCCCCATCATGATGACACATCCATCACCAATTTCTACTTGATCACGGATTACTGCTCCAGGCTCGATACGAGCATTAATTTCCTTTAAATCTAGTAAAGGAATGGCAGAGTTTCTGCGATCATTTTCAATCACATAATCCTCTATTTGCGCTTCATATGTAGCTAAAGCATCCTTTATATCTTTCCACTCACCAAAAAGTATTCCAGTTTCTTCATCAACAAAATCCTGTATGCTATCACTAAAATCAATTTGATTTAATTGGTTACCTTTAATATAGACTTTTACTGGTGTTGATTTTGTACTATTTGAGATAAAAGAAATTATCTCGTTTGCATCCATCATTTTCACTTCTACTTCCTCCAATTTGACAATATTTATTTTCTATACTGTACCAAAAAAAATTCCTGTATGACAAGTGAGACAGATTTATTACAAAAAATCTGTCTCACTTACAAGAGGATGTTCAAAAAGTCCGAGAAAAATTGCTTTGCATTTCTTCGTTGTCTCGCTGCTCCGTTTCTCATGTATTTATAATCATACACTGGTAGTGTGCCCTTCTATTATTCAACTTGATATAACTGATTTTTATTTAAGTGAAAATAATTGTTCAGCTGTTTTAAAATTGTTCTTCTTGTAAGAATTCCATCAAAATACCCTTCTTCATCCACAACACAAACAAAAGGATAGTCAATAACAGTTTTTAGACAGGTTAATATGTCATCACTCTTTTTTAGACAAGGTGTTTGGGTGTTCATCACTTCATGAACCTTTGTATTAGAAAGTCTTTCCATTTCAAAGCGCTCTAATCCTAAAACACTATTGAGAATGATTGTTTTACCAATTGTACCTTTATATTTATAAGAGACATCTAATACTGGTACAGCAGAATAACCAGATTTTACAAGTACTAATAGTGCATGCTCTAAAGGATTACCTACTTGTACATGGGCTACCTTTTCGGATGGAATCATCATCGTCTCAGCAGTAATATCAATTAATTGCATAGATTCAGCATTTTTCATTTTATTCACTCCATTTACCTGTAGTTGAAGGAGTAATTCACTTATTCAAATCCCAACAATATTTTATCATACATATTAAAACGAAACCATGCTAGTTGAATGATCAAAAAAATAATACAATACTTACAAATCAAGCTACCGATGTACATCGATAACTGTTATGATGGAATAGTAGTACTTTTTCTTAGAAGATTAAATGAAAAGGAAAGGTAAATAGAAAAGAGGTTTTTCATGACAACCCATACGTTTACTCGAAAAGAAGAAATAGTTAATGCGATAACCCATGCTGTTGGAGCAATTTTAAGTATAGTTGCTCTAGTATTATTGGTTGTCTTTGCAAGTATAAATGGTAATGGATGGCGAATTGTTTCGGTAACAATATTCGGGATAACGATGCTAGTAATGTATCTCGCATCGACGATTTCCCATATACTTCCTGAAGGTAAATGGAAGAATATTTTTCAAATTTTTGATCATTCTTCTATTTTTCTATTTATTGCTGGAACTTACACTCCTATTTTATTAGTTCCATTGCGAAGTGGATTGGGCTGGACTCTATTTGGAATCGTGTGGGGGATTGCTCTGGCAGGGATTATTTTTAAAGTATTTTTTGTGGAAAAGTTTTTAGTATTATCAACGGTTTTTTATGTATTAATGGGATGGTTAATTGTTTTTGCATGGAACCCGTTAACCGACACACTGCCTACTGACGGGATTAATTTTTTAATAGTTGGGGGTTTATGTTACACAATTGGTGCTATCTTTTATGTATGGAGAAAGTTTTATTATCATCACGCCGTATGGCATCTATTTGTTATTGCCGGCTCTACTTTTCATTTTTTCTCCATTTTCCTTTACATTATTTAACAACTAAACACTAAAAACGATTTATTCATTTAGTAATTATATGCTGAAAGGTTATTAACTATGAATCGACGTACTTTCTTAAAAAAATTAGTTTCTAGTGTCATTGGATCACTTGGTCTTGGTGGAGGTATATATTACTATGCAAAACAGATAGAACCAAGCTTGTTAACCGTTCATAGAGAAACAATATCAAAAGCAAATATCCCGAAAGCATTCCATGATTTTAAAATTATTCAATTCAGTGATACTCACTTAGGATTTCATTATACACTCGATCAATTTAAAGACCTGATATCAACGATTAATGAAAATAATCCTGATATTGTTGTATTCACAGGTGATTTAGTAGATATGCCAAACATTTATGCTTGGAGCGATAAGCTTATCGAGTTAATGTCATCCATAAAAGCACCTTCCGGAAAGTTTTGGATTTATGGGAATCATGATCATGGTGGATACGGAACGGATATAATAAAAGAAGCAATGGATAAAGCTAATTTCACTTTACTTCAAAATAGCCATTATACTATAAAAAAGGAAAACCAGTCCTTTGTCATTGCAGGGTTAGATGACGTCATGTTAGGGAAACCTGATATAAAACAAACCATAAATGGCATCACAGAAGAACAATTTACGATTTTACTTGTCCATGAACCAGATTATGCAGATATCGTTAAAGATTATCCAATTGATATTCAGCTTTCTGGCCATAGTCATGGTGGTCAAATTCAAATCCCATTTGTAGGACATGTTTATACCCCTGCATTTGCAGAGAAATATGTGGAAGGAAATTACGAAATTGGCAGCTACCCACTACAATTGTTTGTAAGTAGAGGAATTGGAACAACTCGCTTACCCTACCGTTTTTTGTGTAAACCAGAAATAACTGTTTATCAATTAAGCAACGAATAGATGACCAGATGTTAAATAGTAGATTTTTCCATTATCGCTTGTTCGTAAAATTGTCACTTCTTTCCTCAGTCTTTCCTAGTATTTCATGATTAACAGTGCTAAAATAGTTGTCGAATTCTCGAATGAGGTTAATGGAGGGAAATAATGAGGATACTAGGAATAATAGGCTTACTTACCGTAATACTTTCGGCTTGTGGACCGAAGTATGAAGGTGAATTTTCTTTTGATGTACAACCTTTTGAATTTATAAATCAAGATGAGGAAATGGTGAATAGCGAAGAACTTGAGGGTAAGTTTTGGGTAGCTGATATGATTTTCACTAACTGTGAAACTGTTTGTCCGCCAATGACTGCGAATATGGCGCGGTTACAGGAGATGCTTAAAGAAGAAAACTTAGATGTTGAGCTTGTATCATTTTCTGTTGACCCTGACAACGATACACCTGAAATGCTAAAACAATATGCATTAGACCGAGGTGGAGAACTTGATAATTGGAACCTTTTTACGGGTTATGAGTTTGAAGAAATGAAAGAGTTTGCTGTTAAATCCTTCAAAGCACCAGTAGATAAAATAGCTGATTCAGATCAAATGATTCATACCGTTTACTTTTATCTTGTTTCACCTGAAGGAAATGCAATCAACCGTTATGATGGAAGGAAAATGGACGAAATTGAGAAAATTGTTGATGACATTAAGGATATGATGTAAATAACAAAAGCTCAGAGCGCCCTGGTAGCGACGTATGGACTGAACCGTAATGATTTCCTAGTACTCACCCCCAACAAGTTTAATTCGAGCCTCGAAGTAGTTGAGGATTAACTTAAGACCTCGAGGGGGGGAGGTGCTGGAGCTTGGGAAGCACTAAGTTTTTACAATTTTTAATTCGTTGACTTTGCGAACGAGTAATATAGTAGCTTAGAAAGGAGGATTCCGGTGAATCAAAAGCATAAAGATAATATAAATGAAATAGCACAAGCATTATTCGTTGTTAATCGTCATGCTAAAACTGCTCCAAACCCTCGCTTTTTATATAGCATGAAAAAGCAGACAATCCACAAATTGCTAAAAAACAATCAGGCACTAAAAGTCGGGCTTCACTTTTCGGATCACCCCAAGCTAAGTCACCAGCACTCTACAGTACTTGTGAAAGTTGGTGAATACTTTTTTCATATACCTCCGATGAAACAGGATTTTAAGGATTTAAAACATCTTGGGAATGTCGATAGTAATTATCGTAACCCAAAACCTCAAATGTCCTTGTCACAAGCAAAGAAAATATTAAGTAACTATCTTGATTGGAGTTTAGAAACCAAACAACATCATCAAAAAGAAAGATACCCTTCTTATTTTACTCCATCTTCACTAGGTCAACTAAATGGGTCACCCTTCAAAAAGAAAAAATGGCGGTATTAAAAACGTATAGATTTCTATACGTTTTTCCGTCACATTGGAGAAAATGTAAAGCTTACGTTGGAAATTACAACTGGTTAACTAACAATAAAAACGCATGGATAATCATGAAATCCATGCGTTTTGAATTTAGGTTGGTTAAAGTTAGATCTGTGTTATTTTTTTGACTTATGCACCTTCATCACTTCGGATGATTAAATATACAATTAATCCAAGTATAGGTAAAATAAGTGTACCAATTAAGACGATAATCGCGTACTCCTTACTTTTTCCTTTTTTAAGTGAATCTTTATAAGCCCATATACTCGTTATAACATTTAAAAGAAATAGGATTAGTCCAAAAAACAAAAACAAAAATATTATCGTAGCCATATAACTACCCCCTTCTATTCATATACGAGTATAGGAATCAATTGGTTTCAAAGGGGTAGTTTTTCCTACGATAAATTAAGATTTTATTTGTTTTACATAAGCAATCAGGTTTTGTGCTAAATGAGTAATTAATAATACTACACCAAACAAAGTTATTCCTAATGCTATGTTACCCATTAGTTCTAAGCCACTATCTCCAACAATAAACATTTCCCTAGAAATATAAATTGACCCTAATATAATTAAGAATAAAAAGCTACTCATTAAGTATGTTAGTAACTTACTCCACTGCAGCACTACAATCAGCCTAATAACTGGCTGAAGAAGAATATAGCTGAGAATAGCACCAATTAAACCAATGAAAAAGTAGAGATGCTGATCAGTTATTCCCAACGGTACCAGTTGCGCCTTTTTAATGAATGGGGAAATAGCTAATAGGAAATCATAGAGGACATCTTGCATATTAATTCCAACCTTTCCTTCGCTTTATAAAGGATGTTCAAAAAGTTACTACATGATAAGCGGATCGAATTTTGAACACGCACTTCTAGGAAAAGTATCGTCAAAATAGAAAACTATTATACTTTCAACAGACTCAACTCTGAAAATATGATGATAGTCCTCTTAAGAAAGCTTGGCAAATTCGCTTTTTGCAAGTTCCTATATTTAATGATTGTTAAATTTTTTGTTTCCACTCAATTCACTATGGTATTATCATGATATATGTTAAGGCTTTGAATAAGAGACTTTCCGAACGAGTTTGTTTTCTAGCTGTTCTTCAAGTTGTTTCATCGCTTGCTTATCGTTCATTAATTCTTGTTTATTTTTTGAAACTAGCTCTTCAAAAGAAGCTTTCCTTTGTCTCAATGTATTTCACTCCTTATATAGAGTATTCACGTACTTATCATTAATCGCTTTCATTATACCTTTATTTTAAATGAAAGTAATCAAAATTGTATGAACATTTTGTTAAATTTAGAAAATGGAGGACTAACCCTTGGAACATTTAGTTAATACAAACGTCAAGAATATTGAAATATCTGGTATTCGTAAATTTTTTAATATGGTTGCCAATAACAAGGATATGCTCTCATTAACGATTGGACAGCCCGACTTTCACACACCTGAGCATATAAAAAAAGCTGCACAACATGCAATTGATGCGAACCAAACTACTTACACCCACAATGCTGGTATATTAGCATTAAGAGAGTCCATTGCATCATTTGTTGAAAATAAATACCAACTTACATATGATCCGGTAAAAGAAATCATTGTCACCGTAGGAGCATCTCAAGCAATTGATATTACACTTCGTACAATTATTAATCCTGGGGATGAAGTAATTCTTCCAGGACCAGTCTATCCCGGGTATGAACCATTAATTCGATTGGCTGGAGGAGTTCCAGTTTTTGTAGATACGAGAAATAATAGCTTCAAATTAACGAGTCAACTGATTGAGGAGCATATATCCGACCGAACGAAATGTGTCATACTTCCATATCCATCAAACCCAACCGGCATCACATTGGATAAGGGTGAGTTGTCAGATATTGCAACTACACTGAAAGATAAAGACATGTTTATCCTTGCTGATGAAATTTACAGTGAATTGGTTTATGATCAACCACATGTGTCGATTGGGACATTTGAAGAAGTAAAGGACAAGACAATCATCATAAATGGTGTTTCTAAGTCACATGCCATGACTGGGTGGAGAATCGGATTCTTGCTGGCACCTGCATGGTTAACCAATCATATTTTAAAGGTTCATCAGTATAATGTTTCTTGTGCTTCTTCAATTAGCCAACACGCGGCATTAGAAGCATTAACCACACATGGTATGGAAGATCCACTCATGATGAGGGAAGCGTACAAACAAAGACGTGACTATGTTAATAAACGGCTAAAAGAAATGGGAGTTGAAGTTATATTACCAGATGGTGCCTTCTATTTCTTTCTGGACTTTTCAAAATCAAATTTTCCTTCCTTTGATTTAGCATTAAAAATGGTGGAAGAAGCCAATTTAGCATTGGTGCCTGGTGATGCATTTTCTAACTATGGTGAAGGTTTTTTACGCCTCTCCTATGCATACAGTCAAAAGACATTGGAAGATGGAATGGATCGTCTTGAGGAATTTCTTAGAACAAACGAAGGTCTATTAAAATAATTGGTAGGGGTGGCTATTTTAGCCTCTCCTCTTACCTATTACTTTTTTCTTCTCATTAACCTTTAATTGTTGGTAATGATTCAATAGCTTGTCCAATTCTTGGCTAAGCGCTATCGACTCTGTACTAGTGAAACCTTTTGCCAAGGCAACCTCGGTCATTTGTTTCCTTAAAAATTCTATTCGCTGCAGTAAGATAGATGAAGTATATTTCATTACCGGGTTACCTCCTAATGACATAAGTAAAGAATCTTTAACCGACCTGACAAAATAAATTCTGTCAAATTTTCTACCTTATAAACGCTAATGATTATGCCAAAGCTTTTAAAAGAAGTAAAGCGAATCGCAATATTAGACAAAACTTTCAAGAATTCAGAAAAACAAAAAACCTTTAACAAATTGTCCATCATTAATAGTAAAATAGATATAGTAATATAATTCTTAAAGATAATAATAATTAATATTAATTGCCTTTTTTGAATAAATACTCCTTTTTGTTACTACTAAAAGGAAAGGATGTTTCCCTCATGATAGTTAAAAAAAAGGAATCATTGGGATGGGTCAAAGTAATAGCTATCGCAATCATAGCTGCTTCTCTATTACGTTCTTTTGTTTTTGCAACATCCATCGTACAAGGAGAGAGTATGGATCCAACCATTCAAGATGGAGAAAGACTACTGTTTAACAAAGTTGTCTATTTAGTCGGTGAACCTAATCGTGGAGATATTGTTATTATTAAAAGACCGATAAAAAATTATGTAAAAAGAGTAATCGCATTACCTCACGAAACCATTACAGTAAAAGATAAAGTCCTATATATAAATGGAGAAAGATATACACAAACATTTCTAGACAGTCAAGACTTATCCCAAACAGGCGATTTCGGTCCGGTAGAAGTCCCTGGAAATAGTTATTTTGTTATGGGAGATAACAGGTTAATTAGCAAGGACAGTAGGAACGGATTAGGTTTTGTAACAAAAGAGGAAATAATAGGTCGTTCGGAGTTCGTCATATACCCCTTTTCTGAATGGACTTTCACTCGTTAAGGTCTATCGGTTCTATAAGCTTTCGTATGACAAAGGCTTTTCATTTCATGTAAAAAGACAGTGTTTGTCCACTGTCTTTTAACCTCGATCAAAAATACTAAACCCAATAAATACAACCAGGATTAGTAATGAAACGATGGAAAAAACTACATCAAACATTTTGTTCACTCCTATTATTCATGATACTCCTCAATATATCAGCAAAGAACTTTTAAAGATGAATCTAACTTAACCTTATCCTTCCCAATAGATGGAGAATCTTGCTCTATTTTACCAAAAACAAAATAATTTTTCACTTCTTTTCTTCGTACAGGGACTGTAAAATTGTGATAGACTTGTTTTTACGAATATACCTGTTCTTTAGAATAAGGCGATTTATAAGTGTTTAATGAAAGGTAGGTGTTCTTATGTTTCATTGCCCTTTTTGTGGCAGTAAGGTCAAAGAAAACGAATTTTTCTGTACACAATGTGGAGAAAAGCTCCCGGAAGACATGTATCATCGAATGATTAAGGGCAAAGAAAACACGTTTTGGTGGTATTTACCATTAATTGCATTCATTATTATTCTAATAAGTGTTGGTGCTTATTATTTATTTTTAGAAAAGCAAGTGGATAATGCAAAACAACAATACGATATTGGAGAAAAGAAAGCCCTTTTAGGTGAGTACGAAGATGCTTTACTCGCATTTAAAAGCGCAAATGATTTTAAAGAACAATTTCCTTCTGCAATAGAAAACGAAAAATTTATGAAGGTTGCTATCACCATTAAAGACGAGTTAAAACAAGCGGATAAATTGTTAGAAGATAATCAGTATCAACAGTCTTTACAGTTAATAAGTACGGCTGAGGGTCGATTAAAAGATTATGATGGAGAGTTAGTATCCATTCTCCAGCATGAGATTAATAGAAAACGCCATGATGCACAAATACAACAACTTAATGTTCGCTTGGCTAGTGATCCACCTATTGATGAGTTAAAAACACTATTATGGGAGGCAGAAGCAATTCAAAGTGAAGATGCAGAAGAAATTGCCTCCTCCATCCGAGAACAAATTGTTGCATACGTGTTTTCGACAGCAAGTGAACAATTATCGAATAAGCAATATACAGATGCCCGTAATACAGTGCAAGATGGATTAGAATATGTTCCTAATTCTGAAAAACTCAAAAGCTTTAAAACTACGATAGAAAAAGAGAAAACTGCATTTGAAACAGCTCAACAACAAAGGATTGAGCAAGCAATCATTGCAGCTGAGGAAGAAAGAGAAATAAACAAAAATGACGCTGTAGAACTGTTAGACATTAAAGTGTTACAGGATGAACAAAAAAACCTTGTTGTAACTGGTGATTTAAAAAGCGTTGCAACTGTTCCTATCCATACAGTTTCTGTTGATTATGTATTGTTAGATCCAGATGAAAATGAAATACTTTCAAATGAAGTTTATGTCTATCCAGAGACATTGTACCCTGAAGAAGAAGGTAAATTTGATTATACGCATTTTGATATTGGCAATGAAAATATGAATCTCAAAGTCAAAATAGAAAAGATAAGTTGGTTTCTTGATTAATGAAGAAAAACTACGGAGTGAGAAGATGAAATTTAAGCAAATATATTTACCTGTTCTGCTTTCCGCTTTAATTATAACAACTGGTGTTGGTGCCATGTTCCTGATCCACAATAATTGGGTCGGAAATTCAATAGAAGTAAAAAACACCCTTGCTGCCAAAATCACTAATCAACCGAACACAAAAGATTTAAAAACGATTATTCATGAATCACAAAAAAATGTAGTACAAATTGAAGCAGAAGGAAATTGGAGTGAAAAAACTGGTTCTGGTTTTTTATATAACAACAAAGGAGATATCATTACCAATGCACATGTGGTTAAAGATGCCGATTTTATAACAGTAAAAATGGCAAATGCCCAAACATATCCAGCAGCGATTGTTGGGGTGGGTGACTCGATTGATATTGCTGTTATACGTGTACCACAACTAGCCAGTCAAACTCCATTTGCTATTGATAAACAATACGAGGCAGAAATCGGTAATGAAATTGTTGCACTTGGTAGTCCTCTTGGTTTTCAAAATTCCGTAAGCTTAGGAATCATATCCGGAACAAACCGAACATTTACAATCGATGAGTTCGAGTACGAAAATGTTTATCAAATCTCTGCCCCTATCACACACGGGAACAGTGGTGGCCCGCTTATTGATCAAACGACTGGTAAAGTTGTAGCTATTAATTCTGCCGGTACGGATGACGGAGGAATTGGTTTCAGTATCCCAATTACCCATGTACTTGAATATGTTGAAGAATGGTCAAATGAAGCAGACAACGAGGAACTTGTTTATAAAAGTACAAACTCTCAGGAAATTGATACTGATCAGCTAGAAAAAGATGCAGAATACATTATTCACTACTTTTTTGATAATCTGGCTATACGTGACTATCTAAATGCCTATGCAATGCTTGGAAGTGATTGGCAAACGCGAACAACCTATCAAGCCTTTAGAGAAGATTACTTCTACATTGTTGAATCTGAAATTATTCAAATTACACAAACATTTCTTGAACAACGAAATCAAGTACAGCTAAATGTTGAAGTTGATACTACGATTCGTCAACCGAATCAAGAAACGGAAACAAAAACATATCAATACACTTTTTTTGTCGGGTATGAAAATGATCAATTAAAAATAATTGATGGTGTTCGAGAAGAATGATAAATGAATCCACGGGGCAAGCCCCGTGGATTTCTGGGTTATCTATTTAACTTTCCTGCGCCCAATTTATAAAGAATCTAGGTAAACGTCTATACACATTTTACTCATTCTCCATACAGTATAAGTGTAATCTTTCAGGAGGTGAGATTGTATTATGCCACACATGGACAATATGGGATACCCTCAAGGATATAGTCATCACTGCGGAGGATATGGCTATGGATATGGTACAGGATACGGAAATTCCTTTGCGCTGATCGTTGTACTATTTATATTACTCATCATAGTAGGTGCTGCTTTTTATTACTAATTAGCGAAATTATAAATAGCCAGACTTCCCTGCTTCGGGAGTCTGGTCTTATTTATACTCTATCCTTAAACTCATCCAATAACTCTTCCCCTTGAAATCCTTCATCAATTAGTAATTTTAATGTCCGTTCAATTTGGCCTTTCTTCCGATCAATCAAATTTCCAATAAAAAGAATATTTATGTGATCATCCATTTCATTTATTCCCATAATAGAACACATGAATGTTGCAGGCTGATTACTTTCTTTCGTAATTTTCGCTTGGAGCATTAATTGTTCATTTTTCTTTTTAAATTTTTCAAAATAACGTTGGTATGAACGATCAAGTACGCCTTCCAAAACCCATTGGCTTTTCTCATCCTCTCGATCGATAATTAGACCATCCAATAACGGAATATTCGTTACAACAATTTCTTCATTACCTTCTTCTAACAGATCTAATGAAATAAGCTTGAATGTTTTCAGATACTTCACGCCCTTTTCGACTTCTTAATATTCTAAGTGTATCATTTCCTTTTAAAAAAGTAACTATGAACATCCAAGCTCTTCTTCCCCATCGATTATTTAATTCTTCTGGACTCAACTTCTTTTTCAAGTTCATACACATTAATCGTCATGTCTTTCACCTCTAACCCTTTATTTGTTACTTTTAATTCTAAGAGGCAAAAGATAAAAACGATACGATACATAGATGTAACTTCTATCAGACTTTGGTCCGAAACTTCTTTCCGACTTTTTGAACACACACTTGTAATAAGAAATTCTTTAAAGGACAAACTTTTATTAACTGAATATCCCCTTAAAGGAGTGATTAAATGATATGGATAATTATATTAGGCATTCTGGCAATCATCGTTGTTATAGCTGTTTTTGTTGAAAAAAGAGGGAAAAATAAATTTAATAAAGGTGATCTTACCTTGGAAGAAAAAACAGAGTTAGATGAAGACTATATCAAAAAAGGAAATCACCATGAAACAGATGATCCAAAGAAACTCTAACATGCAGTCAATAAAAATGCATAAATATTAAAATGCCTAATTAACGTTTATTTATTAAATTAGCGTAATAAATCTTGTATAATAGACCTACATGCTAAGGTGTTATTCAAAACAAACATCGGTCATAAAGATTAAGCATAATCAGGGGATGTTAATGATGAGAATTATTGGAGTAATGATTAGTTTTACCATTTTTTTATTAGCCTCATGTTCTAACGATACACCAGCTATAACAAAAATTGACTCTTCGGAGGAAGAGATAGATCAAAATCCAGAATTAGTAGAAAAAGAAGTAGAATCTAAAAACGAAAGCAAAGTGAAAACGACAATTGAATTTTATCTACCAGAAGAAACGGTAGTCATTAATTTAGATGGTGTTAGTATTTTAAAACAATACTTATCAAATGTTGACAACAAAAGATATGTTATTAATAAAATGTTACTTACCCCATTAGAAATACCAGAATATGAATCACTCTATTTGCTTCAATTTTCTTGTGAAAACAATGCGTGCTCCTATTTACTGCTTGATCAAAAGGATGAAGGCCGATCTTACCTTGTAGCTGATTTGGCTAAATTCAGGTCAGCAATACCTTCACAAGATGGCAATAAACTTGTTTTAGTATTTACCAGAAGTGACGATGGGTTAACAACAAATAAAGTCGTTCCTTTAGATATTAATGACTGGGAAACGTTAAAATTGGAACCTTTTGTATCTGATGATCCAGATAAAGAGGCAAAACGAAGAATTGGTGATTCAGAAGATGTAGAAATAAAAGAAGAGCTAGTATTTACCGATTATAGATGGCCGATTAGCCTTGTGAAGTGGAAGGATAATGAAACCTTAGTAGTTACGGTTCCAGATATAGAAAAACCTAACAAAAAATCGTTAAAAGAATGGTCAGAATCTGAAAAATACACAAGAGAAATTGAATTAAAAATAGATAGTAAGGAGTTTTTACAATGAACGAAACGATCGATACCATCTTAAATCATCGATCCATTCGGAAATTTACCAAGCAACCATTGTCTGATGAACAGATTAACACGATTATTGAAGCAGCCCACTCTGCGTCAACCTCAAGTTACATGATGGCATATAGTATCATTGGCGTCACTGATTTAGAAAAAAAAAGCCAGCTGGCTGAAATTACCAATCAACCATATGTAAAAGAAAATGGACACTTGCTTTTATTTTGTGCAGATTTACGCAGAAATACTCTAAGTGCAGACAATCAAGCATACGAACAAATGAAAACAAACTTAGAAAATACTGAGCATTTACTTGTTGCCACTATTGACGCAGCTTTAGCTGCTCAAAACGCAGCGATTGCAGCTGAATCAATGGGGTTAGGAATTTGTTATATTGGAAGTATTAGAAACAATATTCATAAGGTTGACGAATTGTTTCATTTACCAAACCATGTCATTGCATTATTTGGATTAGCTATTGGATTCCCGGCACACGAACCAGACCAAAAACCAAGGCTACCACAAAAGGCGGTTTACTTTAATGATAACTATATGGAAGATGAAGAAATGAAATCCTCTATCCAACAATTTGATCGTACAATTGAAGCATATTATCAACAGCGATCTACGAATCAGCGCTTAGACTCATGGTCAAATCAAATGATTCGTAAATTTTCAACTCCAAAGCGTTTAGATGTGACTGATTACGTTAAGAAAAAAGGATTTAACAAGAAATAATAAATTCGATACTTAGGGTTAGCTCTAGTTTAAGGGCTACCCCCTTTTTTATACCCCTATCTTTTAGTTACTCCATTATGATTTCTTTTTCCGTTGTAATATTTATTGGTTTACCCTTCACAAAAAATTGTGAATGTATGTATAATCTATAAGTACCTTTTCCTAATGACGTGAACGTAACTGGTGGTTGCGGATGGTAAATATCCCCAGGGTCCATCTGTTTTGAAACTGGACTACCCGTAAAATCATTCCTTTCCACATGAAAGGATACTGCGGTTAGTGGCGTTCGGTGATTCAAAGTCACGCTGTCCTTACCACTATATTCAAGAGAACTTAATACCTCCACTCCATTTTCCATATTATCTACACGTACATGCAAAATAAAGTCGCCCTTTTCTTCCTTTACATTAATAGGACCAACTAATTGAGCGCTTGAATATTCCTTCATCCAAAACATGGCGCTAATGCCAATCACAAGTAACAAAAAAGCAATGACAACTATTTGCTTTAGCATGAACTCCCCCCTCTTCTATTTTAATATAGACGTAAATATGAAGACAAATGTTTCAAAAAAATGTAATAAAATGTATTCTCCTTTATAAGTTGCAACGATTTTGTTTGAGTATTATCGGGAATTTTTTCAAAGAATATTTTTCATTGCAAATGTCAAACTAATATCGTAAGTAACTCAAAAGGAGGAAGATTAATGACCGTAGTTACTCAAGTAAAACAAACATTAGCTGGATTAAAAAGTGCACAAGCAAGCTTTGAAACGTTTGCTTTACAAACTCAAAATAAACAAGCAAAAAAATTATACCAAAATGCTGCTCAACAAACCCAAACGATTGTAAACTCACTAGAACCAAGAGTTCAACAAATTCAACAAGAGGAACCTCAATATAAGCAACAATAAATTGTTGTTTATTTTTTAGGAATAAAAGGTTGGTATTTACCAGCCTTTTATTCCAATCCATTTATTATTGGAGTGAGTATCGTGAAAAATTTATTAAATATAATTCTTAGTGTCTTACTGTTACTTACCTTGGTCGCCTGCACTGGAAAAGAAGATGATCATCGAATTACCCAAACTGATCCAAAAAAAGATATTACCAAAATTATTATCCCTACCTCTATCGACCAATCGCTAACAAATAAATTGAAAGAAACTGTAAAAGATAAAGATGAAGTTACCCGTGTAAGAGGGATTAATTCAGGTAGTGATATTCTTCTTGCTATTGAAGTTAAACAAATCAATCAATTTAATGAACAAGAAATTGAAAAAAAAATCAAGAAAGAGCTTGAAAAAAAGTACCCAGAAGCAAATATAGAGGTTTCCTCTGACAAAAAGATATTTATCGAAATTGATGAATTAGAGAAGAAAATTCAAAACAATCGTATAGGCAAAAAAGATTTAGAAAAAAAATATAACGAAATAAAGAAACTAATTAAAGACCAAGCGTAAAGCGAAAGAGGGACTCGTTATGTCAAATAATAGAAAAAAAAATTTAACATCGATACAACAACAATACCAAACATTTGCAAAAGATAGAGAAAAAAAGCGACCAGTTTTCAAAAATTGCATAAAAGCCTTTTTCGTTGGTGGATTTATTTGTACTATTGGTCAAGCTATTACTACTTTTTATATGTATTTTTTTGACTTTACTGAACAAACAGCTGGAAACCCAACAGTAGCAACACTCATATTTATCACCATGTTGTTAACTGGCTTTGGAGTTTATGATCATTTTGCCCAATTTGCAGGAGCTGGCACTGCAGTACCCGTTACAGGATTTGGAAATGCTGTAATTTCGGCAGCAATAGAGCATCGAACAGAAGGATTCGTATTAGGTGTTGGAGGAAACATGTTTAAGCTTGCAGGCTCCGTTATCTTATTTGGTGTGTTTTCTGCTTTTGTGATTGCTTTAATTAAAACAATCCTAATTCAATGGGGTGGGTTGTAAAATGCTAACAGGACATCGTACATGGATATTTGAAAATAAACCAGTAATTGTTTCTACAGGAACCGTTGGAGGTCCCTTTGAAGCAAACGGAAATATTGCAGACGATTTTGATTTACTGCACTCGGATTTGTGGATGCAACAGGACTCTTTTGAAAAGGCGCATAAACTCCTGATGGAAGAAGCTTGTATAAAAGCTATTGAAAAAGCAGGCATTCAAAAGGACCAAGTTCAATTTTTCCTTGGAGGAGATTTAATCAACCAAATTACACCAACGAGCTTTACTGCAAGCACCTTAGGTACACCCTATTTTGGTTTATTTGGAGCATGCTCAACTTCAATGGAAGGGTTAGCATTAGGTGCATTTTTAATTAATGCCAAAGGTGCTAATTATATACTTACAGGAGCAGCAAGTCATAATGCAGCAGTCGAAAAACAAT
Organism: Aquibacillus albus; assembly: GCF_016908325.1. Classification (GTDB taxonomy): domain Bacteria; phylum Bacillota; class Bacilli; order Bacillales; family Amphibacillaceae; genus Aquibacillus_A; species Aquibacillus_A albus. Next base: position 38,403 of record NZ_JAFBDR010000015.1, on the reverse strand, counting down.
TTCGATACCCTACCGAATATGGCGGTCAAAAACCACCAACGGCTCAATGGACTGTTACTGGTGGAGGGGCTGCATTATTAAGTAACGAAGGCGACGGTCCACGAGTCACTTCAGCGACAATCGGAAAGGTTGTAGACATGGGCATGTCTGACCCATTCAACATGGGTGGGGCAATGGCTCCGGCTGCAGTTGATACAATTGAAGCACACTTAAAGGAGCGAGGTGTTGATTCTTCTTATTATGACCTGATTGTTACCGGAGACCTAGCAACTATAGGAAGAGATATTGCATTAGATCTCTTCAAAAAGCATAACACACCAATAGATGAACAACGCTTTTTAGATTGTGGATTAATAATTTACCGTGAGGGGCAGCCTGTTCAAGCCGGCGGAAGCGGGGCTGGTTGTTCAGCAGTTGTTACTTATGGGCATTTACTAAATCGCATGAAAAGCGGAGAACTTAATCGGATTTTAGTAGTTGCTACAGGAGCTTTATTATCACCGTTAACAACACAGCAAAATCAAAGTATTCCGTGCATTGCACACGCAGTATCGATAGAAAATGGAGGTGCTTGACATGGTATTCCTATGGGCATTCCTAATAGGAGGTCTTATTTGTGTTATTGGTCAGATTATGCTTGATGTTTTCAAGCTAACACCAGGACATACATTAAGTGCATTAGTCGTAGGTGGTGCAGTATTAGGTGGTTTTGGACTCTATGAGAAATTAATTGATTTTGCAGGTGCAGGTGCAACTGTACCAATTACAAGTTTCGGAAATTCGTTAGTTAACGGAGCTATGCAAGAAGCCGATCAACATGGGTTAATTGGCGTTATTACAGGAATGTTTGAAATTACCAGCTCTGGAATTTCCTCAGCAATCATCTTTGGAATGATCGGTGCTATATTATTTAAACCAAAAGGCTAAAAAGGAGAAGGATTATGACAGTTGCTTCACAAGTCAAACAAAGTTTAGCAAGTTTAAAAGGTGTTCAAACTAGTCTATCTAGCCTTTCAACAAGAACACAAAGCGAAGAAGCAAAAAAAACGTTTCAAGAAGGAATAGAATTGATAGATCAAGTAAAAAAAGACTTAATCAATCGCGTAGGAGAACTAGAACGAGAAGAAGAACAATACAAAGGGATTTAAAACTATTGAGATAAGGAGAAATTTATATGCCAGAATGGATAGAAGCTTTTTTAAGATCCATTAGCTTGCTAATCATTATATTCGTTATTGCGAAATTCATCGGAAAAAGACAACTTTCCCAACTGACAGCTTTTGAATTCATGATAGGAATTATCATTGCAGTAATTGCAGCTGAACTTACCCTAGGTGGAGTTAGTTTTGTAAGCGGATTTGTAGGGTTAAGTGTTTGGTTTTTAATCCCTTTCCTCATCACTTGGCTAGCTCTCAAAAGTAAAGCAATTCACGATTTTGTCCGAGGAAAAGGAACTGTTTTTATTAAAGATGGCAAAATAATGGAAGATAATTTAAAAAAAGAAAGCTTCACATCGGATGATTTATTACAAAGATTAAGAAGTAAAAATATCTTTCAAGCTGCTGATGTAGAATTTGCGGTATTAGAACCAGATGGTGAAATAAATGTTTTGCCTAAGCGCGAAAACCAACCAATCACTCCAAAAGATGTTGCCGCAACAGTTGCACCCATTAAAGAGCCACAAACCGTAATCATGGATGGCGACATCATGAAAGAACCGTTAGCAACAGCAGGGTTGAGTGTAAACTGGCTTCATACAGAATTAGAAAAACAAGGAGTCACCATCGAAAATGTCTACCTTGGTCAAGTCGATAATTTTGGACAATTAACGCTTGATTTATTTGACGATAAACTTCAAGTACCGAGTCCTCAAGAAAAACCAGCGCTGCTAGCAACACTCAAAAAATGTCAAGCAGATATGGAAATGTTTGCCTTATCGACAGAAAACCAAGAGGCAAAGCAAATGTACACGAAAAATAGCCAAAAGCTCCAAACAGCTATTGATAAAATGGAGCCTTTGCTAAAATCATGATTTAAACAATAATGGCGACCTTTCCAAATTGCTTCCCGTGTCGTAAATAATCAAATGCTTCTTCCGTATGGCTGAGCGGAAATACATGATCAACCACTGGCTTTATCTTATATTGATTAACGAATTGAAGCATTGCTTGTAGTTCCTCCCTACTTCCCATTGTTGAACCTAATAATTGATATTGACCATAGAAAAACTGTCTGATATTAATCGTTACGTTATCGTCAGTAGTTGCGCCAAATGTTACAATTTTTCCCCCTCGCTTCAATACCGAAAGTGAGCGATTAAACGTAGCATTTCCAACGCTTTCAATAACAAGGTCAATTTGTTCGTCGTTTAATTCTTCTTCCCAATTACTATTGGTTGCAATTGCTTTGTCTGCACCAATATCTAATGCTTTACGGCACTTTTCTTCATCTCTTGATGTAACAATTACTCTAGCACCTGCGGCTTTTGCAAATTGAATGATAAATGTAGCAACACCACTACCTGCACCTGGAATTAAAATGGTCTCCCCCGCTTTTAATTTTGCTTTTGTAAACAAGGCCCGGTAACCTGTTAGTGCAGATAACGCTAAAACCCCTGCTTCCTCCCAATTCATGAAAGCAGGTTTTCTCTCCACATGTTCTGCGTCTATGACAATTTTTTCTGCAAATGTACCGTGGTCAGGCATTCCTAATATTTCAAAACCTTCAGGTGGCGCATCACTGGTATGCTTCCAACCTAGACCTGGATTCACAATTACCTCGTCACCAATGGATAGGTTCGTTACTTCAGGTCCAATTTCTTCAATGACACCTGCCCCATCAGATCCTAAGACAAGAGGTTTCTCATTATCCCCCCTCCGACTAGGTATATTTAAATCACGATGATTTAAACCAGCAGCCTTTAACTTAATTTTTACTTTACCTTTGGTTACTTCAGGTTCAGGAATTTCTTTATAAATAACGTGTTCTCTTTCGTGTACAAATGCGTTCATCATACTTCTTCCTTTCCAATTGATTGACTAAACAATTCAAGTTGATCATTACTAACGATATCTTCAGCTAATAATGGAACATGCACTATTTCTTTATTGTTAAACGTTTCATCAATTAACTGCAAGTACTTTGTTTCCAATTTCTTTCTCTCTTTAAAAAAACCCTCACCAATCTCTTCTGGTAAAACCTTATTAACGATGAGTGTACCCACATTTAAATGATTATTCTCTAATCTATGTACTGCTTTTTTTGTCTCCAATATCGGTAGACGTTCTGGTGTTAAAACGAAAATAAGTCCTGTCACTTCTGGATTTAACAATAAATCCCTGGCTTTAGAAAATCTCTCTTTTCGCCCCATTAAAACTTGATAAATCGGATCGTCCACCGGCTTTCCGTCATTTAACAATTCGGAATAGTTCTTATTCGTCTTCTCTCTTTTTTTAATCATTCCCTCTATCCAAACACCCATCAATTCAGGCAGTGATAATAAACGAATCGTGTGACCAGTAGGTGCTGTATCAAATATAATCGTATCATATACCTCCCGTTCCTCTAAAACAATTGATATGATTCGATCAAATAGTGCAGCTTCTTCAGCACCAGGGGAAACCTTGGCTGCATCAATTTGACGGTGTACCTCTTCAACCAAACTAGACTTAACAAACCCATTTAAATTCTGCTTAACTTGTGATATATACCTGTCCGTTTCTATTTCAGAATCAATCTCTAATATTGATAAATGATTAGCCACCCTAGTAATACTCCCTCTTAGTTCCATGTCAAAAATATCCCCAAGGTTATGTGCTGGATCCGTCGAAACTAACAATGTTTCTCTTCCTTTAGAAGCAGTTTGGTGTGCTATAGCGGCCGATGTAGTTGATTTCCCTACTCCCCCTTTACCCCCAACAAATATAATTGGTTTATTTGTATCCATATCTTAAAGCACTCTCCTTTTAATCTCGTTATTTAACAGCAACGGATACCGTCTAGTGGCGATTTTTCCATTCCCATGCGTAAGTGCCAATCATGAAACTTTTCAATCATATATGGATAAAGCTCTAATGAGTAATAATAAACGGGATTAGGTATGCCAATTAATTCTGAATAGAGTAATAGTAAAAATAAATCATCCTCATCTCTTAATTCTCTTGCAATTTCAGACCGATGAGACAAGCTTAATACTTGATCATACCAATTTATTGCTTGTTTTATTTTTTCTAGCAAATCATTCACCTTCCTAACAATGGAAAGAAAGGAGTAATTTCCTATGACCCCTTTCCCATTCTTTTATCATTTCTGACTATTTATCGAACTGATTATTCGATAAAGCAGAGATTGCTGTTAAAATAATCCATACGGCAAAACCAAAGATTATTGCACCTAAGAAAAACAATAGTGAATTAGAATTTGTTCCAAACCAAGACCATTGAAAGAGAACTTGATTAAACATAGCTATTAATGTCATAAATAATAGAAAAACCATTGGAATTAATGTAAAAATATAGTTTCTTCCTTGTCTTTTAAGCCATATAGAAATTAACAATAAGCTTATCCCTGCCAACAACTGATTGGATGTACCAAACAATGGCCAGAGCAGGTAACCACCAGAACCAAACCCTCTTGATCCCTCAGGTAACAACACAAGTACTGCACTTAATACTACCGCAATAGTTGTTGCAACATGCATTTTTGTTAAACTAGGCATTTTGTATTCCACACCTAGCTCTGAGATAATATATCGCATTAATCTCACGGATGTATCTAATGTCGTTGCAGCGAAGCTAACAACAATAATAGACACAATTGTTGTAGCGATTTCAGGTGGTATTGCTAAACCAGACGCCAATTGACTAGCTCCCTCAATAAATATGCCTAATCCAGCCCCGCCTGCTTCAGTAAAACTACTGTATGTTGCTACGAATTGATCTGTATTTGAAAAGAAGGTGACGACTGCTATAATAGCAATTAACGCTAAAACACCTTCACCTACAGCTCCAAAATAACCAACAAAACGAGCATCTGTTTCTTTGTTCAACTGCTTAGAGGTTGTTCCGGATGAAACCAATCCATGAAAACCTGAAATAGCACCACAAGCGATTGTAATGAACAAAAGCGGAAACCATGACACGTCAGTAACGGTATTTGTTACTGGTGCTGTTACTTCAGGATTGGTAAAAAACAGACCTAAATACAGAATCAGTAAACCTACTACTAATTGATGAGAATTGATATAATCTCTTGGCTGCAACAATTTCCATACAGGTAAAGTGGAAGCAATGTACACATACACCATTAGAATGATGATCCAAATAAGAAATGCACTCGATGTTGCTCCTAAACCAAATAAGCCTGATGCTCCTTCGCCTCCGAAGTAACGAACTACATCAATTTGCAAAATTGGAACTCTACTAGTGATAATCGCAACTCCATACATTACTACTAAAGCAAGTAATGACGGAATAAGCATTCGTGTCTTCCGGCGATACACAGCATAACCAATCCATATCGCCAATGGAATTTGAATAAAGATTGGTAAAACACTCGAAGGATAAGAAACAAATAAACTAGATATGACCCAAGCAAAAACAGCATTAACCATTAACACTAAAATTAGAATAATAAATAAAAATAACAGTTTTGCCCTTTGTCCAATTAAACGATGTGCGAGTGTTCCAATGGATTGTCCCTTATTTCGAACCGAAAGTACTAACGTACCAAAATCATGTACTCCTGCAGCAAACACTGTACCTAACACTACCCATAAAAATGCCGGTAACCAACCCCAGTAAACAGCAATTGCTGGTCCTACTATTGGAGCTGCCCCTGCAACTGAAGTGAAATGATGTCCCCAAAGCACATATTTATTGGTTGGGACATAATCTACGCCATCTTTATATCGATGTGCTGGTGTTACATAATTCGGATCTAACTTATAAATTCGTTCAGCAATAAACTTGGAATAATAACGGTAACCTAAAATAAAAACGATAATGCCGATTATGGCGACCAAACTACCACTCATACTATTACCTCCTTTTAAAAAATACCTCCAATGATGGAAGCGGTTTCCATATACAATTCCAGTATATTGCTTTATTTTCATAATATGACATGTACATAAACGCAATTATATTTATGTAAAAAAGGAAGTGAATAATTGTTATTACAATCACCCACTTCCTTTGCAATTTCATTTTCCTTAAAAGATAAATAAAGCTAACGCTGTCGAAACGATTAATCCTAACATAACAGGAATAAAGTTTTTTCGGACTAAGTCCATTACTGGAACGCCGCAGAAGCCTGCAATAGCCACTAAAGATGACCATGCAATAATCGTTCCTCCACCCGTCCAGATGGAACCCATTTGTCCAATAGCTGCTAATGTCGCAGGATCTAAACCGCCAGAGGCTAATGCTCCAGACAAAGAACCCGTTAACGGTAAACCAGAAAAACCTGACCCATCTAACCCAGTAATGATTCCAATAAGAAGAATACTAAACGCAATTAGGATTGGACTATGTGGCAATACGTCCTGTGTAGACTTAACTAAATCAAACAGTAATTCTGGAGATTCACCATCCCCAATCGATAGGATACTTCCAGAGAAATCAGAGCTTCCTAAAAAGAAGAATCCTGCAATCGGAATGACTGGTCCCATTGCTTTAAAAGCAAAGACAAACCCCTCTGTAATGTGCTCACTAATATAATCTAATGCTTTGTGTTTTCCAAAAGCTAATGTCGATAGAAGGAGCAATACAACTGCTACACCACCAATAAATGCAGCACCATCTCCACCTTCAAAACCACCCATTCGACCTGAATTCAATTTGGTTGATATCATATAAATCATAACGACTAACATCGATACTGGAACTAATACGGCAAAAATTTTACTCCAAAATGGCAAGCTTACATTTTGGGGTTTTTTACCTTCTTCCCCTTCTATCCCCTGCATAACTGCAAGCTCTTGTTCAATTTTTGGGTCATTTTTTGAACGAATGCTCTTTCTGTTTCTTAAATATGCATAGGCAATAGCCACAACACCTGTAATCAAGGATAATATTAATGCTTGATCTACAACAGTTGCAGTATCAACCCCAGCAGCTTTTGCAGATAAGTCAGGGGCAACCTGAATGATATAATCAGATGAAAGTGCCATACCTTGACCTGCCAATGCTACTGCTACAGCTCCCATCATTACTGGTAACCCAGCACGAATAGCAGCAGGAACAAGTAATGCGCAGATTAGCGGGACAGCAGGAGTAGGCCAGAAAAACAAGGAAATAACATAGGTGACAACAACTAAAACGAAAAATGCTATGTGACCATTCACCATCATCTTTTGGATTGGTTGAATCATTCGTTTATCTGCACCTAAATCCTTTAAAGAATGCAATAAAGCCACCATAAAAGTAATGATTAGAAAGATGTTAAACAGTTCTTTGGCAGCGACTAGATTTGCATTAAATACAGCAGTAAAACCATCAATGATACTACCTTGATAAACCCATGCAACTAGAAATGTTCCTAATAATGTAGGAAGTACAACACCTCTTCGGAATACCATCGTTACAATAATCGCTATAGTAAAAAATCCATATATCCAGTGAGAAAATGTCAATTCCACGCTACATCGCCTCCATTCATCCAGTTTTCGTAACTGAACTGTGCTATAGCCTATGCAACGTGGGTTCTTTCGGTGACGGCATCCTTAGAAAAAACGGGTACCCCCGCCCCAATCGCGTAAAAAAACAGCCATTATCGGCTGTTTTTCATGAAATCCAACACTTCCTTATCTATTTTACCTTTTTCCAATTCTCTTTCCTCAAAGTTTTCAGTATGTAAAAACTTCGTAAATTGCTCCAACAACTGATTGTCCTCTACTTCTTTCGTAGAGAGATAACCAAATTTATTTAATCCTTCAACCACTTCATCTCTCGTTTTTCCTTGAATGGATAATATGTTTTCAGGCTTTGTCTCCCCGAAATATAATTGTTGTAAAGCAAATAATCGATGCAGCTCTTTAATTGGTTCAGGATGATCATCCACCCTTAAATCAACAAGGACATCATTAAATCCACCATATCCTCCTTTTTCCTTTACGACATATAGTGCCGCTGATTGTTTCCCCCTACTATCTCCGCCCGCTTCTTGTGCAGCTGATAAGGAAGCTAACAATCGCTCTGCTAAAGTCCCCTCTGTATTCTCAAAGGTTTCCCCCATTGCCGTAACCGTTTCTTTATTTACTAAAATGTTCCCTTGTGCAGCAAAGTTTTTACCAGTTATGCCACCTGCCCAATCGTAGCAATTGCTACCAGTAAAGCTAGCTGTGTTCCCTTTAAAATCTACAATACCAACTTGTCTTTCTTCTCTTTCCGGATCTTTTTCCGTTAGAATCTGAATCGCCTCTTCTGCTGTTTTACCTTCCTCTAATAAAGCTAACCCCTCTGGACCATAAGAAGGATTGGCAAATGCCTGAGTTGCTACAGCACCTACTCCCGCTTTCGCCCAAGGTACCACAGAGCCGACCGCAATAAACTTGGATTGAACAGCTATTCCTAACTCACCCGTAGCTGGATCGAACCCGACAATAGAAAATGTTGCTACAATATCTTTCATTTTTTTCATGATGCTTCCTCCATTTTGTGTTTATTTTAGTACGTTGAATTAATAATATGTACCAGCCAACCTTAGTATATTATATCAAAAAAACCTTTGCCATCACTAAGGACAACAAAGGTTTCCATAACAACTTAACTCACTTTTATTAATAAACAAGCTCTATTCCAATGTTTCTGCCCGTCGTAATATAACCAAATATGATAGAAATGGCAATTGTGCAATCTTATTAAGATACGATCGTTACAGGACAAGGAGCATGTCGAACAACACGATAACAGGTGCTCCCTATTAATCTACCTGTTACTTTTTTCATATTTTTTGTCCCCATTACGATTAAAAATGCTTTTTTATTTTTCGCCTCTTTACAAATTTCGTCAGCTGGTATCCCCTTTTTCCAAATCGTTATGACATTAATGTCTTCACTTATGCTTTCCTTCCCCTTATTCAACAGTTTAGTGGCACATTCCTCTTTATATAATTCCAATTGTTTTTTCCCAATCATTTTGGTTGCGTAATGAGTATTTATTTTAGGTTGAACATGAAATAATTCAATTGTGAATCCTGTTACACGAGCAATTTGCACAGCATAGTCAATAACTTGCTGAGACTGTTCCGAGTCATCATTAATCGGCACCAGTAAGATTTTTTCCATCGGAATCACCTCTTCTACATTCTATTCATTTAAAGAGGAAATGCGCCTATCTATTAATAAATTTGACAAAATAACAATGGAACACGTAATTCATACATAGTCATTTATTATTAACATTCAATGATCGATCGAATAGTGAAACAAAAAGTCTAGTTATGTAACTTCCACCCATTCAACCTTTACTTTAGAATAAGAATCAATTATGATGTAATGGAAACACAAACTTTATAATGAAAAGTGCACTAGGGGTGCTGCATTCATAGCGGCTGAGAGGAAAATATTCCGACCCTTTGAACCCGAACTGGATAATACTAGCGTGGGGAAGTGCGGTCGAACTGGTATATACGTTTATACTTATACATAAGTTGGCTGCATTCCCATGGGAGTGCAGCTTTTTTATTATTGACAAGGAGGATGGCGGTTCTTCTCACAACGTTATGACTGTAACGATGTCAACAAATAGTTTTTCAAAGAAAGGTGGAAATAGTAATGAGTAAATGGAGATTAAAAGAAGTTATTGTAATGGCAGCTTTATCTGTAGTATTTGGTGTTGTTTATTTAGCGTTTTTACCTGTAGGAGGCATATTAGTTGGATTTATGGGACCAATTGGTTATGAACCTATTTTCGGTATTTGGTTTATTGTATCGATTATTGCTGCTTATATTATCCGGAAGCCTGGTGCGGCATTCATATCAGAAACAATCGCAGCTACGATTGAAGTGATGATTGGAAATGCGCTCGGACCAATTTTAATTCTGATTGGAATGATTCAAGGTATTGGTGCAGAAGCCGTCTTTGCAGCAACAAGATGGAAAATCTATTCACTTTGGGTACTCATGTTAGCTGGTATGGGCTCAGCTGTCACTAGCTTTATCTGGGGTATGTTCCAAAATGGTTACCTCGCCTTTGCACCAGGTTATATTTTAACGATGTTTTCAATCCGATTAATAAGTGGTGCACTTATTGCTGGAGTTCTTGGTAAAATACTAAGCGACGCACTAGCTAAAACCGGTGTTCTATCAAGCTTTGCACTTGGTAAAGAGTATAAGAAAAGGAAAAAAGCAGCATGATGGAAGCATCAGCCGTTAAGGTCGACCATTTAACATTATTTTTTGATGATATACCAGAAAAGCCTGTATTAAATGATATCAGCTTTGAAGTAAATGAGATGGAAAACCTGTTGATCCTTGGTCCAAGCGGATGTGGAAAAAGTACTTTAACACATTGTTTAAATGGACTTTTTCCCCGTGAATTAGACGGAAATATGAATGGTGACATTTTTATTAACCAAAAAAATGCGACTGACTATAGGAACGGTGAAATTTCACAGCATCTTGGGGTTGTTTTTCAAGATCCAGAAACACAATTTTGTATGTTCACCGTAGAAGATGAAATTGCTTTTGGACTTGAAAACAAAGGTGTTTCCCCTAATGAGATGGAAGATAAAATCGATGAAGTACTAGGGTTAGTAAAAATGAAGGAATGTAAACACCGAAACATCACTACCCTATCCGGAGGACAAAAACAGAAATTGGCGTTAGCCTGTATTCTAGCAATGGAACCAGAAATACTTGTATTAGATGAGCCAACGGCAAATTTAGACCCAGTTGCAGCAAAAGAATTTATTCATACACTACAACAGTTACAACAACATAAAAAGTTTTCACTTTTAGTCATCGAACATCAATTAGATGGCTGGGTGTCATTAATCGATCGAAGTATCATGATCAATGCAAAAGGAGAAATTTTTTATGATGGCGAACTAAGACACGGTATAAATAAGCACCGAGATACATTGGAACAACTCGGTATTTGGATTCCTAAAGCTACGAAACTAGCATTAGAATTAGAAAAAAAAGAAAACCATACGTTTGAAAACTTGCCATTAACGATTCATGAATTAGCCGCACAGTCAATAGATTTTAAACCTTCACTGAATAAAGGAAATGGGAAGCCTAACCAGCACGATTTAGCTATAAAAGCTAATGAACTGCTGTGGTCAAAAAAAGATACAGATATCATTAATGCAAAGGATATTCACTTGTACAGTGGACAATTTGTCATGATTTTAGGGGCTAATGGAAGTGGAAAATCCTCTCTTTCTAAGCTCCTTGCCGGCATTGAAAAGCCATCTAAAGGTTCCGTTCAACTTTATGACAAACCTTTGCAAGGATGGAGAGAAAGAGAATTAAGAACAAAAATCGGTTACGTTTTCCAAAACCCAGAGCATCAATTTATTTCTGATACTGTATTTGATGAAGTTGCCTTTAGCTTACGATTGCAAGGCTTAACTGAACGGGAAGTTATTAATCGTGTCAAAGCAATTCTCGAACAATGTCAATTAACAAGCTTTACCGATCTTCATCCCTACACACTCAGCCAAGGACAAAAAAGAAGGTTAAGCGTAGCAACGATGATTGTCGATAACCAGTCCCTGCTCTTTCTCGATGAGCCTACTTTTGGCCAAGATGCTAGTTCTACTAATCAGCTATTAAATCTTTTAATGGAACGTCATGCTCAAGGTACTGGAATAGTAATGATTACACACGATATGGAATTAGTTTATCAATATGCAGAGCGAGTATTGGTCATGGAAAATGGACAAATAGCACTTGATACAACTCCTGAACAACTGTGGAGCCTTACTCGTGAACAGTTGAAACAGTGGCAGCTCGAGTTACCTGTCCAAGTAAAATTACAACGATTACTACAGAAGGATGTCGGCTATGTTCATTCATAACGTAAATCCAAGCATAAAAGCTATTACGATTATTGTTAGTGTATTCTTGTTGGCCCTTGTTTTTGATCCAATTACACCGCTATGCTTTGTGATTTGGATCTGGATTCTGACAATTGGTGTGGCCAAAATTCATTGGAAAAAATATTTGGTTTATTTTTCCCCTTTTTTCATTTTTGCATTAGGGATGTTTTGGACGAATGTTATGTTTGCCAATGAACCGAACAATCCAGCAGATGTGATCACCCTGTTTGGTCGTGAGTTTCCAACGGAGGATGTGAACACCGCATTAGCTCTTTCGTTAAGAATATTAAGCTTTACATCCTTGTCCTTATTGTTCCTATTAACAACAAACATTGTTCATTTTATATTAAGTTTAATGCAGCAATGTAAACTTCCGCCAAAGCTCGCCTATGGTATTTTAGCTGGTTACCGGTTTTTACCAATGATGAAAGACGAACTAGTATTAATTCACGCTGCGCATCGCGTACGCGGTGTAAATAGAGCAAAAACAATGAAAGAAGCCTTTCAGCAATATAAACGATTTGCGATACCTCTACTCGCTAGCGCAATTAGAAAAGCAGAACGAACTGCGATAGCCATGGAATCAAAAGGATTTACCGGTAGTCGAGACCGTACCTTTTACAGACAATTTACGATTGGACCAAAAGACTGGTTGTTTTTGGTCATGATGTTGGGTATGCTTCTAATCTTTATTACCGTCTCGTGGCAGCTCGGTTATCTCAAATGGTATAGTGGTGAATTCTAAAGGTTAAATTGTCAATATCCAGCTCAAACGATTGAAGTATTTGGGGCGGACGCCTGTTCCATCATTCGTGACAAAAGCGGCTGTTTTAAGGTGTACACGGACATTTGTTCCGCTATTCATCCCAAAAGCAGCCGTTTCCCCCCACGCATTTCTTTCGTAATTTTTCTCTATCCTAACATCTTAGTGGAAATTAGCTTTTAAAAAAATACCATGCCACCTTCGTTACCATACATCACATTATATGTCATATTTACTGACAATCATTCCAAGAAATGGGCGCGTTTCCTAACAGTTTTGAAAACGCTTCGAAAATGTTCACAATTAACCTAGGTTCTTTGCGCCTCATAACTGTAAACGCTTACCGTCGCTAGGATTTATTTTAAATATCAGAAAATTTTCACTAAACCTGTTGACCTTCTTTTAAAATGGTTGTATTATTGTCGTCAACCAAAGAAATATAAGGGTTTCAGTACTGTTTCTATTTAATAAAAGAAGTTTGCAAAATAGATGGACTTTACTATCAGAAACGTATTACAATAACACATATGAAGTAAAATTAATAAGATGATAAATAAAAAACGCAATTAGTACAAAAGATAACCAAAATAGCCAATTAGGATAGCGTATCCTTTTAAAGAGTTTCACTACGACAGGTTTCAAAGGTTAAAACAGTTAAATCGATGAAGGGAACAAAGGAATAAGATCATGTATTCACAGAGAGCCGGGGTTGCTGGAAGCCCGGAAATACACCTTATTCTGACATCGTCTCTGAGTGTTAAGTTGAACGGTAAATCCAAGTAGGCTTGACCAGGTGCCCAACTTCAGCACCTGTTATCAAAAGGAGCTAAAACTAGTTTTAGCTTCACGAGGCAGTATTCGAGAGGATACTGTAAATCAGGGTGGTACCGTGAAAAGACAAAAGCCTTTTCTCCCCTTTATTCTGCAGATTTGCAGATTATGGGAAGAATTGGCTTTTTTTGTTACTAATTGAGCTGAAAACCTGAAATAAATGTTCATTTAGGAGGGATTACAAAATGAAGGTAGAAGCAAAACCGGGATATCAAACCGGTACAAAACCAAAAACAGGTGCAGATCTTCTTGTTAAAACTCTAATTGAGGAGGGAGTTGAAACGATATTTGGATATCCGGGTGGAGCCGTTTTACCAATATACGACGCACTTTATCGTGCAAAAGACTCCTTTGATCATATTCTTACTCGCCATGAACAAGGTGCCATTCACGCAGCCGAGGGATATGCACGTGTTTCAAGCAAACCTGGTGTAGTAATTGGAACTTCTGGACCAGGAGCAACTAATTTAGTTACAGGTATAGCTGATGCAATGATGGATTCTCTTCCATTAGTTGTTTTCACTGGTCAGGTAGCAAGAAGTGTAATTGGAACAGACGCGTTCCAGGAAGCAGATGTAATTGGAATAACTACCCCAATTACAAAACACAATTACCAAGTTCAATCAATCAGTGATTTACCGCGGATTGTTAAAGAGGCGTTTCATATTGCTACAACTGGACGCCCAGGACCGGTTGTTGTTGATATTCCAAAAGATATATCTGCAAATCCATGTGATGATTCCTATGACGCGAATTTTCACTTACCTGGATATCAACCAACGACAAAACCGAATCCTTTACAAATTAAAAAATTAGCCGATTCACTAGCGAAAGCTGAAAAGCCAGTAATTCTAGCGGGTGCTGGTGTTATTATCAGTAAAGCTTCTAACGAATTAAAGGAGTTTGCTGAAAAGCACGCTTTACCAGTAACAACTACTTTGCTTGGCCTTGGTGGTTTTCCTGGAGATCATGAACTTTCTTTAGGAATGGCCGGAATGCATGGAACGTACACGGCAAACACAGCATTGTACGAATGTGATTTGTTAATTAACATTGGGGCTCGCTTTGATGACAGATTAACTGGTAATTTAGCACATTTTGCCCCTTCAGCAACGGTGGCACATATTGATATTGACCCTGCTGAAATCGGTAAAAACGTTGCAACTCATATTCCGATTGTTTCCGATGCTAAAGAAGCGCTTATCAGTTTACAGCATCATACAAAAAAATCACCACAGCATAGAGACTGGATGGATAAACTATTCCAAAATAAAGTTGATTTTCCATTATGGCATGATGAGAGCACGAACGATATTTTACCGCAATGGTTAACAAAAGAGATTCACAAGTATACAAATGGTAATGCTATTGTTACGACAGATGTAGGACAGCATCAAATGTGGGCTGCTCAATATTATACGTTTAATAAACCTAATCGTTGGGTTACGTCTGGTGGTTTGGGAACTATGGGCTTCGGCTTCCCTGCAGCTATCGGTGCACAACTAGCCAGCCCAGACGAAACAGTAGTTGCAGTTGTTGGTGATGGTGGTTTTCAGATGACATTACAAGAGTTATCCGTTCTACAAGAACGCGGATTACCAGTAAAAGTCATTATTGTAAACAACTCAGCGCTTGGTATGGTTCGTCAATGGCAAGAAGCTTTTTACGAGGAACGCTATTCGGAGTCACTTCTAGATGTGCAACCAGATTTCGTAAAATTGGCTGAAGCATATCAAATTAAGGGATTAAAGATTAATACACAAGAAGAGCTTATAAAAAATCTTCCAGAAATATTTGACTATAATGGCCCAGTAGTTGTTGATTGCCGAGTATTACAACAGGAAAATGTCTATCCAATGATTGCTCCAGGCAAAGGTCTTAATGAAATGATTGGGGTGAAACCATGAAACGAATTATAACAGCGACTGTTCAAAATCGTAGCGGTGTTTTAAATCGTGTAACTGGATTACTGCAAAAACGTCAATTCAACATTGAAAGCATAACGGTTGGACGCACAGAGGCTGAAGGAATTTCAAAAATGACCTTTGTCGTAGATGTAGAAGATAACCAAAAGCTTGAGCAAGTTACCAAGCAATTGAATAAACAAATTGACGTATTAAAGGTTTCTGATATTACAGATAAAGCAATTGTAGCTAGAGAGTTAGCATTAATTAAAGTAGTGAGCAGCGGACAGCTTCGAAGTGAAATACAAGGAATTATCGAGCCATTCCGTGCTTCTATTATTGATGTTAGTAAAGATAGTCTATCTATTCAGGTAACTGGTAAACCAGATAAAATCGAAGCATTAATTGACTTGCTTCGACCTTATGGCATAAAAGAGTTAGCACGAACAGGTTTAACAGCTTTCCTAAGAGGGCAGCAGCCGCAAGTAACAGAGCTAACTTCCTATTCCCTATTAAAATAAGAAAAGCGAACTCAGGTTTAATTACCAAATTAACATATAATAAAACAAAGTTGAGAGGATGTATTAATTATGACAAAAGTACTTTACCACAATGATATTAATGAAGAGGTTTTACAATCAAAAAAAATCGCTATTATTGGTTATGGTTCTCAAGGCCATGCGCATGCCCTTAATTTAAAAGAAAGTGGATTTGATGTTGTCGTTGGTCTTAGAAAAGGAAAATCATGGGATAAAGCTGTTGAAGATGGTGTGGAAGTATTATCTGTTGCAGATGCAACTGCACAAGCAGACGTAGTTATGATCCTACTTCCTGACGAATATCAGCCGAAAATTTATGAAGAAAGCATCAAACCAAACTTACAAGCTGGTAATGCACTTGTATTTGCACACGGCTTTAATATCCATTTTAACCAAGTTGTACCACCAGAAGATGTAGATGTTTTCCTTATTGCACCAAAAGGACCTGGACACCTTGTACGTAGAACATTTGAAGAAGGTGCTGGTGTACCTGCTCTTTACGGTATTTATCAAGATTACACTGGAACAGCTAAAGATGTTGCACTTGCTTATGCAAAAGGAATTGGTGCAGGGCGCGCAGGTATTTTAGAAACTTCTTTCCAAGAAGAAACAGAAACGGACTTATTCGGTGAGCAAGCTGTTTTATGTGGTGGCTTAACCAGCCTTGTAAAAGCAGGATTTGAAACGCTAACAGAAGCAGGTTATCAACCTGAAGTTGCTTATTTTGAGTGTCTCCATGAACTAAAGCTTATCGTTGACTTAATGTATGAGGGTGGCCTAGAAGGAATGCGTTACTCTATTTCTGATACAGCTCAATGGGGAGATTTCGTATCTGGCCCTCGCGTCGTTAACGAAGAAACAAAAGCTCGCATGAAAGAAGTATTAACAGATATCCAAACTGGTGTATTTGCTAAAGGATGGATTCTAGAAAACCAAGCAAATCGTGCTCAGTTTAATGCAACGAACGCGAAAGAAAATAGTCACCAAATTGAAAAAGTAGGAAGAGAACTTCGTGAGTTAATGCCATTTGTAAAGCAAAAGGCAAACGCTAAGAAGGAAGTGGTCTCGAATGGTTCAAATTAAGATTTTTGATACAACGCTAAGGGACGGTGAACAGTCCCCTGGCGTGAATCTAAATCAATTAGAAAAATTGGAAATTGCAAAGCAATTAGAACGCTTTGGTGTTGACATTATGGAAGCAGGATTCCCTGCTTCCTCCCAAGGGGATTTTGAAGCGGTAAAGAAAATTGCTGATACGATTAAAGATGTATCTGTAACTGGATTAGCTAGAGCAAAAAAATCTGACATTGATATTTCTTGGGAGGCATTAAAAGGTGCAGCAGAACCTCGCTTACATTTATTCATCGCTACCTCCCCTATTCACATGGAATATAAATTAAAGAAAACACCAGAAGAAGTTATTGATATTGCTGTAGAGATGGTATCCTATGCAAGACAAAAATTCCCTCAGGTAGAATGGTCAGCTGAAGATGCCTCTCGAACAGATTTGCCTTTCTTGGCTAAAATTATTGAAAAAGTTATTGATGCAGGTGCTACTGTTGTTAACCTACCTGATACGGTTGGATATACAACTCCAAAAGAATATGGAGAAATGTTCCGTTATATTCGTGAAAATGTCCCGAACATTGACAAGGTTTCTCTTTCCGCACACTGTCATGATGACCTAGGTATGGCAGTAGCAAATTCGCTCGCTGCAATTGAGAATGGTGCTACACAAGTAGAGGGCA
This sequence comes from Aquibacillus albus, assembly GCF_016908325.1. Lineage (GTDB taxonomy): Bacteria > Bacillota > Bacilli > Bacillales > Amphibacillaceae > Aquibacillus_A > Aquibacillus_A albus. The sequence continues at coordinate 20,570 of NZ_JAFBDR010000015.1, read as the reverse complement.
CTATTAATGGAATTGGTGAACGTGCAGGAAATGCTGCATTAGAAGAGTTTGCAGTAGCTCTTAATATTCGCAATGATTTTTATCCTTATCATACAAATCTTGTTTTAAAAGAAACGAAACGTACAAGTGATCTTGTCAGCAAGTTTACTGGAATGGTTGTTCCAGCAAACAAAGCCGTTGTTGGTAGAAACGCATTTGCCCACGAATCAGGGATTCACCAGGACGGTGTCTTAAAAAATGCTTCAACGTATGAAATTATTACTCCGGAGCTTGTTGGCATTCATTCAAACAACCTTGTACTCGGAAAACATTCAGGGCGACATGCCTTTAAAGATAAAATAAAACAGCTTGGGTATGAATTGAGTGAGGAAAAATTATCCGAGGCATTTAAAGCATTCAAGCTGTTAACTGACCGCAAAAAAGAAGTAACGGATGATGACTTATTTGCTATCTTAACCGATGTGCAAACAGACGTTTCCAATGTAAAAAGATATGAATTAAAATCATTCCAGGTACAGTATGGCTCGCACAATTTACCAACTGCCACTGTTCTGTTACAAACTCCAGATGGCAACCAGGTGGAAACCGCACGTACTGGCCAAGGAAGTGTCGAAGCACTTTATAATACAATCGAAGAACTAATTAAAGAAGAAATTCATCTGACGGACTTTAACTTAAGTTCGATCGGTAAAGGGCGTGACGCATTAGCTGAAGTACATGTTAGCATGACTGTTAATGACATTCCTGTAAGTGGACGTGGTTCTTCCCAAGACGTACTTGAAGCTGCTGCTCACGCATTTTTAAATGCTGTTAACCGTGTTTTTTTAAGTAATAAAGCAGACTTAAAACAAAAAGCAAAATTTGATGCAATATAGGAGGACCAACCATGGAAAAGAAAATTGTGCTACTTCCTGGTGATGGCATTGGTGCAGAAGTAATCAATTCATCCAAAGAAGTATTAAATGCGATAGCTAATAAGTTCGGTCATTCCTTTCAATTCGAATCCCATGATATCGGTGGAGTTGCTGTTGATACTCACGGCACTCCCCTACCTGATGAAACGGTCGAAGCATGTAAGGGTGCTGATGCTGTTTTGCTCGGAGCAGTTGGTGGGCCAAAATGGGATCAGCTCCCTTCTCACCTACGACCAGAACGAGGACTGTTGGGAATTCGTAAAGCATTGGACTTATTCGCCAACCTAAGACCTGTAAAAGGATTCGAAAAACTATTACACGCTTCCCCATTAAAAGAAACTGTCATCAATGGCAGTGATTTATTAATCGTACGGGAGTTAACCGGTGGTTTATACTTTGGTGAACCAAGTGAGCGAAGAGACAATGGCAATGCAGTCGTAGACACCCTCTCCTACACTCGGAAAGAAATTGAGCGAATTGTTGACAAAGGGTTTCAAAGTGCTCAACTAAGGAAAAAGAAACTTACTTCTGTTGATAAAGCCAATGTATTAGAATCTAGCAAGCTATGGAGAGAAATTGTTGAAGAGAAAAAAGCTGACTACCCAGATGTGGAAGTTGATCATGTACTCGTTGACGCCGCTGCTATGAAGCTTATTACAAACCCGGATCAATTCGATGTTATCGTCACTGAAAATATGTTTGGTGATATTTTGAGTGACGAAGCTTCTGTATTAACTGGTTCGCTTGGAATGTTACCTTCCGCTAGTTTAGCTGAAAATGGTGTAGGATTGTACGAACCAGCACATGGATCTGCACCTGATATTGCCGGGAAAGGCATTGCAAATCCAATTGCAATGATTCTATCAGCAGCTCTTATGCTTCGCTATTCTTTTGGTTTAGATAAGGAAGCATTACAAATAGAAGCCGCTGTTGAGCACGTTGTCAATGATGGCTATTACACTGCCGACCTACAGGTTGAAAATGGTACGTTACTAAATACGGTAGAAATGACCGAACAAATTGCTAAGTATATAGATAATGGCTACTTTTACGGTAAAGATTAAATTCTCACACGTAAGGAGTGATATAGATGGGTAAACCTAAAACAATTATTGAAAAAATTTGGGACCGCCATGTGGTTCATCAAGAAGAAGCAAAACCAGACCTCCTTTATATCGATTTACACCTGGTTCACGAGGTTACTTCTCCACAAGCGTTTGAAGGTTTAAGAATGAAAGATAGAAAAGTACGACGTCCTGACTTAACGTATGCCACGATGGACCACAATGTGCCTACCATCCATCGTAACGTCATTAAAGACCAGGTTTCCAAAACACAGATGGACACATTAAAGAAAAACTGTGAAGAGTTTAATGTTCCATTAGCTGATATTGACCATCCAGACCAAGGGATTGTCCATGTAATCGGACCAGAGCTTGGGCTTACACAACCTGGAAAAACAATTGTTTGTGGAGATAGCCACACTTCTACTCACGGTGCTTTTGGTGCACTTGCTTTCGGAATCGGTACAAGTGAAGTAGAACATGTCCTTGCAACACAAACGATTTGGCAAGCAAAGCCAAAAACATTAAATGTAAAAGTAAATGGAAAGCTTGGAAAAGGTGTAACAGCGAAAGACTTAATACTAGCGATTATTGGTAAATATGGCGTTAAATTCGGAACTGGACATGTCGTTGAATATACCGGAGAAGCTATTCGCTCTCTTTCTATGGAAGGTAGAATGACCGTTTGTAATATGTCGATTGAAGGTGGTGCTCGTGCAGGGTTAATTAGCCCAGACGACACGACAATCGAATTCCTTCGCGGTAGACGTCATGCTCCTAAAGGAGAAGAATTCGAGAAAGCTGCTGAACAATGGAAATCCTTAGCAACCGATGAAGGAGCCAGCTATGACGCAACACTAGAAATTAATGCAGATGAAGTTGAACCTCAAGTAACTTGGGGAACAAACCCGAGCATGTGTATTCCAGTGAGTGCATCCATCCCTACTCCAGATGATGCAACATCTGCGAATGAAAAAGATGAAATAACTCGTGCACTTAATTATATGGGACTTGAGGCTGGAAAACCAATCTCATCTGTCAACATTGAGCATGTCTTTATTGGATCCTGTACGAACTCAAGATTGAGTGATTTACGTCGAGCTGCTGACATTGTTAAAGGGCAAAAAGTAAATCCATCTGTTCGTGCACTTGTTGTTCCCGGCTCACATAGTGTTAAAATTGCTGCTGAGCAAGAAGGCATTGACGTGATTTTTAAAGAAGCAGGCTTTGAATGGCGAGAAGCTGGATGTAGTATGTGTTTGGCTATGAATGATGATATTGTACCACCAGGTGAACGATGTGCATCTACTTCCAACAGAAACTTTGAAGGCCGACAAGGTACAGATGCCAGAACACACTTAGTTAGTCCAGAGATGGCTGCTGCAGCTGCTATTGAAGGGCATTTCGTAGATGTTCGTAAATTTACTGTTCCAACAGCTTAATTAGAAAAACTTAATACACAACATTTCCTTGAACCTTTTATTGAAGGAGGGTATAAATAATGGAACCTATACGCGTACACGAGGGGCTTGTTTACCCACTAAATAGATCAAATATCGACACAGACCAAATTATCCCTAAACAGTTTCTAAAAAGAATTTCAAGACAGGGATTCGGTCAGTTCTTGTTTTTTAATTGGCGTTTTAATAACGATGGTGAACCACGTGAGGATTTCTCTTTAAACAAACCACAATACAAAGATGCTTCTATTTTGGTTGCCGGCGAGAATTTCGGTTGTGGTTCCTCTCGAGAGCATGCACCATGGGCACTTCAAGACTTCGGTTTTAAAGTAGTGATCGCTCCTAGCTTTGCGGACATCTTTTATAACAACTGTACTAAAAATGGGATATTACCTGTTGTCCTTCCAGAGGAAAAAGTACAGGTTTTAATGGAAAATGCAGAAACATCTGGCTATCGTATTCACGTTGATTTAGAAAACAAACGCGTTTACGATTCCAATGACTTTGAAGCATCCTTTGATCTGCCAGAATATCAAAGAGAAATGCTTCTGAATGGTTGGGATGAAATCGCAGTAACATTAACACATGAAAGTAAAATTGATCAATTTGAAGACCAAAGACAAGTTTTCTAATAAAGAAAAAAACGCACGTGAATTCATCAGTTGAATTCACGTGTTTTGTATTGAGATTTGAGATCAACAATTTATGCGCAAAAAATTCTCCTTCTCCATTCCTTTAACCTTTAAGAATGCTCATGGCTATGAATAGTCTCTTCTAATGAAACCTCGGTTTTTGTATGGTGATGAATTTCACAATACCACACCTCTGTCATAACCTTATACGTAATATCACACTTTCGCTTCTTTTTAATAAAATTGTGCCAAACGGTGTATTCATGCGTATCAGCTGGAATCATCTCGAATTCAGAGCCTGTTTTCTTCCAATTGTGCTGTTTCTCCCCCTCTTCATCTTTCACTTCGTTATTAATACGATCAGATGCACTCACTTCACTATATGTAACATTGCACAAAGCAAACCCGATCACCAAAACCAGTACAAGTAATTTTTTCAACCCTTTCACCTCTATTTTTAACTAGTTTTTCTTATCATTACCAAGACAGTGCTCCTTTATGTAATTTTTCGTTTTTTCTACATGAAAACTTCCACTATATCTAGGAACACTCTTCCTTTGATTTCTACTTCCCTCCACCCTAGTCAGCATTAGAAAAACAATCATCTTCTTGTTAACTAATTTAACAAAATGATAAGTAAAAAAATACGCGAACGTTGGCGAAAATTACACATTTTCCCAAAATAATTTCTAAAATTTGTATAAATGTCTTGAAATATTGCCATGAGTGCGATTATAATAAGTACTATCAAAATTCAAACAATTTTGATTATTCTTTATGTTAGGTTTAGTTACATAATTTCGTTAAGTTCTATTTCATTTACATAGAGCTAAAAAACAAAAGGGGGAGTTACTTTCATGCAAAAGAAAAATTCATTATCTATTTTTCTGGCAAGTCTTTTTCTACTATTCGGTTTACTATTAGCCGGATGTACTTCTGAGGAAGCTGGGTCAGACGATTCAGGTGAAACAGAAGAAGAAAGTTCCACTGATGATGGTGGTAGTGAAGAAACATCATCAGGAGATGAAGGAAGTTCATCAGACTCAGATTCAACCTTAGCTACAGTTCAAGATAGAGGAAATCTTGTTCTTGGCGGTAACAGCCAGTTGCCAGGATTCGGATATGTAAACTCTGATGGGGAATATGAAGGATTTGATATTGATTTTGGTAAAGCTATTGCTGCTGCAATCTTTGACGATCCTGAAGCAATTGAAGTTCGTCCTTTATCTGCGCAAGAGCGTTTTACAGCTCTACAAACAGGTGAAGTTGATGTATTAATTCGTAACACGACATGGACAACCACGCGTGACACTGAATTAGGTACAAACTTCGCTCCTACTACTTTCTACGATGGCCAAGGGATTATGGTACGTAGAGATAGTGGAATTGAAGCGTTAGAAGACTTAGCTGGTGCTCGTATCGGTGTAGAAACTGGTACAACTACAGAGCTTAACCTAGCTGACCAATTCCGTAAACTAGGAATTGAGTACGAACAAGTTGTTTTTGATGACAGTGACGCGCTAGTTGCTGCATATGAAGCTGGTACTGTCGATGCTTGGACAACAGATAAATCAGGTCTAGTATCAAGACAAGCAACTTTGTCTGAACCAGATCAACATAAAATTCTAAACGAAGCTTTATCAAAAGAACCACTTGGACCAACTGTTAGACAAGGGGATGACCAATGGTTCAATATTGTTAAGTGGGTAACTTTCGCAACAATTGAAGCAGAGGAGCTAGGGATTACTTCTGAAAACATTGATGATTTCATGGACAGTGAAGATCCAGTAGTTCGTCGTTTCCTAGGTGTTGAAGGTGAATTAGGATCAATGATGGGATTACCAAACGATTTTGCTTACAGAGTAATTAAGCATGTTGGTAACTATGAAGAGATTTACAACCGTCATTTAGGTCCTAATACAGTATTTGATCTTGAAAGAGGTCTAAATGAAAACTGGACTAACGGAGGACTTTTATATTCTCCACCGTTCCGTTAATGTATAATTCATTGTAATAATATTGAAGGACCTGCTCGTCCTGCTGGTATTGGGCAGGTCCTTTACCTATTTAAAATTCAATCGATTAAAAGTTATGTAGAATTAAGTAGTCGTTTTTAGATGAGAGGTGAGAATAGTGGCTAAGCAAAACAAGGTTTCCACACCATTTTGGAGAGATAATCGCATCATTCCAATTATGTTACAAATAATCTTTGTCCTAATCGTTCTCATTGTAGGTGGATATTTAATCAATAATGCCATTGCTGGATTAGAGAGAATTGGAATTGAGTTAGGATTAGGCTTTTTAGGAAGTACTGCTTCGTTTAATATTTCAGAATCATTAATTGATTATCAACCTACTGATACGTATGGTCGAGCAGTTATGGTTGGTGTACTAAACACAATTAAAGTATCTGTCATAGGTATTATTCTTGCAACGATTATTGGTATCTTTGTTGGTATTGCACGTCTATCCAACAACTGGTTAGTCCAAAAGATTGCAGGACTATATATTGAAATCTTTCGTAATACCCCTTTACTAGTACAAATTTTCATCTGGTACTTTGCTGTATTTTTAAAATTCCCTCAAGTAAAAGAAGCCTTTGAGATTGGACCGATGTACCTAAGCAACCGTGGCGCAGCTATTCCCTGGTTTGAATTACATTCCGGATCTCTTATATGGTCGCTACTTTTTATCATAGGCATTATTGCAGCAATAATCTTTTGGAAGACAAGACTAAATACTCAAGTAAAAACTGGTGAAAGAAAATATCCGTTTGTATGGGCCATTGGATCATTTATTACCGCCTTAATTTTAGCATTTGTTTTCACCCAACAAGGACCAGTTGATATGACTTATCCAGTCCTTGGAAACTTTAACTTTGAGGGCGGTCATACCGTAACACCTGAATTTTTAGCGATTCTTATTGGTTTGACGGCTTACACAGCTACATATATAGCTGAAATTGTCCGTGCTGGTATTTTATCTGTATCTAAAGGACAAAAAGAAGCTGCAAAAGCGCTAGGCCTTAAAAATTCGACAACAATGCGGTTAGTTGTTTTCCCGCAAGCAATTCGTATCATCATCCCTCCTGTAACTAGTCAATATCTTAACTTAACGAAAAACTCTAGTTTGGCAGTTGCGGTAGGATATGCAGATTTAGTCAGTGTAGGTAATACAACATTAAATCAAACTGGACATGCCGTTGAGATGATTTTAATTATGATACTCGTATATCTTACTTTAAGTCTATTAACTTCATTATTTATGAACATATTCAACAAAAAATCCCAAATAGTAGAGAGGTGATCATAGCATGAACACAAATCTAAACACAGATCAAAGCTTAGAAAAAACAATAGAGCCTCCTAAGTCTAGCCTCGGGGTCTTTGGCTGGTTGAAAAAGAACCTTTTTAGCAATTGGTATAACTCTATTTTGACAATTATTTCGGTAATTGCGTTGTTCTATATTGTTAAAGGGGTATTTTCCTTTGTATTTATCAGTGCACAGTGGTCCGTTATTAGTGAAAACTATCGCCTATTTATGGTAGGACAATATACGAAGGCAGAAATTTGGAGAGTTTGGAGTTGTCTCGGAGTTGTATCTTTATTATTTGGTTTATCCGCGGGAATATGGAAAGGTACAGCCCGCCATATGTCCGTTTTACTTTCTGTTATCCTGTTGATTCACATGCTAGTTCCCTTCACTTCTGGTACAGCGAAAATGTGGTTGGGTATAAATATCGGGATTGTGGTATTCGGATATTTTCTTGCACCATTCATTCCTAAAAACAAAATCATTACGATTGCCGGTTGGTTTTTATCCTTTCCCTTCACCATTTTCTTACTTAATGGTTTTGGTGTGTTTTCAACAGTAAAAACAAATGTGTGGGGAGGATTATTGCTTACCCTACTTATTTCGGTCGTAGCAATTGTCGTATCCTTTCCAATCGGTATTCTTTTAGCATTAGGCCGAACGAGTAACTTACCTATCGTAAAGTATTTCTGTATTGCTTATATCGAAATCATTCGTGGTGTGCCGCTTATTACCGTTTTCTTTATGGCACAGTTAATGATTCCTTTATTCTTACCGGAGGGGCTTGAAATAAACAACGTACTCCGAGTCATGATCGGTGCAACATTATTTACAGCAGCATATATGGCCGAAAACGTTCGTGGTGGACTACAATCCATTCCTAGTGGTCAATTCGAAGCTGCAAAAGCAATCGGTCTAAATGGCCCTCAAGCGATGACGTTTATCATCATGCCACAAGCTTTAAGAGCAATCATACCAGCTATTGTTGGTCAAAGTATTTCAATGTTCAAGGATACTTCCCTAGTTGCTATCGTTGGATTAATTGATTTATTAGGTATTGCTCAGACCGTTATATCAAACCCTGATTTCCTCGGTAGACAAATGGAAGTTTATATGTATATTGCTCTCCTCTACTGGGTCATCGCTTATTCTATGTCTTACGCTAGTCGTCGTATGGAAAAATCACTCGGTGTCGGTGAAAGATAAAAATTGGTTATTTTCGAGGAGGTATCTTAAATGGCAGAAGCAAATATTGCAAAAGAAGAAGGAAAAGAAATAATTGTTTGTAACGGAGTAAATAAATGGTTTGGTGACCTTCACGTGCTTAAGGATGTTTCCTTAACCGTTAAAAAAGGTGAAGTTCTTGTAATTTTAGGTCCATCGGGATCTGGTAAATCGACCTTTATTCGAACAATTAACGGACTAGAAGAAGTTCAAAAAGGTGATATTGTTATTGATGGAATTAATTTATCCCATGATATTAAGGACATTGAAGCTATTCGAAAGGAAACAGGAATGGTGTTCCAGCAATTTAACCTATTTCCGCATATGACTATTTTGAAAAACATCACACTTGCCCCTATTTGGGTAAGAAAAAAACCGAAAGCAGAAGCAGAAAAGATTGCTTTAGAGCTATTAGAACGTGTAGGCATTCCTGAACAGGCTGACAAGTATCCTGGACAATTATCCGGGGGACAACAACAACGTGTAGCGATAGCCCGAGCACTTGCTATGCAACCAGAAATTATGTTGTTTGATGAGCCAACCTCCGCCCTAGACCCGGAAATGATTAAAGAAGTATTAGATGTTATGAAAGAACTTGCGCGTTCAGGGATGACAATGCTTTGTGTCACACACGAAATGGGGTTTGCGCGTGAAGTTGCTGATCGCATTGTATTGTTTGACGAAGGAGAAATCATCGAAACTGGAACACCAGAAGAATTATTCGACAATCCAAAACATGATCGAACAAAGCTATTCTTATCGCAAATTTTATAAAATGGATAAAAATCACCGAAGTTTTTTCGGTGATTTTTTGTTTTAACCTCAACCTATGTAAAGCTCCAGAATTGTTCTTTAATTATGGGAGATTGCGGAATCTATAAAAAAACACGGATTAAATGAACCCCTTTAGTAATACAAAAATATCCTATTAATATAAGACGATAATTGCAATATTGCTATTACTATAGAATAAAACGAAGGTGATTTTTATGGGAAATAAAAACAATAAACATAAAATTTCTACTAAAAGAGTGTATGATTGGGTAAACTCAACACAAACCTATAACATCACAATCCCTCTTCGCAGTAAAAAGGAAGCTTTAAAAGCATATACTTATCAATATTGGGCTTTATCTGATGGTATAAAAAAGGTTTATACAAATGAAGATGAAATCAAGGAATTAGGAAGCGATGGTATTTTAAACCCAGAAACTGTTTCGTATATTAATCTTTTTATAAATGGGTTATTACAGCCTCCAAATACCTACTACGTAGAAGAAGGTTCTTTAACTTTAAAAACAAGTGATGTTCCTAACAAAGGGGTACCAATTGTACTTCAGTTTGTTTCCATTTATCAATCCTAATGGAAAAACTCGATTGAAATTGAAGATAAGAAAAAATTTAACCAGATTTTAAAAACAGAGAGCTTAGAAAAAACATAAGAAAAGGGAGATACTCCATCTCCCTCTTTGCATGTTCTTTATTAGGTTTCAACATCCGTTGTTGAAGCGGGAGAATAGTTAACAACTTCTAATACAACTGGTGTATCAGCTAGGATAGGATCTCCACCTGCTGGAACATCAAAAGCTAGTGAACCAGTTCCTGTAGCTCCGTCTGTATAAGTTGCATTTCCTTCCATTTGTAAAACACCATTAATATACACATTAAAATAACTGTTATCTGTTGCTAACGCTGGTAATTCCGTGGTGGCAGCACCATCATCACCAAAAAATTCAGCTGCATCAATTGTCAACGTACTTCCAGCATCGGTTTGGGCAGTTGTTACATAGAAAAACTTCTCAGGTGTAGGAACAACATCGGTAGTTGTCGTAGCTGTTACGTGAAGTTTCATAAGTTGGAGTGCCAAAGTTACAACCTCCTTTCTTTCTTCAGGACTCCTTATATTCTATGTTTTTTATATAGAATCGAATGGGTAAAGATAGTAGAATGAAGCATTAGTAATGAAAATGTGCTCGTTGCTGAGGGTGTTTGAAGTTACTACCCTCAATAAATGGAATAATAGGATATTACTTTTTGCACTCCAGCTATTACATCATTGAGGTCCTCAACTGACATTTTAGGAAACAATGGAAGGGTAATGATTTCTTGATAAACACTTTCTGCACGCGGACATAAACCTTTTTTATAACCCATTTGTTGATAAAAAGGATGTAAATAAACGGGGATGTAATGAACATTCACCCCAATATTTTCCTTTTGTAGCGCTTTGAATATTTCGTTACGATTTGTTTTCAATTTATGAACATTCAATCGTAAGATATATAAATGCCAACTAGAGTTACTGCCTTGTTTTTGAAAAGGTGTGATGATCTCATTCATGTTTTTAAAAGCATTATTATACTTGGTTGCATACTCTCTCCGTTTTGTAAGGAATGTCTTTAATTTTTTCAGTTGACTTAACCCTAGTGATGCCTGGATATCTGTCATCCGATAATTAAATCCTAACTCCTGCATTTCGTAATACCAGGGCTCATGAAAATTCTGAAGTTTATGAGGATCACGAGTTATTCCATGACTCCTGAATTCTAGCAATTTTTCATAATATAACTCATTGTCTGTCGTAATCATCCCACCTTCTCCAGTAGTGATGTGTTTGACTGGATGAAAGCTGAACATGGTCATATCCGCAATAGAGCCTATATATTTTTCTTTGTAAGTAGCGCCTAATGCATGTGCTGCATCATCAATAACAATAAGCCCCTGTTTTTGTGCTAGAGACATAATTTCATCATACTCAGCTGGCTGACCTGTAAAATCAACCGTGATAATTGCTTTTGTCTTTTCATTTATAAGAGGCTTGATGGCTTCAGGAGATATATTGTAAGTTTGAGGATTTATATCAGCAAATACCGGGGATCCACCCGTATACAAAATACAATTCGAGCTTGCTGCAAAAGTCATAGGTGTAGTGATCACTTCATCGTTATCTTTGATTCCAGCTGCAAAGCAAGCAGCATGTAAAGCAGCAGTTCCACTAGAGAATGCTACAGCATATTTAGATCCAACAAATTCAGCCACTTCTTTTTCAAACTGCGAAATTGTAGGACCAGTTGTAATAAAATCACTTTTTAATACATTGGTAACTGCTTTTATATCTTCTTCATCAATCCATTGCCTTCCATATGGCAAATAGGAATCCCTTACCGGTTTACCACCATGAAGCGCTAGATTGTCATTTTTTTTCATTTTTTATTCCTTTCTTTTATATTAGATTAGTAGATTTAATCCATTCTTCCGTTTTAGCAATCCCCTCTTCTAAACTATATTTGGGTTCCCAACCCAATAACCTTTTAGCTTTACTATAATCACATAGCAGTTTTGGTATTTCACTCTGTGGGTGAATATGTTCCACATGTTTAATCTTTGTTTCATCTTTAACAATAAGTATAGCTAATTGATTAATACTAACGTCTTTACCCAATCCTGCATTAACAATTTCACCTTCTACCTTATCAGAATAACCGGAATCTACGATAAAACGTGCACAATCTTCTACATAAAGCAGGTCACGGGTTTGAGTGCCATCTCCATATATATGCAGAGGCTTACCAGCTAGTTTGTTTTTTAGGAAAATAGCAACAACCCCTCCTTCTCCTCCCGTTTTTTGGTATGGACCATACGTATTGAATGGTCGAATAACAGTCACAGGAAGACCGTAGGCATAATAATAAGACAAAACCATATTCTCTGCAGCCAATTTGGAACCTGCATAAGGGGAAGCGGGCTTCACTCGATTATTTTCATTAATTCCATCTTCACTTAGAGCTCGATCATACACCATACAAGTACTCATAAATACAACCTTGACATGATGTCTTTTGCATTGTTCCAATATATTAAAGGTACCAATCGCATCATTATTAAAAGTAGTCTGTGGATCATCAATACTATCCTGTACATTTATGCTTGCAGCCAGGTGATAACAAATATCAAATTTTTTCATAAACAAATGATTCAGTATTCGAATATCTTTTATATCACCTTTAATAAAACCTTTAAAATTTTTATTGGTTTTCATATCTACTATGTTTTCTTTTCTTCCGTTTGAAAGGTCATCCAACACCCATACTTGATGACCATCCCTTAAAAGTAGATCGACTACCCACCTTCCAATGAAACCTGCACCTCCTGTTACAAGAGCTTTCACAACATTCATCCTTTCGTTATGCTTCTCCAAACATCTTATTTCCAATTATCAAAATATATTCATGCTAAATCTATATATTATCCCAAGTGAGGGGAGTACCAGCTTTCATATCGTTTTTAGCCTGTTTCCCTAGTATTTGTTCATAATATTTTGGAGATAAACCATATCCAGGCCTCACTATCCTAAGGTTCTCTTTTGTGAAGATATCCCCAGACTTTATATCTTTTGAAACATAAATAGATCTTCTGAATTTTAATGAAGATTTTTCTTTATCTGTAGGACCATATGAAACCTTCCCTAGTGCTTGCCAAGCACGCTTTGTTTCTGCTACTAATGATGTCATTTCAGATGGTTCCATAGAGAAGGCAGAATCTACACCACCGTCTTTCCTCGACAACGTAAAGTGCTTTTCAATTACAGTAGCTCCCATGGCCACACTTGCTACGGCCACTCCAGTTCCCAATGTATGGTCCGATAACCCCACCTGTACATTAAACAGCTCTCTCATATGTGGAATAGTCATAATGTTTGTGTTATCAGGCGTTGCTGGATATGTGCTTGTGCATTTCAACAAGATCAAGTCCTTACACCCCGACTCCATTGCTGCTTTTACCGTTTCATCCAATTCAGCAACAGTGGACATACCTGTAGATATAATCATTGGTTTTCCGGTAGATGCTACTTTTTTTATTAATGGAATATCAGTATTTTCAAATGATGCAATTTTATAAAATGGAACATCTAATTTCTCAAGAAAATCCACTGCGGTTTCATCAAACGGTGTACTAAATGGAATGATTCCTAATTCACGTGCACGATCAAAAATTGGTTTATGCCAATCCCAAGGTGTATATGCTTGTTGATACAATTTATATAACGAATTTCCTTTCCATAGACTAGCTTCATCGTTAATCACAAAGTCTGGATTTTCAATATTTAACGTCATTGTATCTGCTGTATATGTTTGTAGCTTAAGAGCATGTGCACCTGATTTAGCAGCTTCTTCAACGATTTCAAGTGCTCGTTCTAAAGAATGATTATGATTTCCAGACATTTCTGCAATAATAAAAGGAGAATGTCCTTCCCCTACTTTTCTATTAGCTAGGTTAATCTCTTTCATTCATACCACCCCATATTGAATTCTTGTTTTTAAGTATAAAGTTACTTTATAAGAATGCATTGTTCCACAACCTTTCTAACTCCAAGAATATCTACCAATTGCAATGAATTCCTTGACATTTTTGACAATTCAATTGGATTTCCCAAAAAATGTTTTATAATATTAGCAACTTTATTACTTGTAACTTGGTCAGCCTTTCCCACGTTAATGATTGATCCTGTTAAAGCAGTATGCTTCGTTAACAATTCTTGATTATGGGCAATGGTCATAACAGCAGTTGGAAGCCCAAGACTACACCTCTCCCAAGTAGTACTTCCCCCTGCGCCAAATGCTAAATCAGCCTTTAACATTAATTCAGATATATAACTCACATTAGAATAATAACGAATATTTGAATTTGACTCGCATATTTTTCTAATATTCCTCGCGTTACGGTTTATTTTTCCAACAACAACATCTAGTTCAATAGAATTATTATTAAGTTTTAGAAATCCTTCAATAACTTTTGAAGTTTCATTAGTTGGGTCACTACCTCCCATGAAAACAAGAATTCGATTTAATTCACGTCGAATCCTAGGAGTTTTCTGCCTGAATTCATCTCTTAATAAAGCATATTGAGGACCCAAAAGTGTTTTACATCTGCTTGGAACCAAACCGATGTACCTTCTTTCTTTGTTAATATAATAATTTTGGTCTAATAATAGGTCACAATTATGTTTTCTATCAGCTAAGTCATCAATTACCATTATATTATCTACAAATGGCCTAATTTCATCTTCCCAACGATGGTCTATAGCATAATGGTCAATAATTAGCCAAGTAACGTTCTTATTCTGTAAAATTGCTTTTGTTTGTTCAACATCTTTCTCCCAGGAAACAGACAACCATTGTGAGTGTTTTGTCACTAAAGTATATGACTGAGAATAGGAACCATTAAGCGTATATACCTGGTATCCCTTCTCTTTAATTAAATCAATTAAGTCACCATCAAGATCACGACAAATAAAATTAACTTCGTGATTCTCTTTTTTAAATTCCTCAGCTAGAGTAAGACATCTGATTACATGACCTGATCCGATTTCTCTAGATGCGTCAACTCTTATAAAAATATTCATTTTATTTATCACAGCTTCTATAGCATAGATATAATAATAAAGGACCAATATAGATTACATCTATATACTTTTTTAAACGGCCAGAGTATAAATGAACTTGAACAATACTATCCATCGTTTTCTCCTCACTTTTTCTAAATTCTAAATAAGATATCCTTTCTAAGATTAACTAAATCGTATAATAAACGGTGTTTTTTCTTACACTTATTAGAATTATTACAATTGTCCAATGCCTAAAATAAACTCAAATTTGTAATATGCCCATTTATCAATCCCTTCTAAGCAGAAAAAACTTACTTTAATATGTTTATTAAGAAAAATACTAACAGTTAAAGACTATGGCCTATTAATCTAATCTTTTTTTATTAATCATAAAAAATAAGTGTTCAAACATATAATAAAATGAAATCGCGTTAATAATTTTTGAGATAAAATTTATCAAGCCTGATCAAACTTGGGTCAATGACCGTTCATTTAGATTTTTTGCTTACATAAATCCAATACGTCCTAGAAATTACTACTAAATTACAGAACATCTTTAACTTCAAAAAATGCACATTGTCACAATTTGATGTTTTACCAATAACATACTAATAAGTTGTAACAAGTGTGAAAAGAAATATAAAGAACCTAATGAAATCAATAACTTCTAATTAATTCCTTTAATATCTTTAAATCCGGTAAAGTGAATTATTGTAAACGATTAAATAGGGATACCATTTAATTTTTATTTCGTTATCTCTGTAAAAAAGGAGAGAAAGTATGGTTCAGTTAGCACTAGGTACAGTACAGTTTGGTTTAAACTATGGAATTTCTAATACAGATGGGAAAACACCTTTTGAAGAAGTAACTAAAATAATGGCTTTTGCAGAATTAATTGGGGTGAATATTTTAGACACTGCTGTAGATTATGGTGACAGTGAAAAAGTTATAGGAAAGTTAACACAATATGGTTTTGGTCATTTTAAGGTAATAACAAAAATCCCGCCTTTTAAAAGTAAAATAATAACGGATAACGATGTAAAAGAAATTGAATTGGTTGTGAAAAACTCCTTAACCAAATTAAAAAGAAATAAAATTTATGGGGTGATGTTCCACAATATTAGTGATTTATTTAAAGTTAATGGAGGAAAGCTATATTCTAAATTACTAGAATTAAAAAAAAAAAATTATATTGAAAAAATAGGATTCTCGGTTTATGACAGTGAAGAAATAGATTTTTTACTGAATAAATACACATTTGACATCATACAGTTACCGATAAATGTTTTAGATCAACGTTTGATAAATAGTGGGCACCTTTCGAAATTAAAAAGTAAAGATATAGAAGTTTATTCTAGATCATTGTTTTTACAAGGTCTATTATTAATGAACCCTAAATATTTTCCAAATTATTTGACACCACTAATTCCTATAGTTTCCAATTTCCATAATGCTTTACAGGAATATGGAATGTCACCACTTGAAGGATCAATGGAATTTATCAAAAGCATAAAAGATGTAGATTATGCTGTCGTTGGCGTTAATAACAAAGAACAACTTATTGAAATTAGTTCGGCATTTAAACATAACGCTCAATGTCCCATTGATTTTTCGGAATTTGCATGTGACAAGTTAAATTTAATAGATCCAAGGAGATGGTAATTTGAAAAAAATTGGAATCATTGGATTAAGCGAAGGGAATGGTCATCCATATTCTTGGTCAGCAGCTTTTAATGGATATAATGTAGATGTTATGAAAGATTGTCCATACCCTGTTATTCCTCAATATTTATCTCAACAAAATTTCCCACATGATGCTATTAGAGATGCGAAAGTTAGTCATATTTGGACTCAAGATAAATATTTATCTAAGCATATTGCAAAAGCCTCTTATATAAATAACATTGTAGAAGATTATAAAGAAATGATTGGAAAGGTAGATGCTATTTTACTAGCAAGAGATGATTATAAAAATCATGTTAAAATGAGCCTACCTTTTATTCAAGCTGGCTTACCAATCTTTATTGATAAGCCAATATCGATATCCAAAAAGGATATAGATCAGATCTTTGAACACGAACAATACAACGGACAAATATTTACTGCCTCAATTACTTCTGGTGCTAAAGAATTTAAACTATCAAGTAACGAGACAAATAAAATAGGGAAATTAGAATATATAGATGCAACAGTTATGAAAAGATGGGATAAATACGCAATTCATATTATAGAACCTGTATTAAACCTAATCGGTGAACAAGGAAAGATAGTTAGCCATGACACACTTAAAACTAAAGAAAAAACAATTCTCTCTCTACATTGGGAAAGTGGATTAGTCACTACTTTTTCTTCATTAGGAGAAATACCTACTCCTATTAGTATTCGTTTGTTTGGAGAGAAGAATCATAAAGAATTAGTTTTCCTAGACACTTTTTATGCTTTAAAAGCAACATTACAAAGATTTATAGATATTATACAAAAAAAGGAAGATCCTTTGAATAAAAACAAAGTGTATCAAATAGTCGATATAATTGAAAGGGGGTTACATAAATGAACCAAAAATGCATATTTATCACAGGTGGCACAGGAAAAGTAGGGAAAAAATTAGTTACTCATTTTGTAACTAAAGATCACATTGTAATTTTTACTTCGCGGTCTTCTGAAAAAGAAAAACAACTTATTCATGAAGTCAAGAAACTTTATCCTTCCGGTAAAATATATGGTATTAATGTAGATTTTGAGAAAGACAACTATATTCAACGAATTTTAAATTTCCTTGATAATCAGTATCTTAAACCTCATGTTTTAATTAATAATGCTAGAAATTTAAACTATACTTCTATCGAAAGCGGCATAACTACTAATAAAAATTGGCTAGGGGAATTTTCACTTGGTGTTATTGTACCTTATGAGCTGTCGATGGCGTTCTATCAACAGTCAGATTCTAACTTAGAAAATATTATAAATGTTTCCTCAATGTATGGTGTCGTACCCCCTAACCCTCATTTGTATGAGGACTTTCATCATCAATCCCCAATCAATTATGGTGTTACTAAAGCTGCTTTAATACATCTTACAAAAGAATTAGCAATAAGACTTGCTCCTGATATAAGAGTAAATACTATCTCGTATGGTGGAATAGAAGGTAGGAGCAATGAATTATTTAAACAACGATATGCTAATCTTTGCCCACTGGGGACTATGCTACAAGAAGAAGATGTAATAGGTGGAGCCGATTTTCTCATGTCTAATGGCTCCAAAATGATTACAGGACAAAATATTGTAGTGGATGGAGGATGGACTGTATGGTAATAAAAGGGAACTGTGTTGCGATTATACCGGCAAGAGGTGGATCAAAGCGTATACCGAAAAAAAACATCATTAACTTTTATGGAAAACCTTTGATTGCTTGGACTATTAAGGCAGCTAAAGAATCAGGTATATTTGATCATATTATTATCAGTACAGATGATCAAGATATCGCAGAGGTCTCTAAAGAGTATGGAGCAGAAGTTCCTTTTCTCCGGGATCAATACGCAGATGATCATTCCCCAGTTAGTTTGGCTACCATTCATACTCTTTTACATGCAGAAACCTTTTTAGAGAAAGAGTTTCTAAATGTTGTCCAATTGATGCCCAATTGTCCTTTAAGAAGTAGTAATGATATTTTAGAGGCATATAATTACTTTACGGAAAACAATCATTCTTTTCAAATTAGTTGTTTTAAGTTTGGATGGATGAATCCCTGGTGGGCAGTAAAGCTAGATAGTAACCTTATTCCAAAACCTCTTTTTAAAGAAGTATATGCAATGAGATCTCAAGATTTAGAAACACTCTATTGCCCTACAGGAGCAATATGGATTGCAAATAAAAAGAACCTAGTCAAAGAAAATACCTTTTATGGTAAAGACTACATTTACTACCCTCTTGACTGGAAAGCTGCCATCGACATTGATAATCAAGAGGATTTAGAGATGGCTCAATCTGTTTGGATTATGGAAAATAACATAAATGGAAATAATTAGAAAAATTAACTTTTAGACTTAATAAACCCAGGGCAAAACAAAGACAACAAAGATACCCAACTAAGTATCTCTGTTCTTAAAATATAAAAACTTTTTCTTATTAAATGTATATAGATGATTATTTACTGCAATAAATAACGTTTTATTTTGTCAAACTGTTTAGGACAAAATAAAAAATGGAAAGGCTAGTTTATCAGCTTATTAATTAACTTTTTTAATCGTTCTCCGGACATAGTCCTATCAGGATATGCATAGGACAAAAACTTTTCTCTTATATTGGTAGTATAACTTTTCCAATTAGGATCGGTAAAATACTTTATGACTAATTTAGCTAACTTTCGTGGATCTGATTGAGCCATTTGATCCAAACGATTATAATAGCCAGTATAGCTATCAAATTTTTTATTTAAAATAAATACGCTTTTTTCTGCAAGCATAGCTTCTAATCCGACTGTAGATGTGTAAGCAACGACAGCATCTACGTGGGGAAATATATCATAAAGATTATATTTTCGCACAAAGCGAACAAGTGGAAACTCTTTAGATAGTACATGGGATTTTCCTGTAAAATTAGGAAAATCTTTAATCAAAATATTTAAATCAAGCTTTTTCGAAATGGTGTCGATTAAAACTTTCCAACTGTCTAGTTCTTTCATTCCTCTTATAGCAATCAATAATGTTTTCTTTCTGGGATCTAGGTCAAAATATTTATTAAAATTAGCACGAGA
Organism: Aquibacillus albus; assembly: GCF_016908325.1. Lineage (GTDB taxonomy): Bacteria > Bacillota > Bacilli > Bacillales > Amphibacillaceae > Aquibacillus_A > Aquibacillus_A albus. The sequence continues at coordinate 825 of NZ_JAFBDR010000015.1, read as the reverse complement.
AACTCTACTACGTGAGAATGCTTGATCAAATCTAGGATGACCTATTATCTCTAGAGTTTCTGGCTGTGCTCCTTTTTTTTGGTACCAATCTACCTCAAATTTACCATATACGGCATCCACAGTTGCAATTTTCGGTAAATACCCCAATTCATTTGAAATAATTCCATGTTGCATACAGATGGTAGGTATGCCCTTTTCTGCAGCAACTAACGCTAATATACGACTTGTATGCCTATTAGTAGTCGAGACTATGATACAAGAAGTAGAAACATCATGTAGAAAGTTGTTATACATTTCAATATAGTTAATGACTACAGCTATTTTATTTAAAAACCAACGTTGAAATTCTTTTTTCTGATATAGATGGTGTCCTTTATATATTTGAAACATAGCTCTCGCCTGTTTTTGTATTTCAGTTACCGTTTTTTCTACATTAGGTGCATAATTATTTAAAAAATAGATAGGTAGCTTATAATTTAATTTGTTGTTGGTTTCAACTTTCTTTTGTTTCGCTTTGTTACCCTTAACAGGTATGACATTTTTGAAAGATACATTCACATTACTATTTACCATTTTATTTTTTGCTAATGCTTTATTTTTCACTGATGATCCAATTTTTTGTTTATTGCTTTGACCAATGGTTGAACGCTTCGTGTTCCTTTGTTTTTGACTACCGGGAACAAGTCGAACTGTTTTGGATGGATTAAAATTATCAATAAATGTTTTTAATGGAAAACGGAGCAAATTATCCGTGAATACAACAACTTTTCCGTTTTTATTTTTTACTAACATTTTTTTTTGATGTGATTGAACAAAGCTATTATA
>NZ_JAFBDR010000014.1 GCF_016908325.1 Aquibacillus albus | reverse complement strand
ACCAATGATATCCGTTACGGATGATGCATCATTTGAGCTACAATGGATTTCGAATAGTTCTTTCTCCAAACGCTGCCCATAGCGATTCCACAGTAACGGCAACCACTCATCTTTAATTAGTGACTGTGGAATACATTCGGGATCCATCCTATCTTGAAAATACACAGCATAGGATAAATCATCAAAATCATACTTTAGAATCCATTTTAATACATAGAAAAGGTAAGCGATGTCCGTGACAAAGGTAACAGGTTCCAACATCTGTTCATAAAATCTCTGCCATTGTGAATCATCCAATTGTTTACAATACCTGTGAATGTAACACGGAACATCTTCCCCCAGCATATATACTTGAAAGATATCAATTGACTTTATAAAACTTCTATTCATATATACATCTAAGACACGAATGAAATTTAAGAAAACCAGTAACTTTCTGAGGCAGAAGAGTTACTGGTTCTTATGTCGTATCTCCTCCTTACCGGAAGAATACGCTATTAATTATTAAAATTTAAGGCCTTTTTTTAAAAGTGTCCTTGACATAGGGACCACTTTATTTGGATAGCCTCTTTTTTATACTAGAAGTTAATCATATTTAACTGTTTAACTTTTTCTCTTACATCCTCTACATTTATTTCGTCAGTTAATGAGTGTTTTAAACCGTTATAATATTGCTCGGCAGCATTCCCTGCTTTTTCTTTTATTTTGGTAAAAAGCTGATCAGACTCTAGATTATAGTGTTCTTTCAACATCTGTTGATTTTCCTGTAAATAATCAGAGACTAGCGGCTTTATTTGCTCTAATATAACCTCTTTCATCTCTTCTTTTTCATTTTTTTCAAAGAATGCCCTTGTATTTTTAAACTGATTCAAAGCACTGTTAAAAATAGATAAATCTAAATGATCGAAAGCTGTTTTAAAACCTGGTGTTGTTAATGATACATCCTCAACCTTTGGAAGTGTTAGGCCGTCATGAATTGCATTACACTCATTCTCTACTTTATTATTCCATTCAACAGCTTTTTGTTGAATAAAAAACTCTATTCGTAATGAGACAGCCCTTAATTCCTGAGCAAGCTCATATCCTATATCTTTCATCATTTTCTGAAGACTGCTTTTCAGTTCACTTTTAGCATCTTTACCCTTACTTTTAATTGTAGATGGATTAAATGACTCTTTAAATCGATCACCGAATTGAATAGAATGACGTTGATTTACATAATAAATCTGCTTTTCTATTTTTTGTTCGATTTCCTGAAAATAGGAATCTATCCCTGACTCTTTTATAAGTGTTGCTATCGAATCTAATTCTGTTTCATACTGACTAATTTGCAATTGTTTTTCTTCTTTATTAAGAGAAGCTGCGTCTAAATACTTTTTCATTGTATTTTTGATTCTCTTCATATCATGATACGTGGATTGTACAAAGAGATCCATAATTTCATGGTGAACAAAATGATCAAAAGCTTTTTCAAATTTTTCGATTCCCGAACGCGATTTTGTATTTTCCCCCGACTTTTCTTTTATTGCCTCATTACTCGATAGAGCAAACATCCTTGGTTGTTTTACACCAAATTGCAGAAGCTGATCAGAAATATAAGTCTTAACCATATCTAATTCCTCTTCATTTTTTGCTAAATCGGCAGCATTAATAATGAAGAACATCTTATCAAGGCTAAATGCATCCTTTACTCTACCTAATTGTATTAAAAACTCCCGATCTGCTTTTGAAAAAGGATGGTTATAGTACGTAACAAATAAAATTGCATCCGATTGTTTGATATATTCGAACGATACATCTGTATGTCTTGCATTAATGGAGTCAGCACCAGGTGTATCAACTAACGTAATTCCTTGTGAAGTTAACGCACAATCATAATATAATTCCATCCATTCTACATAACAAGCGAGTGATTCTTTTGAAACATAATCTGGAAATTCATTCAAATTTATCGTTAATTGTTTGCCGAGGTATTCACCTAATTGCTCGTATCCTTCCATAACCGATTCAACAAATAACTTATGCTTATTCGTTACACGATTATCTTTGTCTACTGCTTCACTTCTATACAATTGTATAAATGGCTGAAGCGAAGTATACGAGGAGTTAACTTCGACAATTTGTTCAAGTTCATCCAATAAATCTTTCTCGTTTTTTATTTTTACAACAACAGTTCCATGCTCATATTGATCGTTGGGCGGACTAATCTTATTTATTGCTGCTGTTGTAGGATTTGGAGATACAGGTAACACCTTCTCCCCTAATAATGCATTTGCAAACGAGGACTTCCCAGCGCTAAAAGCACCAAATAAGGCAACGGTATACTGTTTATTCTCAAGTCGTTCTCGTCTTCTGGATAAATCCTTTATCATAGCATCGAATCCTGGTAATCCTCGAATGGTCGAAATCACCGTTTCAATATCTTTGATTGTTGTATCAACTGTTTTATGGCTTTTTGGCTCATCTACAATAAAAGATTTATCTTCCTTGCCATTTAAAGTATTTGTTTCTGCTTGTTTTTCAGGTACTCCTTCAAATAATTGAATAGTTTTGTATCGATTTTTGACTTGTTCCCGTGCATCAGTTAGAGTAGTTTGTTCATTTACACCAACCGCTAGTAGTTCACTAAATTCCTGTCTTTGATTTTCTATATTTTCATCTAACAGCATTAACTCTTTCTGAAGACGTTCCTGTTGTTTTTTGCTTTCAAGCTGATTGGATAGCGATTCCATTTTGCCTTTTGTATCCTCTGTCAGGATAGTCTTTATATCATTCCACACATCAACGCTAACTTGTTTATAATGCTGTTTGATTGTGTTGGCGATATCTTGTGTAAATATAAGAAGGTATTCACCGGTTATGCCAGCACCTGGTTTAATTAATTGAACCAAATCATCCGGTTGAAATGCTATGCTTAATGCTTGTATCTTTTCAATAATAGTTGATTGCTGTACTCCATATTTTTTAGCAAACGATAACAGTTTTTCACGAAGCTTCCATTCAATGGAGGCCTTCACGGTTTTCATTAAGGGTTCATATAACTCATTTAGACGTCTTTGCCGTTCAGCCTCTGTTTTTTTTCTTGTAGAAAAGATTCCTACTTTAAAACCCTTTTGTTGTGAGTGGAGAACTGCTTCAGCCTTCTCACGTAATTCAAAAGGCATAATATACGCATTTTTTAGCGTTTTATCTACTTCCGATTGAAATTCGCTAAAAGCGTTTTCTTCTACATATGTTAAATGTTCCAAGTTGGCTTCTACCGCTCTAGAATCTAAAGAAGTTTCATTAACTATCCGTAGATGATCCAATTCATTCATTAACTTATCTTTTTTTGCTTGATTTTTGTCTTCTAACCATTCAATATGCTGTTCGATGAAGTATGATAAAGATTTTTCGATTGTTTCTTCTAACGAATAGTGACCAAAGTTCATTAGTTCTTGAATTTTCACTTCTAAATCATGAATTTCATTGTTTTCTTGGTTCATATCTAACACAGAAGTATAAAATATTTGCTCAGGGATAATCCCCCAGTTTGCTAATGTTTCATTAACACTATTTTTGAATGCTTCAAATGATAACTCACTATCATGATGCTTATCAATTTGGTTGATAACAATAAAAATAGGTTTGCCCCTGTCTTGCATTTCCTTTAAAAATAGCAAATTAACTTCTGATTGAACATGGTTATAATCCATTACATAAAAGATTACATCTACAATATGCAAGGATGATTCCGTCATAATACGATCTGCGTCATTAGCTGAATCGATTCCAGGTGTGTCCAGTATGGAAACATTTGCTGGAATCGCTCGTGTATCCTTACTAATTTCAACACGATTTATTGCATCACCGTCTTTGCAAAACGTCTTTATTGTCTCCATATCATATGGCTCTTTATATTCGACCGGGTCTTGCTTATTAAAAAATACCCTAGCAAATCCTTCTCCTGAAGAAATTTTAACCACATTTGCACTTGTTGGAATAGGACTTTGAGGTAACACGTCTTGACCAATTAAATGGTTAATCATTGTTGACTTTCCAGCTGAAAAATGTCCAGAGAAACAAACCACATACTCACTATTATCGTTTTTATCTAATAAATCTAATGTTTTATTAGCCAATTTAATATGATCAGCCTCTTTATACTCTTTATAAAAAGCTGCAATGGTTGCTGGATTGACAGAATTGGTTACTAAAGGACTCATTGATAATTGCTCCTTCATTCCGTATTAATAACAACTATTATACGTTTTATGCTCGATTATGACTAGTGTTCATCATTATTTATCTTTTCAGATTCTAATACTAGTGTTTTACCTAAGTAAATGACAATGCGTAAAATAAGATAACTGCGACATAACTGAAAAGATGGTTGGTGCTTATACTCGCTTCGGAAATACACTTCGCTTTCCGCGGGCGGCTGGTGAGCCTCCTCGAGCTTTCGCTCTGCGGGGTCTCACCGATGCCATTCCTCCCGCAGGAGTCTACGTGTATTTCCTCCGCTATATAGTAAAGATTTGTAAAAGCTTCTTTGCAACATCTTATCTATCGCAATAGGACAAATTTTTATTTACTTAAGAGAACAAATCCAAGCTGCTGAAAATGTCAGACTCTTCATTTACTTTTGTGATGTTGAAAACATTAGTAACGTTATATCGCACGCAAAAAATTAGTCTATATTTTCGAGGATTCGACCTGTCTTGTTTTGTAAAAAAGCGAAGAGAAGCATTCCACGATCATGAGTCCCAGTACATAAACTTACCATTAATCGGAGTATCCCTTTAAGCGTAGGCAGAATACGTAGACTCCTGCGGGAACAGCACGTGTCCGAAGACCCCGCAATAAGCGTTCTGTGCTTCTGAGGAGGCTGAGGCCGTGCCCGCGGAAAGCGAAGTATTCTGCCGAAGCGATTATTGCACCCGATTCAAAAAAAGTGAATTAAAGCAATTCCATGCAAAGGTTATGTCGCATTATAGGTCAATGGCGTAATAAAAAACAACCAAGAATACGATAAGTGTGTAAATAAAAAAATAAAACAGCATATAACTGTTTTATTTTATAAAAGAACAATATTATTCCTTTGCGATATTTCGATAATTGCCACCAAAATAAAGAATTGGATCACCATGATTGACTTCCAGATCTGTTACCTCTGCAATAATTACCATGTGATCTCCGGCGGTTATCCGATTCCTAATTTTACAGGAAATTGCAGTTAGAGCATCTTTTAGAATAGGAACACCATCTAACTGTTGAAATTGGATTTGTTTTTTATTTTCAATCTGTTTTGCAAATATCATGGATAAGTCTTTTTGGTCTTCTGTTAGCATACTTACTCCAAAGCTGTCGTTATGCTTTAATATCTCAAACATGCTCGCTTTTTCATCAATTGAAATCGCGATTAATTTAGGTTCTAAAGAGACTGACATAAAGGCATTTACCGTCATTCCATGTGTTTCGTTATGATAATCGGTAGTAACAACTGTTATACCGGTTGCAAATTTGCCCATTGCGTCTCGAAACAAACGATTATCCATTAACGTATCTCCTTTTTAAACACTTATTTTCCCTTAAAGAATAACACTTTTGTTAATGAATTAAAAAAATATTGCATTATATAACTATGTTTTTTAAGTAATTTTTATGTTGAATCAGTTGAATGATGTTTTAAACACCGCAAATACTACGTAAGAACATTTGATTAAAAAAGCAAAGGAATGACAAAATATGATTAAAACATCATTAATTACAATCTGGAATTTATTAGATCCAGTGTATTACTCACTTTCAAATTTAAAGCAAATAAATTCCAAAACGATACAAAAAAGTATCTTTAGAGTACGATTAACAAAATACAAAGGTCCCAATTATACACTTTCGGATGGAACAGTTATTAAAAGAAATGATTTATTGGTGAAAATCCATTTATATAATATTAAAATCTTAAAAGAAATTAAAACAATCGACAACAATGTGAAAAAGGCACTATTGGTTTATAAGTATGTAAAGGAATCACTGCCTGATTTAGTTGTTTACATTAATAATCATGTCTGCAAGGACGATATTAAAGCGATTATAGGGATAACAACATTGGAAAAAGGAACAAAACGCTTAGGATTCGATTCCTTTCCAATAACAAGCCCTTTTTATAAATGGTTTAAACAGTTGTCTTGGCTGCCTTTAACTTATTTATTTTCATATAAGGTGAAGAATCATTACCCTGTTTACTTATTTATGTCTAAGCAGCAACTATCCAATAAATATGGGCAGAAAGCTAAAGTTTAAGGTTTTAAAAATTGGAATAGATGACTTTAGTAGGTACAGGTTTTAGAACCATACAAATAACTATCCATCCATTGTCGACCTATAATAACAGCAATAAAAAAGTGACTTCAACAGCAGTATAATGTTGAAGTCACTTTTTGTTCCTTACTTATCATTTTCAAATACCTTTTTGTATGTTGTTTTATTCCAAATCTCCATAACCTCACCTAATTCATCAGTATCAATAATAAAGGACCCGTTACTGTACCTATCACTTTTAGGTAGTTCTAACGGATAAATCGTATGAACAGAACCAGACGCTGTTTTGATCTCAATTGTGTCCTTTTCGCTTGCTAGAGTGAAGCCTGCAACTTGATGTGGGTTCCGTTTCAATTCCCGTAACATAACTGTCCCTCGTTTTGCTCGTGAGGACTGTTCAAATTCATTGAGCTTCATTCGTTTACAAGCTCCTCGATGTGTAATTAAAACAAGATTAGGGTCCTCAACTAAATCATCAAAAACTACTCCATTGACTACATATTCTCCTTCTTTTAGATGAATGGCTTTTACACCTGCTGCCCTTTGGCCAACAGGACTTACTTCAGACTCATGATACCATAGACCATAACCTTGATTGGACGCAATAAATATGTCGGAATGGCCATTTGTCACATGAACATTTTGTACTTGATCACCTTTTTTTAGGTTAATTGCTATTAACGCTTTGGAGTATCTTTGAGCCTCATATAAATGTAACTCGCTTTTCTTAATCATTCCGTTTTTCGTTATGAACAAGAGATAGCTTTCTTGATTAAAATCTCTTACCGGAACAGCTTTTACAATCGTTTCGTCTTTTTGAATGGAAACAAAATTAGAAATATGTTGACCTAAATCTTTCCAACGTATATCCGGGAGCTCATGAACTGGAATATATATATATCTACCCTTATTTGTAAACAATAAAATTGTATCTGTTGTGTTTATTTCATACAAGGTAATCAGATGATCCTCATCTTTAATTGCTAAATCTTCTTCATTTGATGCAGCATAGGACCGTAAACTGGTTCTTTTAATATAGCCATCCCTTGTTACGGATACAAGTACATCTTCACTAGCTACAGTTACTTCTAAATTAATTTTTAATTCTTCAATTTTTTCTTCAATAACAGTTTTCCTGCTATCAGCATATTTCTTTTTTAATTGTTTCAAATCATTTTTTATTACTGAAAAAAGCTTTTTCTCATCACTTAGTATTGCTTCAAGTTCTTCAATTCTTTTTGTTAGCTCTTTTCCTTCCTGTTCTAAAGAAGTAATATCTGTATTCGTTAACCTATACAATTGAAGATTAACAATAGCTTCCGCTTGTTCTTCAGTAAAACCATACGCTTCTTTAATTCTAGCCTTTGCATCTTGCTTATCTTTGGAAGCTCGTATCGTCGCAATTAATTCATCAAGTATGGATATCGCCTTAATTAGACCTTCTACAATATGTGCTCGCTCTTTTGCTTTACGCAAGTCATATTCAGATTGACGAGTAACAACGGATTTTTGGTGTGAGATATAAGACTCAAGCATCTCTGTTAAATTCAGTAGCTTTGGTGTCTTATCCTTAATAGCCACCATATTAAAATGATAAGTAATTTGCAAATCAGTATTTTTATATAAGTAATTTAATATTCCTTCACTATCTGCATCTTTTTTTAACTCAATAACAATTCGTAACCCTGTACGATCCGTTTCATCTCTTACCTCTGCAATGCCTTCTACTTTCCTATCTAACCGCAACTCATCCATTCTTTTAACTAGAGAAGCTTTATTTACTTCATAAGGAATTTCATCAATAACAATTTGCTCACGATTTCCACGAATCTTATCTACTTCCGCCTTACCACGGACAACCACTTTTCCCTTACCGGACTGATATGCTTGTTTTAATCCGTCTACTCCTTGGATAATGCCACCTGTTGGAAAATCTGGTCCTTTAATAACCTTCATCAATTCATCAATAGTAATCGATGGGTTATCAATTTTTTTAACTACTGCATCAATGACCTCTTCTAAGTTATGAGGAGGAATTTCCGTTGCATAACCAGCAGATATACCTGTGGAACCATTAACGAGCAAATTAGGAAACTTTGCAGGTAGTACGACTGGTTCTTCAATGGTATCATCAAAATTCGGGATAAAATCGACGGTTTCTTTGTCGATATCCCGCACTAATTCGGAGGATATACTAGACAGTCTAGCTTCTGTATATCTCATTGCAGCAGGTGGATCTCCATCTACACTACCATTATTCCCGTGCATTTCAACTAATACATTTCTTACCTTCCATGTTTGACTAAGTCGTACCATTGCTTCGTAGACAGAGGAATCACCGTGTGGATGGTAATTACCGATAACTGTACCTACTGTTTTGGCCGATTTACGAAACGGCTTATCATTTGTATTCCTTTCTTCATGCATTGCATAGATAATCCTTCTCTGAACAGGCTTCAAACCATCTCTTGCATCCGGCAATGCTCTATCTTGAATAATGTATTTACTATAACGCCCGAATCGATCACCAATGACCTCCTCAAGCGGCAAATCTAGAAACTTTTCCTGAGCCAAAAATTGTCTCCCCCTTTATGAGTGAATATTTTCATTATCAATAATATTCGTTTCCTCTTCTAATCCAAATTCGACATGGGATTCGATCCACTTTCTTCGTGGTTCTACCTTATCCCCCATTAAGGTTGTTACCCTTCGTTCTGCTCTTGCTAAATCATCAATGGTAACACGTATAAGTGTACGGGTTTCAGGGTTCATCGTTGTTTCCCATAGTTGATCAGCATTCATTTCACCTAAACCCTTATACCTTTGGATGATATAACCATTTTTAAACTCTGCCATATATTTTTTCATTTCTTGTTCATTCCACGCATAATGAATCTTCTCTTTTTTTCCTTTTCCTTTTGAAACTTTATAAAGTGGCGGTAGAGCAATATAGATTTTACCTGATTCAATTAATTGGCGCATATATCTATAAAAGAAGGTTAGCAGTAATACTTGAATATGTGCACCGTCCGTATCTGCATCTGTCATAATCACAATTTTATTGTACTGCACATCCTCTAAGTTAAAATCACCACCAACACCAGCACCAATTGTGTGGATAATCGTAGAAATTTCTTCATTTTTAAAAACATCTGCAAGTTTCGCTTTTTCCGTATTAATTACTTTTCCACGAAGCGGTAAAACAGCCTGAAACTTTCGATCCCTTCCTTGTTTTGCGGATCCACCAGCTGAATCACCCTCCACCAAATATAATTCATTTTTTTCTGCGTTCCTTGACTGAGCTGGTGTTAACTTACCACTTAGTATGGTATCTTTTCTTTTTCTTTTTTTACCAGACCTTGCATCTTCCCTAGCTTTCCGAGCTGCTTCTCGTGCATCCTTCGCACGAATTGCTTTTTTGATTAACATACTTGCAACATCAGCATTCTCCTCTAAAAAATAAAGTAGGTTTTCAGAAACTACTGCATCTACAGCAGATCTTGCTTCAGACGTTCCAAGCTTTCCTTTTGTTTGACCTTCAAATTGTAATTTTTCTTCTGGTATTCGAGCAGAAACGATGGCTGTAAAACCTTCTCTAATATCATTTCCTTCAAGGTTTTTATCCTTGTCCTTTAACATTCCAGCTTTTCGTGCATAATCATTAAATACTCGTGTAATAGCTGTTCTGGCACCGGATTCATGAGTACCCCCATCCTTGGTTCTTACGTTGTTTACAAAAGATAACATACTTTCGGCATAGCCATCGTTAAACTGAAAGGCAAAATCAATTTCAATTTCCTGTTGCTCACCTTCAAAGGAAACAACCGGATGTAACGCATCCTTCTCTTCATTTAAATAAGCAACAAAAGATACTAAACCGTCTGGGTATTGATACGTTTCTTCCTCGTTAACCCTTTTATCAATTAAATCAATTCTCATTCCTTTAAGTAGAAAAGCAGCCTCTCTTAATCGCTCCGATAAGATTTCGAACTGATACGTTGTTGTCGTAAAAACTGTCGAATCAGGCTTAAAGTGTATCGTTGTTCCCGTTTTTTTTGTCGTTCCTGTCTTTTCCAGAGAAGTAACAGGAATACCGCCCTTTTCAAATCGTTGTTTATATACAATTCCATCACGATAGATGGTAACCTCAAGCCATTCCGATAACGCATTAACTACAGATGCACCTACTCCATGAAGCCCACCACTAGTTTTATATCCACCTTGCCCAAATTTACCACCTGCGTGTAATACCGTAAGTATTACTTCTGGAGTTGGTCGTCCAGTTTGGTGCATTCCAGTTGGCATACCACGTCCTTTATCATCAACGGAAATGCTGTTATCAGGATGAATCGTTACTTTTATGTGATTACCGTAACCCGCCAGTGCCTCATCGACAGCATTGTCAACAATTTCATAAACAAGGTGGTGTAATCCTCTAGCATCTGTACTTCCTATATACATTCCCGGTCTTTTTCTTACAGCCTCTAATCCCTCTAGCACTTGAATAGATTCATCTGTATATTGTGGCGTTGTTTGTTTACTCAATCAATATCGACTCCCTTCTTTTACCCATGCTGCATCATTAAACTCATTGCAAAATCTTTATTTGTTATCATTATCATTAATTTATCATCCATAGTAGAACAAGTGTTTGATTATGTAAAGGTGTACTTGTCTTATTTTAGCTTGTTTCAACAAATTAGCAAACATTATTTTATGGTTGATTTCTTATATAATTATAGTTAAAAGAAAAAATCCCTGCTAATGAACAGAGATTTCTTGCCTTTAGCTTACTTTCCTAGTAAAACCGAATGGGCAACTTTTATACATACATTCATAATAACTGTTATATTATGTTTCTTTAAGTAATTGTATGCTTCCTCATTAACTACTCCTTGTTGTGCCCAAAAAACAGTAGTATTAGTGTTCACAACTTGTTTGGCGAGGTTGGGAAGAAACTCAGACCTTCGGAATACGTTCACAATATCGATTGGCTCTTTAACATCTAATAAAGATGCATAGGATTGCTCACCTAGAGATTCTTTTATGTTTGGGTTAATAGGGATAATTCTATATCCCTCTTGTTGCATTGCCTTGGCTATTTGGTAAGAAGTTCGATCAGGACGGTCAGAAAGCCCAACGACAGCTATTGTTTTAGCATTTTTTAACAATTCTTTCAGTTCTTTTCTGGAAGGGTTTTCCATTTGATAATACCCTCTCTTTCTCTAGTTTAATGTTTTATGTATAATTTAAAAATGAATAAAGCATTGTTTTTATAATAAAGTACTATCTCATCATACTTCATGTTAAAATAACGGTACAAGTTTGACAAATAAAGGAGTTTCTAAACGATGTTAATAATCATCATAATTATTCTAGCTTATCTTATTGGTTCTATTCCCTTTGGATTAATCGTCGGAAAAATTGGATATAAAACAGATATCAGAGATCATGGAAGTGGCAATCTTGGCGGTACCAATACATTCCGAGTACTAGGAATTAAAGCAGGTATCACTGTTACATTAGCTGATATACTGAAAGGTACACTTGCTACCCAGCTACCAATCCTATTCGGGGTCGAGATAAACCCTCTTCTTATAGGGGTTTTTGCAGTGATTGGACATATGTATCCTATTTTTGCAAATTTCAAGGGAGGCAAAGCAGTAGCAACTTCAGGTGGTATCATTCTTGGGGTTAGTCCTTTTTTATTTTTAATCATATTAATAACCTTCTTCATCGTATTGTATCTATCTAAGTATGTATCTCTTGCATCCATGGTGACTGGAATTATAACGATCATTGTAAGTTTCTTTCTGCAAAATACAGGACTAATCATCATCACATCCATCTTAACTATATTTGTTTTTTATCGACACCGAACAAACATAAAACGGATTATTAATAAAACAGAACCAAAAATAAAATGGATGTGAGCAAATATGGTGCTATCATTGAAACAGTTGTATAAAATAGCATGGCTGACCTGACATACGTGTCTGGTCTTTTTTACACTTGGCTCTGTTAAACAATTAAAAAAATTGAATATTAATAATTTGTTGAGTATACTTTGAAATAGTGGAAATTGGCTGAAAGGAGTCGAAACAATGAATAAAACGGAACATAACCATAAAAAAGTACTACCTAATAAAATTGATCGCCATAAATTGTTTGGATCTGTTTCACCTGGTCCTAGAACAAAGCCTGAAAACAAAGAAGAAATGGCTGATTTACAAAATACAAAAAAAGATTTTTTATTTGATATAGATGCAGTTGGTATTTCAAATGTAAAACATCCAATTACAGTTGGTAGCAAGATGGAGCCTCACTCACAAGCAACGATTGGTACATTTACATTCACATCTAGCATAGGTAAAGACAATAAAGGGACAAACATGAGTCGCTTCACAGAACAACTGCATGAGTATTACAATACAGATTCATTTGAAATTAGTATTGATTTATTAAAAACATTCACAAGAGATTTAGCAGAAAGATTAAAACAAAAGGACGCTATGATGGAAGTATCCTTCCCTTGGTTTTTTGAAAGAAAAGGTCCAGCTTCAGAGTTAGCTGGTTTAAACCATGCGGATGCAAAAATTAAGGTGTCTTATGATATAGAGAAAGGATATGATATAGAGGTTGGCTTAACTGGAACAATTACTACTCTATGTCCTTGTTCAAAGGAAATAAGTGAATATAGTGCCCATAATCAACGCGGAATCGTCTCTATGGATGTAACTCTTAGTAACGATTTTAATGACAAGGATTTTGATTGGAAACAACTGCTTCTGGAAGCTACTGAAAGTAATGCTAGTGCCAGAATTCATCCCGTTCTTAAACGACCTGATGAGAAAATGATAACAGAGCATGCCTATGAAAACCCAAGATTTGTAGAAGATATTGTTCGTTTAGTTGCGGCTGATCTTTATGAGATCGATTTTATAGAAAAGTTTTCAGTAATGTGCCGAAACGAAGAATCTATTCATTTGCATGATGCAATTGCTTCGATTACCTATGATAAAAAATTGGAAATGTAGTAATGAAATGAAACATATTTTTATCACATGTATTCGGGTTTACCAAAAAATTATTAGTCCACTAAAGCCAGCTACTTGTAGGTTTTATCCAACATGTTCCCAATACGGTTTGGAATCCTTTCAACGGTTTGGAGCAGTAAAGGGTAGTTATTTAACAATAAAACGGATTTTAAAATGTCATCCGTTTCATCCTGGAGGATTTGACCCAGTTCCTGAAAAAGAAACAAAAAGTAATAAAAAAGAGTAATTATATTGGCCTATCTTCTTTTAAAAGATAGGCCTTATTAAATCATAAGTTAAATTTTGAAATTTGCTCCCATTGCTCTTCTTCCATTAAAATATGTTTTTGTCTTTCCCCAAATAAATCATAATGTGGAAACCTAGGATCTAAATGAATCCAGCAAGGATCTAATCCATATTGTTTTCCCCATTCAATTAATTTATCTAAGTCACTACATCCTACTTTTGTAACCGTCTTACAATTTGGAAATCTGGGATCCAACCAATAGTGTGTTAAAAAAGCAACTTTCCCTTGGTAAACTAACTCTTTCCACATGTATAATTCTGCTCGATTAATACCAAAAGCCATACTATCCCTCACTCACCAAGTGCATTTATATAAGCTTGATGCCATTCAGGAAACTTTCGCCTTAACGATACCGGTTTAAAATTATCTTTTTTAACAATGACATGTTTGGTGCTTCCTGTGACAGCTGCATTTCCATTTGTATCTTCTACTTGATATCCGTAAGTTGTACGTAAGCCATCATATTCTTCAATCCAAGTTTTAACATAAACATCTTGTCCATACCTTATCGGCTGTTTAAAATACATATGCGCATCAATAACAGGAGAAACAATACCTTCAGTCTCCATCTCATGATATTGAAAACCGAGAGATTCGATAAATGCTGTTCTTCCAATCTCAAACCAAACTAAATAATTCGCATGATAAACAACACCCATTTGATCGGTTTCTTGATATCTTACTTTAATTAATTCTTCAACAACTTTCAATGGTTATTCCCCCTAATGGTTATCCATGCATTTTTAAAATCATCGCCGGTAAGCAATTTAAATGCTGTCCAATCATTATCATCTGTCTCTCCCATTCTTAGTGCTTGAAATTGAATGGCTTCATCTATTAGATTAACAACAAACCTTGCATTTCCATCAACCTTGAATTGCTTAAATTGATCTGACAAATAATGTCGAGCCTCATCAGTCATTTCATATTGGTATTTTGCTACGTGATATTTAGTAATTTGTAACATTTCTTCATTATTGTAATCTTCAAATTCTATATACTTCTTAAACCTTGATTCTAGACCAGGATTACTGGCAATAAATTGCTTCATTTCATTTTTGTATCCTGCTAGAATTACTACTAAATTTTCATTATGCTTCGTCATTTCATCAACTAATGTATCGATTGCTTCTTTTCCAAAATCTTTTTCTCCCCGAAATAAAGCATAGGCTTCATCTATTAACAATACTCCACCTAATGCTTCACGGACTTTTTGCTTCGTTTTTATTGCTGTTTGCCCGACAAAACCAGCAACTAAATCACTTCTAGAAGCAATTACCAAGTGACCTCTTTTTAACAATCCACATTCATGCAAAATTTCTGAATAAATATTGGCAACAGTTGTTTTCCCTGTACCGGGGTTTCCAGAAAACACAGCATGTAATTGCACAGGAACTTTCGGTAATCCTGCTTGTTTTCGTTGTTGTTGAATACGGACAAAAGAAGAAAGCTTTCTCACCTCTTGCTTGACGTTAGTTAGACCAATCAACCGTTCCAGCTGATCCATTGGATTTTGCTCAGTTACATCATCTTCCATCAAATCAAGATCATTTACATCAATTCGCATATGTTCAAGCCAATTTTCTTGTGCAGACAAAGGTTTGGTAGCACCTTTTTGAAAAATTGCTTTTAACACAAGGTCACGGACTGTTCTAGCATTCCCAAACGTCTCATCCACTCTTGCTTGATCAATAATACTCTCAAATCGGTTTAAAGCTTCCTCTGTAAAAAAGTAATCATTTTCAATTGCTGTGTTTTCAGCAATCTGAATCAGCTCATCCATTTTAAAATTAGGTAACGCAATATGATTTTGTTCTGGAAATCGGCTTCTTAACCCTGGATTTGACCATAAAAATTGTCGCATCTCTTCTGGATATCCAGCTAATATTACGGCAAAACGATTGGAAAATTCCTTGCTTGTCATACTTGAAACTAATGTATCAATCACAGCTTGGCCATAGTCATTCCCAGATTGACCTTCTCTCTTTAAACTATAAGCCTCATCTATGAAAAGAATCCCGCCGATAGATTGTTTCACAAAGTTAATAGTATTTTCTTCACTTTGTCCCACGTAAGATCCTACTAAATGTGATCGGTTAACTTCCGTAACATGATTTGCTTCTAATAAGCCTAATTCATAATAAATAGCCGCCAATAGCCTTGCTATCGTTGTCTTCCCTGTCCCCGGGTTTCCAGTAATTATCATATGTAATCCAGGTTCATCAACCATATGAAACCCAATTGTTCTTCTTTCTTTTTGATATTGTAAGTAATGATAGTATTTATGGATATACTGTTTGACCTCTTTTAGACCAACCATCCCTTCTAATTCTACGAGTGGATCTTTTGTCATAGAAGACCTAAATACTTCAGGAAATTGGTTATAGAAATCAGATAGGAGCTGAACAATTTTTTTAACTTGATTATTTAATTGCTGGATTGGAACACCCGTTTTTTTATTTTCCAACATTTCTATTGCATCATATAAATTATCCTTTAAAATACTTAATTCCTCTACTATTTTTCCTTGAAGCTTACTTAACGGACTATTTTCAGCTTCTTTCATTGTTTTGTGCTGTTGTTGTATTTGATCAATATCTGATAATAATTCATTGATTTTTTTTAGTTTTGCCGGATCAAAGTCAGTTTCCCTGATTGACCAATCTTCCAGTGTGGAATCCTTAAAAGTAGAATAAAAATTAAAAAAAGACTTCATTTCCATTATCTCGATTAAAGTTGTTGGGGGATCATCATATTTTTTCGCTTCTTCTAACAAAATATCGGTAATACGATCATCATTAAAACTTCTTTTTAACCGATAAAATACAAGCATACTATATAATATGGAAATTGATGTTGATGATAATGATAAATTCTGCTTTTGAACAGCATCTATATTCCGTAATACTTCAACTTCTTTAAGAGGCGGTATGGAGTGTATTGTCTTCCATTCAACAATAGTTGTCTCTAATTTATAGTTATTTTCGGTATTCAAATAGCACCGCTCCCTTCATTATTACTATTTTATCATAGAGAATGGTTCGGAGATATTATGTTGCATTATGTAGTTTTTTAAACGAAAGGCTGTGTTAAAGTTCGCGTTGATTTTTGACTCATCGTGTGAAAATCAAGATTTCACACGACTTTCAGCATAGCTGAAAGGATGCCAAATGGAAAGGGCCTGCCCTAACTGGGACAGACCCTTATTATTATGAATGTTGATTTCGGTATTCATCTTTAATTTCTTCTCGCATAGATTGTATTGATTCTTCTCTACGATGGTTTTTTGCTTCTATTTTTTGCTTTTCTTCTCCCGAGGCGAATCGCATTGTTTCATGAGCTTCTTCTATATTTTCGATAGTATTCTGTACTTTTTCCTGCAATTTATCGACGTTATCTTCACGATTATCTGGATTAGGTTTTTGATAATGCTGGCTCATTTCGACTCACCTCCTAATGTCCTTTAGTTTGAATAACTTTAGGCTTTTCATTCGATTTTACCTGCATCTTCTTCCCTTTGTTACCTCCAGCCTCTAATGGCTGAGTTCCTAAATGACTTGGTCTAAAATGCTTTGAATCCTTTTTTGGATTCCCCATAGACCTAACATCCCCTTTCTTTTAGGATAGCAAAATTATTATTTGTTTGATAAGCTTTTCCTATGCATTTGATAACAGGGAATTGTTTCGTTAAGAAAAACTCGACGTTCGTCTCGTCTTTCTTAAAGCGTAAAAAAATGACCTATTATGGTCATTTTTAGGCATCCTTTTTAAAAGATGCATTTATGCGATTTTCTATTTTTTCGTCAATTTGTTCGAGTACTTGCTCATCCTGAAGTATCTCTTCTCTACTTTGTGAAAGTAATTCTTCAAAAGTTGGTTTTTTTCTTAGTGAAATAGTAATCCTCTCCTTTTCGCATTATTTAGTAAAAGGATTACCATTTTCCTGATAAATATAACAATTAATTATGTTTTACATACAATTCTTCCATATACTCATATGTCATTTGCCCCATGACTCTCTCTTTTATCTTCCCATCTTTTCCAATAATATACGTAGTAGGCAAATTTAAAAGATTATACTGTTCACTTACTTTTGACTCTACATCCAGCACGATAGTAAATGAAAAATCACCTCTAGCTACAAAATCCTCTACAACTTCAACACTTGATTCCGTATTCGTAACATTTACAGCGATCATTTCGACTTTTTCCTCGAATTCATTTTGAAAATCATGCATTTCAGGCATCTCAACTCGACAAGGACCACACCAAGTAGCCCAAAAGTTTAAATAAACGATTTGTCCTTCGAAGTCAGATAGCGTAACTTTCTGACCATCTATTGTTTCTAACGTAAAATTCGGGGCTTTTTCACCGACCTCTAACGCTTTATCGTTAGGAGCTACAATCGCTGTTCCATCGACTGACGTATCACCAGTAACATCTATTTCATTATTTGAATTAGAAGAACTTTTATTGTTTTGATGATTCTCTGTTAATTCATATACGAAAACTGCAATTAATACTACAAGAAGACTAAATGCAAAAATTTTTCTATACAACAGTCACACTTCCTTTATCATTACAAAAATGATTAATACTATATTACATTGGCTGGATTTTCTAAAAGGTTGACGCTTGCCTAAAACGATAAAGTGACGAAACCTTTATTTTATATTAAGATTAGTATCATTTGTTTACATCTTTATAAATCATAATTTCTTTTCTTCCATATGTAAAGAAAAAGACAGCTTGTGACAAGCTGTCTTTTTTCTGTATTATTATACTTCCAATTTGTTTCGTAGTACCATTTGAAGAATACCGCCATGACGATAATAATCAATTTCAACGTCACTATCAAAGCGAGCGATTACTTCAAATTCTTTTTTGTTACCTTCTTCATCAGTAGCAATCACTTTAACTAGATCATGTGGCTTCACATTTTCATTAATTTGTATATCGAATACTTCTTTACCTGTTAATCCTAAGGATTCATTGCTATCTCCGTCCTTGAATTGTAAAGGTAAAACACCCATCATTACTAAGTTAGAACGGTGAATACGTTCAAAGCTTTCTGCAATAACAGTTTTGATCCCCAATAAATTCGTTCCTTTGGCAGCCCAATCACGGGAACTTCCCATACCATAATCTTTACCTGCAATAACAATCAGGCCAGTTCCATCTTGTTGGTACTTCATTGCCGCATCATAAATTGGCATTACTTCTTCTGTTGGCCAATATGTTGTATATCCGCCTTCTGTTCCAGGAGCTAGCTTATTTTTAATCCGGATGTTTGCAAAAGTACCACGCATCATAACTTCGTGATTTCCTCGACGAGAACCATAAGAGTTAAAATCACGAGGAGAAACTTTCTTTTCTTGCAAGTATTTACCTGCAGGCATATCTTTAGCAATCGCACCAGCCGGAGATATATGGTCTGTTGTTACAGAATCACCAAATTTACCAACAGCTCTCAGGTTAGATAAATCTTCAACTTTACCAGCTTCTTTCTCTAACCCTTCAAAGAATGGTGGATTTTGGATATACGTTGATTCACTGTCCCACTTATATAATGGTTCGTCTGTTGTTTCTATTTCGTTCCACTTCTCATTGGAATTAAAGACATTCTCATATTCTTTGCGGAAAATCTCTGGTGTTACAACTTGTTTTACTTGTTCTTTAATTTCGTCTAATGATGGCCAAAGATCATTAAAGTAAACAGCTTTACCATCTTTATCTTTCCCAATTGGTTCTTTATTTAAATCAACGTCAACAGTTCCTGCTAACGCGTAAGCCACTACTAATGGTGGAGAAGCAAGGTAGTTAGCCTTTACTAAAGGATGAATTCGACCTTCAAAGTTACGGTTACCAGATAATACGGAAGAAACCGTTAAATCGTTTTTAGCTATTGCTTCTTCGATTTCTTCTGATAAAGGACCAGAGTTACCGATACAGGTTGTACAACCATAACCTACTAAGTTAAATCCTAGTTCGTTTAAGTAGTTCATTAATCCAGAATCTTCTAGATAACGAGTTACAACCTTAGAACCGGGTGCTAATGATGTTTTAACATATCCGGGTACTTCAAGACCTTTTTCTACCGCTTTCTTTGCAAGCAAACCTGCCCCTAACATGACATATGGATTCGATGTATTCGTACAAGAAGTAATTGCAGCAATTGCAACAGCACCTGTTTTCATAACAGAAGATTTTCCACTTGGGTGGTCAATTTTAACTTCCTTATCGAATTCACTTTTATCTAATCCAAAACCTTGATTCCCTGCAGGAGCAGTAACCGCTTCGTTGAAAGATTCCTTCATTTTTGAAAGCGGAATTAAATCCTGTGGACGTTTCGGCCCAGATAAGTTTGGTTCAAGTTCAGAAAGGTCAATTTCAACAAGTTCAGTAAACTCTGGATCAGGCTGGTCTGATGAATACCATAAGTTATTTTCTTTGCAATACTTTTCAACTAATGCAATATGATCTTCACTACGTCCTGTCAAACGTAAATAATTAAGAGCTTCTTCATCAACTGGGAAGAAACCACATGTAGCACCGTATTCTGGCGCCATATTAGCAATTGTTGCACGGTCTGCTAGTGGCATTTCCGTTAAACCAGGACCAAAGTATTCAACAAACTTTCCAACTACTTTTTTCTCACGTAACACTTGAGTCACTTTTAACGCAAGGTCTGTTGCAGTAGTACCATTTGGAAAACTTCCTGTAAATTTAACCCCGATTACTTCTGGTGCAGGGAAATAGGAAGGTTGTCCAAGCATTCCAGCTTCTGCTTCAATACCACCAACGCCCCAACCTAATATACCAAGACCATTGATCATAGTAGTGTGAGAGTCAGTACCGACTAATGTATCAGGAAACGTATCAAACTCACCATTTTCATTTTCAATGGCATGTACAACATTAGCTAAATATTCAAGGTTAACTTGGTGAACAATACCAGTTGCAGGTGGTACAGCACGATAATTGTCAAAAGCTTTTTGTGCCCAATTTAAGAATTCATAACGCTCTGCATTACGTTCAAACTCTAATTCCATATTTGCTTGTAATGCATCATCTGTTCCATACTTGTCTACCTGAACGGAGTGGTCAATAACAAGATCCACTGGTACTTCTGGATTAATCTTTTCAGGAGAACCGCCCATATCTACCATGGCTTTTCTAAGGGAAGCCAAATCAACTACGGCTGGTACACCTGTAAAATCTTGAAGAATAACACGTGAAGGCTTGAAAGGAACATCTGTACTGTCTGTTTTGCCCCATTTTGCTAACCCTTCAACATGTTCTTCTTTAATGACACGTCCATCATATTGTCTTACTAAAGACTCAAGTAAAATACGGATAGAGAACGGTAAGCGTGAAATCTCACCAATTCCAGCAGCTTCTAAAGCTTTTAGTTCAAAATAGTTATACTTTTTTCCATTCAATTCAAATTGTTTACGTGCATTATAAGTATCATTTTTTGTCATACGTATTTGTTACCCCCTTTAAATATGTTGGATCATCTTTGATCTCTCCAGTCCCCAAAGTAAAGCATTTTTATGCACCTTATTCATTTTAAATGAAATCGGTTTATAAGTAAAATATTTTGAAAGAATTTATTGTATATCTAACTAAATTGTTTGTTTTTATCAATCCATGCTGTCTTGTGTCAATAAAATCATGTTACTAATGTAAGGGACATCGTACTGCGTATTAATCTTTTGTTGTACATGATAGCTTTTTAAAACAACCAATGTATAAAAAAAGCGATCTTCTTAAAAATAAGTGCAAAGGAGGGTGCAAATTGGCAAAGGATAAAAACAAGAATCAACCGAATGAACCTTTAAGTGGTTCAAAAAAAGTAAAAAATAAAAATCACAGCAGGCAAAAAAAGGGAGCTTCACACGATATGTAAACATCATAAAATGCCCTTAAAGAATTCTCCCTGCTTTGTTTGGGAGTTTCTTTAATGGGCACTAACTAGGAGCTATTGGTATAGTAATTCTAAACGTGCTTCCTTTTTTTTTGTTTCTAACAATATCGATTTTACCTTGGTGATTTTCTACAATTTTATTCGAAATCATTAGCCCCAAACCTGTACCGTCTTTCTTAGTAGTGAAAAATGGTTCTTTTAATTTATGTATGATATGTTCTGGAATACCAGGTCCTTCATCAATTATTGAGACAATACAAAGCGAATCATTATAATCCACTTCCACAACAATCGTCCCACCATCCAACATTTCCTCAACTGCATTTTTTAATAAATTGATTAACACTTGTTTAATTTGAGTTTTGTCACAGTAAATTTCTCTATCTTCAGATGATTTTACAACAAGGTCAATATTATACAGTCTAGCTTGAGATTGAAACAAGGTTACAACATCGTTAATCATTGCCAATATTTTTTCCCAGTTTTTCTCATCTGTCATCGGTTTTGATATAAAGAGCAATTCTGAAGTAATATTATTAATTTTGTCAATTTCATCAATCATTATTTTATAATATTCATCTTTTTTTGTTGTTCCAGCCTGTAGTAACTGAACAAATCCCTTTAAGGATGTTAAAGGATTTCTTATTTCATGTGCCACTCCAGCAGCTAGTTGTCCAGCTACAGACATTTTTTCTGATCGTATCAGCATTTCTTCAGCTTCTCTTTTATCCGTTATATCTTTATACAATGATATAAATAACTGGCAATTTGTCTCTTCATCTCTAATTGATGCAATCGTTGATTCCACCCAGACGTATTTGCCAAAAACATCACGGATGCTTACTGTAAACTTCTTCGATTTGTTTGGGGTATTTTGACACCATTCCTTTATTAATTGTTGGTCATTTTGAGGAAGATAGCTAAGCATTTGTTTGCCGAGAAGTGTATCAGAGTCGTACCCTAGCATATGATTTACAGAGCGGGAAACATATAATACTCTACCAAGTACATCACAAATGATAACTAAATCAAACCCATGTTCTTCAATCCAGTCTAATATGTTCGTAGGTAAATTAGATAATTTGTACGGTTTTAATTGTTTGCATGTTGAAGACTCTGTGTGAAAATCTTTCTTTAAATGGTTATCGTCATTACCGAAATAGTCTGACATCAGATAAACCTTCCCCCTATTCTTCACACCATCCCTTTTTATTACGATGAACTTATCCTTATCTTGTAAATTATGATGATTCCTTTTATAATAGCAATACCATTATCATTATAATATCAGAAAATTAACGATTCGCGTTGTAAATTGTTATAATTTGTGGAGAAAGATTGTATTTTTTGCAATTATTAGTAATATTACTACAAAAATTAAAAAAATAAAACTTTTGCTCTATAAGAACATACATCATTAACATCCGTTAATTCTTTTACAAATCTAAAGTCTCAAATCGAAAAAAATATTTGCTAAAAAATTAATTACATTTACTCTTAACAAATTTAATCCGTTTTTACTATAAGTATAAGTTAGAATAGGTGATAATATGTCATTGGGATTTTCAATCTTTATTGTAGCATGGACCTTTATCCTGGTTGGGTTAATTTCAATCGGTGGTTTTTTTATGTTTAGGAAGTTTCTTAAAAAACTCCCTAAAGAAGATGGAAAATCAATATTAGACTGGGAAGAATATTACTACGAACGAACAAAGCATATGTGGGATGATCAAGAGAAAGTGTTACTAGAGGAACTTATTTCTCCAGTACCAGAATTGTTTAGAGATGTTGCTAGACAAAAAATCGTTAGTAAGATCGGAGAAATTGCTCTAGCTAAGAATAAAGAGAAAATAACACACGACGTACTTATTGAAGGATATATATTAGCAACACCAAAGCGTGATCATAAATTTTTAAAGAAGAAACTAGATGATAAAAATATAGATGTTACTCCGTATCAAGAGTTATTTGATTAAGCATACTTCTTTCAACTTAAATTATACATAATGGAGTTATTCTAAAAGAATATAAAAAAACCTCGAAACAACATTACATTTCTCTTTTTGTTTCGAGGTTTTTTTGTATTCTTTTAAACTTTACAAGCATTGATAACCGCCAAGAAATTATCATACCTAAAGCTAATAAAAAAAACATGCCACTAGTTTCTCCAAATGAGATAGACTGTCCTATGACCAATTTTAAAACAATTCGTAAAATAAGAAGTACTAGTAATACTAAAATAAAAAATTTAGATGGTATTAAATATATACTTCCATTTTGAATTTGAAATTTTGTAGTTTTAATTAATAAAACGGAAAAAATTATGCCGACAGAAACAGCTTCAAGTACTTTATTCCAGGAAACTTGAAACATTGGAAACAAAAACATTAAAGCCCCAGTGCTCATAAATAGAGGAGGTAAAATAATTTTGCGAACACTAGCTGGCTTTTTAGCTGCTCTTGCTCGGACAAAGATCATGGCAACAGCCATCATAATACCAACAACTGTACTGGCCGTGGCCCAAAACATATGTATCAACTCTTTCTTTATTTAACGTACGGTTCATTTAGTACTCGATTTATTGCTTCCAGTACTCGACTTTCATCAAAAGGTTTTACTAAAAAATCCTTCGCACCTCGTTCTATTGCTTCGACTACCAGCTTCTGTTGCCCCATTGCAGAACACATAATTACTTTAGCATTAGAATCGATATGCATAATTTCCTTTAGTGCATCCATTCCGTTCATTTCAGGCATTGTTATATCCATTGTTACTAAATCAGGTTGTTGTTCTTTGTATAAGGTTATCGCTTGTTGTCCATCTTCTGCCTCCCCTACTACCTCATGATTACCATTTTTAAGTATATTCGATAGAGTTATTCTCATAAACTTCGCATCGTCAACAATTAAGATTTTTGCCACTTACCTTCCCCCCCTAGTAACATTTTAACACGGTGAATAATCGTGTGTGTGATACCAACGCTGCATGAACTTTTCTCTTTATCGATCATCAGCAATTGTTAAAATGATAGTCATTGACACACCTATTACTGTAAAATAAACACCCAAGTCAAATAATAAAGCCGTAGCAAGTTCTTTTTCCCCTAACACTGGTACGTAAAAGTATTCAAAAGTTTGACTTAAGAAAGGCTCCCCAAACAAAAATGAACCAACACTCGTTAACACTGCAATGAAAAGTCCAATAGAAATTAAAAGCCTATAATTGATTGGCAAAATTGTTGTGACAGCTCTATGACCATATGCCATAAACATTAATAAAATTGCTGCTGAAGTCATCAGCCCACCTATAAAACCTCCACCAGGAGCGCTATGACCTGCCAGAAATAAATAAATGGAAAACCCAAACAAGATAAATGCTATTAATGTTGTTGTTGTTCTTAAAATCAAATCATTTGATCGTGTCACTTAAAAAAACTCCTTTAATTTATCATAATTTAATAATAATATAAAATTGCAATAAATTCCATTACTTAAAAGCCATAGAAACTAAACCAGCTGGCCAAAAACGAAGTTAATTTTGTCATAAAATCAAAAAACAAAAATATTCCCATAAATATCATAAGATAGCCACCGAGTTTTACTAGCTTCGGAGCATTTCGTTTGATCCATTTTAGCTTCCCAATAAAAAAAGACAAGATGAGAAATGGTACAGAAAAGCCAAGTGCATAAGCAGTCATCATAAGAACGCCGGATTCCGGATTTGTTGCCGCCAAAGACAAAACAGACATCAAGATTGGCCCTGTACATGGTGTCCATCCAAGAGAAAAAGCCATTCCAATAATAAATGAACCAAAAAAACCTGATGGACGATTTTTAAATTTGATTTTTTTATCTTTCATTAGAAATGAAAAATTAAATACACCTATAATCACTAGTCCAAAAAATATGATTAGTATTGCGCCTATCTGTCTGATAGCATCCTGCCAAACTAGAAGAAATTCACCTATAAAAGATGTTGTAAAACCTAAAAGTACAAAAATACTCGAAAAGCCAATGATAAAAAAGATAGTATGTATTACACTTTTGGCATTGAACATGGCACTTTCTTCTTTTATATCATTAACACTCATGCCTGTAATGTATGATAAAAATGCTGGGTACAAAGGCAATACGCATGGAGAGATAAAGGATAAAAACCCTGCCCCAAACGCAATAAATATATTTAGTTCAACCATAGCATCCACCTCAATTCAGTTACTACTCTATCTTATCAAAAAAAGTAGTCAATTTCTTATATTATGTTACTTTATACAGCCAAAAATGATAATATGGCAAATAATATAAATCCCTTGACCATACAAATGTCAAGGGATTTATATTGTGCAATGCAACGCTCAAAATATATTATTGTTTAAATTGATTATTATTCATTGCACGCATCATTTGATTGATTTTCTTTTGGGAAGGCTTTTGTCCCATTTGCATCATCAATGTTCGAAGCATTTGTTCATTAATTGGTGGATTCTTTTTTAAGTAATTCATCATATACTTTCTTGCAATGAAAAACCCTAGAGCTACACCAGCAATTAAGGCTAAAATAGCAATAAGTACAACCCAAATTGTTGCCATGTAAGCTTTTCCTCCTTCATGTTGTCTCTCATACAGTATAGTAAAACCATTTAAATAATACAATACTTGTCTATTAAGACAAAGTAAAATGTTATATACTCATTGAAAAATGTTCATGCAATCTTGTGTTAAAGTAATATTTCTTTCTTTACAGGTGTTATCCAACCAGAATTTGTAGTACCGTTTTCTATAATAAAAAAACTAGGATGAAAAGCTTTTAACGCTTGAAATAATACATTATCAGCTATCTCAACCGAACTACAACTAACAGTCATATATCGATCATAACATTGTATTTCTAGTGGGTGATTGTCCAATAACAATATAATATCTTTCCCATTTTTAATTATCTTTATTTTGTTTTTATGGTATTTTCTTATATCGGTCATTAATGGATGATAAGGTATATTCTTTGTAACAAATTTAAACTGTGCAAGTAAATCACTTCTTGAAGCATTGCTTAAATATTCATTCAAAAAACGATACAAGATTTCTGATTTATAAAAATAGTGAAAACAAAACTCTTCTTCAATCCAAAATATTGAATATTTCTGCATATGCTTGTCCCTCCCACTTTGACAAACATTATACAGAAATAGCTACAAAGTTCCTGTCACACCTTGTAAAATATAAAATTATTTTTTGTCTATTTATGTCGTTTTATCATTTTTCTATTACTATCCTTCCAGTTGCATGTAAATAAAGTAACTTTTTAAAATTACACAACTTTACTTCATAGTTAAACCCTTGACTAAAAGCCAAGGGTTTAAATATTAGTTAAATAATGATTCTACTTGTTTCACAACATTCTCTACTGTAAAACCATACTCTGCTACTACTTTGCCACCTTCACCTGATGCACCAAATTCGTTAATCGCCAGTATTTTTCCTTCGTCACCAGTATACCTATCCCAACCTAATGGAGAAGCCATTTCAATTCCTAAACGCTTTTTCACAGAAGGTGGTAATACTTGATCACGGTAAGATTTATCCTGTTTCTCAAATCTATCCCAGGAAGGCATACTAACAACACTTACGTCAATACCTTTACCTTTTAGTTCACTTTGTGCATCTACTGCTAACGAAACTTCTGATCCTGTTGCCATTAATAATGCATCTGGTGTTTCTTTTGATGCAGGGCTAACAACATAAGCACCTTTTTTGACACCTTCATAAGCATTCGCAGCTGTTCCTTCAAGGGTAGGAAGTCCCTGTCTAGTTAAAACTAATGCTGTCGGTGTACTTTCAGATTCTAGAGCTAAGCGCCATGCTGCTTGTACTTCATTTCCGTCTGCCGGGCGTATTACTGAAAGGTTCGGCATTGCTCTGAATGCTGCTAACTGCTCAACAGGTTCATGAGTTGGTCCATCCTCTCCAACAGCAATAGAGTCGTGGGTTAATACATAAGTAACAGGTAAATGTTGAATAGCGGACAATCTTACCGCCGGCCGTAAATAGTCACTGAAAACAAAGAATGTACCGCCGAAAACCTTTAATCCTCCATGTAATGCCATACCATTTAGTGCTGCTGCCATTGCAAACTCACGGACACCAAACCAAATGTTTCTACCAGTATAGTCATCGCGAGAAAAATCACCGGCATCTTTGATTGTTGTTTTGTTTGAACCAGCTAAGTCCGCACTACCACCAAAGAAATATGGTACGGATTTAGCAATCGCATTCAATACTTCCCCTGAGGATGCACGAGTAGCAAGTTTATCTTTACCAGCTTCGTAAACCGGCAATTCTTTATCCCAGTTACTAGGAAGGTCACCATTTATTGCTGTAATTAGTTCTTTAGCTAATTCAGGATGAGCAGATTGATATGACTCAAATAAAGTATTCCACTCTTTTTCTGCTTGTTGACCACGTTCAACAATTTTGCTTTGAAAATCGTTGTAAACTTCTTCAGGAACATGAAAGTCATCGTGTCCCCATTGATAAAATTCTTTTGTTAGCTTTACTTCATCTGATCCAAGTGGAGCACCATGGGATGCTGCAGAAGCTGATTTATTCGGAGACCCATAGCCAATAACAGTTCTCACTTCAATAAGTGTAGGCTGATCAGTATTTGCTTTCGCTTGTTCAATTGCTTTTGAAATTTCAGAAGTGTCATTTCCATCTTCCACTCTTAGTACTTGCCATCCATATGCTTTAAATCGATTTTCAACATTTTCAGAGAATGACTTATGAAGATCACCATCTAAAGAAATATCATTGGAGTCGTATAAAGCAATTAATTTACCAAGCTTTAAATGCCCAGCAAGCGATGCTGATTCATGGGAAATACCTTCCATTAAGTCACCATCACTAACTAAAGCATAGGTGTAATGATCAACAACAGAATATTGATCACGATTATATTGTGCTGAAAGATGCTTTTCAGCCATCGCCATTCCCACTGACATCGCAACTCCTTGCCCCAATGGACCTGTTGTTGCTTCCACACCATCAGTAAAATCAACTTCAGGGTGACCAGGTGTTTTAGAGCCTAGTTGACGAAATCCTTTTAAATCATCAATGGAAACGTTATATCCTGATAGATGTAAAAGTCCATAAAGTAACATGGAACCGTGTCCAGCAGACAATACAAATCGGTCTCTATTAAACCAATTTGAATTTTTAGGATTATGGTTCATAAATTCAGTCCATAGTGTGTAAGCCATAGGAGCTGCACCCATTGGTAAACCAGGGTGACCAGAGTTAGCGTTTTCTATCGCGTCTATGGCTAACGTACGAATGGTATTAATAGATAGTTGCTCTGTTTGATTAGACATTTTTTATCCCCTTTCCAACGTATAAATATGTACGTACAATTATTATCCTATAATGAATCAGGAGAATAAACAAGTACTATCATGTGAATTAAAGCTAAAACTTTGACATATTAAGACAATTTAAACCATTTCCAACCTTTTTAATGGTATTTATCTTTTTTTTCATTTTTAAGCTTTTTTACTTTATCGGGTGTAACATCTTTTCCTTCCGGATCAATCACAGTCATTCCTTTAAACTGGTTTTTGAACGATTTACGTACATTTTTTAAATATTCTTCTCTAAGTTTTCTTTGTTCTTCCTTTTCCTCCGAAGATAATCCTTCATCTTTTGCTTTCCGTGCAAGGAAATTGATTCGATTAATTTTTTCTTTTGAAAGCATTGTAAGTCTCCTTTTGATTTTTCAAGCACTACCTTACTAACATTCCCAAATTTTTCAGAAAAACTCGACATTCGTGTCATCTTTTAACGAGCATCGAAGTTCTTATTATACTTTCAACCAACTATACTTGTAATTTAGAAAATGTAAAAACAAATAAAAAGACAAGACCCAATTTAAAGGTTCTTGTCTTTTTATTCTATATGATTGTTTTTATCATTTTCAAGTGATATAAACTCTTTATACCTTCTATGAACCGTAGCTCTTGATATGTTGTAGCCTAATCCCTTTAACGTACTTGATATTTCGGCAAATGTTAAATTATTATTTCTCAATCGTACAACTTCTTTAATCGGAAAATCTATCCGTTCCCTTCCTGAAGCTTGATCGATACGTGACAAGTTATTACTAGGATTATATCCTTTTTCAATTGCTTTTTTCATTCCTCGCTTAATCTTTAGGTTATGTATCTTTCTTTGATACTCTTCTACTACACTAACGATTTGAAGAACCATAGAATCCGATTCAGATACTTGTAATTGTCCTTGATGACTTAATGTGAAAATTGTTATGTTTAATTTAAACAATTGATGTAACAAAGCTGTTTTGGTATTACCTCTTCCCAGCCTTGTCTCATCTTGGATAAGTAGACAATTAGCTTTACCAGAAGAAAAATAATCCAACATTTGAAAAACTCCTTCACGATCTACTTGATAACCGCTTTGTCTCTCTTCGATTACCTCTACAATGTTTAGTTGAGATTGAGCAGCAAGTTCAATCAGTTCTTCCTTTTGTCTTTGTAGTGAACTAGCTTGCTCATGCTTAGCCGTACTAACACGACAATATATAATAGCATCCATTTATATTTTCCCTCTATTCTATTTCTTTTACAATCAGACTGTTACAAGACTAAAGTATAGAAAACCTAATGTGAATACAAATGATACAAAATAAAACAAATCAACTTTTGAAAGATTTTGAAACATATTATAAACTCCTCCTTTAATATTATAAGCAAGTACAGAACGAACGTTCCTCTCTGTCTATAATTATATACGAACATTAGTTCTTGTCAACGGTTTTCTCGAACGAATGTTTGTACATCTACCATTAACATGGTATAATATGGCTAATAAAATATTATGTACGAGGTGGTTTTTTATGACAAAACTATCAAAGAGACAACTAGCAATATTGGAATATATTAAAGAACAAGTGTTAGAAAAGGGATATCCACCTTCTGTAAGAGAAATTGGAGAAGCTGTTGGATTGGCTTCAAGCTCTACTGTTCATGGGCATCTTTCAAGATTAGAAAAAAAAGGATACATCCGCAGAGATCCCACTAAACCAAGAGCAATTGAAGTGTTAGATCTTAGTGATGAAAATACCATACCTAAAGAGGACGCAACATTTGCACCTGTAATTGGTAAGGTTACTGCAGGGCTACCAATTACTGCAGTTGAGAACATCGAGGAGTATGTGCCAATTCCAAATACAATTGCCAGCCCAAATGATACAATCTTTGTGCTTGTAATTGTAGGAGACAGTATGATAGAAGCTGGTATTTTAGATGGTGATATGGTTATCGTAAAACAGCAACAAACAGCTCAAAATGGAGAAATAGTCGTAGCGATGACCGAAGATGAGGAAGCTACGGTGAAACGTTTCTTTAAAGAACATGATCATATTCGTTTACAACCAGAAAACGCAACAATGGCCCCTTTGATTTATCAAAATGTTTCTATTCTTGGAAAGGTAATTGGTTTGTATCGTCATATTCATTAGAAGTTTTTTGTTTTCTAAAGAAAACTTGGCTAGCGCAAGCCTTTAGGCGCAGGCGTTCGCATAGTTGCGCTTACACTTAGTTCCTAAAAATTTTTACTACGTCGATTAATTCGATTAATTTCAGAGCTAAAATTTTATACTTTCCTAACGTGGAACAAAACATATGATAATCCGGACTATTTACACATTTCCGGATTTTTATATGTTTTCAATCAGGTCCCAACTGATGACACTAATATTTTGATAACCATTATCTTTTAAAAAATGGTTAATTATTTCTACTTCTTCTTTGGGAACGATAATCGCTTCTACCTCTTTGTCCTTAAAATGAAAATCGTCTAAGCATCGCCATTCACGCTCGCCATAAAAAGAGTGATCATACTCCAAACTAAAATTAGTTATTTTAATAAAGTTTAATAGAGGATTTTCTTTTTTTAATCCAATAAGATTCCAAAGCATAATATCATCTTCTGTGTGATCCTCCATCTCATAATATGAAGTATTTATCCTTGTATATGTTGGATCTATATATAATACTGGATGGAAATTTTCATGAATTTTGTTTGCATTAAACCCGATTGCATAGTCTCCATAATATTTACGATGATAGAGTAGATCCACTAAAGGGATATCACAAACACTACAAAATTTCTTTGTTTCTACATTACTAGAAATAAGTTCCGTACAAGTAGCCTTTAACACATTTGAATGAATAATACTTTTCAAGTTATCCATCGCTTCCTTATGGGGCCTTAATTTTGTATTTTTTTTTACATCTTTTAAACAGGTAAAATTATGCCACACAATTTCATTACCGCGCGATACCGGTCCCCCAGTAAAGTGCCAATAAATATTTGAATAGTATCTAGGTTTTTGCAATTGTTTCCCTCCGTTTTAAGAGAACTTTCTTTTTATGTATTGTACTATTTTTTCCGACAATCATTCACATATACTTTTTCAATTTCCTAGACAACGAAAAAAATTCCTTGGCACAAATGTACCAAGGAATTTTTAAGTAATAGATTAATATGACTGGATGTATTGTTCTCTTTCCCAAGGATGAACTTGAGTACGGAACATGTCCCATTCAATTGTTTTTGCTTCAACAAAGTGTTCGAATAGGTGCTCACCTAATGCCTCTACAATAACCGGATCTTGCTCTAATGCTACTAGAGCGTCAGATAAAGTTGCTGGTAGATCTTTAACTCCATTTGCTTCTCTTTCTTCTTTATCCATAACATAAATATTACGATCAATAGCTTTAGGTGCCTCAAGTTTATTTTCAACTCCATCTAGACCGGCAGCTAGTAGTACTGACATTGCAAGGTATGGATTTGCTGAAGGGTCTACACTACGCACCTCGATACGAGTACTCATACCTCTTGAAGCTGGTACACGGATTAATGGACTTCTGTTTGTTCCAGACCAAGCAACATAACAAGGAGCTTCATAACCAGGAACTAGACGCTTATATGAGTTAACTGTTGGGTTAGTAACAGCTGTAAAGTTCAATGCGTGCTTGATAATACCTGCAATAAACTGATAAGCAGTCTCACTTAATTGTAATGGACCATTTTCATCAAGGAATGTGTTTGTTCCATCTTTAAATAAAGACATATTACAGTGCATACCAGAACCATTAACTCCAAATAGCGGCTTTGGCATAAATGTAGCATGTAATCCATGTTTTCTAGCAATTGTTTTAACTACCAACTTGAATGTTTGAATATCATCAGCATGTTTTACAGCATCAGCATACTTAAAGTCAATTTCGTGCTGACCTGGTGCAACTTCGTGGTGAGATGCTTCTACTTCAAATCCCATTTCTTCAAGCTCTAAAACAATATCGCGGCGACAGTTTTCCCCTAAATCTGTAGGAGCAAGATCGAAATATCCGCCTTTATCATTTAATTCAAGGGTTGGTTCACCTTGTTCATCAAGCTTAAAAAGGAAGAATTCTGGTTCTGTACCAAGGTTAAATGCAGTAAATCCTAGTTCTTCCATCTTCTTAAGGTTACGCTTTAAGTTATAACGTGGACACCCTTCAAACGGAGTTCCATCTGGATTATAAATGTCACAAATAAAGCGAGCAACTTTACCTTTTTCTGATGTCCAAGGGAATACTAAGAAAGTATCAAGATCTGGATATAATTTCATATCAGATTCTTCAATACGCACAAACCCCTCAATAGACGAACCATCAAAAGCCATTTCATTGTCTAACGCTTTATCTAGTTGGCTCAAAGGGATTTCAACGTTTTTAATAGTCCCAAGTAAATCAGTGAACTGTAGACGAATGAATTTTACGTTTTGCTCCTCGATCTGTTTTTTAATTTCTTCTTTTGTGAATTTTGCCATGTTTTCCTCTCCTTTAAAGTATTTCTTTTAATGGAAGAATCGTGATAATTCTCCCTGTCGCAACGAAGCTTTACCAAATCTACCAGTATCTAGTAATTCTTTGTGCAAAATTTTTCTTAATTCTTTTTCTGATAGCTCTGGTGTTTCTTGATCCTCATCCAACTCTTTTGTTTTTGGTAAATCTTTAATAGACAGAACTTGCTTTATACCTGCTAGATTTATTCCCTTTTCGATTAACTCTTTTATCTCTAGTAACCGATCAACATCATTAAAGGAAAATAATCGTTGATTACCATCTGTTCTAGCTGGATGAATCAAATCATGCTCTTCGTAATAACGAATCTGTCTAGCTGTTAAGTCAGTAAGGGACTTAACAATACCTATGGAAAATAAGGGCATCGAACGTCTATCTAAATCGCTCATTTTTTCCACCCCTTTCATTTTCATCTTTTCCATATTTTCATTATACAATCGGAAAATAAATTGTCAATACGTGTGAGCTTTCTTTACATAAAAAAATTTAAAAAATTTTTTAAATTTGTCATAAAAGTAATGCTTGTTATGTAAGCTTCTATTACAATAAATTACATTTTATTATAAATTGGAAACATATCCTTGCTCATATAAAGCTTCAACAGCTTCCATTAATGCTATTTTAACATGAGCATATACTAGCCCACCTTGAACAAATGCTTGAAACGGTGGTCTTATTGGCCCATCTGCTGTCAGTTCTAGGCTTGCTCCTTGAATAAATGTTCCTGCGGCCATAATAACATCACTTTCATAACCTGGCATCGGAGCAGGATATGGTACAACGTGTGAATTAACAGGTGAAGCTTTTTGAATGGCCTGACAAAATGCTACCATTTGTTCAGCTTTTTCAAATTGAACCGATTGAATTAAATCCGTTCGTTTTTCATCAAATGCTGGTGTTGTTTGAAATCCTATCAATGATAGTAGTTTAGACGAGAATACTGCCCCTTTTAAAGCCTCACTAACCACATGAGGAGCTAAGAATAATCCTTGGAACATTTCCTGTAATAAACCTAAACTAGCTCCCGTTTCTTTACCTAAACCTGGTGCTGTTAATCGATTTGCACATAAGTCAATCCATTGCTTTTGGCCAACAATGTAACCACCGGTACGTGCAATTCCACCACCAGGATTTTTAATGAGAGATCCAGCAATTAAATCTGCTCCTACATGAGTGGGCTCCTCTATTTCTACAAATTCTCCATAGCAGTTATCAACAAAGACAATCGCTTCTGGGCTAATTTCTTTTACAAACTGAATCATTTCTTTTATATCATTAATTGTGAAAGAAGGTCTATTCGCATATCCCTTTGACCTTTGAATACCAACCATTTTAGTATTATTATTAAGATGCTTTTTTATACCTGTCCAATCAACATTTCCCGCTTCCGTTAAAGGTACAGCATGAAAAGCAATATTGAAATCCTTTAGGGATCCGTTATTAGAGCCACGACTCCCTACAACCTCCTCAAGCGTATCATAAGGTTTACCAGTAATGTAAAGCAATTCATCCCCTGGTCTTAAAACGCCAAATAATGCGGTAGTGATTGCATGTGTTCCTGAAATGATCTGCGGACGTACTAGCGCGTCCTCTCCTCCAAAAACATCTGCATAAACGGATTCCAATACATCTCTACCATAGTCATCATATCCATAACCAGTTGTAGGATTAAAATGACTGTCACTAACTTTTCTATTACGGAAAGCATTAAGAACCCTTTTTTGGTTGCTTGCTGCGATTTCATCAATAAAATTAAGCTGTTGCCCTATGGCTTCCTCTACTATTTTTTCTAAACCGTTGATCATGCGCTGTTGCTACTCCTTCATTCTAAATTTCAATGGGTGATCTGGATCGATATGCCCTTGAATCATATAGCCTTCGTCTACATCTTGGAATGTTTGATCGTGTATAATTGTGTTCCTATTTAACTTTTGAATCAAAGCCCCTTCTGAAGCAGGGATAAAAACGTTATAAAACTCCCATTCGTCTTTAATTACCTCTTCCATTTTGATAAGCATCTGCCTAATATCATCGTCATCATATGCACTTATTCGTAAAAATGGATGGGCTTGCGGGATAAATTCACCTGTCAATAAATCTTTTTTATTATAAACAGTTAGCATTGGAATCTTGTCCGCATCTAATTCTTGTAAAAGCTTTAGCACCGTTTGTTGATGCTGTTGGTTATCAGGATGAGAAGCATCGACCATATGAAGAATAAAATCAGCTTCTGTTACTTCCTCAAGCGTTGACCGAAAAGCAGCTATTAAAGATGTCGGAAGATCCTGAATAAATCCAACGGTATCCGTTATAATTGCACGTAAACCTGAGGGCAATTGGATTTGCCTCGACATTGGATCCAATGTTGCAAATAATTGATTTTCTTCCAAAGATTTGCTATTTGTTAAACGATTGAATAGCGTTGACTTCCCAGCATTCGTATAACCAACAATGGCAATTTGAAATGCTCGATTTTCCTTTCTTCTCTTTCGGTATTGTTCTCGCTGGTTAACCACTGTTGACAGCCTTCTCTTTATCTCATCTATTCTTCGTCTAATATGTCTCCGGTCTGATTCAAGCTTGGTTTCACCAGGACCTCTTGTCCCAATACCACCTCCAAGTCTCGATAAAGCTTGACCTTGTCCCTGTAATCTAGGCAGCATATATTGATACTGAGCTAATTCAACCTGCAGCTTACCTTCTTTCGTATTTGCTCGTTGTGCAAATATATCTAAAATCAGCTGACTTCTATCTATAATCCGTACACCTAAACGATCATTAAGATTTCTTAATTGCCCTGCAGACAATTCATCATTTGATATAACTAAATCAATTTCCATTTCCTCAACATATTTCCTAATTTCCTCAATCTTCCCATCCCCCAAATACAAGGCTGGATGGATCCTATCCCTTTTCTGGGTAATAACTTTTAAAACCTCACCTTTCGCGGTTTCGGTTAATGATTGAAGTTCGTCCAAAGAGTACTGGAATCGTTCCTCATCGTCCTTGTTGTTATGATAAACTGCTACAATTAAAACTTTTTCTTGCATTCGTAAACCTCATTTCTAATTTGCGTTCGTCTATTTTTAAATACGTTCATTTATTTTACCAAAAATGGCAGAGAAAGTGGAATTTCCCATATCTTAGCTTTAACTTTTGACTCACATTATTGCTAAACTGATTTCAAACGATGAGACAAAAATAACCATACGTTAGTAATTTTCCCAAACAACTCAATTTTTAATATTCATATTTAGATGATTAAAACGCATGGATTCATTATTATCCATGCGTTATTGTCTGTGTCTAATTCTATTGTTAATTTACCTCTATGCTCGAAGAGATTTCCATCCAACAGTATTGAACTACTTAAATTGAGTTTTGATTTTTTTGATTACTCAAAGGTTAAATCACTCTTGTTAATTAACATTAACTCCTCGGTATTAAACGTATTCTTTTTCATTAAGCGTACAGCATGCTTTCGAATGGATTTTTCTATAACATTCCGTACAAATCGAGCATTAGAGAAATTGTGATTATTATAGCCTTGCTTTTGCTTAATCAAATAATCTCTTAACTTCCACTCCGCTTCTTTTGTTAATTGATATTCCCGTTCAACTGCCATCTGTCTAGCGATTTGTAACAGTTGATCTACAGTATAATCCTCAAATTCCATAACAATTGGAAACCGTGAGGCTAAACCGGGATTTAATGTTAAAAAATGATCCATTTCATTTGGATACCCAGCAAGAATTAAAATAAATTCATTCTGATGATCCTCCATATGTTTCACTAACGTATCAATTGCTTCTTTTCCAAAATCCTTTTCTCCACCTCTTGCTAGGGAGTATGCTTCATCAATGAATAAAATACCCCCCATTGCTTTTTCAACTAGTTCTCTTGTTTTTTGAGCTGTATGGCCAATATATTCCCCTACAAGATCCGCACGTTCCGCTTCTACGAAATGGCCCTTGGATAATACGTTCATTTCATAAAATGCCTTTGCTAGTTTTCTTGCAACAGTTGTTTTCCCGGTACCTGGATTCCCTTTAAATAACATATGGAGTACTTGCTTTTGTGTTTTCAGTCCGACTTCTTCTCTCTTTTGATTTATTTGAATGTTAGCGTAAATTTCCTTAATGGTTTCTTTTAGGCGGTTCATTCCAATAAAAGAGGAAAACTCCTGATCAATCCTTTGAAAAGGACTATTTTCTTCATTTTTGAATTGCTGTTTGTTATCAATGACAACATTCTCTCTTTCATGCAATACAATATTAATTTGACCATTTTTATTTAATGATACTTGAGAATCCACGTCACCACCCCTTACTCACCACATTATACGCAAATAAGCTAAAGTATGTGACAAATGCCTATAAAAATTAGTTACAATCATTAATTTGACGCGGTTCATGGTGTTAAATTTATTTAATATTAGCGAGGGAGACAACTATGGCATAGATGCTAAAATTTCTTGCATTTTTTGCCTAACTAATGGATAAAAATTATTTTTTGCAGTAGTCGTGGAATTCCCTCCAAAAAATCCTGTACCTGGACAAGTTTTAATAGCATGTCCTTCACCGTTATCCAAGACTCTTTCTCCCGTGTTAATATCCCACCAATGATGGTATGTGATACTGTCAATAGAAGGCGTTAGTCCGAACTTTAGCATGAGTAAGGCAGTGACCGTAATAATCGTGTCCCTTTGTTCCGCGGTCATTTGATTATTACCTGCATCAAAATTCCCAACATTTTCAATAGCCAGTGCATTAGCTTCAATTGCATGCATGACAGAATCATCTAGTAAACCAAAAGAACCCTCGGGAGGTGTGTTAAATGGCCTACCAACTGCTACTGTCCCATCTGGAAATGTAGTCAGCTGTTGACTAATATTGCTCCATCCCATCCCATTAACATGATAATCTTCCATGCCCTTCAACAGCGCAAAATGATTCGAACCATTAAATTGCTGATAGGATGGTTGGTACGTATGATGTTGTTGGATGGTACCAATTTCTCTAGTGAATTTATGGTTAAATAGCCAATCCTTAAATTCTTCCCTGGTCATAAGAACATATTGTCCCTGCATGTTCAGTTTTTTAGGAGGAATCTTTAATTTTTGACCGATATAAATCATGTTAGATGTAAGTCCATTTGTTGTTTTTATGGACTGGACTGTAGAATTAAATGCTTGAGAAAGCTTCCATAAGGTATCCCCAGAGACAACTTCGTACATGACGGGAACCCTTAATTTCTGACCAACTAATAGTAAATCAGATTGCAGACCGTTGATTTGTTTCAAGTTTTTCACAGAAGTCTCATAGGTATTTGCAATTTTCCATAAATAATCCCCTGATTTGACCTCATATATATTTCTGGGATTATTCGTTGCATGCGCTGGAGATATATTCAGTAACATGAATAAAATCAAACTAAATAGAAGCACAAATTGTTTTTTCATTGATACAATCCTTTCATTGTGATTTCCGAAAACTTATCCTTTATAGCTTTGTAATACAGTTATAAAATTATTCTACTTTTCATTATCCTCTTAAAGGTACGAATGGATTTTTTCATTTTAATTAGGAACCCTAAACTTAGGAGGTGAATGTAATCATGCAAGATTGGGATTATGGTGAACAACACCCACATTTCGATGGAAAAAAAGAGGGAATTATCTCTGATTCAGTTGGAAAACAAATTGGAATACGCACGGAGGCAAATAAGGAATCAGCTAATCCTTTTCATGTGAATAGATTAAAGAAGGACCTAGATATGGAAAGATTTAATAAAACTTTAAAATAGCTTTTTAAACAATATAAAAGGGTGCCAGACCGTTTAGGATACAGGCACCCTTTTGTTCATAACTATTCTTTTTCTAACGTAACGTTTTTGGATGGTGCAAATGTAGAGATAGCGTGCTTAAAAATCAATTGTTGCTTACCGTCTGTATCGATTAACACTGTAAAATTATCAAATGCTTTTACTACTCCTCTGATTTGAAAGCCATTTGTTAAGAATACAGTAACCTGAATACGATCTTTACGTAATTGGTTCAAATATTGATCTTGAATGTTCACTGATTGTGTCATTGGTTTATCCTCCTCTTTTCTATCTATAAATTATTATTTCTATTTTTTTTAGAGCTTTCCTGCTAAATCATCTAAAATAATTCTAAAGTTTTCATCTTTCTGCTCAACTGATATTGGAAACCAATGAACATCCATTTTATTCTTAAACCATGTATATTGTCGCTTGGCGTACCTTCTAGAATTACGCTTTAATACCTCCACGCACGCCTCTAAGGACATCGTACCTTCTATATATGGAATGAGTTCTTTATATCCAATTGCTTTCATGGCTTGAGCATCTTTTATTCCCCGATTATATAATGAGCGGACTTCGTCAATTAGTCCTGAATCAATCATAAGATCGACTCTTTGATTTATCCGCTTATAGAGCTCTTTCCGATCCATTTCAAGTCCAATAATAATTGGTTCATAACCTGAATCCCCCATCTGTTGCTCATGGTATTCAGACATGGTCATCCCAGTCCGATCATAAACTTCCAATGCACGTATCACTCGTCTTCTATTATTTGGGTGTATTTTATCAGCTTGTTCCGGATCTACTGATTTAAGCCGTTTAAATACATTTTCCATTCCATACTCTTCGATTTCTTGTTCGATTTTTTTTTGATATGTCTCGTCTCTTTCCTTTTCAGCAAAATTATAGTCATATAATGCT
This sequence comes from Aquibacillus albus, assembly GCF_016908325.1. Lineage (GTDB taxonomy): Bacteria > Bacillota > Bacilli > Bacillales > Amphibacillaceae > Aquibacillus_A > Aquibacillus_A albus. The sequence goes on along the minus strand of NZ_JAFBDR010000014.1, from coordinate 65,927 downwards.
GCTTGTATATATAATCCAGTTCCACCAGCAATAATTGGTAGGCGATCTTTGCCTGCAATAACTTGAATATATTGCTGTATTAGTGATTGAAACTCAGCAACAGAAAAGGATTCATATGGTTCTTTTATATCAATCATATAGTGTGGGATACCTTCTTTTTCTTCCTCCGTTACTTTTGCTGTTCCAATGTCCATTCCCTTATAAATTTGCATAGAGTCACCACTAATGATTTCTCCATTAAACCGCTTTGCGATTTCTACACTTAAACTTGTTTTCCCAACAGCTGTAGGTCCTACTATTGCAACTACTTTTTGTTTCATCACCATTCCCCTAAAGACTTTTTCATCTATGTATCTGATTTATCATTATACACGATGCAAGTATTTCTGCAATGTACTTTATTGATTACAAAAAGCTGTCGCTTAAATAAGCGACAACCTTCCTATTTATTCATAAGCAATATACGCTCTAAGCATCCACACATGTTTTTCGAATCTTCCGTGAATGTCATTTAGCAAGTCAACTGTTGGCTGGTCATTCATTTCATCTGCTAATGGCACTCCAGTTTCTTTAATTTCTTTAATCATTGTTTTATAATCCTCAGACAATTGGTGAATAATCTCATTTTCTTTATCATCTGCTTGTGCTTCTTGTAAGGTTGCTTCCTTAATGTATTTATGCATCGTTGCCAAAGGTTTTCCTCCGATGGCTAGGATTCTTTCCGCCACTTCATCTAAATCTTCTGCCGCTTCATTATAAAGCTCTTCGAACACCTCATGTAACTTAAAGAAATGCCTACCTTGAATAAACCAATGATAACGATGAAGCTTGATGTAAAGCACAGCAAAATTGGATAATTCTTGATTTAAAAAATTAATTAACTTTTGATTATCTTGCATTCGACCCTCACCTACCTTTCTAACGTCTCTTCACTATTTTTGGTTAGGATCCAATTTTTATTCGCCTTTGTGACAATTTTAGTATTGGAACAACTTCTGGTATTTTTTTAAAGTTATGGACTGAAATATAGATTATTACCTGGGAAACCGCATCTTTCATTAATTTTCTACTGATTTCGAGTGCTTCAAAATTCAATCATCCAACTTTAATAGAACATAATTTTTCATTTCATGTTTACACTAATTTTAAACGGAGGTGTTGATTATGAGTGAAAAAGACCGAAAATATACAGATTTCTCCAATGTAGAAACACAGAGAAATTTTTTAACATCTGAAGAATATCCTGAAGGTCCGTATGGTTCATTAACGAACAAAACGGAGCTTGTCAGAAATAAAGATACTCCTTGGAAGGAAGGACAGCAGTTTTATAGTAATTTTACCTATGAAGGACGTAACTTTCATGAAGATCTTCCGAGAAAAGTACCAGGTGCACATCCTACTCACGATGAAAAAGGAAAAGAAAGTGAAGATCCATATGATAATGCATCAACCGATAATAGCTAACCTTTTTTAAAAGAAAATAGGCTGACCATAAAGTAATGATCTAACCTCCTCAACCACACAAAAAATGGGGCTGTCACAAACGCAAAGGGACAGCCCCGATAAATTACATCACACGTTTAAACATTTTTTCCATTTCATATTCCGAAAAGTGAATAATAATTGGCCGGCCATGAGGACAAGTGAATGGATCCGTAGTTTTCCGTAAATCCTCTAATAGACGAAACATATCATCCGTATTTAAGTAATGATTGGCTTTAATAGATCGTTTACAAGACATCAATATGGCTGCTTCTTCTCTTATTTTGGCAATATTTATTCGTTCTTCAGTAATGACTTGCTCCACAATTTCTCGGATTACTTCTTCTTCAAACCCTTTTGGGAACCATTGGGGATGTGCACGGATAACATAGCTTTGTTGACCAAAGTGTTCAAAGAACAGACCAACCCTCTTTAATTCCTCTTGGTATTGCTCAATCATTAGTGCTTCTGGCCGAGAGAAATCAAAAGTAAGTGGAATGAGTAGCTCTTGTAATTCATTAGGAACCTCTCCTAACTTATCACGGAAATACTCATACTTAATTCGTTCTTGTGCAGCATGTTGGTCGATGATATATAGTCCATTTTCATTTTGAGCTAAAATATACGTTCCATGATGCTGACCAATTGGATACATAACTGGTACTCGATTCGAATCGATTGCAATTGTAGGCTTTTCCATTTCTTCATCCGGATGATCTTCCACATTGTTTTCAGTTGGGGCAGAATAACCGGTAACTGTTTCAGCAGCCGATTGCTGAGCAGCTAAAAAGGCATCTTCCATTAATTGCGATTCTTTTTCATTTTGAACGGTTGAGGTATCATCACCGAACAGGTCAGATTTTCTATTATCATGACTGTTGAACGAGAATGTATCTTGATGAGAAGTGTCTTTTTGTTTTTTTGGTTGTTGTTGTTGGACACTTGGAATCAATGTTTCTTTCCGAAATGCACTTCTAATCGTTGATTCCACCGCTTCATATAACTCTTTTTCTTTACTAAATCGAACCTCCAGCTTAGCTGGGTGGACATTTACATCAATTAAAATAGGATCCATTTCGATCATTAATACGACTAAAGGATTACGACCAATTGGAAGTAATGTATGATACCCATTCGTAATTGCCTTTGTAAGAGGAATATTACGAATATATCTCCCATTAATGATTGTTGAAATATAGTTTCTTGACGCTCGAGTAACTTCCGGCTTAGCAATATACCCTTTAATTGTAAAATCAAGTGTTTGATGCTCCACGGGAATCATTTTTTTCGCAACAGACATCCCGTAAATTTGAGCAATAATTTGTAGCAAATCCCCTCGTCCTGATGATAAAAAAAGTTGTTTATCATTGTGAATAAGTTCAAACCTTATATTTGGGTGTGATAATGCCATACGATTAATAACGTCTGTAATGTGACCTAGCTCTGTATGAATGGTTTTCATATATTTTAACCTAGCAGGTGTATTGAAAAATAAATCTTGAATGTTAATTTCTGAGCCTTGTCTTGCATCACTTTTGGAAGTTTCAACAACCTTTCCACCTTCTAATTCCACCATGGTACCAGCTTGTTCTCCAGTGGAAGTCTTAATTGTTAACCGACTAACAGCTGCAATACTGGCCAAAGCCTCGCCACGAAAACCTAAAGTTCGAACATGAAATAAATCTTTCTCATTTCGGATTTTACTAGTCGCATGACGGTGAAAGGCTAGCAAACAGTCCTCCTCTGACATTCCTTCTCCATTATCCGTAATTTTAATTTGCTCTAAACCAGCTTCCCTAATCTCCACCTTAATCCAACTACTATTAGCATCGATGCTATTTTCTACAAGCTCCTTTACTACGGAAGCAGGACGCTCAACTACTTCACCTGCTGCAATTTTATTCGCAAGAGAATCAGGCATTTGAAATATTTTCATTTGGATTCTCCTTTCACTTCTCGTTCGCTTTCTTTTGCAATTGATACAATTCATTCATTGCTTCCATGGGTGTCATTTCCATCAGATTTAAGCTTTTTATATTTTGTATTAGATTGTTATCATTTTTTTTGAACGACTTTTCTGTTTGGTTTGATTTTTTTTCATTAATAAAAAAGGATAGCTGCTGATCATCATCCAATGGATTACTCTTATCTGCTGAATCCGTTTGTTTACTTTCTAATTGATTCAATATGACGTTGGCACGATTAATTAAGGAATCGGGTAATTCTGCCAGCTTTGCAACATGTATCCCATAGCTTTCGTCTGCTGCTCCGTCCTGAATTTGATGGAGAAAGACAACCTTCCCCTGGTATTCCTCTGCACGAACATGAATATTTTTCAATTGCTTCAAGCTCTGGTCTAAAGTTGTTAATTCATGATAGTGTGTAGAAAATAAGGTCTTCGCATGAACATGATCATGTAAATATTCGATAATTGCTTGCGCTAATGCCATCCCATCATATGTACTTGTTCCTCTTCCTATTTCATCAAAAAGTATTAAACTATTTTCAGATGCGTTAGTAATGGCATGGTTTGCTTCAAGCATTTCCACCATAAATGTACTTTGACCTGAAACTAAATCGTCTGCCGCTCCAATTCTTGTAAATATTTGATCAAAGATTGGCAAATTAGCTGTTGAACATGGTACAAAACAGCCGATTTGAGCCATAATCGATGTTAACGCTAATTGGCGCATATAAGTACTCTTTCCCGACATATTTGGGCCAGTAATGAGCAAAATGTTGGTATCTTTATCCATCGATACATCATTAGGTACAAAGGCCTCATTTTTCATTACTTTTTCTACTACTGGGTGGCGGCCCTCTTGAATATTAACTTCTCGGTGATCATTAAACGATGGTCGATGGTAATCGTTAAGTTCGCTAATCGTAGCAAATCCTTGTAAAACATCTATTCTACTAATTTTGTCAGCTAAATCTTGTAGTTGTGGAATATATTCCTTTACTTGATCACGAATCTTAATAAATAATTGATACTCTAAATCAACGCTCTTTTCCTCTGCTTCTAAAATCAGGGATTCTTTTTCTTTCAACTCAGGTGTAATAAACCTTTCTGCATTTGTTAGTGTTTGCTTCCGCTCATATTTTCCTTCCGGCAATAAGTGAAGATTAGCTCTCGTTACTTCGATATAATAACCAAACACTCGATTATAACCAATCTTTAATGATTTAATATTTGTTTCTTGTTTTTCTTTTTGTTCTAATTCGGCAATCCATTTTTTTCCGTTTCTAGATGCGTCTCTGTAATCATCCAACTGCCCATTAAATCCATCTTTTATCAAACCGCCTTCTTTAATTGTAATAGGCGGATCCTCGATAAGACTATTATCGAGCAGCTCAAATAAATCATCTAACGGATTGATTTCTTCTCCTAGGGCTTGTACCCGCTGGTTTTGAAATTTCATTAATAATTCCTTTAATTCAGGAATTTTTTGTAATGAAATTTTTAATTGATTTAAATCTCTTGCATTCACATTTCCGTATGCAACTCTCCCAGATAATCGCTCCAGATCATAGATAGATTTCAATATATCTCTAGTTGATTCACGTTCAAAATATTGCTCTAAAAATCCGTCTACTAGATTAAACCGTTCTTCGATCCTAGCACGATTTAGCATTGGTCGCTCTAGCCATTTTTTTAACATACGAGCACCCATAGCAGTCACCGTTTGGTCAATCACCCACAGTAAGCTTCCTTGTTTACCTTTTCGGAGAATTGTTTCTGTTAATTCTAAGTTCCTTTTTGAAAACATATCAAGTGACATAAATTGCTTTAATTCTATTTCTTTGGCAGGCTTTAAATGATCTAACGAACGTTTTTGCGTAGATTGAATATAATTTAACATTCTGCCAAAAGACTCTATTAACCGCTCATCTGTTAAATTAGCCATCAAGTAGTTAAGTGAATCAGGAATTGCCGTACTGTCTTGATAAGAGATCGTTACTTGTAACCTCTCCTTTAAATCACTTTGAAGCGCATGATCCATATCGGTAGATACGACTACTTCTTTAATTGGACGATTATATAATTCACTTAATAAAGCCTGCCATCCACTATCAATGATCGTGACATTCGTTTCACCAGTGGATAAGTCATTATATGCAACGACAAACGAGTTATCAGGAAATAAGCTTATGCTTGCTAAGTAATTGTTCTCCGTTTCCTCTAACATTCCCCCTTCCATAACAGTACCTGGGGTAATCAACTGAACAACTTCTCGCTTCACAACTCCTTTTGCAGCTTTCGGATCTTCTACTTGTTCACAAATAGCAACCTTATAACCCTTTTCAACTAAATTCTTTATGTAACCTTCCGCAGAATGATAGGGAATTCCACACATAGGAATTCTTTCTTCTCCTCCACCATCTCTACTTGTAAGCGTTATTTCTAGTTCTCTAGATGCGGCCATTGCATCATCAAAAAACATCTCATAAAAATCGCCTAACCTAAAAAATAAAAAACAATCTTTATAATCTGCCTTTATCTTTAGATATTGCTGTATCATTGGTGTATATGCCATACTTATTCCCCCAACACGATCCAAAATTCTCTTTTAATTATATCATATCACTGAAAACAACTCGTAGCATTCGAATAAGAAAATCTTGTTTAGCCACAAGTACTTATCCAAGTCCCTCCGATGCTAATTTGGTGTAGTTATTTCACTTGAATTAACTGACCATCATGTCGTAAAAAATTTCTGATCACAAAAAAAGAGTGCAAATAAATATTCGCACTCCAATCACAATATTTGTATCATTCTTCTTCAACGTTTGCTAAAAAATCGGGATCGACTTCATCAAACTCGTCATCAGACAATTCAAAGTCCCAATCGTCATCGTCAGCAATTATACCATTTGGATCTACTTTAACTGTTACTTTTGTTTCCCCAAGAACTTCAACAAGAAATTCACGTTCCACTTCAACCACAATTTTTTGATCATGGTTAGCAATGTCACATTCTAGACAATTCGGCTGTTGAATAACTTTGGCAAATACTTCAAAATCGTGATTTAACGTGTGTGCATCCTTGACTGCTAGTTTAATGTGATCCGTATAGTAAACACGCTCTGTAACAACTTCTGTCTTTGTGTTGTCATTATAAGAGTACCAAATGTTTACATCATAGCTTCCATTGACTTCTACAATTTCGTCACCTTTTTTCTTTGCATTGTAGAGATGGTTTATAACCCAGCACCCTAATATGCTTGCCGGTCTATGTGATGGTGTAATCTTGTTTGTGTCCTGCGTAAATTTGCGCCCTTTTCCGATGACAGCTTTCGTAATAATTTCCCGATATTCTTGATCAAGAAAAGACATATGAACCAAAACCTCCTCTTTTTTTCATAGTCATTTTATGCAGGTTATCTACCTAAAGTGCATAACTATTTTTCACATATGATGGAAGTAGACCCAGTAAAGGTTTTCTAGTTCATCCTATGCAGCTGCCCACTAATGTGTACGGATAAAAGCAAAAAACTTTAAAAAATTACTGAATACCTTTTATAAAAATAAGCTCTTTTCGTATTCCTTGTTTATTGCATAATAGACCTATAATGCGCAACAAAAGGTGAGCTTGGATACGCGCTCCGGAAATACACTTCGCTTTCCGCGGGTGGCTGGTGAGCCTTCTTGTGAATTACACGAATATTAGCTTTTCGTCTAGTTTCTGCTCATTTTCCTTGATGAATTACACGAATGTCAGCTTTTCGTTTAGTTTCTACTCATTTTCCTTGATGAATTACACAAATGTCAGCTTTTCGTTTAATTTCTGCTCACTTTCTTTGATGAATTACACGAATGTCAGCTTTTCGTTTAGTTTCTACACATTTTCCTTGATGAATTACACGAATGTCAGCTTTTCGTTTAATTTCTGCTCATTTTCCTTGATGAATTACACGAATGTCAGCTTTTCGTCTAGTTTCTACTCATTTTCCTCGATGAATTACACGAATATATAAATCCACTATACAGCGTAGGAAATACATGTAGACTACTCGAAAATAAAGTCAATTTTCTTCATGTGATGTAACGCTGCCGAAGCCTTCCTTGACCTGCGGGAACATTTGCCAAAGTGAGACCCGCAGCGAAGTATTCTGCCGAAGCGATATCTCAGCACTATTTTAATTTCACTGTACTGCGTATTAATCGTATGTTACGCATAATAATAGTAATCTTTAAGAAAACAGCGTAAAAAATAAGAGGATGCCCCACCTCAGGCATCCTCTAGTAATTCATTCCTAATTAAATTAATGTCCACAACCAGACCCATTATTAATTTTCGAACCAGTTTCTCCTGATAGTAAATCTCCACCAGTAGACCGAATCACTTCATTCGTTACATCACGGGCAATGGTATTTGATATTAATTGTAAAATATCATTAATAACAACTTGAGAATCTTTAAATTCTTGAACAATAGGAATTTCATCAATTTCATTTTGGATACGATCAATTTCAGCCTCAACTTTTTTTAGTGCCTCATGCTTCCCATAGGCTTGAAAATTAACTGCTTGCTTTTGTAAAGCTTTAATTTTCTTAATCATACTTTGAACTTTTTGATTCTCATTTAACTTAGCTTCTAATTGCTTAAATCGATCAATTTCTTCGATATTTGCCATCATCCTTGCTAATTTATGAGCCTCTTCAATTACTTCTTTTCGCGTATATTGTGCCATTTTTATTTCACCTCTACTGCTTCTTCAACGAGCTCGCCATCTAACGTCCAAGTCTTCGCTTTTAGTATCTTAACATTTACAATTTCACCAATGACAGACTTCGGGGCAACAAAGTTAACAAGCTTATTTCTTTCTGTATATCCGGAAAGTACATTTGGATCTTTTTTACTTTCGCCTTCAACAAGAACTTTAACTGTTTGACCTTCATACTTTTTCATTGCTTCTGCTGATTGCTTATTCACTAATGCATTTAAGCGCTGTAATCGTTCTTTTTTCACTTCCATAGGTACATTATCTTCCCATCTCGCAGCTGGTGTTCCTTCTCGAGGAGAATAGATAAAGGTATAAGCACTTTCAAATCCAACTTCCTCCATCAACGTCATCGTTTCCTCAAACTGTTCATCGGTTTCATTAGGGAAACCAACAATAATATCGGTTGTTAACGTTGCATTTGGCATTGCTTTTCTTATTTTTCTAACTAGCTTCAGATAATCTTCTCTTGTATATCTCCGAGCCATTACTCGAAGTACGTCTGAGCTACCTGACTGTACTGGTAAGTGAATATGATCAAGAAGGTTACCGCCCTTTGCCAATACTTCAATTAAACGATCATCAAAGTCTCTTGGATGGGATGTTGTAAACCGAACTCTTGGAATGTCAATCTTACTAATCTCATCCATTAAGTCTCCCAGACCATAGTCAATATCCAAGTCTTTACCATATGCATTCACATTTTGTCCAAGTAGTGTTATTTCTTTGTACCCTTGAGCTGCTAAATGACGCACCTCTTGGATAATATCTTCAGGTCGACGACTTCTTTCTTTTCCACGAGTATATGGCACAATACAGTACGTACAAAACTTGTCACAGCCATACATAATGTTGACCCAGCCTTTGATTTTTCCTTTACGGACCTTAGGCAAGTTTTCAATGATGTCTCCTTCTTTTGACCATACTTCTACCACCATTTCTTTACCAAACATTGCTTCTTTAATTAAGTTTGGTAAACGGTGAATATTATGGGTACCAAAAATAAGGTCTACGAATGGATGTTTCTTAAGAATTCGATTAACAACCGCTTCTTCTTGTGACATACAGCCACATACACCTAAAATTAAATCAGGCTTTTCAAGCTTTAATGGTTTTAAGTGACCAATTTCACCAAACACTTTATTTTCAGCATTTTCTCGAATAGCACATGTATTCAATAGGATAATATCTGCTTCATTCGTATCATCGGTTGACTCATACCCCATATTTGTCAAAATACCTGCCATTACTTCTGTATCATGCTCATTCATTTGGCAGCCATAGGTGCGAATAAGGAACTTTTTTCCTTTACCAATATTCTTTAAATCATCCGAGATACCGAAGTCATAATGAATTTCTACGTCTTCTCTTCTACGTTTTTTTGCCTTTTTAAGGTTAGGTGGTTCGTAGGTTGTTTGGAAATATTTCCCTATCAACTCATCAGAATCCATTCCTTGTAGTCGTTCTAAGTTTGAATCCGTAGCGGATTTTATGTCCGATGGATCCACCTGTTTTATATGATTAGACTGTTTTCTTTGTTGTTCGTTCATATTGGAACTCCTTTCCTATATAAGCATAATCAAATTCCATCCAATTTAAATATTATACCAAGGGAATACTAGAAAAACAAAGTTTCTTTATAATTATATGGTAGAATACTCTTAATCTTAAAGCATCAATTATTGGAAGCTTTGTTAACCTAGTTTTCGAGGGAACTTGTCAACAAAATTTTGGTAACAAATCTTTTTCAATAGATCTGAAGATACCGAATTCCTTAATTGATGTACAAATGAATCATATTCTAAATAATCATAAAGCCCTAATACAAATCGATCCGTTCCATCAAAATCAGAACCAAATCCTAAACAATTCTCGGCACCTTTATCTAAATAATAGTTAATATGTTTGATAACATCCTGTTGTGTAACTGTTTCTTGATCAGATAAAAAGTACGGAACAAATGTTACACCAATCCAACCTTTTCGTTCAATTAGAGCCTTAATCTGTTTATCATCCAAATTTCTTCTATGTGAACATATTTGACTAGCATTGGAATGAGAAGCCATTGGATAATCTGCTAATTTCATAACATCAAAGAATCCTTCATAGGACAAGTGAGACACATCCGTCCAAATAGTTTGCTCATTTAAACATTTTACTACTTGTTCACCGAATTCACTTAATCCAGCTCCACGCTTCTCTCCAATTCCATCTGCTACTGCATTTGATTGGTTCCAAGTCAACCCAACAGCTCTTACACCTAAACGAATAAGTGCTTTTAATTTACTCAAGTCCCTCCCAATAGCATGGCAACCTTCTAGCGTAAGAATTGCTCCTCGCTCATTTTCTTTTAAAGATAAAAGATCTTCTCTACTAGAAATAAATGTAATGTCATCATATGGAGCAATAACTTGCTCATAAAAAAGATCGACCATTTCTAATGCAACACGAAATTGTGCTTCTTCAGGCACATCATCAGGTACAAAAATTGCAAAGCACTGTACCTTAACGGAACTTTGTTTCCACTTCACATAATTTACTTGTAATTCCTCACTATCATAGAAAGATATGTTATTTTCCCATAATTTTAATAGCGCGTCACAGTGGGCATCAATAATCATTATGTATATCCTCCAGTACCTTAATCTTTTAAATAGAAACTGTAAAGAAAACTAGGTTAGCGCCAAGCCTTTAGGAGCAGGCGATCACCTAGTTGCGCTTATACTTAGTTCCTAAAAATTTTTAATACGACGATTAACTTCTATGCTAAAATTTTATTATGCTTTTCTAACGTGCAAAAAAAACCTGCTTGCGTGTGGCAAACAGGATAATACTCTATTACCTAGGTTCAACAATTAATTTAATAGCTGTTCGTTCCTCATTATCAATCATAATATCTGTAAAAGCTGGGATACAAATTAGATCAACTCCACTTGGGGCAACAAATCCTCTTGCGATGGCTACTGCTTTGACGGCCTGGTTTAACGCACCAGCACCAATCGCCTGTATTTCCGCTGAGCCACGTTCTCTTAGCACATTTGCAAGTGCTCCTGCTACTGAATTCGGATTTGATTTGGCTGAAACTTTTAATATTTCCATTCCTAGTACCTCCTTAGTTTACTAAAGTTGTTCCACTTTTACTATATTCTTGGAGATGATAGTTATTACCTTTATTATGGAGTAATTTTTCAAAAAATTCAAATATTAGCTGAAGAAAGGGTGGTCATCATTGATTAAAATTCGTTCGACATTTTCTGCACGACCACTTTTATTATCAATATCTATGAGTATCCCATTAAGTTGCATTCTTCCTTTTTTAGGTACTTCAAAACGGACTGGTAGATTGGTTAAAAATTTCTTGATAACTGCATCTCGTTCAACGCCTAATATACTATCATATGGACCTGTCATGCCTACATCTGATATATATCCAGTTCCATTTGGTAATATGCGTTCATCTGATGTTTGAGTATGGGTGTGTGTTCCTACAACTGCACTAACTCTTCCATCTAAATACCAAGCCATAGCCTGCTTTTCACTTGTTGCTTCAGCATGAAAATCCACAAAAACTATATTTGTTCGTTTTTTTGCTTCCTCTATTAAAAGATCAGCTTTACGAAACGGATCATCTAATGGAGGCATAAAAGTTCTACCTTGAAGATTAATGACAGCTACTTCTAATTTATTCGATTTAACAAACAACAATCCTTTTCCAGGAGTATCTTCTGGAAAATTAGCAGGTCGAACCATATAACGGGCATCATTAATAAATTCAAATATGTCTTTCTTGTCCCACGTATGGTTGCCCATTGTAATAGCTTGTGCTCCCCATTCTAAAAATTGCTTGTATATTTTCTCATTAATTCCTTTCCCAGATGCTGCATTTTCCCCATTAATTATCGTTACATGGGGTTGATATTTCTGCTTTAATTTTGGTAAATATTGTTGAATCATCTCTCTACCAGGTGAACCAACAACATCTCCTATAAATAAAATCCTCATTTGTATACGTACCTTCCTATTGTCAAATTACGTTTAGTTTTACATAGTTGGCATTAAAAGTCAAAATACCTAAATGTCAACTCTATCCTTTCTCAGAGCCAAAAAAATAAGCGACCAATGTTGGCCGCTTATTTTGCATATTCAACTGCTCTTGTTTCACGAATTACTGTTACTTTAATGTGACCTGGATAATCCAATTCGTCTTCAATTTTCTTTCTAATTTCTCTAGCAATTTTGACCGATTCTACATCATCAATTTCATCTGGCTTAACCATAATTCTTATTTCACGACCTGCTTGGATAGCAAATGATTTTTCTACCCCTTCGTAAGACTCTGAAATCTCTTCTAATTTCTCAAGTCGTTTAATATAGTTTTCCAGCGTTTCACTTCTTGCTCCAGGTCTAGCAGCCGATAATGCATCAGCCGCTGCAACTAAAACAGATATCACGGAAGTTGGCTCTTCATCTCCATGGTGAGAAGCAATGGCATTAATTACAATCGCATTTTCTTTGTATTTTGTGGCCAATTCTTTACCAATTTCAACGTGGCTTCCTTCCACTTCATGATCAATTGCCTTTCCGATATCGTGAAGTAGACCAGCTCTTTTTGCTATCGTTTGATCTTCACCGAGTTCAGCAGCAAGTAATCCTGACAAATACGCTACTTCCATTGAATGCTTCAACACATTCTGACCATAACTTGTCCGATATTTTAAGCGACCTAGTATTTTAACAAGGTCAGGATGTAGACCGTGTACGCCTACCTCAAACGTTGTTTGTTCTCCAACTTCACGAATATACTCGTCAACCTCACGTCTTGATTTATCAACCATTTCTTCAATACGTGCAGGGTGGATACGTCCATCTTGAACGAGTTTTTCTAAGGCTATCCGAGCTGTTTCTCTTCTTATCGGATCAAATCCTGATAATATTACAGCTTCTGGTGTATCATCTATAATTAAGTCGATGCCAGTTAACGTTTCTAAAGTTCGAATATTTCGACCTTCACGACCTATGATGCGGCCTTTCATTTCATCATTTGGTAGATTGACAACAGATACAGTCGTCTCTGCAACGTGATCTGCCGCACAACGCTGTACAGCAAGAGAAAGGATACTCTTTGCTTTTTTATCAGCCTCTTCCTTTGCACGATTCTCAGCTTCTTTTATGATTATCGCTGACTCATGACTAACTTCCTTTTCAACACGTTCTAGAATAACCTGTTTAGCTTGGTCAGTCGTGTAACCGGAAATGCGTTCTAGCTCAGCTTGCTGCTCGCCTAACATAGCTTCCACTTTGCTTTCCATTTCTTCAATTTGTTGTTGTTTTTCTGCTAGCGAACTTTCCTTTTTCTCTAACATGAGCTCACGCTTATCCAGCGTTTCATCTTTACGGTCCAGATTCTCTTCTTTTTGCATCAGACGGCTTTCTTGCTTTTGAACTTCTACTCTTCTTTCTCGAAGCTCTTGCTCCAGCTGTTGACGAAGTTTATGATTTTCATCCTTCGCTTCAAGAAGTGCCTCTTTTTTAGCAACCTCTGCATTACGATGTCCTTCATCGACAATTTGTTTTGCCAAGTCTTCTGCACTAGAAATTTTCTTTTCAGCAATAGATTTACGAATCAGATAACCAACAACAATACCGACGATTAGGCCAAGCAAAATGGAGATGACTATGGTTACAACATCCATGATTTCACCTCCTCTTGCTATAAACTTGTACAATCAAATTAAGTCGGCATGTACATTCTTACACTTAATTAATCTTGTTTTAAATCAAAGAATGTATAATAAAAAATAAAATTATACATAATTAATTTTAATCTTGAGGGTATATAATGTCAAGGAAACGTCAAAATTCCTACAAATTTCCCTAAAAACCGATTAAAAATCCGGTGTTCTCCTTGCACTTAGCAATTGTCTTAGTCTTCCAAATTCATACTCCATTTTCAGTATAAAAATCCTTGCTGTTTTACAACAACAAGGATTAAAATCTACATATCTAGTGCTTCTTGTGCCTCTTCTTCGGAATTTGCGTCTCCAGGAATATCCATACTATAATGTTTTCTGACAGAGTTATAAATTTCCTCGGACATGTCTACATTTTCTTTTAAAAACTGTTTAGCATTTTCTCTTCCTTGGCCTAGACGTTCTTCGTTATAAGAATACCAAGCACCACTCTTTTGAACAATATCTAGATCGGACGCAATATCTAAAAGCTCTCCTTCTCTAGAAATTCCTTCTCCATACATAATATCAACCTCTGCTTGCTTAAACGGAGGAGCAACCTTATTTTTCACAACTTTAATTTTTGTTCTATTACCAACCATATCGTTCCCCTGCTTTAATGTCTCCGCACGACGAACTTCTAGCCTTACCGAAGAATAGAATTTAAGAGCACGTCCCCCAGGCGTAGTTTCAGGGTTTCCGAACATTACTCCTACTTTTTCACGAATTTGGTTGATAAAAATAGCTGTTGTTCTTGATTTATTAATAGCACCGGATAATTTTCTCAACGCTTGGGACATTAGACGGGCCTGCAAACCGACATGAGAATCGCCCATTTCTCCTTCAATTTCGGCTTTAGGTACTAAGGCAGCTACAGAATCAATAACAACAATGTCTACGGCACCACTTCTTACTAATGCTTCAGCGATTTCTAAAGCTTGTTCACCTGTATCTGGCTGTGAAAGTAATAACTCATCAACATTTACACCTAGTTTTCTAGCATATACTGGATCAAGGGCGTGCTCTGCATCAATAAAGGCAGCCTGTCCACCAGCCTTTTGTGCTTCAGCAATAGCATGAAGGGAAACGGTTGTTTTACCAGAAGATTCTGGTCCATAGATTTCAACGACACGTCCTTTTGGATATCCCCCAACACCTAGTGCCACATCCAAAGCCAGTGACCCACTGGAAACCGTAGCAATTTTTTGCTCTGCCTGCTCTCCCAGCTTCATGATGGAGCCTTTACCAAATTGCTTTTCTATTTGCTTTAACGCCATATCTAAGGCTTGTTTACGATCACTCAATTTACTTCCCCCTTAACGTTTTAAATACTGACTCTAATACCATCATACCTTGTTTCGATAGATTTAACAAGCAAAAACCGAATGAATGTTCCCTTGTTTTACTTATAGTTTTTTTATCAATAATTCAAAAAGCACATAAAGTTTTATTAATTTTTAATAGCAAATGAAACCCCAAAATAAAAATTTAAGCTTTTAAATTTTATTCTTGATAAATCGAAATAGTAATTCCAAGCCTTTCTTAACAGTTCTTATCCTTATCGACTCTCGGTCTCCAAAAAACTGAAAAGATTCAGTAAGAGACTTTCCTGAAGCATGATATATACTAATAAACACTGTTCCAACATCTTTTCCTTCAGATTTATCGGGTCCTGCGACACCTGTAAAACTTATTCCTACATTTGCATGTAGCTTTGTTTGGATATTTTTTGCCATTTCTTCTGCACAAGGTTCACTAATCGTCCCATATTTATCAATTGTTTCAGATGAAACCTGTAGTATCTGCTTCTTTACATCTGTGGAATAACAAACAATTCCTCCGTTAAACACTTCTGAAGCACCAGGAATGGAGACAATCGAGTCAGAAAAACTTCCGCCAGTTAAACTTTCAGCTGTAGCAATAGTCGTTTCCTTTTCTTTTAAAAGCGATAATATTTTGCTTTGGATAGTCTCTTCGTCATATCCATAAAAGTAATCACCAACTATATTCAAAACTTTTTTCTCTGTTAAATCAATCAAGTTATTTGCTTCCTCAATCGACTTACCTTTCGCTGTAATACGAAGTGCGACTTCGCCATCTGTAGCCAATGGAGCAATAGTAGGATTACTTTGATGATCGATAATCTTCTTTAAATCATGTTCTAACTGAGATTCACCGATTCCAATAAAACGAAGCATTCGTGATTGAATAACTGTTGATAAATTCAGTCTATCTTTTAAATATGGCAAAGCACCATCCGTCATAATTGACTTCATTTCTCTCGGAACACCAGGCATGAATATCCAAATCGTATCATTATATTCCGAAATCATTCCAGGAGCCATACCAACATTATTGTATATTACTTGTGCCCCTTCAAATACAAGTGCTTGTTTTTTATTATTCGGAGTCATTTTCCTATTCGTTTTTTTAAAATAATTTAAGATTTTATTCATAGATTCTGGATGTTCTACCAGCTTTTCATTAGTCATAGCTTGAAACGCTTCTCTTGTTAAATCATCATCTGTAGGTCCAAGTCCACCAGTAATAATCACAAGATCCGAGCGGTCATTTGCTAACTCAAATGTAGATTTAACTCGCTCCAAATTGTCGCCAACGACTCCATGAAAGAAAACATTAACTCCATGTCTTGCCAAGGTGTCAGAAATCCACTGTGCATTCGTGTTTGCAATTTGACCTAATAACAACTCTGTTCCTACTGCGATAATCTCTGCTTTATATTCCTTCATTATTTAGAATCCCTCATTACATGCCAATTTTTTTTGAAATAATCATATCCCGATACAACCGTAATAATTAATGCTAAGTAAAGTACAATTGTTGCAAATGGAAAACCAATGTAAGAAAACGGAAAATTATGTAATAACAATGCAGAAATAGAGATAATTTGAAGTACTGTTTTTAACTTGCCCATTTGCCCTGCAGCCAAAACGATACCCTCACCTGCTGCAACTAAACGTAAGCCTGTAACAGCGAACTCACGACTAATAATGAGTATAACAACCCAAGCAGGTGCTAAACCTAGTTCAACCAATAATATAAGTGCAGCAGAAACAAGTAATTTGTCAGCTAAAGGATCTAAAAATTTACCTAAATTAGTGACAAGGTTATATTTTCTGGCATAGTAGCCATCAATCCAGTCAGTGGTAGAGGCAATAATAAATAAAAGTGCTCCAACAAAATGAGAAACTGGCAACGCTGTTTCTCCTATCGACCAACTTCCCCAATTAAATGGGATGGATAATAAAATAATAAAAATCGGAATGAGAAAAATACGAGATATGGTAATTCGATTTGGTATATTCATTACTTACCTCCAAAGTTAACAATCAATTAGTATTAAATCAACGCAGATTCAACAATATAGGTTTATTTTAACACACGTAAGTTCAACCCTTCCCACCTGGTGCTCGATGAAAAGGGTTGTCTGATTATTTTCTTCACTTATTGTGTATTATTTTTTACATTAATCCAAACCCTTTGTACTTGACTTGGATTAATGTTGTCAGGCAGTTCCAACGTAATTCCATTAACTGTAATCGATAAATGGGTCGGATTTCCGAAGCGAAGATAAATTTGTTCTTCTCCGGTCATATCTTGCTCCCAAGGAGATTGGTCTGCATAAAACATTTCATTATAAAAGCTTTTTCCTTTACCATTTTCTACCTCCAACCAATTCTCACTATCAGAGCTTAATGTTAACGTTAATTGATCACCCGGATTTTCTAGGTCATAAATTGTCTCAGCATTACCTGTTTCAACCATATTTAGTGTTGGCTGTAGAGGTTCATTTTCTTCTTCTTCAACCTCACTATCCGCAGGTTGCTCTGTTTCTTCATTTTCTTCCTCTTGCTGTTGGTTTTGGTTTTGTTCATCGTCAGGAAGTCTCACTTGGTCTCCACCATTATCTTCTGTCTGAATTTGTTGATCAGGATTGTTTTCCTGTGACTGTTGATAAAAATACCAAATTGAAAAAACAATACCGACAATTAACAATACGACAATAATTGTTGGTAAGAAGGAAAAGATAGCAGGACTTTTTGTTGCGGAAGTATTTTTCCTACTGCGTTGAACACGAGAATATTCAATAGTACTTTCATCTGTTGAAGCAGGTAATTCAGCTTTATGCTCTTCCATCAGTTGATCTGGATCTAGATCAACTGCGGTAGCATATTCTTTCACAAAAGCTCGAACATAAAAATTTCCGGGCATTACTTCAAAATTACCTTTTTCAATTGCCTGAAGATAACGTGTTTGAATCTTTGTTATTTTTTGTATATCCTCCAAGGTAAGACTTTTTTGTTCTCTTGCTTCCTTAAGCCTTGCTCCTATTTCCATATATAACACCATCCATCTTTAAAAATCAAACATAGAAAAACCATCTGATTGATTAAATTCTAACTTATCGATTGGATCATAACGAATTTCTTCATCTTCTTCCGTACGAAGCTCAATAATATAATCAAAATCATCTAGCTTGTATTCCGTTTGTTGAACAAAAATATCGGGGTGCTCAACGACTTTGGTAGTTGGTAAGCGCATTAGTTCTCTTATTAGTTCCCAATGTTTTTCACTAGCTCTTTTCGTTGATACGATTCCATCTATAATGTATAAATTGTCATCATTATACTCATCTTTAATTAGCTGACTCCGGATGGTTTGTTTTAACAGTGTGCTCGAAACAAATAACCAACGCTTATTAGCACAAACGCTTGCTGCAACAATTGATTCCGTCTTGCCTACACGTGGCATTCCCCTGATACCTATAAGTTTGTGTCCATCTTTTTTATATAATTCAGCCATAAAGTCAACCAATAGACCTAATTCACTTCGAACAAATCGAAATGTCTTCTTATCATCTATATCACTATGTATATATCTGCCATGTCTAACTGCTAAACGATCTCTTAATTTAGGTTTTCGAATTTTTGTAACATTTATCGTATCCATGGTATCCAAAATAGATTTTAATCGTTGAATTTGTTCATCTTTCCTTGTTAACAGTAGCATTCCCCGCCTTGAATTCTCCACTCCATTAATCGTAATAATGTTAATGGAGAGCATACCCAAGAGTGACGAAATGTCCCCTAGTAGCCCTGGTCGATTATATTGTATCTCATATTCAAGGTACCACTCTGTTTTTTCCATAACGAAACTCCTTCAAATACAGGGTTAAAATTTCTCCCTCATTACTATTATCATAAATGATTTTTCCCCATTAGAAAAGGCATTTATATCCATCATGTGAAATTTATCGAAAAATGACAAATTTTTTTCCGTAACAAAAGCCCTTGCTTCACAAGGGCTTTTGTATTTCTAGTGATTATCTTCCTGTTCCTTCATTTTGAACTAGCTTTACCATTATATTTGCGAGTGCATGTTGTTCGTCTTGGCTAGCAGCATTCCACATGTCTCTTAACACTGCTTCTTGGTCGTTTTTAGCATCGACTTGGTTAGCAAGATAACTACCAATATCATAAGCTACATCAGAAATTGCTTGTTGATTCATCCCTTGGCCTTGTGCTTGGTGAAGACGATCGCCAAGGAAATCTTTCCATGATTCAAAATTATCAAGAACAGACATAATTATATTCCTCCTTCATTCAGCTTACATTGATAGCATTTGAAATATTGAGAAGTTTATACATGAAGAAGGGATACAAAATTAAGTTGTATTACCAGCCACCAGTTACCTGAATAATCTCTCCTTGAACATAAGAAGTTCGTTCATCTAATAGGAAAGAAACAACATGAGCAACATCGGTAGCTTCTCCTGCTCTCTTCATTGGTATTTCGCTAAAAATATCTGCTTTTTCTTCTGTGGTAAAATTTTCATTCATTTTTGTCTCAATGAAGCCAGGACTAACACCATTAACAGAAACCCCACTATGTGCAAGCTCTTTCGCTAACGATTTCACAAAGCTATTTTGAGCACCCTTAACGGAGGAATAAATAACTTCACAACTAGCACCCTTTTCTCCCCAAATGGAAGAAATGACTATTATATTTCCATATTTTTGTCTTATCATATCAGGTAATAGATGCTTAGAAATCATCCAAGGTGTTTTTACATGTAAATGGAACATCACATCCATTTCATTCTCAGAAACATCTTGTAACAGTCCAAAAGTAGTGGTACCACTTGCAAAAACAACATTATTAATTGGAAAACTAATCATTTGCAAAAAGTCATGAATCCCTTTACTTGTACTCAGGTTTCCTTTTAACATGCCAAGGACTGCGTCATCTGGGAGTTGTTTCATCAATTGATGAAGGACTTTTTTATTTTCATGATAATGTAACAACAACTGATAACCATCTGATGCTAACCTTTTTGCTATAGCAACACCGATATCACCACTTGCCCCAATAACCAGACAATTTCGTTTCATACGATTCACCCTTGGGAAGGAATGATTTGACAAACAGCTATACGTTCCTCATCAATCCATGACTGTAAAAATTCATTTGCTTGATCTACAGTAAGCGACTCAATAAATGGCAGTACTTCAAATAAATCAATTCCTAACAAATTATAATGAGTAAATTGGTTGGAAATAAACTCTAAAGAGTTCATGGAACGTAGAAATTGACCTATTTTTTTTCGTTTGACTCGTTCAAAATCTTCTTTATTTAATGATAAGTCTTTAAGCTTTCCGAGCATACTCTTGATTGTTTCCGCCAATTCATCAGGTTTTGCAGTATTTCCACCAATGATGGAAAATCCAAAGCCTTTTTCTAAATTACTCTCAAAACCAAAGCTGTTGTCAATTAAATCTTTTTCATAAAGCTCTTGGTAAAATTCCCCACTTTTTGAGAAGAACTGATCCAATAGCATATCGGTAAGCAAATCTTTTCTCAAGAAATCATCCATATTCTCAAAGGTCATATCTTCTTTTATTCCTATCATGCACTTAGATACAGAAACAGGCATCTCAATTACGTGCTTCTTCTTAGCAACGTGTAATGGTTCTTCCGGAAATGACCGTTTAATTTCAGAAAGAGCTGAGAAATCTTTATTGTTCTGGTTCTCTATAATTAACTTCATCATTGATTCTGGTTCAAAGTTTCCCGCTACAAATAATGTCATATTGGCTGGATGATAAAATGTATTGTAACAAGTATATAAATCATCTTTTGTTATTTCTTCAATGGATTCAACTGTTCCAGCAATATCCTTTTGAACAGGGTGGTTATGATATAAACTTTGAATGGTTCCAAAAAACGCTCTCCAATCAGGCTGATCGTCATACATACGAATTTCTTGTCCTATAATACCCTTTTCCTTTTCAACAGAATGTTCCGAAAAATAGGGGTCTTGGACAAAATCCAATAAGGTTTTAACATTTTCTTCAATTTGATTTGTAGAAGAAAATAAATAGGCTGTTTTTGTAAATGAGGTAAAAGCATTCGCAGACGCCCCTCGCTTTGTAAAGTCTTGAAAAACATCTCGGTCTTCTTTTTCAAATAATTTATGTTCCAGAAAATGAGCTATCCCATCTGGTACTGTAATTAATTCATCTTTATCTATTGGAACGAAACTTTGATCAATGGAGCCATAATCGGTGGAAAAGATACCAAATGTCTTTGCCATTTCCCTCTTTGGAAGTAGAAATACTTTAAGTCCATTATTAAGTGTATCAGCATAAATTGTCTCTTTTAATTGCTCATAATACTTTTTATTCATTGTTACTACCTCCCTTACTCGTAAGGAAATAAATGGTATCTAACTCCAGCTTATTTCCTACCCTAAGAAGATCATCTTTTTGTACACGTTTGATTCCATCGATTACTTCATCCGGTGTTATATTGTTTTCGGCTAATACTTGGTGATATAGTACTTCAATTAATCCTTGGGAATTATCCATCGTTTCTAGCAATTGGTTAATAACCATATTCTTTGTTTCTTCTACTTGGTCATCTGTAAATTCACCTTTTTTCATTTCATCCATTTGTTCTAGAATAATATCTTTTGCCTTTGAGAAGTTATTTGGATCTATCCCACTAAATACAAACAATAACCCTTTATGACTCTCATATCTGGATGCAGCATAATAAGCCAAACTATGCTTTTCTCGTACATTCATAAACAGCTTAGAGCTTGGAAAACCACCAAAGATACCATTGAATACTTGAAGAGCAAAATAATCTGGATCATTAAAATTTATATTCGTTCGAAATCCTAAATGCAGTTTTCCTTGTTGGATGTTCTGCTCTTCTGTTACTTCGTTTAATTTTTTTATTTGTTTTTTTTGAACTGCCTGTTCCCTATTATTTGATTTGTACTCTCTTGCAAAATAATTCGCTATTTCCTTTTCAATACTTTGTTCTTCTAGGTCACCTAAAACATAAATATCTAGTTGATCATGTACCAGCATGTCTTGGTAATACTCGTACAAACTTCTTTCATTTATTGGGTCAAGATCTTCTAAGTAACCATGAACATGAAGGCGATACGGTTCATCTTTACACATTTCATCAATTAACCTCATGTTCGCATAACTCATTTTATCATCAATAATAGAGTTGATCTTTTGCTTCAACGTTTGTTTTTCACGGGCAACTATTTTCTGATCAAACTGTTCCCCATTTGTTTTGGGATGAAAAATGATTTGATTAAGTAATTGTAGCGCTTCGTTAAAAATGTTTTGGCTAGAACTTAAGTAAGACTGATTTGCAACTTCCATCCGAACAGTTAAAACATGATTTTCACCCTTTTTCGAGCTATCAATACTCAATACTGCACCATACAAGTCATCAAGTGCAGTTCGAAGTGCTCGAGCAGTAGGATGTTGATTCGTTCCTTGCTGTAATATATATGGTAGTAATGCTCTTTGCGTTATAGACTCCCTTTCTAAAGGCGCCTTAAACTTTAGTACTATATTGATTGTTTTATACTTCTTACTTTGAATAACGTGCAAGTTATATCCATTATCGGTGATTTTTCTTTCACGAATTGAGTTCATTACATAAGCCTCCCTACTTCATATTATGTATAGCTTTTCAATAAATAAGTATCTCTATCCCTAAAGAAGATATGATTACATCCCTATTTAGATTACTTTCTCCTTATGACAGTATACCGAAAAAAAAACCCGGTAACAATTACCAGGTTTTGTCGAATTTATCCAAATATTTTAATAACAATTAACGTGTACCCTTGATATATGGTTTCCCAATTGATTTTGGTGCTTCTGCTCTACCAATAAAGCCTGCTAAGGCAAGAATTGTTAGTACATAGGGAGCAATTGTCAAATACACTTTCGGTACGTCAGCTAACAATGGAATGCCAGAGCTTATTACACTAAGACTTTGTGCAAATCCAAAGAATAATGCTGCCCCCATTGCCCCTAATGGATGCCATTTTCCAAAAATTACTGCAGCTAATGACATAAACCCTTGACCTACAATGGTTGATTGAGAGAAATTAAAGGAAATCGTTAATGCAAATACAGAACCGCCCAATCCACCCAAAGCTCCGGAGATCATGACCGCAACATAACGCATTAGATACACGTTTATTCCATTCGTATCAGCAGCCATTGGATGTTCACCTACAGATCGTAGCCTTAATCCAAAAGACGTATGATATAAGATAAACCATGCAACAAATGCTAATACAATTGCCAAATAGGAAGTATAGTATATTCCTTTAAAAAATATTGGCCCCAAAAAAGGGATGTCCGAAAGAAAAGGGATCGATTTTGAATAAAATGGTTGGCTAACCATATCTGTTTGTCCTTTGCCATACCACTGTTTTGTTAAAAATACACCTAAACCAAGCGCTAAAAAGTTTATGGCTACTCCACTTACGACTTGGTCGGCACGAAAGGTTACTGATGCAACAGCATGTACTAACGAAAACAATGCGGATACAATACAAGCAACAATCATAGATAGCCAAGGTGTAAAAGTCCCAAAAACATTAGCAAATGTGAGGTTGAAGACAACTCCAACAAATGCTCCCATTACCATTAAACCTTCTAACCCTATATTTACTACTCCTGAACGTTCACTAAAAACACCGCCAAGAGCAGTAAAAATTAAAGGAGCGGAAAAAAACAATGCAATTGGAATAATTGATTGTAAAGCTTCAATAAATGCCATTTTATTTTCCCTCCTTCTTGAATCGTAAAATTACCCATCTAATAATATAGCTTGATGCCACAAAAAAGATAATTAGAGCAATAACAATTTCAACTAGCTCCCCAGGTACTCCAGCAGTTGTCGGCATATTTAAGGATCCTATTTTTAATACACCAAATAAGAAGGCAGCAATCACAGACCCTATTGCGGTATTACCTCCAAGTAATGCGACTGCGATTCCGTCAAAACCCAAATTCGTGAAGGATGAGTTAGTTGGCATATATCCAAATGTACCTAAGCCTTCCATTGCACCTGCAAGACCTGCAAATGCTCCAGATATAACCATTGCTAAAATAATATTTTTTCCTACACTCATTCCAGCATATTCTGATGCGTGTCGATTAAACCCAACGGATCTAAGCTCATATCCAATTGTTGTTTTTTCTAACAAAAACCACATGATGAATGCTGCAAGAAATGCAATTAAAATACCATAGTGCAATCTAGAATATCCCGTTATTTCCATTAACCAGTCTGAAGAAAGTAAAGCTGATTCCGCCACTTTTTCTGTAGAATCGCTACCATCAGTCAACACATTCCTTATCATTGCATTTGAAACATGTAAAGCAATATAATTCATCATAATCGTAACAATAACTTCATGAACTCCTAACCTTGCTTTTAATAAACCTGGAAGAAATCCCCATAAAGCGCCAGCCAAGGCAGCTCCAATAATGGTTATTGGTAGATGAATAATCATCGGAGCATGGAGTGAAGTACCTATCCAAACAGACGCTAACCACCCAATAATAACTTGACCCTCAGCACCAATATTAAACAACCCGCTTCGAAAAGCAAAAGCAACAGCAAGACCTGTAAAGATGTATGGTGTTACTTGACGAACTGTTTCACCAAAAAAGTATACATTTCCAAATGCACCATCCCAAAGTGCTTGATAACCTAAGATTGGGTTATATCCAAATATAAGCATAATCAACGCACCAGCAATTAATCCTAATATGACGGAAATAACCGGAACTAAAATATTAAACATACGACTTGAAAACATCAGGACTCACCAACTTTCTCTTTCCTGCTACCTGCCATTAACAATCCTAATTCTTGTTCATTAGTTTCTTGCGGTCGAACAATAGCCACAATCTTTCCATCAAACATAACTGCAATTTTATCACTGACATTTAATATTTCATCTAGTTCAAAAGATACAAGTAAGATTGCTTTACCACTATCTCGTTCTTCAATTAATTTTTTGTGAATAAACTCTATTGCTCCTACATCTAAGCCTCTAGTTGGCTGAGCTGCAATTAATAAATCGGGTGAGCGATCTACCTCTCTTGCAATAATTGCTTTTTGTTGGTTTCCTCCTGAAAGAGCCCGTGCTTTTGTATAGGCACTCGGAGTCCGAACATCATATTGTTCAATTAACGATTTTGCATAACGATATATTTTTGAATAGGATAAAACCCCACTATTTGCATATGGTTTTTGGTAATAGGTTTGGAGCACCATATTTTCACCAATTGGAAAATCCAATACAAGACCAAACTTATGTCGATCCTGTGGAATATGAGAGACACCAGATTCCGTTACTTTTCGAGGTGGTAAATTAGTAATATTCTTTTCATTTAAAAACACCGAACCAGCATCAGCTTTCCTTAAACCAGTGATTGCCTCAATTAATTCAGATTGTCCATTACCATCAACACCTGCAATTCCTATTATTTCTCCGGCTTTCACTTCTAAATCTAATCCTTTTACCATTTCAACATTCCGAGAGTCTTTTACGCGTAAATTATCTACTCTTAATACTGTCTGTTTAGGATTTGAGGCTGACTTTTCCGTTTTAAAGCTTATTTCTCTACCTACCATTAATGAAGCTAATTCATTCGTATTTGTTTCTTCAACATTTACCGTACCAATACCAACACCTTTGCGAATAACTGTACAACGGTCACAAACCTCCATAATCTCTTTTAGCTTATGGGTAATAAGAATAATAGAGATTCCTTCTTTTATTAGGGTCTTCATTATTCCAATTAATTCTTTTATCTCTTGTGGTGTTAATACGGCAGTAGGTTCATCAAGAATTAGCACTTCTGCTCCACGGTATAATGTTTTTAAAATCTCAACTCTTTGCTGCATTCCAACAGATATATCTTTAATTTTCGCTTGTGGATCAACTTTTAAACCATAACGTTCGGATAGGTCGACCACTTCTTTTTCAGCTTTCTTAAGATCAACAATCCCTAGTTGTTTTGGTTCACTTCCTAATATTATATTTTGAGTGACAGTGAATGTATCAACTAACATAAAGTGTTGGTGAACCATACCAATTCCTAAATCATTAGCTTTATTAGGGTCAGTTATATTAACTTTTTCACCCTTTACACGAATCTCTCCTTTTTCCGGCTGATATAATCCAAATAGAACATTCATTAATGTTGATTTACCTGCACCATTCTCACCGAGCAAAGCATGTATTTCACCTTGTTTTACTTGTAAGGTTATATTGTCATTTGCCACTATTCCTGGAAATTCTTTTCGAATTCCTAGCATTTCTATTACATAATTATCCAAAGTCTACACTCCTTAATCGGAAAACTGAGTATTTCGATTAGAAAGATAAAGGTATTCCTCCAAAAGCTTAGAAGAATCCCTAGTATTATTTGTAAAATGTATTGACAAGAAAATCGCCAAATGAAAAGGGCGGAACAGACTCTTCATTTGACAATCCTCTATTATGTATGGAAGAAAAAGGCTAGAGCTTATCTAGCCTTTTCATTTTAATTAAAGAGAATCAAGATAAGAAGCTAGATCTTCTTCAGTCGATGGAACCTCAACTTCTCCATCTAGAATTTTTTGCTTCCATTCCTCTACAGTTGAATCAATTTCATCTGTATATGCCTCTTCGTTTGTCTTCGCGACACCAACAGCATCGTCCTCAATACCTAGTGCTAATAATTCACCGCCAGGAAATTCACCTTCAAGTGCTTGTTGAGATACTGTTTGAACAGCAACATCGACACGCTTAAGCATAGAAGTTAACGTTACATTTGTATCACCAATTTGTCCTTCCTCATATTGGTCACGGTCAACACCAATCACCCAAACATTTGCATCTGGATCACTGTTTTTAATATCTTTAGCTTGAGCAAAAACACCGTTTCCTGTTGCACCAGACGCATGGTAAATAACATCAATTCCACCATTATACATGTCAGAAGCGATTGCTTTCCCTTTATCAATTGCAGCAAATGAATCTGCATACTGAACATCTACTTCGATATCTGGATCTACAGCTGCAACCCCAGCACGATATCCTATTTCAAAGCGTTTAATTAATTCACTTTCTTCTCCACCTACAAAACCAACTTGTCCAGACTCGCTTTTTAGTGCTGCTGCCACACCAACTAAGAAAGATCCTTGTTGTTCTTTAAACGTAACACTTGCAACATTATCTCCTTCGACTACGGAGTCAATAATAGCAAAATTCGTGTCTGGATTTTGTCCAGCGACTTGACCTAACGCATCGGCCAATTTATAACCAATACCAAAAATAAGGTTGTAATCTTGCTGTATTAAACGATTTAAATTTGGCATATAATCTGCATCAGCATCAGATTGTGCATAATCAAAACCTTCGCCCTTAGAGAGACCATTTTCTTCCCCAAATGCCTGTATTCCTTCCCAAGCAGATTGGTTAAATGACTTATCGTCTACACCACCAACATCTGTAACCATTGCTACACTAAAGTCAGCCGTCTCCGTTGCTTCATCAGTTCCTTCATCTGCACCTTCTTCAGCATTGCCATTTTCTGTTTCATCTACATTGTTAGCATTATCCTCTTCCTCAGCAGCGCCACATGCTCCCAATACAAACGCAATGGAAAACAACAATCCAATCAAAAGTAAAAAATGATTTTTCTTCAAAATAATTACCCCCATATAAATTCTTTATTAGTTTATACTTTCCCAATCTCTATTAAAATGATGTAGTAATCACCTCCTAAATTTGAAAATCAATCATACTTTATGTTCTTTAGACTCGTTTTCGCAAGACTGAAAAACTAAACATATCTGCTCGAAAATAATTTGCTGAATATAGGACAGGCTCATCATCCTGTGTATAATGCATTTGCTTTAATAATAATAAAGCCTGGTCAGGATCACAGTTTAAAGTAGCTGATATTTGATCATGATAGCCAATCGGCTCTATATTAGCTATTGCGTAGGATATATATTTATTACTATAGGATTCGAGCAAACTGAATAAAGAATCTTGTGTATGAACTTGTTCCAAAGGAAGCAACTGTTTGTCTACCTTATCAATGCAGTACACAACTGGTTGCCCATCCGCAGTTCTTACTCTTTTTATCTGAGCAATGATGTCCATAGTCTTTGGTTTAAATCGCTTTATATCGTTTTCTGTTGGTTGAATTAACTCTGTTGAAATGTATTGGGTGCCAGGAATTTTTCCTGATTGTCGAATCATGTCTGTGACACTACCTAGCTGTTCAATCCCCGTAGAAAATAATGGTTTGGCATTTACGATTGTTCCAAAACCATGTTTGATAGAAATGATATTTTCTTCTTCCAATATATGTAACACTTCTTTTAAGACTGTTCGTGAAATTCCAAGTTTTTTTGCCAACTCAAACTCAGAAGGTAATAACTCTTTTTCTTTAAAAATACCGTTGTCGATACTAGCTTTCATTTGCTCTATAGCTTGTACTAATAACTGATTGTTATCTGACTGTATTGTCATGTTAAACCCCCAGAAAATATGCAACATGATAGATTTATTTAACTTAAATTGGCAAGAATGTCAGGAATAAATATAACACTTTTATTTCTAGAAATAAATAGAAAAAAGGACATTTTTAATAGAATAACTCAGAAAATGTCGGTTTTTGTAAGATTATCTCCCATACACAACAAAAAGATACCCTCATCTTCTATTTTCTTAAGACAAGGGTTGCTTCTTTTTATAATGGCTATTTTCTAAATGATTATAGCTTTTTACATTAATCCTAATTGCCAAAAGCTTAATACGCAAAATAAGATAAATGCGACAGAGTGAGAGCTTCGATTATCGCTACGGAAATACACTGCCCGTAGCGGAAATCAACATAGCAGTTATGTTGCATTATAGGTCTTATGTGTAAACTGTGTAATAAAAAATCAATAAATAATACGAAAAGAGCTTTTATAATCAAGATGATTTTTCCTCTGTGTAGTCGGAAACCAATACCGTGCGGGGCTTAGAACCTTCATATGGACCAACAATCCCTCTTGCTTCCATTGCATCAATCAGTCTAGCTGCTCTTGTATAACCAATTCTAAATCTTCTTTGTAACATTGATACACTCGCACTTTGCATTTCTACAATTAATTGCACTGCATCATCAAACAAATCGTCATCCACATCATTAGGCGTGTCGGTTTCTTCATCTGGAATCATTTCATCTTGATACTGCGCTTTTTGTTGTTCAATACAAAAATCAACAATACGCTCAACTTCTTCATCTGATAGAAATGCTCCTTGTATCCTTGTTGGTTTCGACGCTCCTACTGGAATAAATAGCATATCTCCTCGTCCTAATAGTTTTTCTGCCCCACCAGTATCTAAAATAGTACGTGAATCCGTAGCAGATGAAACACTAAATGCAATCCGAGAAGGAATATTAGCTTTGATAACACCTGTGATAACATCAACTGATGGCCTTTGAGTAGCAATGATAAGGTGAATCCCAGCAGCTCTAGCCATTTGAGCTAAACGTGTAATGGCGTCCTCAACGTCATTTGAGGCGACCATCATTAAGTCAGCTAATTCATCAACTAATACGACAATGTATGGAAGAAGTGGCTGGTTATCTCCCTCAGCAGCATTGTATTTTTTTATATATTCGTTGTATCCTTCTATGTTTCTAGTTCCAGTATCAGAAAACAAATCATATCTTCGTTCCATCTCAGAAACTACTTTTTTCAAAGCTCTTGATGCTTTTTTCGGATCAGTCACTACAGGTGCTAATAAGTGAGGTATCCCATTATACACATTTAACTCTACTTTTTTCGGATCAATCATCATCATTTTTACTTCATGTGGTTTTGCACGCATAAGTATACTTGTGATTATCCCATTGATACATACACTTTTTCCGCTGCCTGTCGCTCCAGCTACCAATAAATGCGGCATTCTATTTAGCTCTGCCATCACCGCATCGCCAGAAATATCCCTTCCTAAAACAAAGCCTAACTTAGACCCTTGTTGCCCCTGTTTAGTCTCGAGTACCTCTCTTAACGACACTGTTGCGATTTCTTGGTTCGGTACCTCTATTCCCACAGCAGACTTCCCTGGAATTGGTGCTTCTATTCTTATATCCTTAGCTGCCAAAGCTAAAGCTAGGTCGTCATGAAGATTTACTATTTTACTAACTTTCACACCTACATCTGGATAAACCTCATACTTCGTAACAGCTGGTCCAACATGAACTTTTGTTACTTTTGCTTTTACTCCAAAGCTATGAAACGTTCGCTCTAACTTTCGAACTGTTGCTTGGATTTGTCCACGCTCCTGATGTTGTGCATTATGGGTAGGCTCTATTAGTAAGCTTAACGGTGGTAGGTTATAATCTTCATTCTCTAGTTCTACCATCGGTAAGGTTTCAGTAATATCTTCTTCCTCTATTTCATTTGATTCCTTCTTTTCCTTTTTCTTCGGCACTGCATCGCTTTTTTCTGTTATTTCCTCCGTGTTCTCACTAGAGTATGCGATATCTGTAAACTCTTGGATCACAGGTTCTTCCATATTTACTTCGTGTGTCGTTGGTTCCCATTCGGATGTACTCAATTCAGGTTCTGGAGCTAATTCCTGTTTTCTTTGCTTCCGTTCTTCCTTCTTCTGTTTCCATAAATCAGCTTGATTCTTCATAGAAGCTTTCAATGTAGCACTAGTTTTTTCTATGAAATCACCAATGGAAAATTCGGTGATAAAAAGTATTCCAATAATGATAGAAAAAACAGAAACTATTTTTGCTCCAACAGAAGAAAATAAATAATAACAGAAAGCAAATAGAAGCGCACCAACTGTTCCACCCCCAAGATTAGTAGGAGGTAAGTCACCATTTAAAAATGCAAAAAAATGATTCCATGTTGTCTTAATTATCGAAGGTTGTATGGAATGAAGTAATATATTTTCAAATGTTTGAATGTGAGTTAACAGTAAAACACCTAAAAAAATGATATAAATCCCTATTAAGCGTTTATTAAACAGAAATGGAATTTGCCGTTTTATCATTAGAAATAAGCCAATTCCTAACAGAAATACTGACGCGATGAAATACCAGATACCAAAAAGAAACCGAAAAGCGTTTTCCAATCCAGCTGGAATGGCTCCCTCACTAATTGCACTTGCTCCACTTCCGAAAATAGCAAGAAAGATAAATAATATTCCAATTAATTCGTATTTCACCTGGGTTTTTAACGTATTTTGCTTCTTTTTACTTTTTCTTCTTTTTGCCACACTTATCACCTCTGTGAATAATCCAATGCTGCTACTTCGATTAGATAAACCCTTGTCAAATGATGACAAGGGTTTATCTCTTGGATTAAGTGGAAAACATAACCACTACGCTTATTCTATTATAGCATAGAGTACATCTATTTGGATAATACCTTTTACGATATTAAATAGAGATTATCTCTCCTGGATGTAATGATTGATTCAAGTAATCTTGAGGGTTCGTTGAAAGTAATTGAACAACTCGATAAGATCCCTCTTCGATTTGTTCTAATTCAACAATACGGCCGTCGACTTGAACCGTCTGACGTTTTTGATAATCTTTAAGTTCTGTTGGAAAGATATCCGTTTCACTAAGTGGGGTGTAAAGAATCATTGGATCATCTTCCCATCTTGATTTTGACCAATTAACTCGTTTAGCTTTTCCATCGCTTCTTTCACTCCACCTATTGCATCTATTAGGCCATACTTAACTGCGTCTGTTCCCACTACATTTGTTCCAATGTCCCTTGTTAAATTACCTTTTTCGAACATTAACTCTTTAAATTTTTCTTCCTTTATATTCGAGTGCTTTGTAACAAACTGAATCACTCTTTCTTGCATTTTGTCTAGATATTCAAAAGTCTGTGGAACACCGATGACTAGTCCTGTCAATCGAATTGGATGGATTGTCATCGTTGCAGTTGGCGCTATAAATGAATGGTTTGTAGAAACAGCAATCGGCACACCAATAGAATGGCCTCCGCCAAGAACGATAGAAACAGTAGGTTTAGAAATCGACGCAATCATTTCCGATAGAGCCAACCCTGCTTCCACATCGCCTCCCACTGTATTTAGTAAGACGATCAAACCTTCTATTTTAGGATTTTGCTCCACAGCTACTATTTGTGGGATTAAATGTTCATATTTCGTTGTTTTATTTTGTGGTGGTAATTGAACATGCCCCTCCACTTGTCCAATAATAGACAAAATATGAATATTAGAATCAGGTGCGGTTGGAACAGACGATTGTCCAAGTTGCTGAATTTTTTGAACAAGAGAAGACTGGTTCTGTTGGTCTGGATTTTGTTGGTCTGGATTTTGCTTATCTTTGTCTGTCATTCTATACACTCCTTTCTTCACTACTACTAGTATGAGCATTCAAAATCTTATACATACAGTGAAAATGAAAAGTGTACGTTTTACCGTAAAAAGGGATGTTCCAACAAAGACTATTTGTTGGAACATCCCTTATACCTTATTTGCTTAACCAAATAAAAATTTTATCTGTTGTTCTTCTGATGAAGACAGAGCAACAAGTGGCAATCTTACATTACCTACATCTAAACCTTTTAGACGTAATGCTGCTTTAACAGGTGTTGGAGATGGCGCAATAAATAATCCCTTCATCTTTGGTACTAACTGCCGATGAATGGTTGCAGCCTTTATAACATCACCCTTTTGAAAACTATCCAACATGTCTTGCATTTCGTTTCCAATAACATGAGATGACACTGAAACAATACCATGACCACCAATCGCCATAATTGGCAAAGTTAAGCTATCATCTCCACTATATACGGAAAAATTGTCCTCTGTTTTTTCAATTATTTGTGAAACAGCATCAAGATCTCCACTTGACTCTTTTATCGAAACAATGTTTGGAATAGAAGCAAGCTTTATTACAGTATCTGCAGAAAGTGAAACAACTGTCCGACCAGGAATATTGTAAAGCATAATGGGAAGGTTTGTTTGTTCGGCAATTTTCGAAAAATGCTCATATAGCCCTGCTTGATTAGGTTTATTGTAATAAGGAGTAACTAACAACACGGCATCTACTCCTATACCTTCTGCTTTTTTCGTTAAATCAATCGAGGCTTGTGTGTTATTGTTGCCCGTACCAGCGATTACTGGAACTCGTTTATTGACAACTTTTACTACGTGTTTAAACAGTTTTATCTTTTCTTGGACAGTTAATGTTGGAGATTCCCCTGTAGTACCTGCAACAACTAACCCATCTGTACCATTATTTAATAAATATTCAATTAATTCCGTTGTCTTATCAAAATCAATATTTCCATGTTCATCAAATGGAGTTACCATCGCGGTAAGAATTTTCCCGAAATTCATGATGCATCCATTCTCCTTTCATCCACTTGTGAACAAGCACAAGCGTTAGAAAACTTGACTTGCCGCCAAGTCCTAATGGAGGCCCACAAAGATGTGGGTCATGCAGGCCGTGCCAAATACGGCGTGGTGAAACCTAGCCTGCCATGTAACGTAATCATTTACTTATACTTTCTACAACTTAGATTATGAAAGTACAATAAAAGGTGTGTAAGAGAAGAGAAACTATCTTTACACACCTCTTAACTAATCAATACGATTTAAACCGAAAGTATTGTGAAGCTCATTTACAGCTATATCAAGATCTTTGTCATGGATAAGCACCCAAATGGTTGTGTGACTGTCAGCAGACTGTAATATTTGAATCCCTGCATCGATTAATGTCTGTACAATCTTGGCCGTCACACCGGGAACACCTGTCATACCTGCACCTACTAAAGAGACCTTGGCACATTTCTTTGTGATTTCAGGTTGGTAACCGAGTTTTTGGAGTAAAGTGGTTGCCTTCTCTGTATAAGTTTCTGGTATGGTATATACTACTCCTGTAGGTGAAATATTAATAAAATCTACCGAAATACCGGCTTCAGCCATTGCTTTAAACACTTTTGAATGTAACTGATATGGCTCATGACTG
Source organism: Aquibacillus albus (assembly GCF_016908325.1). GTDB lineage: Bacteria > Bacillota > Bacilli > Bacillales > Amphibacillaceae > Aquibacillus_A > Aquibacillus_A albus. The sequence goes on along the minus strand of NZ_JAFBDR010000014.1, from coordinate 31,603 downwards.
GTAGTTACTCTGATTTGTGAAATACCTGACATGTGCGCGATACCAGTAACTAGGCGGTCAGGAATATCCTTACCCTTTGTTTGTTCCCTTGAGGATGTCACTAAGGTTCCTTTATCATTTGATTTTGTCGATCTAACTCGCATCGGTACTTTTGCTTGCATAGCAATTTCAACTGCTCTTGGGTGTATAACCTTTGCACCCTGGTACGCAAGATTACATATTTCCGAGTACGTAACTATTTCCAATGTGCGTGCTGAATGGACAACTCTTGGATCAGCCGTCATAATACCTTCTACATCCGTAAATATATCAATATATGATGCGTCCAAAGCAGCACCTAAAGCAGCAGCAGATGTGTCACTGCCACCCCTACCAATAGTAGTTATTTCTTCATCCTCCGTCTTACCCTGAAAACCGGCAACAACTACCACATCATGTTCTTTAAATTCTTCAAGCACTCGACCTACATTCATTGCTTTTATTTTGGCTTCCGTGAACTCACTATTAGTCAAAAATCCCGCTTGTGCTCCTGTTAATGCAATAGAAGAAATTTGATTTTTCTTTAGTTCATTAGAAAATACAACGGAAGAAATCGTTTCTCCACAAGAAAGGAGCAAATCCTGTTCCCTTTTACTTATACTTGCGTTTGGAAAATCGACTAATGAAAGTAAAGAATCAGTAGCGTATGGGTCAGGATGTCTTCCCATTGCTGAAACAACTACTGCGACTTTATACCCTTCATTAATCGCCTCCCTTATATGCCGAATTGCACTTTGTCTAGATTCTTTATCCCTTACAGAGGTCCCGCCAAATTTTTGAACCAAAACCTTCATATAGACACCTCGAAATTAGAGCCAATTATTTTTAACAAGAGATTCTGCAATTTGAACAGAATTCCACGCCGCTCCTTTTAACAAGTTGTCGGAAACGACCCACAAATGGAATCCTTTAGAATTATCTAAATCTCTTCTTACTCTTCCAACAAATACTTCGCTTTTATCTGTAGCACTTAATGGAGTTGGATAAACTTGATTTGTTGGGTCATCTTCTAAAATAACACCTTGAGCATTTGCTATCGCATTCTGTAAATCGGAAACCTGCACATTTTCGTCATCAATTTCTACATAGACACTTTCTGCATGCGCATTAAAGAAAGGTAAACGAACACAAGTTGCCGCAACAGAAAGCTCAGGAGCGTGCATAATTTTTTTTGTTTCATTGATCATTTTCATTTCTTCAAACGTAAAGCCATTCTCTTGAAATACATCAATTTGAGGCAATGCGTTAAATGCAATTGGGTAATGCTTTTCTTCTCCTGCAACAGGTAGAAGCTCAGGTTTTAACTCATCTCCATTTAAAAACGCTTGTGTTTGTTGTTTCAATTCATCGGTTGCTGCATCACCAGCACCAGAAACTGACTGATACGTTGATACGATCACTCGCGAAATTCCGTATTTATCTTGAATCGGTTTTAATGCAGCAACCATTTGAATCGTAGAGCAATTCGGATTAGCAATAATTCCGTTATGATTTGCAATATCCGCTTCATTTACCTCCGGAACAACTAACGGAACATCTTTATCCATACGAAAAGCACTAGTATTATCAACTACAACAGCACCACGAGCCACAGCCTCATGTGCTAATTTTTTGGATACAGACCCTCCAGCGGAGAACAAAGCAATTTGTACTCCTTCAAAGCTCTCTGGTTTAGCCTCTTCTACAATAAAAGACTCGCCTTTAAATTCTATTTTATTTCCAGCAGAACGGCTGGAGGATAATAATTTTAAACTTTTAATTGGAAAATTCTTTTTTTCTAAAGTTTCTAGCATCTTCTTTCCTACAGCACCTGTAGCACCTACTACTGCAATGTGATATCCTTGTTCATTTAACATTAATTTTACCCCTTCCTATTTCTTTTACTGTTCTAATACTTTTTTAATATTATATATTCTAACATATCTCATACTAGTAAGGTACCAATAGGAAAATAATCCAGTTATTTTCTTTCAATTATAACTGGCTGTAGCTGTTTAAACTCTAACGCATGCTCTATTGTTTTAGGGATTAGTGTCATATCTGCTACTAATGAATTTGGTTTTTTAATTGGATCGTCTTGCCCGTAAGGAACGAAATACATTAGCTTTGTAGACATTAACCGCATTAAGTTTACACCGTTTAATCCCAAAGCATCATTTGTAGAAATAGCTAAGACGATAGGATTTCCATTTCTCATCGTCGCTTTCGTTGCCATTAAAACCGGCGAATCCGAAATTGCGTTAGCCAATCTACTCATAGAGTTACCAGTTAAAGGGGCTAAAACCATACAATCTAATGGTTCCTGTGGACCAAGTGGTTCTGCATCAACAATTGTCGTAATAGGGTCTCTACCTGTTAATTTCTTTATTTTTTCCATATGGTCTTTTGCTTTACCAAACTTTGTATCAGTAGTCTGCACCGTATAAGAAGCAACAGGAACAACTTCCGCTCCCAATTCTACTAGTTTTTCTATTTGTGGAAATACTTCCTCATACGTACAATGAGAACCTGTTATTCCAAAACCTATCTTTTTACCTTTTAAAGACATACAATTACTCCTCCCCTGAATTCTCTTCAGCTAAAATTTGCAAAATTACAGTTCCGAGAATTTCCCCGGCGGTTTTAGGAGCAACAATTCCCGGTAGGCCTAGTGAATGAAGTGCTTTTATTCCTCTCTTCTTTGCATAATCAAAATCTGTTCCACCAGGCTTCGAGGCTAAATCAATGATCAAAGCATGAGATTTCATTGGTTGTATTTCTTTATCTGTCACTACTAGCGCTGGAACTGTATTAATTAACATGTCACAATTCGAAGTGTATGCATCGAGCTCATCGATGTGAATTGGGGTAAGCCCCATTTCTGTTGCTCTAGCTAAATCTTCATTACTTCTTGAACCAACAAAAACCTTTGCACCTAATGCGGAAAATTTACTAGCAACACTCATACCAACACGCCCGAGGCCAAGAACAATAACATTCGATGAATGGATGGTAAAATCAGTATTTTGAATGGCTATCATGATTGTTCCTTCTACTGTCGGAATGGAATTATAAATGGCTACATCATTCCGATTCATCAGTGGTATCAATTTCAAACCGGCATCTTTTACACTATTTTTTAAATAATCTGTTGCAATTCCACTAAATACCAAGCAATGATTAGGCAATTTCTTTAGCCAATCTACTGTTATTTGAATTTTTTTATCAGAAAAGACAGTTTCAATATACCCTTGATTATCTGTTCCTGGGATCGGAAGTATAACTGCATGTAAATTAGCTGGATCAAGATCTTCCAATTCCACTTGCTTTGCTCCAGTAAATCCTTCTTTTAATTGGTCAAATCCGACTAGAGTGATATTTAAGTTTTCATTTGTTGAAAGACGTTTAATCATTTCTAGATACCTGGCATCGCCACCAATTACAGCGATATTTTTTGTTGTATCCATAGTTTCACCTACCCTGGCGTAATAACTATTCCTTGTTATCATATGAAATTTTCTGATGTTAGTGATTGAATCGCCTAAAAAAATGTATAAAAGAAAATGCAAAAAAAAAGTATGCCCGAAGCATTACCTTCAATCAAGATTAGCTGTTATGCTAACTGATAAAGTGATAGTAACACTAACAGGACATACTTTATAATCATATAGCTTTTAAACAATCAGGAGTCGATAATAATCATATCATCTCCAATTTTTTTAATCTGTTTCCAATCAATACGAATACTGGTCCCTTCTTTTTTCATTCCAAACCAGCTATAATTTGGTACAATAAAGGATTCAATTTGACCAGTTTTTTCATTAATTTCTAAATCAGTCTGCCCTAAAACTCCGAGACGAGAACCACTTCTTACATCTACTATCTCTTTACTGCTTAAATCTCTGTATCTCAATGACGTTTCCACCTCCAGCTTGAATAAACATAATACCTACTATCATGCTATGCAAAAGGGAAAAAGCCTATGAGTATATCTCATAGGCTTCCATTATACGTTGGGACAAACTAATGCACTTGAATACGAATTGTCAAAGATCCTTTTTATTACTTGACTTGTTGATTCAAGTGAAACAGCGTCAATTTCTTCAACCAATTCATCCAAGGAACGATGTTTATTTAACAATAATTCATTACGACCATTTCTACTCATACGACTATTCGTACTTTCAAGGCTTAACATTAAACTACCTTTTAGCTGCTCCTTACTATTGTGCAACTCTTTTGTAGTTAACCCATTACGCAATAAATCTTCCACAGTTTCTGCGATCGTTTCTCGAAGTTCTGAAAGATGTTGACGACCAGTCCCAGCATAAATAGTCAGTAAACCATTATCTAAAAAAGAACTGTGATAAGAAAACACAGAATAAGCTAATCCTCTCTCTTCACGAACTTCTTGAAAAAGGCGGGAGCTCATACTGCCACCAAATACATTATTCATAACGATTAAGCTATATATATTTTTATCTTCAAGAGAAAATCCATCATAACCAATACAAAGATGGGCTTGTTCTGTATCTTTTTTTCGTTCTACATGCTCTGCTTTGAAATCAGGTTTCACATATTCCCGAGATTGATGACCTTCCTTAAAGTCACCAAAATGGGACTCAATTGTTTTCATAAACGAATCGTCCACATTTCCGGCGACTGATATGACAATATTGTCTGGTGTATACGTTTTTGCCATATACTCTCTTAAATCTTCAGACTTAAATGATGCAAGTGTGTTCTCAGTGCCTAATATTGGCAATCCAAGCGGATGATGTCCATAAGAAGCCTGAGATAACAAATCATGGACAATATCGTCCGGAGTGTCTTCAGACATTTTGATTTCTTCATAAACTACCTTTTTCTCTTTTGCCATTTCCTCTTCATCAAAAGTTGAATGAAAAAACATATCTGCTAACACTTCTAAAGCATATTCTTTATGGGTATCCAGTATTTTTGCATAGATACAAGTGTATTCTTTTGACGTAAATGCATTCACTTGTCCACCGATTGCATCAAAATCTTCAGCAATATCTCTTGCAGAACGTTTGTTAGTACCTTTAAAAAACATATGTTCTAAAAAATGTGAAATGCCGTTTATTTCTTTCTGTTCATTTCTAGATCCTGTTCGTATCCATATACCAATCGTAACAGACCTAACTGCTGGCATGTCTTCTAAAACAATACGAAGACCATTTGGACATACGTGTCTATGTAACAAATCCAGCCCTCCTAATCCGTTCACATATTATCATTATCTTTTCTCACTTAGTAATCGATCTATCGCACCGATTTTATACTCTTTTTGTTTAATATTCAAAATTAATTCCTCTAAACCATTTTTTATGACATCGGTTGGATGCATCAATATCATTGCCCCTGAATGAATATTGGACATAACACGATTTACCATAACAGAAGTTGTTGGCTTTTTCCAGTCAATCGTATCAACTGACCACAAAATAGTCTGCATTTCTAATTCAGATGCTATCGATACTACTCTTTCATTGAAGCTTCCACTAGGTGGCGCAAACCATTTAGGGGTTTCACTAGTAATCGCTCTTATGATGTCATTTGTTTTTTTAATCTGTAGTCTGTTCTCTTCATCAGATAAACGGTTCATATCAGGATGATTATAAGCGTGATTTCCGATGAGGTGTCCTTCTTCTTTAATCATTTTAACCAGATCCATATTATTACTAGCCCATTTGCCTTCTATGAAAAAAGTTGCTCTTACATTATGTTTTTTAAGCGTATTAAGTATGCTTGGAATGTTATCCTCCCCCCAAGCCACATTAATTAGAAAAGAAACCATATCCTTTTCCGGATGACCTCGATAGATTGGAGAAGGTGGTAAGTCTTTTAGTTTCACATCTGGTTCTACTTGATCAAACACGAGTAAGGATTCATCATACGTACCTTGTTCCTTCATGTTTTCATACGATTGATCCACATTTAGCTTTAGTCCATTACGTCCCGGCATTTTTTTCCACACTTTGTCAATCTTTGCATTTTGCGGAGATTCTTCTAATGCCTTACCTTTTTCTTTGATTTCTTGAATAAGCTCAGATCTTTTGGTCTGAACAGGTTGTATATCAATTGGCGCTTGTTGGGTCAAAGCATTCGGATTCATTAGATCTGCTGGTAAATAGTGCTGATAAGAAATACCGATTAAAATAATAAAGATAGTGATTTGTAGAACGTAGCGGTTCAATGCAATCCCCCCTCTTCATAAAGTATGAAAGGAGTGGACAAGGTAGAACCTTTTCACAATAATAATTAATTCCATAAAAAACAAAAGAAACTGGCATGCCAGCTTCTTACTTATAAATTATTTATTTGATTTTTCCTTTTCTTCAAGAAGAACTGCTTTTCTAGATAAGTTAACTCTACCCTGATTATCAATTTCTTTCACTTTGACCATAATTTGTTCACCAACGGAAACGACATCTTCTACTTTTCCGACCCGTCCCTCAGCTAATTCAGAAATATGGACCAGTCCCTCTTTTCCTTTATAGATTTCTACAAAGGCCCCGAATTTTTCAATCCGCTTGACAGTTCCCAAGTACATTTCTCCAACTTGTACTTCACGAACAATGTCTTCGATAATACTTTTAGCCTTTTTGTTCATTTCAGCATCTGTGGAAGAGATAAAGACGTTACCATCCTGTTCAATGTCAATTTTGACTCCTGTTTCTTCAATGATTTTATTGATCTGTTTGCCGCTTGGACCAATAACATCACGTATTTTATCTGGATTTATTTTCATCGTTAAAATCTTAGGAGCATATTGAGACAGTTCGCCCTTTGGCTGCCCAATTGTTTGAAGCATGTGCTCCAAAATAAACATGCGACCTTTTTTCGCTTGTGTTAATGCTTCTTCTAGTATTTCTTTAGAAAGTCCTTCAATTTTGATATCCATTTGTAAGGCAGTTACTCCCTTTTCAGTTCCAGCAACCTTAAAGTCCATATCACCAAGGAAATCCTCCATGCCTTGAATATCGCTTAAAATAGTATAATAATCGCCAGACTTCACCAGCCCCATTGCAATACCCGCAACTGGTGCTTTAATTGGAACACCCGCATCCATCATTGCAAGGGTACTAGCACAGATACTAGCTTGCGAAGTAGAACCATTTGATTCTAATACTTCTGATACAAGTCGAATGGTATATGGAAATTCTTTTTCAGAAGGAACAACAACCTCTAGTGCACGTTCACCCAATGCACCGTGTCCAATTTCACGTCGACCCGGTCCTCTGATAGGCCCTGTCTCACCAACACTAAAGGATGGGAAATTATAATGATGCATGAACCGTTTTGATTCCTCTAAATCGAGACCATCTAATATTTGAACGTCACCTAAAGCCCCTAATGTACAAATACTTAATGCCTGCGTTTGTCCACGTGTAAATAATCCTGACCCATGCGTTCGTGGCAAAACACCAATCCTTGATGATAACGGACGAATTTCGTCTGGTCTCCGTCCATCTGGTCGGATTTTTTCTTGTGTAATGAGACGACGAACTTCCTCCTTAACAAGCTTGTCTAGAATTCCTTTTACTTGTCCGATAGTTTCTTCGCCTACCTCTTGTTCTTCATATGCTTGAACAGTATTCTGTTTAACTGCTTCAATTGCTTCTTCTCTAGCATGTTTTTCTTGTACCTGTATTGCTTCAACTAAACTTGACTTTGCTTTAGACTCAACCTCTGCAGTTAAATCAGCATCCAATTCAAACAAAGTTACTTCCATTTTTTCTTTACCGACTTCTGCGATAATTTCTTCTTGAAACTCGACTAATCGGACAATTTCTTGGTGACCGAACATAATTGCTTCTAACATAATATCTTCCGGCACTTCATAGGCACCAGCTTCAACCATATTAATAGCATCTTTTGTTCCTGCCACGGTTAAGTGGATATCACTTTTTTCCTCTTGCTCTACAGTAGGGTTAATTATGAACTCGCCATCTACTCTACCTACAATAACACCAGCAATTGGTCCTCCAAATGGTATGTCCGATACACCAAGTGCAATTGAAGATCCAATCATAGCTGCAATTTCAGATGGATTATTTTGATCTACACTCATGACAGTACTAATTGCTTGTACTTCATTACGAAATCCATCTGGAAACATCGGACGAATCGGACGATCAATTAAACGAGAAGTAAGTACAGCTTTTTCACTTGGACGGCCTTCTCGCTTAATAAAACCTCCAGGAATTTTACCAACTGCATAAAGTCGCTCTTCATAATTAACTGTTAAAGGGAAAAAAGGAAGATCCTTTGGTTCTCTCGATGCAGTTGCTGTTGCCAAAACAGAGGTATCGCCGTATTGAATCATACAAGCGCCATTTGCCTGTTTTGCCAATTCTCCAATTTCAACTGAAAATGGTTGTCCAGATATTTCTGTGGAGAATATTTTCTTTTGATCTGCCATATTTGTTAGTACTCCTCTCTTCGAACATAAATAAAAATAAGTTTATTCAAGGTGCAGACGTCAAATGTATGACGAAAACACGAATAAGTGTAAAAAAAGTGCCTTTGTAGTAGAGGTTGTTCAAAAATAAAATTCATTATGCTAAATATCTTTAAAACGACCAAATTATTTGTTTCTGACTCTCAATTATGTAAACATAATTTTTACATACAGAAAAAGCGGGAATACTCCCGCTTTTAAATGGCTTATCGACGTAAACCAAGCTTTTGGATTAACTCGCGATAACGCGTTACGTCTTTGTTACGTAGGTAATTTAATAGATTACGACGTTTACCTACCATTTTTAATAGACCACGACGTGAGTGGTGATCCTTTTTATGAACACGCAAATGCTCATTCAAGTTTGTAATTTCTTCTGTTAGGACAGCGATTTGAACCTCTGGAGATCCTGTATCGTTATCATGTGTCTTGAAATCATTGATGATTTCATTTTTACGCTCTTGTGTAATTGCCATCCTTTTCACCTCCTAAAAATATTAATCCCCATTCCCCTAGCAATCGGCGGAGATTCGCATTGCCAAGTGGATGGTTTCCGTATTTTAGAGTACATCTTTTTATCGAAAATTGCAAGTGTAAATCAAGAATAAAATGAATTACTTCTATGATTACTTCAACGATGATTGACTTTAGAAAAACTCGACATTCTTCTCGTCCTATAACGAGTGTCGAATTTTTTCTTATCATTCATTCCTAAAAATGTATAATTTCTTTTCTGCTAAAATTTTTATACTCTGTTAACGTGGAAAAAAGTACGAATTGTTTTTTCATCTTGTTTTATTTGAGCAACTAGCTGCTCAATTCCATTAAACTTTTTTTCCTCACGAATATAACTTCGCCATTCTATTACCAATTCTTCCCCATAAATGTCTTGATTATAATCAAAAATATTCACTTCAATAGAAGGTCTATCAGATTTACTTTCAAAGGTTGGTTTGTATCCGACATTTGCCATACCTTTAAACAATTGACGATTATGCTTAATCGTTACTGCATATACTCCAGTTCTTGGAAGAAAAAAATCATCTGAAAGCTTAATATTTGCAGTAGGAAAGCCAATTGTCCTTCCCCTTTTGTCTCCTTCTATTACAATCCCACGAATAGTGTGTGGTCTACCTAACAAATGATTAGCTACTTCTACTTCACCGTCTACCAATTTTTCACGTATTAGCGTAGAGCTAATCTTTTGGTCGTTTTCTTCTAACTTGTTTACTGTAGTATGATTGAATTCTCCCCTTGTATATTGATTGATTGTTTCCATGGTACCTTTCCCCATATGTCCATAGGTAAAATCAAATCCGGCTACAAGGTGTTTTATATTTAATCCAATAAGAAAATGATCAATAAACATTTGTGGTTGGAGCTTTGATAACTCTTTGTTAAAAGTAATGATATAAAGCTTGTCAACCCCCATTGATTTTAGTATCTCCGTTTTCTCTCTTAGTGGTGTTAAATAACTAACCTTTTCTTTTTCTTGCTTTAACACAACAGAAGGATGTGGATAAAAGGTGATAACCGCACTTTGTCTATCTTGACGTTTTGCTTTATCAATTGCTGTTTGAATCACCTGTTGATGCCCTCTATGAATTCCATCAAAGACACCAATTGCAGCTACTGTCTCTGGGAGGGAATTCTTTTCAAATTGATGTGGATAAGCTAAATTGATCGTTTCCATACCTTTCTCACCTACCTTCATTTCTAGCAAATACCCGAACAGGTTTTATTTCATTTTTATTTGCAGGATGGATTTGATAAATGGCCATTAGCTCCTCTTTATATTGAACCAGAAATGGATTTGTCTTAGGTAAATTATCAGGGAGAGGCAGTTTTTGACCATTGGATACTTTATATTTATCCAAAGTATCTATATAATACGTATCCAGATGTGCGACTCCTTTTTTAAGAGGAGCCAAAACACGATCGGCTAATCCATTATTTATTGCATTGTCAATCTGTTCAAAGGTAAAACAATCCTTTTGCTCAAAACTACCTGTCTTTGTCCTGATTAACTGTGACATATGTGCTGGGAATCCTAAAGCTCTACCGATGTCCACGCATAATGTCCGTATATATGTCCCTTTTGAACAAGTTACTTTAAAGGATATACGTGGTGCTTCTGTTTGATCCGAATTAATTGACAGGAGTGTAATATTATCAATATATACCATTCGTTCTGGTCGGTCGATTATTTTCCCTTCCCGAGCATATTCATATAGTTTTTTACCATTTACTTTTACTGCTGAATACATTGGAGGAACTTGGGTGATTTTCCCTTGAAACTGTTGTAAAACCGATATTATCTCCATTTCCTCAAGCGGTTGCGAAACTTCTTTTTTTTCAACAATTTGTCCGTGGCTATCTTCCGTTTCGGTTGAATACCCAAGTGTCATCTCTGCTACATACGTTTTTTTTGTATCAGTAAGAAACGGTACAATTTTAGTTGCTTGTCCTACACAAATAGGAAGAACACCTTCTACTTCCGGATCAAGTGTACCTGTATGACCTACTTTTTTTGTTTGAAATAATTTTCTTATTTTTACTACACAGTCATGAGATGTCATTCCTTTGGGCTTCCATAGAGGAACAATTCCTTCCATTGATCATACCTCCATAAAATTCAAAAATTTATGTATGAACATAGATAAAACCCTTGTTTTTGTGATATCGGACAAGGGTTTTATCTCAGAAAAATAAAGATACGCATATGTTAACAAGTGGGTTAATCATTCGAATTATTTAATTCACGAAGAATATGCTCAATTCTATTTCCTTTTTCTATTGCCTCATCAAATTCAAAAAATAGCTCTGGTGTTTTTCTAAGTCGAATTCTTTTGCCAATTTCTGAGCGGATAAATCCTTTAGCTTTTGCAAGCCCTACAAGTGTGTCTTGCTTTTGCTTATCATCTCCCAATACAGAGATAAATACCTTTGCTTGTTGGAGATCACCTGTCACATCAACATCAGTAACTGTAACAAACCCAACACGAGGATCTTTTATTTTCCTGCCTAAAATATCACCAAGTTCTTTTTTCATTTGTTCTCCAACACGATTTGCACGTAAATCACTCATTACGACCACCTCTTCTAGACTTGAGTGAAAGGAAGCAATAGCATGTAATAAGCTATCACTATAACCACTCAACTGTAGTCTTTGTTCGTTCAATGTCCGGAAAAGAGTCAATCAAGCCTAACGCTTGATGTATAATCCTTTCCGACTGAACTTTATCACTTGAAATAGTTACCAGCCCAAACAATGTACGTTGCCATAAATCCTGATAGCCCATTTCGCTTATAGAAATATTATAATCATTTTGTATCCTAGTTATTATTCTTTTTATAACGGAACGTTTCTGCTTTAAAGATTGTGATTCATAAATAAAACATTCTACTTCCGCATAAAAAATCATACTCGCTTAATCTCTTCCATTACATACGCTTCAAAGACGTCGCCTTCTTTAATGTCATTAAAGTTTTGAACGGTAATCCCACATTCATAGTTCTGAGCAACCTCTTTGACATCATCTTTATAACGTTTCAACGTATCAATTTCTCCTTCGTAAATAACGACACCATCTCTAATAACACGTACACCGGCATCACGAGTAATTTTGCCTTCCGTCACATAACTACCAGCAATTGTACCAATTCTTGAAACTTTAAATATCTCACGTACTTCTGCTTGACCGATTACTTTCTCTTCGTACTCAGGATCAAGCATTCCTTTCATTGCTGACTCAATTTCTTCCATTACTTTATATATGATTCGGTGTAATCGGATGTCAACATTCTCCGTTTCAGCAGCCTTTTTAGCATTTGCATCTGGACGAACATTAAACCCAATAACAATCGCATTTGATGCTGAAGCTAAAATAATATCGGACTCTGTAATTGCTCCAACACCCGTGTGAATAATGCGGACTTTAACACCTTCTACTTCGATTTTCTCTAGTGAAGATGCTAAGGCTTCAGCAGACCCTTGGACATCTGCCTTTATAATAATATTAATATCCTTAATTTCACCTTGCTTAATCTGATCAAACAAATCATCTAAGCTAACTTTTGCCTTATCTCCTCGTTTTTCCTCTAGTTGCTTTTGTTGACGTGCTGCACCAACTTGTCGAGCCTTCTTCTCGTCATCAAATACAGTAAATGGATCTCCGGCCGATGGAACATCATTTAGACCGGTAATTTCAACTGGAGTAGAAGGTCCTGCAGTCTTAACTCGCCTTCCTATATCATTAACCATCGCACGAACACGGCCATGCGTATTCCCAACGACAATCGGATCCCCAACATTTAGCGTTCCATTCTGAACCAATAATGTTGCAACAGAGCCGCGACCTTTATCTAACTCTGCTTCGATAACTGTTCCGCTAGCATTACGATTTGGGTTTGCCTTTAACTCCTCCACTTCTGATACAAGCTGAATCATTTCAATTAAATCGTCAATTCCTTCACGTTTAATTGCCGACAATTGAACAAATATCGTATCTCCACCCCAATCTTCAGCAACTATTCCATGCTCCGTTAACTCCTGCATCACACGGTCCGGATTTGCCCCTTCTTTATCCATTTTATTTACAGCTACAATAATCGGAACCTCAGCAGCCTTTGCATGGTTTAACGCTTCTACAGTTTGTGGCATCACACCATCATCCGCAGCAACAACAAGTACTGCAATATCCGTTACCTGTGCCCCGCGAGATCTCATGCTAGTGAAAGCAGCATGACCTGGTGTATCTAAAAAAGTAAGCTTCTTTCCATTATTTTCAATTTGATAGGCACCGATATGCTGGGTAATTCCACCTGCCTCACCCTCCGTTACTTTTGTGTCACGGATGGAATCGAGCAGTGTTGTTTTACCATGGTCAACGTGCCCCATAATCGTTATAACAGGAGGCCTTTCAACAAGGTCCTCTTCCTTATCTTCTGCAATATAATTTTCAAGGTCTGTATCATCTAGTTCAACGACCTGCTCAACTTCTATACCGTAGTCAGCACAAATTAGCTCAATAGATTCTTCATCTAAATCTTGGTTTTTCGTTGCCATAACTCCTAAGAACATTAGCTTTTTAATGAGCTCACTTGTATCTTTATTAAGCTTTTCGGCTAATTCACCAACTGTAAGAGTCCCTGAATAAGTAATCTTGTTTATTGCTTCCTCAGACTTTGTTTGTTTCGATTGATTACTGTTGCGATTATCTTGTTTATGGCTATTTGGCTTTTTGTTACCTTTTCCTTTTGGCTTATTCGAATGATTTGCTGTTTTATTATTTCCAGATGTCTTTTGATTATTTTTGGGTTTTTCCTTTTTAGCTTCTTTTCTTTTTTCTTCAGTTTGAGATGAGTTATTTTTATTTGAAAAAGCTTGATTAAGCTTTGATCTCGTCGCATCAGAAATTGTTGACATATGATTTGAAACGTCAACGTTTAATTGAATTAACTTATCGATTACTTCTTTACTGGATACATTCATCTCTTTTGCATATTCATATACACGCATTTTACTCATACGTTCACCCCCGAATAGATTCATCGAGTAACGATGTAATTTTACTGGCGAATCCTTGATCCAATAGAGCAATAGCAACTCTTCCTGATTTTCCAATTGCTTTTGAAAGCGTATCTCGGTCATGTACAGTCCGGTATGGAATATTGTAATATTTACATTTATCCGTTAGTTTCTTCCTTGTATGAGGACCTGTATCACTTGCTATCAGTACTAATTTTGCATTTTTCTTTTGAATGTCTCGAATAATGGATTCCTCTCCCAACGTACATTTTCTAGCACGTATCGCAAGCCCTAGTAAATTTAAATAATCCTTACTCACTTTTCTTACCCTGTACTACATTTTTTAATTGCTCATATAACGAATCATCAATCGTTGCATTCAAATGGCGTTCTAGCGCTTTACTCTTTTGAGCAGATTCAACGACATCCATGCTCTTCGAAAGATAAGCACCTCGCCCATTTTTTTTCCCAGTTATATCAACAAAAACTTCCCCTTCTTTATTTCTTACAACACGAATTAATTCTTTTTTTGGTTTCATCTCTTGTGTAATGACGCACTTTCTGAGAGGAATTTTTTTGTTCGTCTTTGCCATACAAACCTACCTCCTTATTCAAATAGATCTACATCGATCTCAGAATAGGATTCTTCCTCATCAAGATCATCCAGAAGCCCTTCTTCTCTTGCCTCTGATTCACTTTTAATATCAATCTTCCATCCTGTTAATTTAGCCGCCAATCGAGCATTTTGTCCTCTTTTTCCAATTGCTAAAGATAATTGATAATCTGGTACAATGACTGTCGTTGCTTTATCTTCTTCATCTACAATTACTCTAAGTACTTTTGAAGGACTTAAAGCGTTTGATACATAAACAACAGGATCCTCAGACCACTCTACAATGTCAATTTTTTCGCCCTTTAATTCATTTACAATTGTCTGAACACGCTGTCCTCGCTGGCCAACACAAGAACCTACAGGGTCTACCTCTGGATTATCTGCGTAAACCGATATCTTTGAGCGGTCTCCTGCTTCTCTAGCAACTGACTTTATTTCTACAGTTCCATCATATATTTCTGGTACTTCCATTTCAAACAATCGTTTTAATAGCCCCGGATGCGACCTAGAAATGAAAATTTGTGGACCTTTATTTGTATTTTCAACTTTTGTAATAAAGACCTTTAATCGATCATGAATATGATATTCATCGGTTGGCATTTGTTCGCTTTCTGGTAACCGAGCTTCAACTTTTCCAAGATTAACATAAATAAAACGTGGATCTTTTCTTTGAATAATACCTGTCATAACATCTTCTTCTCTGTCAATGTACTCACTGAATATTACTCCACGTTCTGCTTCACGAACACGTTGAGTAACGACTTGTTTCGCAGCCTGTGCGGCTATTCTACCAAAATCTTTTGGTGTGACTTCAATTTCTATAACATCCCCTATTTCATAGGTAGGACTAACTTGAGTAGCTTCTTCCAATGATATTTGCTGCTGTTTATCTTCAACTTCCTCTACTACTTCTTTTCTCGCAAATACATGCATACTACCCGTTTCTTCATTTAAATCAACTCTTACATTTGTAGCAGACTTAAAGTTCTTTTTGTAAGCAGAAATTAGTGCAGCTTCCAAGGCTTCCATTAAAACGTCTTTATTTATTCCTTTTTCTTTTTCCAAATACTGAATGGCATCAAAAAGCTCACTGCTCACGTTTATTCCCCCTCTAATTAAAAGTTACCGCCAATCGAGCTTTTGCAATTTTGTCAAACGGGATTTCAATTTCCTTTTTCCGATTTTTAATCTTGATTTCCAAGGTAACTATATCATTCTCAAATGATTTCAATAAACCTTCATATTCTTTGGATCCATCTATCGGCTCATAAAGCTTTACATGAATTGTCTTGTCAACATTGTTTAAGAAATCAGATTGCTTTTTAAGTGGACGTTCTGCCCCAGGAGAGGAAACCTCTAAAAAATATGGAAAAGTTACAGGATCAGCAGCATCCAACTTTTCACTTAGTTTTTCAGATACTTTTCCGCACTCCTCTATATCTACTCCACCTTGTTTATCAACATACACTCGCAAAAACCAGTTTTTACCTTCTTTTGCGAATTCGATATCAACAAGCTCAAGATTTAGCTCACTTAAGATTGGTTGTACTAATTCTTCAGTCGTTTCTGTCACTTTGTTACTCACTATTATTCCCTCCTTTTCCAAAACTCATAAGACACTATTTGTTTATAATAGTGCGTGTTCATCCTCTAATAGTAATTAGTATTCTCCATTTTTTAAGTTTCATTTCGATGTCTTTAAAGATCTAGGTAAACGATAACCCTTATATACAGCTTTATTAATATAAAACCCTTGCCATCATGTTACTTGGCAAGGGAACGGATCTGTGAATCTACATTCAAAAATTTGATAATTAAGAAAGAGTGGGGGCTCCCCACTCTTTTCTTAACACGTATCATTGCTTACCACCAAAAATATACCACATGTTTCAAATTTATGCAACAATATCCCCTATTGCTGAAATTAATTAATCTAAACGCTAGAATAATGACAATTGATTTGCATCTGCCATTCCTTCTAGACAACCGTGATTATCTAAATATTCCAACACGGTTTTTGAAATACGACTACGCTCCCTCAAATCTTCTTTCGACAGGAATTCACCTTCTTCACGAGCATTGACTATATTTAATGCTGCATTTGTTCCTAAGCCATCAACCGCATTAAAAGGTGGAATGAGTGAATTTCCATCAACGATAAAGTCAGTAGCACTTGAGCGGTATAAATCAACTTTTTGGAATGTATATCCTCTTTCGTTCATCTCTAAAGCTAACTCCAATACTGTTAATAAGCTCTTTTCCTTTGGAGAAGCATCATTTCCTTTTGCTAATATCTCTTCAACTCTATTTTTAATAGCGTTAGATCCTTTTATCATTGTATCAAGCTCAAAGTCACTTGCACGTACCGAGAAATAAGCCGTATAGAAAAATATTGGATGATGTACTTTAAAATAAGCAATCCTTATAGCCATTAAAACATATGCCGCGGCATGAGCCTTTGGAAACATGTACTTGATTTTCTTACAAGAGTCAATGTACCAATCCGGTACATCGTGCTTTCTCATTTCTTCAATCCAATCATCTTGTAGACCTTTCCCTTTACGGACAAATTCCATGATTTTAAAGGCTAAAGAAGCATCTAGTCCTTTGTGCATTAAATAAACCATGATATCGTCACGGCACCCAATTACATCTGGTAATCCACAAATTCCATTATTAATTAATTCTTGTGCATTACCCAACCAAACGTCCGTTCCGTGAGATAAACCAGAGATAATAACAAGCTCAGCGAATGTCTTCGGCTTTGTATCCTCTAACATTTGGCGAACAAATCTTGTTCCAAATTCAGGAACTCCTAACGTACCTGTTTTACACATAATTTGCTCAGGAGTGACACCTAAAACTTCAGGCCCTGAAAATATTTTCATCACTTCTTCATCATCTGTCGGAATTGTTATTGGATCGATTCCACTTAAATCCTGTAGCATCCTAATCATCGTCGGATCATCGTGACCAAGAATATCCAATTTCAGCAAATTATCATGAATCGAATGGAAGTCAAAATGGGTTGTTTTCCACTCTGAATTTCGATCATCGGCTGGAAATTGAATTGGACTAAAATCATAAATTTCTTTATCATCTGGAACAACGATTATCCCGCCGGGGTGTTGTCCAGTTGTTCTTTTCACTCCGGTACAGCCTTGGACAAGACGGTCTACTTCAGCACTTTTTAATTGCATTTGATGATCAGAGGCATAACCCTTCACATAGCCATAAGCAGTTTTTTCCGCAACTGTACCAATAGTTCCGGCTCGATAAACGTTATCTTCACCAAAAAGAACTTTCGTATAATTGTGCGCACGCGGCTGATATTCTCCGGAGAAGTTCAAGTCAATATCAGGCACCTTATCCCCTTTAAATCCTAGGAAAGTTTCAAATGGGATGTCTTGTCCATCCTTTTTCAGTGGAATTCCGCAAGTTGGACAATCTTTATCCGGTAAATCAAAGCCACTCCCAACAGATCCATCATTAAAAAATTCGTGTTGCTTACAAGATGTACACACATAGTGTGGCGGAAGCGGATTTACTTCTGTAATTTCCGTCAGAGTAGCAATTAATGAAGAGCCTACAGAACCACGAGAACCTACTAAATAACCGTCGTCTAAAGACTTCTTCACCAGTTTGTGAGAAATCAGATAAATAACCGCAAAACCATGTCCAATGATACTTTTTAGTTCTTTTTCAATTCGGTCCTCAACTAAGTTAGGTAAATCTTCTCCGTATATACTCCTTGCCCGATTATAGCTCATCTCTCTAATTTCATCTTCAGCACCATCAATATTTGGTGTATAGAGATCTTCTTTGACTGGCTTGACCGATTCAATTTGCTCAGCGATAAATTGCGAATTCGTGACGACTACTTCTTTTGCCTTTTCCTCACCAAGAAATTGAAAGCATTCTAACATTTCATCTGTGGTACGAAAATAAACATCAGGAAGCGTTTGTCGACTTAATGGATTACCATTTTGAGAAGCAATCAAAATTTTTCGGTATACCTTTTCATGTGGTTCAAGATAATGCGTATTTCCTGTTGCTACACATTTTTTTTCTAATCGATCTGCCATTTCCGTAAGGTTTTTCAAAATATCATATATTTGAGCTTCGTTTTGAACAAGCTCCTTTTCAATCAGGTGATAATAATTGGAAGGTGGTTGTATCTCAATAAAATCATAAAATGCAGCAGCACTCTCTGCTTCTTCCTTTGATTTTTGCATCATTGTTTCAAACACTTCACCTTTATCGCAACCTGATCCTACAAGTAGACCTTCACGATGTTTCTGCAATTTTGATCTAGGAATCCTCGGTACTCGATAAAAATAGTCAACATGGGCCATCGAAACAAGCTTATATATGTTCTTCAAACCAACTGGATTGGTAGCAAGTAGTGTGCAATGAAACGGCCTTGACCGTTGATAAGCCTTCCCTTCACCCATATGTTCGTTTAGCTGTTTATGATTGATAATTTCTTTTTCGACTGCTAATTTCACCAATTTCCACAACAAATATCCCGTTGCTTCAGCGTCATATATTGCTCGGTGGTGTTGGGTAAGCTCAATGTCTAATGCTTTACACAACGTATTTAATCGATGATTTTTTAAATCAGGAAATAAATACCTTGCCAATTCTAGTGTATCAATGACTGGATTTGAAGCTTTATCCATATCTATTCTTTTTAATCCTTCATTTAAAAAACCCATATCAAAGCTGGCATTATGAGCTACTAAAACTGCATCTCCCATCCATGTATGAAAATCCTTCAGTACCTCGCTCACTTCTGGTGCATTTTCCACCATATCATCCGTAATTCCGGTTAAATCAATCGTTGTTTGAGATAAAGGGTGATGTGGGTTTGCAAATGATTCAAACCGATCAATAATTTCACCATTTTTCACTTTGAAAGCTGCCAGCTCTATGATTGTGTCATACACAGCAGATAAACCTGTTGTTTCCACATCAAAAACTACAAAAGTTGCGTCTTGTAAAAGCAAGTCTTGTTCGTTATAAGCGATTGGAACACCATCATCAACTATATTTGCTTCTAGACCATAGATTACTTTAATGCCATGTTTACTTCCAGCTGCATATGCTTCTGGATAAGACTGTGCCACAGCATGATCAGTGATTGCAATAGCGTTGTGGCCCCATTTTGCAGCTTGCTCTACTAACCTGGAAGCAGAAACAACTGCATCCATTTGACTCATCGTCGTATGAGCATGAAGTTCTACTCTTTTTTGATTATCCGGTGCATGATCTTTCCTATTATTCGGTTTAACTTCATTGATATCATTCACCATCATTGTTAGTTCGTTTGAAAAGTTATCTGTCTGGATGCTTCCCCGTGCTTTTATCCACATCCCTTTTTTAAGTTGCTGAAATTTTTCTGCATCCTGGTCGCCTTTAGAAAACATCTTTAACTGGAACGAATCCGTATAGTCGGTTACTTTTATAATCAATAAATGTCTACCTGAACGCAATTCACGTACATCGACATCAAACACGTAACCCTGCAGAATGATTCGGCGCTCCTCTTCCTGAATCGTATTCATTGGCACAGCATCTTCGGAAATCGAATAGCCAATAGATACTGGTCCTTCTGGAACGGATTCCTCATTCTGCTTTGCCCTTTCTTCTTTTTCCTTTACAGCTTTTTGGACTAATTGCTGGTCCTCCATTGCTTTTTGTTCTCTAAACTTAACAATATCTTCCATCTCTGTCTTGGCATCAACATACAATGTATAGGTAGCCGCACCGATCCGATAACAATGATCTTTAAAGGCTGGCTCTAGTCTTTTCCGTAACGCATTTGCTTCTGCTTCATTCCGTGCAGTTAACATAACCTTATTACCGTTAACCCTAGGCTTTTGTTCATAGACCAAATCTTTATATGCTGGAGACAAATCCTCAATTGAACGAACAAAATGATGCCAATAATCGGCAAATTGTTGTTCAGACAATTGCTTATTAGTCGTATAAAAAGTCCAATCAATCGTTGCTATATGAGAAAAAGTTTCCTGCAATTTTAAGGTGAAGATTTGATAAACGGAAGGTGGTAAAATGGTAGATAGGTTAATATGAAAATGCCATTTTTTACTCTTTGGTGAAACCTCAAGCTTTGCCAACGAACTTTCTTTAAAATGCTCTTCTATCATCTCTTGTGGCATCTCCATTTGTTGTAATAATAGATATATTTTATCGTTGCTGGATATGTCCATCTTTATGTTCCTCCCCTATCCAGTAACCCATTATGTATAAACTTAATGAGTTAATCCTACTCTGATAATCATTTTCCATACTATTTTACTACTAAATAAAACCCTTGTCATTAAACAATTCGACAAGGGTTTTATCAAACATATTCTATTTTTGTATGGTTATCACTTAATCAAACGATTTAATTTATCAACCAAATCAGATTCATGTATTTCAATTTGCTCTCCGTTACTACGTGTCTTAAATTCAACAATGCCTTCGCTGGCTTTTTTGCCAACAGTTACTCTAAATGGAATACCAATCAAATCACTATCCGCAAATTTAACACCAGCTCGTTCTGTTCTATCATCGTATAGAACTTCAATTCCAACTTCTCTAAATAATTGATATAAACGATCTGCCAGTTCCTGTTGCTCTTCCTTTTTAGCGTTAATCGTTAATAAATGAACATGAAATGGTGCAACTTCATTAGGCCAAGTCATGCCTTTTTCATCATGAAATTGTTCTACGATTGCGGCAAGAGTTCTAGACACACCAATACCATAGCAGCCCATTATCATTGTTTTCGATTTACCGTGATCATCTAAGTAGGTAGCCCCAAGCTTTTCTGCATAAAATTGACCTAGTTTAAATACATGGCCAACCTCTATTCCTTTAGCAAATTTGATTTTCCCTTTACCATCTGGAGATGGATCTCCTTCTAAAATAAAACGCAAGTCTATAAACGTATCAACATCAAAATCACGTTCTGGATTTGCATTGATGTAATGGTAGCCATCTTCATTAGCACCACAAGAAACATTCATAACATACTTAACAGCATTGTCAGCAACGACTTCAACTTTCCCATTTATTCCAACTGGACCTAAAGAACCAAATCCTGCTCCTAATACGTTTCTTGTTTCTTCCTCTGTAGCCAATTCAACACTCGTTGCATTGAAGTGGTTTTTCAATTTGATATCATTTACTTCATGGTCTCCACGAGTAACAACAAGAACTAATTTTTCATCAACCTTAAACATGAGTGATTTAAGCCCATTGGATAAAGGATGATTTAAAAAATCTGCTACTTCCTGCATTGATTTCTTGTTAGGAGTTTCAACCTTTTCCAGTTCTTTTATAGGCTCGTCCATTTTTTCATAAGTAGTGATAACTGGAGCCATTTCAATATTGGCTGCATAAGTAGAAGAATCTGAATAAGCAATCGTATCTTCACCAACCTCAGACAATACCATAAACTCATGCGTATCCTTACCACCCATAGCTCCCGAATCAGCAATAACTGCTCGAAAGTTTAAGCCACATCGAGTAAAAATATTAGAATAGGCTTGAAACATCTTCTGATAAGCCTCATCCAAACTCTCATAAGAATCATGAAAAGTATAAGCATCCTTCATCACGAATTCTCTTCCTCTTAATAAACCAAAACGAGGGCGTTTTTCATCTCTAAATTTTGTTTGAATTTGATACAACATTAATGGTAGCTTTTTATAGCTTTTTACTTCATCCCTAATCAAACTGGTAATAACTTCTTCATGCGTGGCTCCAAGTGCAAACTCACGGTCATGTCTATCATTTAGTCGCATTAGCTCTGGACCAAATGTATTCCATCTTCCGGTTTCATGCCACAATTCAGCTGGTTGCATAGCAGGCATAAACATTTCACTTGCTCCAGCTGCATCCATCTCTTCTCTAACAATTTCTTCAACTTTTCTTAATACTCTTTTTCCTAATGGTAGAAAACTATAGATGCCAGAAGCCGTCTGACGGATGAAACCTGCTCTCAATAGTAGTTGATGACTTTTTATATCTGCATCAGCAGGTATTTCTTTCAGCGTTGGGATCAATGTTTCACTTTGTTTCATCCTATATTCACCTCTAATTGTTTTTCCTTCTCTTTTATAAAATGATCAACCCTATTGAAACAATAAACGTTGAATGTCATTCCAAGTAACAACAAGCATTAATAACATTAACAAAGCAAACCCGATAAAATGGACAATACCTTCCTTTTGTGGATCAATTGGCTTTCCTCGTAAAGCCTCAAGTCCTACAAACAACAGGCGTCCCCCATCTAAGGCCGGTAATGGTAATAGGTTAATAATACCTAAATTTACACTTAATATAGCTGTCCAAGATAAGAAATTCATAAACCCAGTTTGAACAACTCGATCAGTAGCATCATAAATACCAACTGGACCAGACAGCATATCAATCGAAAACTGTCCTGTTACCAGTTTACCAAGGTTGACAACGATCAACTGCGCCCAATTATATGTTTCTTCAATACTATAAGGAATTGCCTTCCAAACAGACTGTTCCAATGCAATTTGAACACCAATTTGTCCGATTACAATGTCCTGAGTTTCAATCCTTCTAGGAATAACGTTTACTTGTACCTGTTCATCATTTCGTTGTACAGTCATTTCCAATTCTTGTTCGGGATTTCTTTGAACAATTTGCTGGAACTCTTCCCAGGTGGAAATCGGATTTCCTTCGATTTGTACGATCTCATCGCCTGCTACAAAACCAGCTTCTTCAGCAGGACTGTTTTCTTGAACATCACCAATTAAGGCATTATCCGCCGGTACTCCTTGCATGAAGCCTAATAATGCAAAAATAATAATCGTTAAGATAAAATTCATCATAGGACCTGCAAATAACTGCATTGCACGCTGAGGTATTGTTTTAGATGAAAATTGTCTATCAAAAGGAGCAATTTGTGTTTCCATTTCATCCATCACAAACGCTGCTTTACGGTCCACTTGAAATTGTAATTTTTCACTCTCGTCAATTTCATAACCTTCTATTAATAATTGGTGGTCTAAATCAACACGTTCAACCTCAATAACATGTGCGTTGGGATGTTTTGATTTATTATTAACAATTATTTTTGCTACTTTTCCTTCGTTATTAAATTCAAGTCCGATATGTTGTCCAGCTTTCAGATCTATGATTTCTGGATCCTCACCAGCTACCCGTACATAACCGCCAAGTGGAAGTAACCGAATCGTATATAACGTTTCACTTTTCCTGTATGAAAACACTTTTGGGCCAAAACCAATAGCAAATTCACGGACGAGCATACCAGCTCTCTTAGCAAAGATAAAATGACCTAGCTCATGCACAAATACGAGAAGCCCAAACATAAAAATAAATGCAATGATGGTGTTCAAAAATAGCACTCTCCTTCTAGTCTATATAAGACTCGACCAGCTTTCTAGTTTGTTTATCAACCTCTATTATTGTTTTCAATTCAGGATTGTTCAAGACCTTGTGCTGATCTAACGCCCGTTCAATCAATGTTTCAATTTCCAAAAAGGATATCTTCCCTTGTAAAAATAAGTCAACGGCAATTTCATTCGCTGCATTTAGTACCGTTGTCATCGTTCCCCCCACTCTACCGGCTTCAAATGCCAAACGCAGACATGGAAACCGTTCGAAGTCCATTTTACTAAAATGTAACTTTCCTATTTCTATTAAGTTTAACTTTTTTGTTTGTGGCAAATCAAGTCTCATAGGATAGGTTAAGGCATATTGGATTGGCACTCTCATGTCAGGTGTGCCGAGTTGCGCCATCACACTTCGATCTGAAAATTCAACCATGGAATGAATAACACTCTCTTTATGTAGAACAACGTCAATCTGGTTATATGGGACATCAAATAACCAATGTGCTTCAATAACCTCTAATCCTTTATTCATCATTGTTGCTGAATCAACTGTAATTTTCGCACCCATACTCCAATTAGGATGATTCAATGCATCAGTAATTGTTACATCAGCTAACTCAGCTCTAGTCTTATCACGAAAGCTTCCTCCAGATGCAGTTAAAATAATTTGACTAACATCTGCTCTTCTTTCTCCATTTAAGCACTGAAAAATAGCTGAATGTTCACTATCAACTGGTAATAAATCAACTTTATGCTTTTTCGCTTCACTCATAATCAAGTGTCCAGCAGTCACCAATGTTTCTTTGTTTGCAATAGCAATTTGCTTTTTTGCACGGATGGCTTGAAGAGTTGCTTCAAGTCCAACACTTCCCATCACAGCATTAACTAATATATCAGTTTCTGGATCAACACTAATATCTATCATACCTTCATTGCCAATATATATATGATGTTGATTAATAAGGCTTTCCAACTTTTGTTTTGTTGCAGCATTTTTAACAACAATCCTTTTCGGGTTGAACTCATTTATGATAGATAATGCATGTTCAACGTTTTGTCCAAATGCAATCGCATATAGTTTAAATTTATCTGGGTGGTTTCTAATTACATCTAACGTTTGGATACCAATAGAACCAGTCGCCCCTAGAAGTGTTATCTTCTTCATTCGTCACGCTCCTATATTCTATTCTCATCTTATGAAATAAAATGAATAAAATGCAATAATGGAAAAACAAAAAGCCAACTATCAAAACGATCTAATATACCACCATGCCCTGGGAGTATATGACCAGAATCCTTCACATTGTAATGCCTTTTAAATGCGGACTCTACTAAATCCCCTATTTGACCAAAAGCAGAGGCTAATACCGTTACGAATAAAACGATTACGATTGAGGAGTGAACCGGCCATATTATTTGAAAAATGACAGCAACAATACAAGCTAATAAGATACCACCAATAGCACCTTCAATAGTTTTATTTGGACTTATTTCCGGCCATAGCTTACGCTTCCCCATTGCTCGTCCAAAAAAATACGCACCTGTATCTGTCGCAAGGATTACTAAAATAACATAAAAAATATACTCTAACCCAGCTTCTCGCGTTTCTACAAAATAATAAAAACCTAATCCAACGTAAATGGCCGAAAGGATTAAAAATCCTGCATCATCAAACGTGAATTTATTTTTAACGAGAACCGTATAAGCTAACATCAATAATACAAAAAATAACGTTATATCTGATTTCGTAAAATAGAAATATTCAACAAGTACAATTTCATGACCTGGGAATAGTAGTGTCCATAGTAATAAAAGTGTAAAAGCAGTTGGAACGGGATAAATCGTCTTTGTCCTCATTTTCAAAAGCTCTAACACACCGATAGAAGCAATGATATACATGATTAATTGAAATGGCCAATTCCCATAAAACACAAAAGGGAAAAACATTAGTATTGCAATAACAGCTGTTATAATTCTTATTTTCATTAATTAATCAACACCCTTATATTCCACCATATCGACGCTTTCTTTTTTGATAATCGATTAGGGCTTTTTCAAATAATTTTTCATCAAAATCTGGCCATAGTACCTCTGTAAACCAAAACTCGGTATAAGCAGCCTGCCATAATAAGAAATTACTCAGGCGTATTTCTCCACTCGTTCTTATCAATAAATCCGGATCAGTCAAATCACTTGTATATAAATAGTTGGAAAATAAATTTTCATCAATTTCTGATACATGTAGATTATCTTCTTCTGCATTTCGAACTAATTTCTTAATTGCTTCAATAATTTCATATCTACTGCCATAGTTTAAAGCAATATTTAAAATTAAGCCATCGTTTGACTTTGTTCGATCCTTCGCATTTTGGACTGCTGCTTTCGTATGACCGGGTAGTGCATCAAAATCACCTATTGTTTGTATTTGCACATTTTCTTTAATCAAGTCCGGTAAGTATGTATTTAGAAATTCCATTGGTAAACGCATCAAATAATCGACTTCATTCTTCGGCCGTTTCCAATTCTCAGTAGAGAATGCGTAAAGCGTTAATACTTTTACTTTATACTTATTCGCGGCTTTGACAATATTTTTTACATTATCCATACCTTCCTTATGTCCAGCTATTCTTGGCAATCCTCTTTTTTTTGCCCAACGTCCATTCCCATCCATAATGATCGCTATATGCTCAGGTAAATTGTCCTGATCTACTTGATTTTGTTTCTGTTGACGATTCCTTGACTTTTTTTTGAAAAAGGGAAGTTTAATCATTGACATAAAAACAATCCTCCATCACGGCCTAGCATATTTACACCTTTGACAACTAAATACGTCCTTATACGTGCAAAAACCCCCTTTGTAAAGAGGGTCTAGATTATATACATATTTTACATGTTAATCACTTAAACTTCCATAATTTCTTTTTCTTTTTCTTTTGCTAAATCATCTATCTTTCCGATAAATGTATCTGTTTCTTGTTGAACATCATCTTGAAAACCACGTAGTTCATCTTCCGTAAGATCTCCATTCTTTTCTGCTTTTTTCAGTTTGTCATTGGAGTCTCTTCTAATGTTTCTTATTTGTACTTTAGCTTCTTCCGAATATTTTCCAACTACTTTAACTAAATCCTTTCTTCTGTCTTCTGTTAAAGGTGGAATGTTTATTCGAATAACATTACCATCGCTGGACGGTGATAACCCTAAATCTGCTTTTAAAATAGCTTTTTCTATATCAGAAGTCGATGATTTATCAAAAGGAGTTATTACTAAAAGGCGCGCTTCTGGTACAGAAATAGTAGCCAATTGATTTAGTGGTGTGGCAGCACCGTAATAATCTACATGTACGCTGTCTAACAAGGAAGGATTTGCTCTACCAGCTCTCACTGTTGCTAATTGTTTTGAAAATGCTTGAACGGCTTGAGACATTTTAGACTTTGTTTCTTTAATCACTTCTTGTGACATTATTATTTCCTCCTTATCACTGTTCCTATTTTTTCACCAAGTACTGCTCGTTTAATATTACCCTCTTGCGTCACAGAGAAAACTAGTAATGGTATATTATTATCCATGCATAAAGAAGATGCGGTAGAATCCATAACGCCTAACCCTTCATTTAATACTTCCATATAGGATAATTCATCATATTTTTTTGCATCTTTATTAAATTTAGGATCAGCGGTGTAGACACCATCAACATTGTTCTTCGCCATCAGAATAACATCTGCTTCTATTTCAGCAGCCCTAAGAGCGGCTGTTGTGTCAGTAGAAAAATAAGGATTACCTGTACCCGCAGCAAAAATGACAACGCGTTTTTTCTCCAAATGACGAATTGCCTTTCTTCTTATATAAGGCTCAGCTACTTGTCTCATTTCTATTGAAGTTTGAACTCTTGTTGGAATTCCAAAATTCTCCAAGCTGTCCTGAAACGCTAAAGCATTCATAATCGTTGCTAACATTCCCATATAGTCGGCATTAGCACGATCCATCCCCATTTCACTTCCTACTTTACCACGCCAAATATTACCACCGCCAACAACAATAGCAACCTCTACACCTAATTCCGCAATCTCTTTTACTTGAGATGCAATAGATTGAATAACATTTGGCTCAATACCAAATCCTTGTTCTCCGCTTAACGCTTCACCACTTAATTTTAACACAATTCGACGGTAGCTAGCAGTTGTCATAATAACCTCCATCTATATGTATTCTTTTTTAAAAATCTTGACTGGACGCCAAAAAGCCTGGCTACCAAGTTATACAAAAGGGAACACCTTGTGTCCCCTTATATAACACTGTCAACATAAAACATAAAACCAGAAGTGAATGATTTATAGAAGGCAAGAATTACCTGATTATTTCATTGACTACGGTGATGTTCATGTTGAATCATCTGTTTTTTTATCCTTACTTTTTAACTTGGTTCATAACCTCTTCAGCAAAGTTGTCTTCACGTTTTTCAATACCTTCTCCAACTTGATAACGTACAAATCCTTTAACTGAAGCACCTTTACTTTCAACTAGTTTTTTAACTTTCTGATCTGGGTCTTTTACAAAACTTTGTTCAAGTAAGCATACTTCCTCAAAGTATTTTCCTAGTCGTCCTTCAACCATTTTTTCGACGATTTTTTCTGGTTTACCTTCATTCAGTGCTTGTGTTTTTAACACTTCACGCTCTTTATCCACTTCTTCTGCGGATACTTGATCACGTGACACATATTTAGGATTTACTGCAGCAATATGCATAGAAATATCTTTAGCAGTTTCCTGATCTGTAGAGCCTTCTAGCAGAGTTAGTACACCAATGTTTCCACCCATATGAATATAAGCGCCAAATGCATCATTATCTGTTTTTTCAAAGATGGTAAAACGACGAAGTGAAATTTTCTCACCAATTTTAGCAATACTTGAATTGATATATTCTTCTACTTCTTGACCTTCTCCATGAAGCTTTTGTTTTAGAGCAGTTTCTACAGAGTCTGGTTTTTGTTTTACTAGGTGGTTTCCTAGCTCTGTAAGCAGGTTTTTAAACTGATCATTCTTTGTTACAAAGTCAGTTTCACAGTTGACTTCAAGTAGAACTGCAGAATTACCATCTACTTCAATATGAGTAGAACCTTCTGCTGCAATACGATCAGCTTTTTTGGCAGCTTTAGAGATACCTTTTTCACGAAGATAATCAACCGCCTTTTCAATATCCCCATCAGTCTCTTGAAGTGCTTTTTTACAATCCATCATTCCTGCTCCAGTCTTTTCGCGAAGCTCTTTTACTAATTGTGCAGTAATTGCCATTATTTTTCCTCCTTATGTTAAATCTTTATTTTCTTTAGGTTTTCGACAAAAAGGGCCAAGTTAAGTAAGAAGGTGTAAGCCGATTAAGTAATTATTTGCCAATGTATTAGCCCTATTTGCTACCCTTTAAATAGCTTAGCTATTGCCAAGTATCAACAGACATAGCCATCATTTATTTTATACTTTTCTTACGTGTTAAAAAAGGTGATAAAAGGTTCCCCTCTTATCACCTTCAAACCTTTTTGTTACTCTTGTGTAGTTTCTGCTTCAACTACTGCTTCTTCAGTAGCTTCTGGTGCAGCTTCTTCCGTTACTTCTCCTTGTTTCACTTCTAAAATAGCATCTGCCATTTTTGAAGTAAGAAGTTTCACAGCACGAATTGCATCATCATTCGCTGGAATAACATAATCGATTTCGTCTGGATCGCAGTTTGTATCAACGATTCCAACAATCGGTATATTCAACTTATGAGCTTCAGCTACCGCAATACGTTCTTTACGTGGATCAATGATGAACAAAGCATCTGGTAATTTGTCCATTTCTTTAATACCACCAAGGAATTTAACCAAACGTTCTTTTTCTTTAAGAAGATCTACTACTTCCTTTTTCGGAAGTACTTCAAAAGTACCATCTTCTTCCATACGCTCAATATCCTTCAAACGATTAATACGTTTACGAATCGTTTCAAAGTTAGTAAGTGTACCACCTAACCAACGTTGATTTACAAAGTACATTCCTGAACGAATTGCTTCTTCTTTCACAGAATCCTGTGCTTGTTTCTTTGTTCCAACAAAAAGAACAGTACCACCGTCTGCAGCAATATCCTTAACGAAGTTATATGCTTCATCAACCTTCTTTACTGTTTTTTGAAGGTCAATAATGTAAATGCCGTTACGCTCAGTAAAGATATATTTCTTCATCTTTGGGTTCCAACGGCGTGTTTGGTGTCCAAAATGAACACCAGCTTCAAGTAGCTGTTTCATTGAAATAACTGCCATAATATGTTTCCTCCTAATTGGTTTTTTATCCTCCGTTTGTTTCATCTTCTTGTAAGGACTCACCATTTAAAAGTAAGCACCACTTACAATATCCACAAACGTGTGTATTAACACCAAAAGTAAATATACCATATGCGATTCGAGCAATCAAGCAAAATTATGAGTTTTTACGATTAAATTTTAACATTAGCTCCACTTCTGTTTTACCGCAATCAAGTTTTCTAGCAATGGATTCTATCGTTTCACCTTGATCATATAAAGCATATACTTTCGCAGAAATGGATTGCTCTAAAGTGTCTTGTTCTTGATTTGACAGAGGAGGCGTGTATGTCGTACTGTTTTCAGCACTGGGCTGGACTGATTTATTATTATATGCAATAGGAATGGTAGAACGTTCTGATTTTGTACTTGCTTCTGTTTCAACCTTTTCTGATTGACTATTTGTTAAAGGTTTATTATGACGCAAAGATGAAACTAACCTATCATTTTCATCTTTTATTTCAAGTAAGTATACAGCCAATAAATCCTCTAGCTCTTTTTTATTTTCCGTGTACTTTTCTTCCATATCTCCTAATAGCTTGAGTTTATCATTCATTGTTTTAAGGATGATAAATGTAATTACGTGTAACAAAAAACTAAAAAAAAGTAAGAAAATTATCATAACTTCCCCCTAACCATTTAAATCTATTTTCTTACCAAGGTATGGGTGATTTGGGTCCAGGTGTGTTAGTGCCTGGTTACTTTTCCGAATTGTATTTGGATCGACTTTTTCTTTTTGCTTTTGCTTGTTTTGAACATTATCTTTTTGATCATATTCATTTACTTTCTTTCTTTTTTGTTCTTCTGTTGCTAGTTGACTACTTGTTAGCGCATCTTGTACAAGCTGTCCTCTTTGTTGAAGCTGATCTTGAATTTTTCCTGCTTCTTGAGTACGTGGTATTGCTACTTGCATTTCGATCGATTTCCAACTCATCCTAATCGCATCCTTTTATAGTTTTAAAAGGTATAGAGATTCTGATTGTTAATCTCTGGATGGAAAAAGGTTGTTCGTTGTATCTAAGTAAGGCACTTTTCGTATTACTCAGTTGACCTATAATGCGACATAACCTTTGCATGGAATTGCTTTAATACACTTTTTTTGAATCGGGTGCAATAACCGCTTCGGCAGAACACTTCGCTTTCCGCGGGCACGGCCTCAGCCTCCTCAGAAGCAAAGAACGCTTCTTGCGGGGTCTTCGGACACGTGCTGTTCCCGCAGGAGTCTAC
>NZ_JAFBDR010000013.1 GCF_016908325.1 Aquibacillus albus | reverse complement strand
GCTCCCGGAGTCTGCCCATATCCTTGGCCTGGTCCTCCTGGTGCTGGCCAATATCCTTGACCCTGTGCTCCCGGAGTCTGCCCATATCCTTGACCTGGTGCTCCTGGTGTTGGCCAATATCCTTGACCTGGCGCTCCTGGTGTTGGCCAATATCCTTGACCTGGCGCTCCTGGTATTGGCGCATATCCTTGAGAATCCATACCTTCGTACATACCTTGTAAATGTGTAGGCATTTCAGGCATTTCCATGCTGGATGATTCCATTAGTTCATCCTCATTAATTGGAACGTTGTTTGCACCTGGTTGCGCATAAGCATTATTATTGTAACCTGCGTGATGATGAACTGGATAAGGTACAGGATTTGTTGGGACACAATATGGCATGGATGGATAATTAACAGGCATCATTGGTTGATGATGAGCTGGAAATGTTGCTTGATGATGCGGCATTGCCTGGTGATTTGATGGAAATGTCGGTTGAATTGGTACAGTAGGTTGAGTTTGTGTATGATGATGAAATTCTTTTTCCTTTGTAAAATGAGGAACTTGTGGGATATCAGCTTTATCTGGAGATTCCTCCATATAATGTTCCATCATTGGCATTTTTGGTAAGTCTAATGGTTTTTTTGGTAATTTTTCTTTTCCTTTTTTTGGTTTTTTATAATCATCTTCTTTTATTTCTGGAATTGATTTACCTTTCGTATCTTGAAACAAAGGTTTTGTATCCTCTTTTTCTTTTTTTTCCTTTTTTTTGTCGGTTGTAGGGATTTTTTTCATTCCCTTATCTAATGGCTGTTCCTTCTTTTTTGAGTAATCTTTTGGTTTATCTTCTTTTTTCAATTTGTCAACAGGTTTTTGTTCCTCCTTCTTCACCTGTTTTGTTGAAGATGGAATTTTGATTTTCATTCCAGGCATGATCATATCTGGATTAGATAAATGACTATTTAACTTCTTTAACTCTTCGAAATCAACACCGTATTTTTGTGCAATTTTCCATAAAGTCTCGCCTTGTTGCACTACATGTATTTTCACAATTGGAACTCCCTTCTGTTCGTAATTAATATAGTCAGACAACATAGTAAGTCAATATCAACATATGCGAATTACCCAAAATGTTGAATAAAAAATTAAAAAAGCCCAACATTTTCTTATACTTCATTCCTTAAAATTTTATGCTTTCTTAACGTGCAAAAAAGCAAAGAGATGAAATAGAAATCTCTTTGCTTATCGTGAATGAATGATTCAATTTTAGGATTGCTTTAACATGCGATTTAACGCAAGGATCGCATAATCTGTTGTCTGATTATCAACAACAATTTGATTGATGACATTATCCTTGTCTAATTCCTCAAGTGTCCATAATAAATGTGGTAAATCTATTCTGTTCATCGTTAAACAAGGGCACATGTAAGGATTTAATGACACGATTTCCTTATCCCGGTGATTGTTTATTAATCTGTTAACTAAGTTCATTTCTGTACCAATTGCCCATTTACTGCCTGCTGGAGCTTTTTCAATTGTATCAATAATATATTTGGTTGAACCAGCATAATCAGAAAGAGCTACTACTTCTCTACTACATTCTGGATGCACTAATATATTCATGTCAGGTTGCTGTTTTCTAATGTTTTCTACATTTTTCACTGTAAAATTCTCGTGGACAGAACAATGTCCTTTCCACAGAATTACCTTTACTTCTTCAATATTTCCCTCATATTCAAAGTTATCCGTATGAGGATTCCAAATAGCCATTTTGTCCAATGGTACGCCTAAATCATATGCGGTATTACGCCCTAAATGCTGGTCAGGTAAAAATAGGATTCTTTCTTTTTGTGTAAAGGCCCACTGTACCATATCTTTTGCATTGGAAGATGTAACTGTAGCGCCACCATATTTTCCAACAAAAGATTTTATTGCTGCTGTCGAATTAACATAAGTTAAAGGAAGAACTGTATCTCCAAACGTTTGCTGAATGATTTCCCAGCTACGTTCTGTCTGGTCGATATCAGCCATATCTGCCATTGAACACCCTGCACGCATATCTGGTAAAATAACCTTTTGATTATCTTGCGTTAAAATGTCAGCAGTTTCTGCCATAAAATGAACACCACAAAAGACGATGAATTCTGCAGCTTTATTCTGAGCAGATATTTGTGCAAGCTGTAAAGAATCCCCTGTAGCATCTGCAAACTGAATGACTTCATCTTTTTGATAATGGTGTCCTGGAATAAATAATCGTTCACCAAATTTTTTCTTAATTTTACGCACACGATTCTCCATTTCTTCTATGGATAAATCTTTGTAATGCTCAGGCATTTGATTTGAATCCGTATTTAACATCTCTAAAATATTCATTTTTCTCCCCCCTGATTTTTTACATTAAAGCTGATATCTAATGATTTTGTTGAATGGGTTAAAGATCCCATAGATATATAATCTACATTGCACTCTCGATATTGTGAAATTGTTTCAAGCGATATATTCCCTGATGCCTC
This sequence comes from Aquibacillus albus, assembly GCF_016908325.1. GTDB lineage: Bacteria > Bacillota > Bacilli > Bacillales > Amphibacillaceae > Aquibacillus_A > Aquibacillus_A albus. Next base: position 105,332 of record NZ_JAFBDR010000013.1, on the reverse strand, counting down.
TGAAATAATCGTACCTGGAATTAGTTGCACCATTTCAAATACTTCCTCAGGTGTTCGATTATCTAACATAATCACATCTGCCCCTGCTTCTACAGCCTCCAAAACCTGTTGTTTACTCTCCGTTTCAACCTCTATCTTCACCATATGACCAAGCTGCTGTCTCACTTTTTGTACAGCTGTTGTTATGGAACCACAAAAAGCAATGTGGTTATCTTTGATCATGACACCATCGTATAGCCCAAAACGGTGGTTATATCCTCCACCACAAGTGACAGCATATTTTTCAAATGTTCTAAGTCCTGGTGTCGTTTTTCGAGTATCACATATTTTTGTTTTTGGACTATTTAATTCTTTAACTGCTTCGTTCGTCATCGTAGCAATACCACTCATCCGTTGCATTAAATTTAATATAATTCTTTCCCCGGATAATATCGAACGAACATTTCCTGACACAGTTGCAATCCTATCACCCTTTTGAAGAACATCTCCATCCATTATATCTACAGTGATGTCAATGGATGGATCAAGTAAATGGTAAACCTCTTTAATAATTTGCGAGCCAGAAAGAATTCCTTCCTCTTTAGCGATGAATTCTCCTTCCCCTTGTAACCCCTCAGGGAATATGGTTTCAGTCGTAATATCGCGATCTCCGATATCCTCTAATAAAAATTGTTGTAAATGCTCCCTTATTTTTAAGTGATTCATGATTCCACTCCAGTCATTTGCAAACTTTTATTTCGATTTTCGTTTTTATGTCGGATAATATGCCTCGCCCCCCACTCCAAATCGTTAGTCTTAGGATAATCGCTGCGATAGTGTCCTCCTCGACTTTCCGTTCTCATTAAAGCAGAGGTTATGATTAACCAACAGCTAGTAAGCTGATTTATTTTTTCTAGTTGTTCATTTGTGTAGTCGGATATATGTTTTTGATTAAACTGTTGAAAATTAAAGCGTTCCATCCACTGTTTAGCAAATAAAAGCCCTTCACGCGAACGTTCGATACCAACATATCTCGTCATAACTTCTTGTATTTCTTCTTTTGATGGTAATTCTAGATGGTTTCTGCTTGGGTTTGATTTTTGTTCAACTCTTTGTTTTATCGTGTTCGATTGACCTGGAAAAGAAAGCAACCGGTCAGCTAGTAAATTAGAAAAAACAATCCCCTCTAATAATGAGTTACTAGCTAATCTATTTGCACCGTGTACACCATTACATGCAACTTCTCCAATTGCGTAAAGTCCCTCAACATTTGTCTCTCCATACAAATTTGTTTTCACTCCTCCCATTAAAAAGTGAGCACCCGGAGCCACTGGTAGTAATCCATTTTCAATGAATATGTTAGCTTTTTCACATATCGATGTAATCGTGGGGAATTTTTGCTGAAAATCTTCAATCATCGATATATCCAGATAAATAGTTTCTCCATTGTTTAAATACGTTTGAATTTCCCTTGCAACAATATCTCTTGGTGCTAAATCTTTCAAAGGATGCACCCTTTCCATAATTGGCTTCCCATCCTTCGTTTTAAGAACTGCCCCTTCACCACGAACAGCTTCTGACACAAGACCATAGCACCGATTATTGGTATAAAGCATTGTTGGATGAAATTGCATAAATTCTAAATCGTTTAATTCAGCACCCGCTCGATAAGCTAGTGCAATTCCATCACCGGCAGTAGTTGAGTCGTTTGATGTAACTTGATACAAACCTCCACAACCACCCGTCGCCAAAATAACATGGTCTGCAGTATAGTAGTTCAGATTACCATTTTTATTGCTTGTTATAACACCAACACATTTCGTTCCATCCATGATTAAATCAAGGACATTTTCACCTTCTATTACTGATATTTGTAAATGCTTGATTAAAAAATCCATTAGTACATTTCCAGTTGCATCTCCACCAGCATGCAAAATTCTTCGATGCATGTGTGCGCCCTCTTTACCTAACAACAGTTCACCTTTAGCATTTTTATCAAATGGAAGACCTCGGTCCATTAGTTTTTTAATATAATGTGGGCCTTTTTTCACTAATACTTCTACTGCTTGTTCTTCATTGAAAAAACACCCTGCAGTCATCGTATCCTGATAGTGGCTTTCCCAGTGATCGCCTTCCCCAACAGATGCGGCAATTCCTCCTTGAGCCTTAACAGAATTACTTCGGTGTATCGTTGACTTTGTTAAAACAATCACATTTTTATCTCCAGAAAGTCTTTCAGCTATCGTTAATGCAGCCAAACCACTTCCAATAATAACAACATTTTCTTTTTCGATTGTAATCACACCTAACCTAAGTGTCTTTACACCTATATTTACACATAACTATATAGATGACAAGACTTTTTTTAAAATGTTATGATAACAATATAAGTGCGTGTTCAATAAGTCGGTAAATTAGCTTATCATTTGGTGACTTTTTTGAACAACCTCTGTAAAAAACTTTTGTTAAAAGAAAGGAAAAGTATCATGATATACTTAGATTACGCGGCAACTACTCCAATGAATGAACATGCATTACAAGTATATACAGAAGTTTCACAACGCTTCTTCGGTAATTCCAATAGTTTACATGATGCAGGTACTACTTCTAAAGCCCTTTTAGAGCAGTGTAAAGAAGAGCTTGCAAAACTAATACATGGTCAATCAAGAGGGATTTTTTTCACTAGTGGCGGGTCTGAATCGAATGTATTAGCAGTTAAATCGTTGTTACATGCTGCGAACGCTAAAGGTAATCATATTATTACAACTAGAATGGAACATTCATCCTTAATCAATTATTTTGATTACTTAAAAACCGATTGTGGATATGAGATTACCTATTTACCGGTAGATCAAACCGGGGTAGTAAATATTCATCAGCTCAACGAATCTATCTGCGACGAAACAGTGTTGGTTTCTATTCAACATGCTAATTCTGAAATCGGAGCGGTTCAGCCTCTTGAGGAAATTGGACAGCTGCTTCATAACAAGGGAATTTTATTTCACAGTGATTGTGTCCAAACTTTTTGTAAATTACCTATTCAGGTAGAATCCTTTTATTTAGATAGTGTTTCTATATCTAGCCATAAGATTTATGGACCTAAAGGTGTAGGAGCAATATATCTTCATCCCTCATTAAACCTATCTAAATACATTTCTAACATTCGTCCAGGCACCATGGATGTCCCAGGCATTGCTGCATTTGTATCAGCTTCACAACAGGAAACACATAATATGGAGCAGGAGCAACAACGATTATCACGAATTCGACAACAATTTGTTGATCAGATTAAAAAACGCAGATTAAACGTTGAAATCATTCAATGTAACCAGCAATTACCTAACATTATTGGTTTATTTGTAAATAACATGCAAGGGGACTATTCGATGCTGGAGTTTAACCGGAATGGAATTGCAGTATCAACAGGTAGTGCCTGTACAGTTGGACAACAGGAACCGTCAAAAACATTATTGGCAATTGGAAAATCTCCAGAGCGAGCCAAACAATTTATTCGTCTATCACTAGGAAAACAAACAACTAGTGAACAAATGGATAGAGTTGTTAACGTATGTGAGTCCATTATCCAATCAAACCAAAAGAAAGGACTAACAACCAATGTGTAAGAAAGATAAAGTATTAGGTAAGGATCGAAAGGAGCTTATTTTAAAATGGCTAAAAGAAAGCAATACACCAATGACTGGTGGAGAACTTGCAGATAGAACGAATGTCAGTAGACAGGTAATTGTTCAAGATATCTCTTTGTTAAAGGCTAGAAATGAACCAATTCTGGCTACAAGTCAGGGGTATATGTATATGAAACAAAATAAACCAAAGCAATTCGAACGAGTGATTGCTTGTAAACACACACCAGAAGAAACTAGAAAAGAACTAGAACTAGTTGTTGATCATGGGGTTACCGTTAAAAACGTTTTTATCGAACATCCTGTATATGGGGATTTAGAGGCATCCATTATGGTAAGTAATCGCAAAGAGGTAGATCAATTTATTCAAAGAATTAAAGAAACAAATTCTCCATATCTTTTACAATTAACAGGTGGTATTCACTTACACACAATAACTGCAGATACTGAAGAAAAGTTAGATTTGGCTTTTAATGCTCTTGATCGTGCAGGAATTATCATTGAATCATAAAGGTCCATTCCCTCCATTTGTATGAGAATGGACCTCTTTTTTGCCGTCCTTAAATGGATAAGCCATTATATAAAAAATACGGATAGCTACCGAGAATTTCTACTGTACATCCTAGTGTTTCCAACTCCTGAATGGCATTGGGAATTAGAATATTATCAATTTTTTGCTCAATGTCAACTAAGAAAAAATAGTTACCTAACCCTGTTTTCATCGGTCTTGACTCTATTTTTGACAAGTTTAAATTTCGCCAAGCAAACGCAGACAACACCTGATGAAGTGCACCAGGATGATCATCAGAAGGTAACGTAATCATTAATGTTGTTTTGTACCCCTTCACTTCCAGCCTTTTTGAATAATGCTCTGAATCGCCTTTATGCAATACAACAAAACGAGTATGATTATTTTGGAAATCATGAATATCCCGTTTCACGATAGATAAGCCATATTCCTCTGCTGCTAAATGATTACCAATTGCTCCAATGTTAAGCTCCTCATGTTGACTAACATAATCAGCAGCTGCACCAGTAGAAGACAAATATTCCGTTTTTGCATGCTTCATTTCTGTATGAAGGAATCGATGGCATTGGGCAATGGCATGCGGATGGGAATACACACAATTTAGGTCTTCCCAGCTTGTTTGATTTGATGGATGAACCATTAAGTGCTGTCGAATCGGAACAATAATCTCACTAATTATTTTTAGTCGTTTTTTTTGAATAATATAGTCAATCGTTAAGTTGACGGATCCTTCTAATGCATTCTCCAATGGTAGTACACCATAATTTATATTTCCTTGGTCAACTGCATCAATACACTCAGGAATTGTTTTGTAGCTTACTTTATCCTCTCCGTTAAAAAGGGCATCTACTGCTACTTTTGTAAAAGTTCCTTTAGGTCCTAGGTAACCAATTCTGTGTTTCATCTATTTCTCCCCCTGTCTAAGCCCCTGTACTTAAGATTTCTACTTTATCTACAAAGTCTAATTGTGTCAATTCTTGCAACAATGTATCTATACTTATTGCCATTCCAGCTGTATTTAATGAAATGGTCACGTTTGCTTTCCCTTGTAGTGGAATCGTTTGATGAATGGTTAAAATATTTCCACCTGCACCAGCTACAGTTGCAAGTAATTTAGACAAAGTCCCTGTTCGATCTTCTAGGTGAAAAAAAAGTGTGATCATTTTTTCTTTAACCATCTTTTGGAAAGGAAAGACAGCATCTCTATATTTATAAAATGCGCTTCGTGATAAATTCAATTGCTTTACAGCTTCCGCTATCGAGTCTACTTTTCCTCGTTCGAGTAGTTCCTTAGCTTCTATTGTTTTTCGCATTGATTCGGACAAAAAATCACTACGGATTAAATAAAACTTCTCATCTTTTTTTTCCATTTGTACTCCCCTTTAAACAAACGATCGAATGATGTCGTTAACAACGTCTTTTTGCTAAAGAGAAACTAGCCAAAAAGACGTCCTTAACACAATCTTCCACTATACCTACTCAACAAATTCAAATTCATAGTCTAATAAACGGACGGTATCCCCATCTTTGGCACCTCTATCACGAAGTGCATCATCTATCCCCATCCCTCTTAATTGACGTGAAAATCTCTGGATCGACTCGTCTCTATTAAAGTCTGTCATCTTAAATAGCTTTTCTAGCTTATCACCAGAAAGGACGTAAGCTCCATCTGGATCTCTTGTAATATGGAAGTCATCTTTTTCTTGATGGTGACGATAAACGACTCGTTCCTCTTTTTGTTCTATTGGAGTTGTATCTTTAGGAATTGTTTCTAGTTTATCTGCAATTGCAAATAGTAATTCCCTTAATCCTTGCTTGGTAACGGTAGATACTGGATATACAGGGAAATCATCTGTCAATTGTTCCTTGAATTGTGTTAACTGTTCCTCTGATCCTGGAATATCCATTTTATTAGCAACAATAATTTGTGGACGCTGCATCAGTAATTCGTCGTATTCCCTTAATTCTTTATTAATCGTAACATAATCGTTGTAAGGATCTCTCCCCTCTGTTCCGGCCATATCAATAACATGAACGATAATTCGTGTGCGCTCTACATGCCTTAAAAACTGATGTCCTAAGCCGATACCTTCATGAGCACCTTCAATTAGCCCAGGTAAATCGGCTAACACAAAACTACGTTGGTCTTCTGTCTCGACTACTCCTAAATTAGGAGCTAACGTCGTAAAATGATAATCTGCAACCTTTGGCCTGGCTGCACTGACAACAGAAAGCAAGGTTGATTTTCCTACACTTGGAAAGCCAACTAACCCAACATCAGCTATTAATTTTAATTCAATTTGAATATTCCTTTCAGAACCTGGTTCCCCGTTTTCAGCGATTTCAGGGGCAGGATTTCGTGGAGTAGCAAACCGAATATTGCCTCGTCCACCACGCCCGCCTTTAGCTATAATAGCTTGTTGTTTATGTTCAATTAAATCAGCAATAACTTCACCAGTATCATCATCACGTACCGTTGTACCAGGTGGAACAGATAATATTAAAGGCTCAGCATTTTTGCCGTGCTGACCTTTACTCATTCCATTCTCACCACGGGTGGCTTTAAAGTGTTTTTTATAGCGAAAGTCCATCAACGTATTCAAGCCTTCATCAACTTCGAAAATGACATCACCACCGTTACCACCGTCACCCCCTGCTGGTCCACCCATCGGTACATATTTTTCTCTTCGATAGGCAACAAGCCCATTGCCACCATCGCCTGCTTTTACATAAACTTTGACTTGATCAACAAACATGCGTAGAACACCTCTTTAGTTGCAAATATACGTCATTGTACATTGGATTTTTTTATTCGATAATGGAGATAGGTTTACTTTATGTAGTTGTTGATTTTCTACTAATTCTTTTTCTAAAATTTCTATGTGTGAAAAAGTTCCGCTTATCGAGAGCACTAATTCTGTTGCTCCTTTTTTATTGGTACTTTCCTTAATAACAATCTTGACATGATAAAGTTCCATCTCATCACTTTGTGAAGAAAATAATTTTATTAGTCTTTCTAGTTGATTATGTATTTGATCGTCATAGGATGCAAGGTTATTGTTTGTCTCCACTTGATAATCCATTCGAAAGTTATCATATCTCCAATTAAAACTAATAAGCCAAATAGCAGTTTTAGGAATAGATAAACGATCTAAATTACGTTCTTTGTTTGCCCCTTCTATGACTTCCTTTAATTTATCTTGTACTTTGTCCAACTTCCCCATAGATGAATAGCCCATTAATAATTGAACTTCATTCAACCAATCATGCCGGTAGTGGCGCAAAAGATCAATCATATCCTCTTCCTTCATCAATTGACACTGCCCCCTATGTTTGAAAAAAATTATAGCGTTGTATACTGTAAAAATTTTTTGTTTGAAGTGTCCTCTTAAAGTGCACGTTCAAACCTCTAAAAGGATGACATAATTAATAATAACAAAATTGTTGAACAATTACGAAAACAATTAAAGAACAAAAGCGCAAGCGCCCTGGTAGTGACGTATGGACTGGACAGAACCGCAGGAGATAAAGGAAACATGCCCCTTCATAGGGGTATGCCGACGTTGGGCGCAAAGCCCGGTTTTAGTCGGCCTTCCTTAAGTTGGAACCGATGTTGAATTATCGTACGGAGGTGAGGGAAGTCTCACTAGTCGCTGGGCGCTGGAGCTGGACGTCGCTAACCTACACCATTTAACCACAAACCAGACATTTTATAATTTCCTATAAAATTAAAAAGAACTCTAACCACAAAGGCTAGAGTCCTTTAAGTTTTTTCATTAAGCTTCTTGAGCTACTGGATACACGCTAACTTTTTTACGGTCGCGTCCTAAACGCTCAAACTTTACAACACCATCTGTTTTTGCAAATAGTGTATCATCACCACCACGGCCAACATTTTCTCCCGGATAGATCTTTGTTCCGCGTTGACGGTAAAGAATAGATCCACCTGAAACAAATTGTCCATCAGCACGCTTCGCACCTAAGCGCTTTGCTTCTGAGTCACGACCGTTTTTTGTACTACCTTGACCTTTTTTCGTCGCGAAAAACTGTAAATCTAGACGTAGCATTGGTTCGCACCTCCTTATTTTTCGTAGATGGATATATAGGAACCATAATCACGTTCAATGGTCTCCAAAGACACCAACATACCCTCAAGTATGATTGCTGTTTTCTTCTGAATTTCATCTGTTAAGCCTTCAGGAAGTTCCATTCTTAAGTACCCGCCTTCATTACCAGCTTGCTCAATGATTGGATCAATATCACAAAGCTTAATAATAGCATTGACAGAACCAAATGAAACGGCTGAGACACCAGCGCAGACTAAATCATATCCTTCAGACACACTGTTTGCATGACCACTCAGTTCAAAACCATATATATTGCCATCACTACGGTAAACTGTCACTTTTATCATTCTGTACTAACCTTACGCATTAATTTTTTCAATTGTAAGTTTGGTATACGGCTGACGATGACCTTGTTTACGATGGTAGTTTTTCTTTGGCTTATATTTGAAAACAGTTACTTTCTTCTGACGGCCTTGCTTCTCAACTTTAGCAGTTACTGAAGCACCATCAACGTACGGAGAGCCGACTTTTACATCTTCTCCTCCAACAACAAGCACTTTATCGAAAGTTACTGAATCCCCAGCAAATCCATCAAGTTTTTCTACAAAGATAGCTTGGCCTTCTTCAACTTTCACTTGCTTACCACCAGTTTCAATAATAGCGTACATACTATATGCACCTCCTCTAAGACTAAGACTCGCCATACAGGTGCTATAATTATAGCTTAATAACCTGTTCTGTGCGGTTGTAGTAACGGGTGCTACTACAAATAACGGATTAATATTACCATAAATTAAAAAACTTTGTCAATAGCGTCGCTAGAAATTCTAGATACTTGCTCATTTATCAAAGCAATACTACCCGCCAATTTTACACGGTACGACTCAATCCCTTTCGCTTTTACCATATACACTTCCTGTCCAACTTTCTCTTTTACATTTTTTATGGATATGGATTGAAAAAAAACTTGGTAAAGTTTAGGATTTATCTCTATAAGCATTGCTTCTACATTACTTCCACGATAGCTTAACAGCTCCCTCTCTAATAAATAAGCTTCCGTAATCCTTGAAAATTTTTGTTTACTCTGGTCTTTATCCAATAATAAATTAGGCAATGTATCCAATTCTCGTTTCCTTGTCATCTCAAGTAAGCCAAGCTTTGTAAATCCATATATTTCAGATCGGATAGGGTCATTGGCGAATGCCTTTTTTAAAGTTGCAATAATATTCTTTCGATGGCTTTCCATTTTCATGCTAATAAAGTCAATGATAATAATGCCTGATAGATTCCTTAATCTGACTTGTTTCGCTATTTCAACGGCTGCGTGTATATTCGCTTTTGCAAGGGTCTGTTCTTTGTTTGACCTTCCTGCAAAAGTAGCAGTATTTACATCGATAATCGTCATTGCTTCTGTTTGCTCAATAATAATTTCTACCCCTTTAGAAGTGACGACCTTTGGAGCAACTACCTCCTCCATTAACCGATATATGCTATATGGCAATTGTTTTTCAATATCATTCAGCCACTTAACTTTTTCTTTAACATTTGGATAAGTTTTTCGAACGTAATTAGCAAGTGATAAATCATCGATATAAATGGTCTTAATCAATGATGGAGGAAATTTACGTACGATTCGATCCGGAACTGTTTTATCCTCTAAAAGGCAACAAGGGACTTTCTTACTTTTATTTTGTTTTTCGAGTTCTTGCCAACGTGTTCGAAGGCTAATGAATTCTTGTTCAACTTCCTTCTCAGGACGATTTTTTGCAGATGTTCGAATAATTGCTCCCTCTTGTAAAATCTTTATTCGACTCACATACGTACTTAAACGACCACGGTCATCATCTGATAGCTTCCGTGATGCTGCAACATAATTACCAAATGGCAAATATATAATATCTATCCCAGGAATCGTGATATTCGCTGTTAAACGTGGCCCTTTCTCACCATAGGCATCTTTAATAATTTGAACAACGATTGTCTGTCCTTCTGTTATCAGTGATTCGATAGGTGGATTGCTATCATCTCGAGCACTTGGTATTTCCTTCTTCTGCAAAAAACCAAGCTTCTCATTACCTATATCAATAAAAGCTGCTTGCAATCCCTTTTCAATTGAATTTACTTTCCCAAAATAAATATTTCCGACCTGATTCCTTACACCAGGCCGGTCAATCACTAATTCCTTTATTTGCTTTTCTTCTTCTATAATCGCAACACGTTCCGTTGTTTGAGATTGGATATAAATGGAAACCATCTTTCATCACTCTTTTCTAATACCGTAACCGTGTCATTTCCCCTACAGTGATTTCGTACTGCTTCAAACGAAAGTATGTACGCAAACAATCTTCCTCATCAATTTTTAAAGACCGACTATTCCAATTGTCTTTCACATGAATGTCATGACGATAATTCCGTCTGAAATAAGCAAAAACTTTTCGAAGCGGAAGATCTGGATGAACCACGATCGGGCTAACTCTTTTTATTTCTTTAAGATATATTTGTCTATTCAATAAAAAGCGAATAAACGTATAATACCTTCGTTTCCATTCTAGTCTATTTTCCCATAAGATAAAACCCAGTAGCAGTAATGTACTCATAGAATAGGTATAAAAAAGAAAAAATAAACTAGTTGTACACAACAAGCAAAGAACGGAACAGATTATCATAGCTGAATGTGCGGTTTTATAAGGGAGAAACGATGATAAAAAAAGCATTAGAAGTTTACCACCGTCTAATGGCCATATTGGCAATAAGTTAAAAATCAGAATGGTTATATTGAATTGTAATGCTAATTCAGTAATGGAGGGGGATAGAAAGCCGGTTCCTGCACAATAAAGTAGAAGAAAGTGAATCCAAATATGCTGAACTGGTCCCGCCAATGTAATGAGAAGCTCTTGTTTCATAGGCTTACTTGTATGTTCTTCTGTTTCCATGACCCCTCCAAAAATCCAAAGATTAATTCTCCTTATTCTCCATCTGAAATATCTAGCAACTACATAATGGCCAAATTCATGAAACATAACAATTAAAAAAATAAAACTTAATTCAACAAATGTCCCTGTCAATATGGATATAAGAATAAAAAAGCCTAAGACTGGATGTATATATAAAGGTGGTAATAGCTTAAGGACGCTCATCAACTTGCATCACCTTTACTGGATCAAGATATTGATTGTCCTTTTCAATAGCAAAATAAACATTACTAGCATTAGCTTCTGACGGTTCAAATTCACCGATAATAGCATTGCTTGCTACAAACTGATAGTGATGTACATGAATAGATGATAAATTTCCATAAATTGTTTTACTCCGATCTGGATGTTGAATAACAACTGTTTTATTTGTTTTGGAATCATTCCCAGCAAAAATTACCGTACCTTGTTCTACAGCGGTAACTTTCGTTGCCCCTTCTGCCTTTATCATTATTCCTTCACCATTCATTTCAAATGACTGACTAACTGTACCATTGACCGGTAGTGTTGCTGGATTCTCGCTATTTTGTCCGTTGTTAGGAGTAAGTGCTAATGTTGATCCAAATTTCTTTTGATACCATGCGTTCACAGTAGCAAACGGAAACTCTTCCGTTAATGCATTGCTTGTCCATTGTTTTGGTGTATTTAGCCATTCTCCTTCCATACGCATGAATATAGCTACACCAAAAAAAAGGACTGCTGCTAAGATGCTCTTCATTAAAAAGGATGCAACAAATGTATCCTTCATGCTTTTGCTAGAACTTACCGATTCGGAAATAGGCATATAGCCGTGCTTCTCTTCGTCTTGAGGAAAGACATGGTTAACGAAGCTCTTTTTGGGAACACTCATATTGCTTGTTAATGATTTTTCTCTTTTTCTTTTTGCAATACTTTTTCGTACCTTATAAATGTCTCTTCTCATATACACTTCACTTTCCTTCACGTTATATTTGTACAAGTCTATGAAGTAAAAATGAAAGATATTCAAAGAAACATAAGAAAGTAGATAGAGAATAATTGAAGTTTTGATATGTCCAATTGTTTTACTTATACTTTCAACCAACAAAACTTCTAAATTCTAAAAGTGTAATAGAAAAACCTCCTTTTCTTGAAGGAGGCTTTTTATAACTTATCTATTATGACTTCATACCAAAAAACTTTTTCACCCTCGAGAACATTCCCTTTTCGTCTTCCAATGATAATAACGGAACTGATTCGCCTAGGATTCTCCTAGCTATATTTCGATATGCTATCGATGCTCTTGTATTTGGTTGAAAAGCTACTGGCTCTCCATGATTGGAGGCCTTTATGACTTCATCATCATCCGCGACAATTCCAAGCAATTCTACTGAAAGTATTTGAACGATCTCATCTACATCTAGCATATCCCCGTTTTTTACCATATGATTTCGAATTCTATTAACAATCAAATGCGGCGGATCAACGTCCTCTTGTTCCAATAGCCCTATGATTCTATCAGCATCACGCACACTAGATTTCTCAGGAGTGGTTACAACAATAGCTTTATCTGCACCCGCAACAGCATTTTTGTAACCCTGCTCAATACCAGCTGGACAATCGATTAATATATAGTCGTAGTCTTGTTTTAATTCGGAAATTATTTCTTCCATACCTTCTGGGGTAACTTCCGATTTATCACTTGTTTGAGCAGCTGGCAAAAGATACAAGCATTCAAATCGCTTGTCTTTAATAAGCGCTTGATTAAGCTTACACCGCTTTTTAACAACATCAACAATATCATAAATAATTCGGTTTTCAAGGCCCATTACTACATCTAAATTTCGGAGACCAATATCTGTGTCAATTAAGCAAACTTTCTTCTCTAATAATGCTAGGGCTGTTCCTAAATTAGCTGTTGTTGTTGTTTTTCCAACCCCACCTTTACCAGAAGTAATAACAATTGCCTCACCCATTTAAAATTCTCCTTTCAAACCCGTTTAAATCCGGTCGTTTTTGTGAAAGAACCTGAAGTCGGTCAATAACTATTTTAGACTTTTCTTCATCAATTAAGCCGCATTCCATGTACACACCATCTGACTCATAATCTGGAGAACGGCTAATCATATCAGCAATACGGAGTTGACTTGGTTGCATATAGGAAGCAACAATAACTGATTCTCTATTCCCATAAAACCCAGCATGAGCAACGCCGCGCAGACTACCTAATACAAAAATATTCCCACTCGCCATTATTTTCCCACCTGGGTTCACATCTCCAATTAATAAAAGGTCCCCTTTTACTTCAAACACTTGCCCCGAACGGACAATTTTATTAATAACTTTAATATCACTTTCCTCTTTCCACTTGAGTGCTTGTTCCTTCGTTATTACATTAGATTCAATGGATTGTACAACTAACTTATTTTTTTTCCGGATAATTTCTTTCAATTCCTCTTCTTGATTTTTATGTAAATAACGATTACCCAATTGAACGGTAACCGTAATTAATGGATCATTTTTATCAGTATATTTTGTTGACAGCACTTGCTCTAATTCTTGTAATACCTCATCAAAGGAACACGAATCATCTATGTATAATGTAAGACCGTCTCGCGTCCCCTTTATTGTTATTAATTGCTTGTTGCCTATCACGATAGGTTCACCCCAAAAGATAAATTTCAACTCTTAATGATAGTGGATGTTTAAAATTTTCAAATACTATAACAGCGAATTAATCTTTAAATTGTTGGTAAGAGGAGGTTAAGCGGCCATCTCTTCGTTGGCTCGTTCTTCGCTGCCTCAACCTGCTTTTCTTCTAATTTACCGACTTTTTGAACACGCACTAATAAGTTATTTTTTGATATCAAATTGCTGTGACGACCATCTAATAAGTTTTCTTTTTATAAATGGATAAATAACTAAGAAAAATAGAACATTAGCAATAACAGTAGGAGCTAATCGATAAATAATATAGTTATTCCATAGCACATCATTTATTCCAATAAAGTAATAAATGATATAAATACCCAAATCTGCTAATCCCACTCCAATAATACATGACAAAAGGGCTACAAAAACATTCGTGTGCAATACTTTCCGGATGCCATGAATAAAGTATATGACTATGGCATAAATAAACATATAAACACCAATTACATTTGTGTATACTATATCTACTATTAAACCAAAAATGATTGCATATAGCACGGAATAATACGTGTCTTCAAAATCAAAAAAAATAGTAATCATAATTAAAAAAACAAATAACCAGTGTGGGATAATCATCCAATTACCAGCAACAAGGCTTCTCGGAAGAAAGTCGTAAGCGACTCCCTCTATTACAATAGTTAATAATAAGAAAAAGGGGAGATAGAACCGGTGCATTACTCTCCCCCCTCTTGGGATTGTCCATCTATCTCATCTGGCTGAGCGATTGATCGATCAACAACAATCACATGATTTAGTCGATTCAAATCAGCAGATGGTTGCACGTAAGCAATTTGTGTTAGTCCATATCTATCAGGTGATACTTCCTTTATTGTACCTATTTCTAGCCCTTTTGGAAATACCCCTCCTAAACCAGAAGATACGACGAGCTCTCCCTCTTTCAGTTTCGTATCGTATTCATTAAGCTCAAGCTCAAGCAATTCACTTTCTTCATCATAACCGACAATAAAACCGGGCACATCATCCTCAAGCTCCTCACTATTAACGTAAGCAGAGATACGGTTTGTACGATCAAAACCAGATAGCAATAAAACAGTCGAGGAAAACTGTGAAGCTGATTGTACTTTACCAATCATACCTTTTCCTGTAATAACAGCCATATTTGCCTCGACTCCATCCTGTTTGCCTCGATTGATTTTAACTTGCTGAAACCATTGTTCGGGTCCTCGTGCAATTACAGTGGATTGAATGGGACGAAAATCGGTGATTGATTCTGTTTTCTCTAAGATATTCCTAAGATCCTCATTGTCTTGGCGGAGTTCTTGTACTTCATAAATTAAATTTTTATATTCATTTAAACGTGACTTTAATATTTGATTTTCATCATAAGTATTACGTATATCATCGATATTGGAGAAAAAACTAGTTGTAAATTCTACCGGTACATGAACAATGCTTTGAAGCCACCCAACTGTATCATGCAAAAACTGTTCAAATGTAGACAAATCATCCCGATCTCTTAATGAGAATCCGATTAGTCCAACTAGGATGATAAAACCTATAAGGATGGTAAATAGTCGTTTTCTGCGAAAAAAAGACATCCAATTACACCTACTTATTCCATTGTAGAGCGTGACGATACATTAGGGTGAGATTTAAAGTGTTGAATATAATCCAATGATTTACCGGTCCCAATTGCAACACTATCGAGTGGCTCCTCTGCTACAAACACAGGCATTTTTGTCTCGTCACTTATTACTTGATCAAGATGTTTTAAAAGTGCGCCACCACCGGATAAAACGATCCCGCGATCCATGATGTCGGCTGCTAATTCTGGTGGGGTTCTTTCTAATGTCATTTTTACTGCTTCTACAATCGATGAAACAGTATCTTCTAGTGACACAGCAACCTCTTTAGCTGTAATCGTAATCGTTTTTGGTAAACCAGTTAATAAATCCCTTCCCCTGATGTCCATTTCTTCGTTTTGCTGTGGTTTTCCTGCTGATCCAATATCCATTTTAATGGACTCGGCGGAACGTTCCCCAATCATCAGATTATAATGTTTTCGAACATATTGAATAATCGAATCATCCATGTCATCCCCAGCTATTCGAATCGATTGACTTTTAACAATTCCACCTAAGGAAATGACAGCAACATCTGTCGTCCCTCCACCAATGTCCACAATCATACTTCCAGTTGGTTCCCAAACTGGTAATCCGGCTCCAATTGCCGCTGCAAAGGGTTCCGCGATCGGAAATGCTTCTTTTGCACCAGCCTGTTTTGTTGCATCCAGAACAGCACGCTCTTCCACCATGGTAATTCCAGACGGAACACAAACCATGACGTTTGGCCGCTTGGCAAAGGATGACCTATTTTTTTGAGCTTGTTTAATATAATATTTCATCATTGCAGCTGTTGTATCATAATCAGCAATAACTCCATCTTTCATCGGTCGAATGACAGATATATTTCCCGGTGTTCTTCCAATCATATTTTTGGCAGAACTACCCACTGCTTCAATCTCTCCAGTTGTTTTATTAGTAGCCACAACAGATGGTTCACGAACGACAATACCCTTCCCTTTAACAAAAACTAATGTATTTGCTGTACCTAAATCTATCCCTAAGTCTTGTGAAAAACTAAATCTTGCCAAAGAAATCTCCCTTTCCAAAAGCTATCTTAAATTTTCTATTGTTAATACCTATATGTTAGTGTTAGTTTTTCTATAACGTTTCCTATCATAACATACAAAAAAAGCCAACATTACTTTTTCTCTGCTAACATCCTTGTGTTTTTGCTTCGTCGAATTATGTAATGAGAATAAGCGCCACTTACAAGCAATTACCTTGTGAATGGCGCTAACAGCTTTGATAATAATTATACGAAAAAATGATGAAAATAGATAGTATTATAAATATCCTTTTTCTTTTAATGACACAAATTTGTGATCACCAATAACTAAATGATCTAATAATTCTATACCGATCATTTTACCACATTCAGATAATCGTTTTGTTACATGGATGTCCTCTTGTGATGGGGATGGATCTCCAGAGGGGTGATTGTGTGCGCATATAATAGAGGCTGCGGAGCGCTTAACTGCTTCACGAAATACTTCTCGTGGGTGGACGATTGAGGCATTAAGGCTGCCGATAAAGATCGTTTGCCTATGTATAATTTGATTCTTAGTGTTCAGAAACAGGCAAACAAAATGTTCTTGATTTAAGTTTCTCATTTCTTCCATAACATAATCTGCTCCATCTTCTGGGCTTCTTACAACATAGCGTTCATGGACTTTAAATTGATGCATTCGTTTTCCAAGTTCAATCGAAGCCAAGATAAGCACTCCTTTTACCGCACCAATTCCTTTAATTGCAGTCAACTCTTCAATCGTTGAGTCACGTAGTAAGCTCAAGCCTTCAAAATGCATTAACACTCGCTGGGCTAACGTGTTGACGGACTCTTCTTTTGTACCAGTTCCTAATAGGATGGCTAATAATTCTTGATTAGATAAATTGCTTGGGCCATACTCCAATAACCTTTCCCTTGGTCGATCTTGCTTTGGAACGTCCTTCATCGACATGTTGCCATTTGCCATATACATATCTCCTTTATCATTTTATTTAAAAAACGATGGATAAATATGAAACCGAATTAATTCTTGTACAACTCTTGATATTGGTAAACCAACTACATTGAAATAATCTCCTCTGATTTGTTTTACCAAAAATGCTCCTACTGATTGGATACCGTAACCCCCTGCCTTATCAAAGGGTTCTCCTGTGTTCATGTACTGTAATAATACTTGTTCAGGTACATTCCAAAATTCAACATTCGTAACCGTAGAAAAAATAACTTCTTCAGACAAGGATCGAATCATTACACCTGTATATACTTGATGTTCCTTGCCATTTAACATGTTTAACATCTGCAAAGCTTGGTCATCATTGTCCGGCTTTGTTAATACATTCCCCTCATAGCATACGACTGTGTCAGCACTAAGTACTACTTGTTTTTCCTTCAATGATATCGCTTGTCCTTTACGTTGGGCTAGACTTTCCACTAATGCCTTAGGGTCATCAGCTGTTACAAATGATTCATCAATATTTGTAGAACGAACAACAAAAGAAAAACCAACCTGTTCTAATAAATCTCTTCTTCTTGGTGAACCAGATGCCAAAACTAACTCCGCCATTCTTTTTCTCCTTTCATCTATTCGTTAATCCTTATTTTACTCATTATTAACTACTTCAACAACTTGACATTTTATTAGTATAGTGAACCTTTATATCATAAAAATTCTATTTTTCCTTAGTTATTTTTAAAAAGTTTATCTCACTCTACATAAAAAAAGAATAAGTAAGTAAACAACCTACTTATTCCTTTCCGATATTCGTATAGGCTTTCCACATATGCAGTAGTTGAATTTGTAACTGATTCATGCTGGCATCATCATTAACTACTTCAACAAATGCTTTTGCTTCTTCACTCAAACCTTGTAATAAGCTATTTTCTGTATCTGGTGTTTTTTCCAACCACTGCTCCCAAGTTGTAGCAAGTTCCGAATGACTGGAATCCTGATTGATTAAGCTTAAAGTGCTGTTCCAGTTCATTAGGAAACCTTCTAACCAATCAGCAGCACTAGACGAAACATCTACACTAAATCCATCTGTTTGCCAAGGTCTAATATAAAGTTCAAGATCAACATTAGACATTCCAGAGACCTTTTCATCCAGATAGACCTCGCTATCACTGATACCTGCAAAGATTCGGTACTCATCACCATTCTCCCAAATCATCGTTGGAATACCTACAGAATCGAAATGCTGTTGCCATACCTGTGCTTGATCCATTGATGAGAAAACACCACCTTGTACAATATATGCTTCCATCCCATCTAATGTAAGAGCAGTTGTTGAAGCAGAATTACCTGGATTGGATTCCTCTGTCGTTTGATTAGAAGCTTCATTTGTAGAAGTTACAGCCGGCGGGTTTATCTCTGTCGATTGCGCAGCCTCTACCCCTTCATTATCAATCCCAGCAAACATTCGAAGCATAATAAAACCTAATGATACACCAATTAGGGTCGCAGAAATAGCAGCAAAGCCAAAAACCTTAAATACTGGAGGTATCCTTTTATGAGACTTTATAGGTCTGTTCAGATTAAGCCATTCATCAATATCTCCAGAATTATGTTTTTTTTCGTATTCTACTAAATCGTCCGGCTCATAGCTATTTTCTATTGAAGCTGCTTGTTCTTGATAAGAAGACTCTAACGAATCATTTTTTTGCCCGTTATTACTAGGAATGGTTGATTCTTTTCCGTTCAACTTAATTGAAATTGTTTTATAGTTGTCCACTTGCTCCCCTCGCTTCTAATAGAGTTTATTCAACTCTATCACAGCATGTCTAAAAAGTAAGACGAGGTTTGTCAAATGGTATTTGCTAGATTACAACAAATAATTCCATTCTTCCTATCTTAATTGAATCTTTCCAACGGTACTGTTTTCTGAGCAGGTTCTTCGTAATCAATAACAGGTGCTTCCTCTAGTAACTTTTCAAAAGATGGATTGTAATAAGCAGAGAAACTGACACTATAGGTCATTATATTATTAGAACCTGATCCAAACTGAAAGCTGTGAATATTTATAATTCTTTCTAATTGATCTAACTCTGTTAAAAAAGCACGAAAACGACGATAGTCCGGAGCTGTAACTTCTAATTCAAATCCTACTTTTTTCAATTGATCGGAAATGAGCATATCATCACTGTTTTTATCAGTTATTGTCGAACTATTATTGTCTATGACAAAATTAGTGATTATATTATTTGTCTTATCTTCTATATTACTTAACTCGACTAATAATTGATCAATCGCTTTTTTCACTGGCAACTGCCTTTGCAGATTTGTAGACGTAGATATAGCATTTTCTTCCGTTTTTTGTTCATCCAGTAAACGTTTTTGTATTTCTAGCTGTGTCGTTAAATTATCAGCTTCTTTTTTAACTGGTAGCACATGATAATAGTAACCATAGCTAAATAAAAGCAACGTAAAAATAACGATACCTATTAATAGATAAAGAGGCTGTTTTCGTGACATTTTAGTTTGCCTCCTTTATCCAACTTTGATTATTAATTGTGATTATGTAGGAAGCAATATAAACATTCTGATTAGACGCTTCTTGTCTTCCTTGAATTGAAGCTACGTCCACATTGGTTATATAAGCCTCTCTTTCCAGTGCAGAGGTATAAGCAGCTATTTCCATCAAATCATTCGCTTTCACAACAATTTCTAGCCCGGTACTAGCATCAAATGTGTAGCTCTCAAAATAACCGGTTGCAGGTAATAAAGCAACCATGCGGTCTAACAAAGTAGTTGAAGGGAATACTTGTGAACGAAGTTGATCAACCTGCTGACTGAATTGTTGTCGTAAACGATCAAGGTCATTTGCACTTTGATCATTTGTTGTTTGTTGAACAGTGGCATCCAGTTGCTGTTGAAGGTCATTTCTTTGCTGAACAGCTGATTCATATTGAATATATAAAAGGGTTGCGGCTGACAATATAAGAAAAAGACAGGCTATTCCTAAAAAACTAGGAACGATTTGCTTATTTTTTTCCTTTTGCAAAAAGTTTATTTCTACTACCATCTTCTTTTCTCCTCATCACAAGCTTTTTAATACTTTTTGATTGCCAAGCCTACGACATCTGCATATTTTCCTGGTGCATGAAACCTTTCCTCATACAATGCCATATATTCAATACTCCCAGTAAAACGTTCCGATAATAAAGCCTTTACTCGTTCCAAATAAGGATAATCCCCAGACAATAAGACCTTTGTAATTTGATCATTACCATGCATGACTGAATATTGATAAAAATCCATAAACCGTTCAACCTTCGTTAGCTGTTCTTCTTCATATGCTTCTAATGAGATTTTTTTATCTGACCAGATAAGCTCGTTTTCCTGAACATCCCATGTCCATCCCCCTGCATCTAAAGAAGATTTAATATACCTAGTAAAAACTGGCTTATTTTGATTAAATGCTGTTAATACGATAGAATCCTTATCCCATTGAACAGATAAAAGATGCTCTTTCGCAGACGGTAAATCCAATGTAAAATACAACCGAAAGATCGACAACGAAGAAATGTCTGCCACAATTGGCTTTAGGCCAAGATTAACAAAGAGGTTGACATAGGATTCTAATCGTTCCTTTGGATAAGCAAAAAGAAGAATTTTCGTTTGTTCATCTTCTTCCCCGATAATCTCAAAATCAATGGCTGGGTTTGTAAACGGTAATCGAATACTTTCGTCTAACTCCATCATTATATACTGTTTGATTTCATCTTTCGTCAAACCTTTCGGAACCATTTGCTCTCGTATCGAAATTGCAGCATCCGGAACACAAAAATATAGTGGTTTGTTTTTCCATTTTTTGTCCCTTATTAAACGGTCTAATACGGCATTAAATGCTTTCTCATTAATAATTTTTCCGTCTTCAATAATGTTTTCCTGAAAAAACCTTTCTCCATAATCAATCACGTCATCAAAGGAGGAGCCAGTTGAAACTACATACCGAATCACTTGATCCTTAATAATTAGATTCACGTGTTTTTTCATCCTAGTAATCAATGATGTCACCTACTTTAGAAAAAAATTGAAAGATACCAATCAATCACCTTGTCGCCAAAAAAATAAGCCACAATGGTTCCTATTACAATATAAGGACCAAACGGAATTGCTTTTTTTCGATCCACCAGTTTAACTCCTACTAAAATCCCACTAACAATTGCACCAATTAGTGTTGCTAAGAAAAAGGCTACCAATACTTTAGATATTCCCAACACAATCCCAAGTAATCCGAATAGCTTCATATCTCCACCGCCCATACCACCACGGCTAACGATAATAATTATTGCCAAAAGTCCAAACCCAACGACCGCTCCAAACACACTTGACCACCACGGGTCTAAAGGCTCAATAAAACGAAGAATTATAAAAAGTGGCAGGAAAAAAAGTAAGATTTTATCTGGAATCAACATATATTTAGTATCTGATACTACAATAATAGACAATAATGACAGGAGTAGCAATGATAGAAGTAATTCTATTTGAAAGCCAAAATGCAAAAAGCTGTACGCAAATAGGACACCTGTCATAAACTCAATGATTGGGTAAATACTAGAAATATGACGTTTACAGTGGCGACACCTTCCGAATTGGAGGATAAAGGAGAGAATTGGGATTAGTTCATACCATCGAAGTGTATGGGAGCAGTGAGGGCAGTACGAACGTTGTGATTGAAAGAGCTGTTTGTTTGGGACTCGCAAGCCGACAACATTAAAAAAGGAACCGAATACCGTTCCAGTCACAAAAAAATAGATAAGATAGAAAGTTTGCATAAGTTATTCTCCTGTTTATATGTATAGAGACCCCTGCAAGAGGGATCTCCATAATTTAATCATTAACATAAGTATACTCATTATCATCGATTTCAACATAATCAGCATCATCACTGTAAGCATCTGTATCATCAACGTCTAAATAACCTTCATTTTTGAGAGTGGAGATCAAAAATCCATTCTCAGAACCATCTCCCACGTCATCCAAATCTACCTCACCTTGAATATGCGCTAACCTCGCAGCCTCAATTACCATCTCTTCGTCGATTTCCTCTGCATCTTCTCTAGCATTATCAATCACATTTCCAATACTCGGTACAGCAATTGCAACAATAATTCCTAAAATCGTAATAACTGCCAATAACTCTACTAACGTGAAACCTTTTTGTTCCTTGAACTTGTTCATTATTTTTTTAATCAACAACTTCTAACTCCCCCTCATACATTTATATATTTTGAATATTTTGGTAAATTACAAAAAAAGACTCACTATATGTAATAGCCAGCCGGTTGCACTACTTGCTCCCAACCACCTAAGTGCCCACATACAGATGGAAGATCGTTGCTCTCTGTTTTATATATTATATTAATATCGTACTCTATATTACTATTCTTTGTCTACTACTTTTATACTAGATTTTAATTAAAACGTATCAAATACAGCGAATAAAGGTAATATTATTGCTAGAACTATTGAACCAACAACTACCGCTATAAAAATAATTAATAAGGGCTCAATCAGCGTTTTTAATTTTTCAGCAGCATTGTCCAGTTCCATCTCATAAAAGTTTGCCACCTTATGAAGCATTTCATCTAGTTCACCAGTCTGCTCTCCTACTGCAATCATTTCTGTAACCATCGCTGGAAATACCCAATGCTTTTTCATTGGAATGGCCATAGACTCTCCTTCTTCTAACGACAACTGACTTTTCTGTAATACATGTTTTATCACACTGCTATCAACTACGTTTTCCGTAATCTTCACCGCTTCAACAATAGGTACAGAGCTGTGCAGCAAAGAACTTAATGTCCGAGTCATTCGTGCCAAAGCTGCTTTTTTCACCATATTACCAAAAAGAGGAATTTTCATTTTGATAGAATCTAAACGATACGCATAATTAGGTTTAGTAGCGAGGTATTTATTAAGAACAACAAATCCTACAAATAATAATGGAATCATCCACCAAAAATACTGTAAAAAACTGCTAATACGAAGTACAAATGCTGTATATAAAGGAATTTCTTCTCCAATGGAAACAAACATGTTTACAAATGTCGGTACAACAAATGCTAATAAATAAATGGTGATAAATAACGAGACGATCCCAACTACCATTGGATAAGTAAGTGCAGTAATAACTTTTTGCCGTTGTTCGTATTGCTTTTCATAATAATCTGCCATATTCTCTAAAATCTCATCTAAATTACCGCTAACTTCTCCTGCATGAACCATATTAACGAGAAGTTCAGGAAAAATAGATGGGTACTTTTTCATTGATTCAGATAATGATTGTCCTGCCTCTAATTGGTCAATAACCCCAGTTAATGCATGTTTTAAATGTTTATTTTCGGTTTGATCTTCTAAAATCGTTGCAGATTCCACTAAGGAAATACCAGCATCAACCAGTGTGGCGAATTGCCTAAGAAATATAATAAAATCTCGCTTTTTTACTTTGTTTCCTAATTGAATCCCTAGGTTGATTTCCTTATAAAGCACGCTATTTAATTCACGAATATCAAATACAACAATTCCATCACGTTTTAACTGGGAAATGGCATCTCTTTCTGTTTCAGCTTTCAGCTTCCCAACCTTTCGTTTTCCACTATTATTTCTTCCCTTATAACGAAAATATGCCATACTAATCACCCTTTCGTATATAAGGAATTGCATGATCCTCTGTAATGATACCATTTTGTAATAACTGTTTAATATCCATTGCCATCGTATGCATCCCGTGATCCTTTGAACTTTGCATAAATGTGGGGATTTGATGCATTTTTTCATTACGAATTAAATTTTTAATCGCGGTCGTATTACGTAATATTTCTGTTGCCGCTCTTCTTCCACAATAATCTGCTGTTTGAAAGAGGCGTTGTGAAATAATTGCTTGTAATACATTGGCTAATTGAATGCGAATTTGGCTTTTTTGATGGGACGGAAATACGTCTATGATTCGATCCATCGTCGAAGCTGCATCTGTCGTATGTAATGTCCCCAAAACTAAATGTCCTGTTTCTGCTGCTGTGATAGCAGTAGAAATTGTTTCTAAATCGCGCATTTCTCCTACTAAAATAACATCCGGATCTTGACGTAAGCATGCCCGTAATCCATTTGCGAAATTATGCGTATCAAAACCAACCTCCCGTTGGTCAATAACGCAATGTTGATGAGAATGTAGGTACTCAATTGGATCTTCTAATGTAATAATATGTCTCTTCATTGTTTTGTTCATATAATCAATCATTGCAGCAAGTGTTGTACTTTTCCCACTTCCGGTCGGGCCTGTCACAAGCACTAATCCTTGATTACTTTGTGCTATTTTTTTTAACGCTTCCGGCATATGTAAATCTTCCAAGCTAGGAATCTCCTTTGGGACTACACGAATGGCTAAAGAAATACAATTCCTTTGAAAAAAGGCATTGATACGAAAACGAGATAGTCCTGGAATGCTATACGAAAAATCCAGCTCTCTATTCTCTTCAAACTGGCTCCATTTATGATCAGGAATGACTGTCCTTGCCATTACCTCTGTGTCCTGTGGCGTCAACACGTTGTCTCCGTGTGTTTGTAAATCCCCATGAATACGAAACACAGGAGGAATGCCCACAGTCAAATGAATATCTGATGCAGACATACCAAATGCTTCTCGTACTAACCCTTCCAAATGATCCATCTTTTTATCCTCCTACATATCTGATGCTACTCTTAGTACTTCTTCAATTGTCGTCAACCCTTGTTTCACTTTTGCTAAACCGTCATCTACTAAAAATTTCAAGCCATTATTCCTAATATACTGACGAATTTCGGTTATTGATTGGTTATTCATCATCATTTGTCGAATATCATCATCTATAACAATTAATTCATGAATAGCCATTCTACTTTTGTATCCGGTATGCTGACAGCTATTACATCCTTTCCCATAAGCAATCTCGTTCAATTCAATGCTGTGCCTATTCAGCAGCTTCTTTTCCATGTCCGTAATTGATCTTGCCGTTTTACAATCTCGACAAATACACTTCACAAGCCGCTGTGCCATGATTGCGGATAAAGAAGATACAACTAAGTAAGGTTCGATATCCATATCAATTAGCCGTGGAATAGCAGCAACTGCACTATTCGTGTGGAGTGTGCTAAAAACTAAATGACCTGTTAAAGATGCTCTGATTGCAATTTCAGCAGTTTCTGTATCTCTGATTTCACCGACCATAATAATGTTAGGATCCTGACGTAAAATCGACCGTAACCCCGTTGCAAACGATAGTCCAACCGAGTTGTTCACTTGTACTTGGTTAATTCCATCTAATTGATATTCAACCGGATCTTCAATCGTCATAATGTTAACTTCTTCCCTATTTAAATGATTAATAGAAGCATATAATGTTGAAGTTTTTCCTGATCCAGTTGGTCCTGTCAATAAAATTAATCCAGATGGTTGCTCAATAAGCTTTACATATTTTTCATAATTATCTTCACTAAAATCTAGCTGGAGTAAGCTTTTCAACACATTTTCCAAATCTAAAATTCGGATAACAATCTTTTCTCCAAATACAGTTGGTAATGTAGCTATTCTCAAATCTACTGGAACTTGATCAATCGTTGTTCGAATACGCCCATCCTGCGGGAGTCTCGTTTTAGTAATATCTAAATCGGCAAGTATTTTAACTCTTGCTGTTAACGAATTTTGCATATCTTTTGGAATTGCTCGCTCAGTACGCAAGATCCCGTCCACTCGGTATCGAATAAGGATATTGGTATCATTTGGATCAATATGAATATCACTCGCTTTTAACGTCACACCTGTTTGTAGTAATTGATCGATAATTCTTATTGCAGGCGCATCATCTTCTTCGGAAGTGGCAATCGTTTCCGTTTCCATATCATTAATGTTGTAGTACCTGTTAATTGCTTGGAGTATATCATCTTTAGTGGCAATCACAGGAGAAATTTGAAACCCAGTTGATAATTCCAGATGATCAATTGCATAATAATCCATTGGATCTCGCATCGCAACCGTAATGGTATTGTCCTGCTGAGAAACAGGAATTAGCAAATTCTTTCTAGCAAATTCTTTTGGTACAAGTTTCACTAATGCTGCATCAATAGGATAACGATAAAGCGCTACACTAGGTATTCCCAATTGGAATTCCAGGACCTCGATTAGCTGTTGTTCTGTTATAAGCCCTCTGTCTAATAATGCATCCCCTAATTTTTGTCCCTCTTTTTTCTTCTGTAACGTTTCCTCTATTTGTTCTTCCGTAATGAAGCCAGATTCTTTTAATAAGTCACCTAATTTTTTTCTTCTTTGCACCAGTATCCCCTCATTCCACTTTCACTAGTAGCTGTTCGTTTCACTTAATTTTTCATCGATTGCTTCCTTGTTTCGACCTTATTGTTTGGAAACCAACCGGATGCGGTTCTAAAGAATCAAGGACAAAAGCATTAAATAGAAATAAAAATTGCATAACATAAGAAAATCATGGGAAAATCCGACCATTTGTTAGTTCAAACATATCATAATTTCAATCAACTCACAAAATAAGTTCGAACTACTTGAATAAAATTTAAGGATCCTGTAACACATAAAATAGCTTCATCATCACCGTTTTTAATATACTCCTGTAGAAAGTTCTCCCATGAAGGTATTATTCTCTTAACATTATGATGAGACAATTGATACAATGCCTCTGCCCTTTCAGCTCTTGGATGATGAAAGCTAGTGTACATCACTTTATCAAACACTTCATCCATTCTTTTAATCATCGGATCTAAAGGCTTATCCTTGAATGCCGCAAATAAAAGTAACTTTTTGTGATTCGGATAGTATTCGTTTATCGTCTGAATCATTGTAATTACACCTTCTAAATTGTGGGCACCATCAAGAATGACTGTAGGTTTTCTACTAATTACTTCGAACCTTCCAGGATGAGAGGTACGATAAAGACCGTGTTGAATGTTCTTGATACTTATAGTCAATCCTCGTTCCTTTAAAATGATCAGAGCCATACATGCTAGCGATGCATTGATTACTTGATGTTTCCCTTTCATTGTCAAAGATATAGGAATTGAATAGTTATTGGAATGAAAAAGAAACGACTCTTCCATTTCTGCATTTAATTGAGTACATTTGACTGAAAAATCCTTTTGATATTGAATGACTGGTGCAGCCTTGTCGTCCGCCTCAGCTTTTATAATAGCCATTGTCTCTGATTTAGTTTCACCGACTACTAACGGTACATCTTTCTTGATGATTCCTGCTTTATGTTTTGCGATTTCTTCATATGAATTTCCTAGGAACTCTACGTGGTCCAGTCCAATATTAGTAATGATTGTTAGGATGGGATTGATAAAGTTTGTGCAATCTTCTCTTCCACCCATGGCAGCTTCAAAAAGAACAATATCTACTTTTTCATAATAGAAATGAAGGGTTGCCATCATAACTAGAATTTCAAATTCTGACGGAGGATTATTTTTTTGATCTAGCAAATCAATGATTGGTTTCATTAAATTCACTAAGTGAACAATCGAATAACTATCGATAGACTGTTGATTAATTTGGAAATGATCTTGTAAAAGGGCATGAGGTGAAGTGAAGGCCCCTACCTTATAGCCACTATCCTTTAAGACCTGACTTAAGAAAGCTAGCGTAGAACCCTTCCCATTTGTTCCAGCAATATGTATGAATGTAAGTTTTTTATCAGGCTGCCCAAAATAATCAAGCATTGCTTCTATACGTGACAAACCTGGTTTTATTCCAAGTTGCCTCCTTGACTGGAGAAAATTATACACTTCTTGAATGGTTTCCATTTTCATCGTTTATCTACCTCTTAACAGAAAGAATTAATAGCTTAGAATAATGTAAATACTTTTATCACAGTTGTCCATGTTTCACCGTTATTTCCATTTCATTATACACTTGCTAAAATAGATTAGAAACATGCACTAGATTTTACTCCTACAGCTAATTGCATTTATTTTTACAGGAAATAAAACTATCGTTCAGAAAGGATAATATATAATGTACGGATGGGTCATTTACAATGGGCACTTACCAGGAGACACGTTTATAAATTTTGCTAAATGGATAAGAAATGCGGGCTTGGAAAAAGGAATTACAATCGACATCGTTAAAAATAATTCACTGTTTGCTGAGCTTTCTAAAAATAAAAATCAACTGATCCGAACTGTGTTACTGAAAAATCCAGATTTTGTTATTTTTAACGACAAGGATATTCCTTTAGCGAGACAATTAGAAGCTATGAATATTCCTGTGTTTAATTCTTCTTCCGTCATTGAAATATGCGATAACAAAATAGATACGTACCAACGATTAGTTCAGCATAAGCTTCCAATTCCAAAATCCTTTATTTCACCAAAAATATTTCCAGGTGTAGAAGAAATAGACATGGAAAGCTTTCTTATGCTCGAACAGCAGCTAGACTATCCTTTTGTTATCAAAGAGGCATACGGTTCTTTTGGTGAGCAGGTGTATTTGATTAAAAACACAGAGGAGTTTACAAAAAAACTAAATGAAATAAAAGAAAAGCCTTTCGTTATTCAAGAGTTTATTTCTACAAGCGTTGGTAGAGATGTTCGGCTGAATGTTGTTGGAAAACGGGTAGTTGCCTCCATTTTGCGGAAAGCTAATAATGATTTCCGGGCTAATGTGCAGGCGGGTGGAACGACAGAACAATATACCCCCACTAAACAGCAATGTGAGTTAGCGATAGAAGCAGTATCAGCAATCGGTGCAGATTTTGCTGGGGTCGATTTATTGTTTGGAAAAAATGGTGATCCTATCATTTGCGAGGTTAATTCGAATCCCCATATCCAAGGAACCTATCGTGCAACTGGTATAAACGTGGCAGAACATATCATTGATTATATCGAAGAAAAACTCCGATAAAGCAGAATACGAGGCTGTCCCCTTTGCTTTTGGGACAGCCTCGTATTTAACATTTACTTTTAGAGGATGTTCAAAAAGTCCGGCCACGAACTTCTATTTGAACACATACTACTACGATTGTAACTCTTTTATTCTTGCCTCAACCTTTGCTCGCTTATCCAAGTAATCTTTTTCTTTTTGTCGTTCTTCTTCTACCACTTTCTCCGGAGCTTTCTTCACGAATCCTTCGTTTGATAATTTTTTTTGTACACGGTTAACCTCTTTTGACCATTTTTCTAATTCATTATTTAGTCGTTCAATTTCTTTATCAACATCAATTAGACCTTCAAGAGGAAGGTAAATTTCAGCACCTGTAATAACAGCAGACATTGCTTTTTCTGGCGCAACAACATCAGTCGCAATTGTCAGTGTACTCGGATTACAGAACTTTTCTAAATAATGACGATTTTCGCTCAACTGTTCAACAACCTTATCGTCCTTTGCTTGAATCAGTAATTGAATCTGTTTAGACATTGGTGTATTAACTTCTGCCCTAATATTACGTACGGATCGAATAATTTCAACAAGGCGCTTCATTTCTTCAGCCGCTTCTGAATCATGCAGGTCCTGTCTTATTTTTGGCCATTCTGCTCTTGTTATCGAACTTCCTTCATGTGGTAGCTGCTGCCAAATTTCTTCTGTTACAAATGGCATAAACGGGTGAAGCATACGCATAATGTTATCTAATACATAAGCTAATACAGATCGGGTCGTATGCTTCTCGTCCTCATTTTCTCCGTATAAAGGTAGTTTAGCCATTTCGATATACCAATCACAAAACTCATCCCAAATAAAATTGTACAAGTGTCTTCCTGCTTCACCGAACTCATATTTATCAACGTTTTTATTTACCTGCTCTATCGTTTCATTTAATCTGGTTAAAATCCATTTATCTGCAACAGATTTCTTACCAGATAAATCGATGCTTTCTTTATTTAAATCACCTAGATTCATTAACACGAACCTGGATGCGTTCCAAATTTTATTAATGAAGTTCCAGGTTGACTCAACCTTTTCCCATTGGAATCTAAGGTCTTGGCCTGGAGTAGAGCCTGTTGATAGAAAATACCTTAAGGAATCAGCACCGTATTTCTCGATAACCTCCATCGGATCCACACCGTTACCGAGTGATTTACTCATTTTTCGACCTTCTGCGTCTCGAACCAATCCATGGATTAAAACATCTTTAAATGGACGTTGATCATTAAACTCAATCGATTGGAAGATCATTCGTGCAACCCAGAAAAAGATAATGTCATAGCCAGTAACCAATACATTGGTTGGGAAGAAATGCTTAAAGTCTTCATCGTCTGTATTTGGCCAATTTAACGTTGAGAAAGGCCATAAGGCAGATGAGAACCATGTATCTAACACATCATCATCCTGTACCCAGTTTTCTATGTCTGAAGGTGCCTCTTTCCCTACATAAACTTCACCAGTCTCTTTATGATACCAAGCTGGAATACGATGACCCCACCATAATTGACGAGAAATACACCAGTCGCGAATGTTTTCCATCCAATGTAAATAGGTTCGTTCAAAACGATCTGGAACAAAGTTTACTTTTTCTTCCTCAGACTGTTTTTGTAAATCCACTGCTGCATCTGCCAATGGCTGCATGTTCACAAACCATTGGGTAGAAAGATACGGTTCTACAACGGCGCCGCTACGCTCGGAATGGCCAACGGAATGCATGTGTTCTTCAATTTTGAAAAGAACTCCCTCATCCTGTAAATCTTTAACAATTTGCTTTCGACAATCAAAACGGTCCATCCCTTGATATTTATCAGCATTTTCATTCATCGTTCCGTCTTCGTTCATAACTAATACCCGTTCAAGGTTATGACGATTTCCAATTTCAAAATCGTTTGGATCATGAGCAGGTGTAATTTTAACAGCACCAGAACCAAACTCCATATCTACATAATCATCAGCAACGATTTCTATTTTACGACCAACGATTGGCAAAATTACCTTTTTACCAATTAATTTCTTGTATCGATCATCATCTGGATGTACTGCAACGGCTGTATCTCCAAGCATCGTTTCTGGACGAGTGGTTGCCACCTCTATATGACCAGAGCCATCTTCTAATGGATATTTCATATGATAAAAGTGACCCTGTACCTCTTCATAAACTACTTCTATATCAGATAAGGCCGTTTTCGTTGCCGGATCCCAGTTGATAATATATTCACCACGATAAATTAAGTCTTTTTCGTAAAGCTTTACAAATACTTCACGTACCGCATCTGATAATCCCTCGTCCAATGTAAAGCGTTCCCTGGAATAATCCACACCTAATCCTAATTTAGACCATTGTTCTCGAATAAAGCTAGCATACTCTTCCTTCCAATCCCATGCTTTTTCAAGGAACTTTTCTCTTCCAAGATCATGCCTGCTTTGTCCTTGTTCACGGAGCTTTGCTTCCACTTTCGCTTGTGTTGCTATTCCTGCATGATCCATCCCTGGCAAATACAGCACATCATAGCCCTGCATACGTTTTATTCTTGTAATAATGTCCTGCAATGTTGTATCCCAAGCGTGCCCGATATGAAGTTTTCCAGTAACATTCGGTGGTGGAATTACGATAGTAAATGGCTCTTTTTCCTTGTCACCACTCGCTTCAAAATACTTTCCATCCACCCAAAATGTATAACGATCCTTTTCCACTGCAGTAGGATCATACTTGGGCGGTAATGATACCTCTTTATTTTCCTCCATCTAAAATCCTCCTTTATCTATACCATGGTTATCTCCATTTTTGCCATTAAAAAAACCTCTTCATCCAAAAAGGACGAAAAGGATTATTTCCGTGGTACCACCTTCATTTGCAGAATAAGAATCCATTCTCCATCTCATCTGCACACTCATGAACATAACGGCATTTAACCGGCTTCTTCTACTATGATTCAAAGAAGCTGCATCCGAGGCGACCTTCCAAAGAAAATGCTCCTAGGAAACCTTTCAGCTGACGATTTCCCTCTCTTTAGGTATTTACTTTGTACTCTTCCTCATCATGGCATTTCATCTATTTATATTTGTTATTTTATCCAAAAAATCACATATAAGTCAATAGCCACTTGTTTTAAGTTAAAAAAAGAACGTTCCATCCTACATATTCATTTATTTTTATGCACAATTATATAATATTTAAGCATAGAATACACCAAAAGGAAAGGGAGAGGTGAGAGTATGGCACGCTTTTATCGATATCGATTACCACCATGGGCAAGATATTGGTTGTTAGTATGTGAAAGGTGTACATTACCAATTGTAATATTTCAAGCAATTCGAACCATTTTTTTCCCAACTACCTTTGATGTATTGCTGCTTGGAATCTTAATTGGTATCTTTTTCGCCTTCTACTTGGAGTGGATTTAATCGTCTGAATCATTTTGCGCTTCCCATTCTTTTCTCTTTATTTCTTGTCGAACCTGATACAAATGATGTTGAATCTTTAGTCCATGAACAAGCTGACGATATCCATACTCTAATTGCTTAATCTGAAAGGGCTGACTGATTCTAAATGCTTGACTTTTATACTTTTCTATTATTTTAAGATACCTAGTCGGATAAAGTAAATAAACCGCTAACAAGCTACGCTCACTTGCTAAAAGTGGATTATATTTTTCATATACAGAAAATGCCTGATTAACATCATCGATATAAGCATCATGATACTTCAGTTCTTGATAAAAATATCGACCTAGATCCTCGATGGGACTTCCAATAAACGTATTCTCCCAATTAATTAAATAAGTTTGATTCGCTTGATAAATTTGGTGAGACCGGCGCAAATTACCATGACATAGAGAAATGGAGACTTTTTCATCACTTTTCATATCCTCAAGATAATAGTCGTACCATTCATCTAATAATGAAATAGCCTTCTCTATGTCTCGGTATTGCATACATACCCGAAGTTCAAATGGTGACATGAACCTTTTACGCTCAAATGTCTCGATATGATAAAGGAGTTTCTTTCTATACTCATCGATCTTTTTCTTCTCATGAGATATATATTGCTCGACTTGTTGTAAATTTACAGATTTTTCTTGCCTGGTTTTATGGTGAATTTCTCCAATGACATGAAAAAAAGATTCTAACTCATGTTCAGGTTTATCATCATTTTTTGTTTCTTTCCATGGTGAAAGATAATAAATTTGCTGTTGATCAACTATGTACGGCTTATTTGTTCTTGTTAAATAAACGGATAAAATTGGTGACAAGTGGTGTTGATTCGCTTGAACAAATACGTGCTCCCAGCGTTTTAACGATTCGGCTGATAACCTCGAACGTTTCAAGGCATACGTATAATTATGACTATGAACCTTGTAAACTCGTCGTGTTATCGGGATTATCTCAGTCGGTTCAATTTGGTATTGCCCTATTAAGCCACTTATATTTGTCATTTCCATCCACTCCACCTTTAATGGTTTAACTAAACTAAAAAAGTTACTCTCTTGAAACAAAATCCCTTGTCACCATATCTTTGTGGCAAGGGATTTCACTTGTTTGCTACTGACTGATTAGCTCTTAACTGGTATATATAATATTTGCCCAACCGACAATTCATCATCCATTAGTTTATTTGACTGCGAAATTTGATAAGCAGAAATTTCATACCTTTCTGCGATCGAATCTAACGTATCATCATCCTGGACGATACACATTTTCAAACTAGAGTACCGTTCCTCTTCCTCTTCCTCTTCTTTATGATCAAAAATATTTAATAAGTAAGTAGGATCCTGCTTGATTTCTTCTTCTCTAGGTGATTCTATTTCATCATCAGGAAACTCATCTTTACCATAAGCCGAGTAGTTTATCACACTTTCTTCAAACTCACTGGACTCCTCCATATTAATAATTTCTTCCTCCTCATTATATTCCTCAACACTTTCTTCCTTTGGTTCCTCTTCCTTTCCAAAGAATTCTGCAAATGATTGTGACTTTTTATATTTCCACCTATCTTTTTCTGGAGCTTTTGCAGTTTTTTCTTCTTTTTCAAACGCTACTTCTTTTTCTTTTCCAAAATTAACATCCTTTATGGATTCAGCACTTTTCATGGGTTCCTTTTTATCAAGCTCTTCTTTTTCTTTTATATCAAACTCAAAAGTTTCTTTACTAGGAAGCTCTGGTGGCTTTTCTATTAACTCTTCTTCTAAATCAATGTCAGAATTAACTAGATCATCATCTGGTTCTTCTTCTCTTAGTTCCTGTTGACCTTCATCTTGCACTCCATGAATAGCAATGGTAGCACTAAGCTTTAGCTGACTTTGCTCAGGAATCTCATAATCAAATGACTCTATCCCAACCATAACATCATCTAATTCATCAATACGGTATTTAGGAATAGATACTTCAACCGGAAAATGATGGAAAAACTCATTGATTCCATCCTCATAGCTTTCTACTCGATCAACAAATCGTTGACTCGACTGATCATTAAACGAAACAACCTGATCTTCTTCCACCTCATCCTTGTTTACTTGAAAATATTCTCCTTTTAATTCAATGACACCACGAATAGAAACAAAATCATCATAATCATGAATAGATATCTCAGGCTCGAGTGAAATCCCCATTATTTCCTTTACTTCCTGTCCTTTTTTAAACCACAACGACTCATATAGATCAAATGTAAAAACTCCTTGACCTCCATTACTCAACACGAATTCCTCCCCTCAAAATCTATACGCAATACGTACCATATCCCTCATTTCAGATATATGAAAAAAATTATGAATTATGCATATAGCTTTGCGTTTGCAATAATAGGATGCCTACAGAATTATCCAAAGAACAAAAGCGCAAGCGCCCTGGTAGCGACGTATGGACTGGACTGAACCGCAGGAGATAAAGGAAACACGGTGAACAAAGTGAACCGATGTTGACTTATCGTACGGAGGTGAGGGAAGTCTCACTAGTCGCTGGGCGCTGGAGCTGGACGTCGCTAACCTAGGCCATTTATCCATAAGCCAGCCATTTTATAATTTCCTGTATACCATAAAAAAAGAGACACTCCAAATGTTATCCTTTTAGAAGTGTCTCTTTATGATTGCTATGATGTAATTCTTTTAAATGCTTTTCGTGCTGCTTCAATTGTTTTTTCAATATCACTATCGGTATGAGCAGTTGACAAGAAAGTTCCTTCAAACTGTGAAGGTGGCAAGAAAATTCCTTCCTCAATCATCATCCGATAATAACTAGCAAAATGCTCCAAATTTGACTCGCTTGCCGATTGATAATTTATGACCTCATTTTCATTGAAGAAGAATCCAACCATCGAACCAGCCCTATTTACTTGTAAAGGAATGTTAAATTCTTCTGCTGCAGACTTATATCCATCTACTAATCGATCAACTTTTGCATTGATTTGATCATACTCTTCTGGTGTCATTGCAACGAGTGTTTCATAGCCTGCTGTCATCGCTAATGGGTTACCAGACAACGTTCCTGCTTGATAAATATCCCCTGTAGGAGCTACCTTTTCCATAATTTCTCGCTTTCCGCCATATGCTCCAACCGGCAAGCCTCCTCCAATAACTTTTCCTAAACAAGTCAGGTCTGGAGTGACGCCAAAATGACCTTGGGCACAGTTATACCCAACACGGAATCCGGTCATTACTTCATCAAAAATAAGTACTGTTCCATGCTGTTCTGTGATGTCACGAAGCTTTTGTAAAAAATCATTGTTTGGTGGAACCACTCCCATATTACCTGATACTGGTTCAACAATAACTGCTGCTAAATCATCTCCAAACTGTTCAAAAGCATAATCCACACTTTCCATATCGTTATAAGGTACAGTAATTGTATTTTTCGCAATCGATTCTGGTACACCAGGACTATCAGGCAATCCCAAAGTCGCTACACCTGAGCCTGCCTTAATTAACAAGGAATCCCCATGGCCATGATAATTTCCTTCAAACTTAAGTATTTTATCTCGTCCAGTATAACCACGCGCTAGGCGTAAGGCACTCATTGTGGCTTCAGTTCCAGAATTAACCATTCGAACCATTTCAATTGATGGTACTCGTTCAATCAATAGATTTGCTAATTTATTTTCAATTAACGTCGGAGCGCCAAAGCTTGTTCCATTTTCTGTTACAGTTTTTAGTTTTGAAACGACCCTCTCATCAGCATGGCCAAGGATAAGAGGTCCCCAGCTTAACACATAGTCAATATATTCGTTTCCATCAATATCAAAGATTTTGGATCCTTTTCCTCTTTCCATAAAAATAGGATTCATACCAACAGATTTAAATGCTCGAACAGGTGAGTTTACCCCACCAGGCATTAATTCCACTGCTTCTTTATAAGCATCTACCGACTGCTCAAAGTTTTTCACTTTATAACCTCCTCTTATCGATTTATCCATTTAGCTGCATCTTTTGCAAAATAAGTAATAATAAGGTCTGCACCTGCCCGTTTCATCGATGTTAATTGTTCTAAGACAATTTCCTTTTCATCAATCCAACCGTTTTGTGCAGCTGCTTTTACCATGGCGTATTCTCCACTTACATTGTAAGCCACCAATGGCGCATTAAACCGTTCTTTTACATCACGTATAATATCCATATATGATAGAGCTGGTTTTACGATTAAAAAATCAGCACCCTGAATTATATCAGACCCCGCTTCTCTAAAGGCCTCTAAACGGTTTGCTGGATCCATTTGATACGTTTTTCGATCACCAAATTGAGGTGCTCCTTCAGCCGCCTCACGAAAAGGTCCATAATGGGAAGATGCATATTTAACAGCATAGGACATTACAGGTATATTCTCAAAACCAGCATTATCTAATCCTTTACGAACTGCTGTAACAAAACCATCCATCATGTTCGATGGAGCGATAATATCTGCACCAGCTTTGGCCTGAGAAATAGCAGTTTCAACAATCAATTCAAGTGATTCATCATTGTGTACATCTCCATTATGGATAACACCACAATGACCATGAGACGTGTATTCGCACAAGCATGTGTCAGCAATAGTAATTAACTCAGGTACATCTTGTTTAATTTGCCGAAGTGCTTCTTGTATAATTCCTGTTTCACAATAGGCTTGAGAACCAACTTCATCCTTTTCTTTCGGTATCCCAAAAAGTAATACAGAACGAATCCCTAATTGAACAAGTTCTTTCATCTCATCCGTTAAATAATCAAGCGAAACCTGAAATACTCCTGGCATAGAAGAA
Source organism: Aquibacillus albus (assembly GCF_016908325.1). GTDB lineage: Bacteria > Bacillota > Bacilli > Bacillales > Amphibacillaceae > Aquibacillus_A > Aquibacillus_A albus. The sequence continues at coordinate 67,738 of NZ_JAFBDR010000013.1, read as the reverse complement.
ACCTCTTTTTTAATATTACTTCCTTCCACAACAAATATTGGGTATATTAAATCATCCGGAGTCAGCTTTGTCTCCCTTACCAATGCCCTCATATTTGTTGAATTTCTTAATCTCCGATGCCTCTTAAATGAATGATTTTCCATATATTTTCACCATACCTTTTCATTAAAATACGTGATTAATTCTTGAACCATCCCATCAATCGTAAATTCATTCGGAACACGGACATGGTTGAACCTAACATCTTTTGCTCGTTCTAATGTAGTTGTTCCAATACATAAGCATAATTGTGTCTGCTTTATCCTGTTGATATCCCCTGATAGATGACTAGTTAATGTCTCAAAGGCATCAATCGTTGACGGACTTGTAAAGGTAAATACATCAATAGACTCCTTTAATAACACATGCTCTAACTGTGATTGAATTTCCCAATTAATGTGCGTGTCATATACATCTAAGCGGTCAAAGCGCACCTCATGTTTTTGTAATTCATTCGGAATATCGTCCCTAGAAAGGTTTCCACATACCAATAAAATTTGCTGTTCCTTCGAATATTCTTTAAAAAATTCCTTTACCATCTTCTTCCCTTGAAAGAACTCCGGAGTAAAATCAGCAGTGAATCCAAAGGTTTCCAGCATCTTATTCGTCTTCTCACCAACAACAGCAATATGTAAATGATTGACAGCTGTTGTTGGAATAGCTAACCATTCAAGCTGCTTGAAAAAAAACTTCACGCCATTGGCACTTGTAAAGAACACCCATGTGAAGTCGTGAAGTTTATCCAATACGTTATTGCTTTCAGTTAACAATCGCGGTTGGATGGTAAGTAAAGGTGCAACGATAGGAGTTGCACCTACTTTCTTTAATTGTTGTGCAAACACATCTGCTTGTTCCTTAGCACGAGTAACTAATATTTTCTTTCCGTATAACGGAAGGTCCATTATTGGTCAAGCTCCTCTTTCGCATCATCAATGATTTTCTGAGCTCCCTGTTTTTTCATTCGGCTAGCTGCTTCTAATCCAATAGCTACTGGATCGTTGCCACGAACCTCTTCCTTAAGAACTGTTTTACCATCTGGAGTAGCTACCAACCCAAGAAATACGACCTCATCGTTGTCTAAATAGGCATAACCACCAATAGGTATTTGACATCCTCCATTCAGTTCATGTAAAAAGGTTCTTTCAGCTGTTACTGTTCGTGTTATTTTTGGATTCCTTATTTTTTCTAACCAGTCTCTTAGATCCGCATCGTCTTCTCTACATTCAATCGCAAGTGCACCTTGCCCAACAGCTGGAACACAAACTTCAGGGTCTAGGTATTCTGTTACTACATCATCTCCCCAGCCCATTCGACTTAATCCAGCTGCAGCAAGAATAATTGCGTCAAAATCTTCGTCTTTTAATTTTCTTAGGCGCGTTTCTATATTTCCACGAATCCATTTTATTTCAAGATCTGGTCGGGCTACTAAAATTTGTGATCCTCTACGTAAACTACTAGTTCCCACAATTGAACCTGATGGTAAATCTTTTAACAAAACATTTCCGTTCGAAATAAACGCATCACGATGATCTTCTCGATCTGGAATTGTACCGATGGTTAATCCCTCTGGTATTTCTGCCGGCATATCTTTCATACTATGAACAGCCATATCAATTTCTTTGTTATACATGGCTTGTTCAATTTCTTTTACAAACAATCCCTTACCACCAACTTTAGAAAGGGTTACATCAAGAATTTTATCTCCTTTCGTCACAATCTTTTTAATTTCAAAGTCAAATGGAGCACCAATTTCTTTCAGTTGCTCAATCACCCACTCTGTTTGTGTAAGTGCTAAATTACTTTTCCTTGAACCGATAACTATTTTTCTCATGGATGATCCTCCCGATCTTGATATTTTAAATTAGAGTTGTTCAAAATTGAAAGTGAAAATTTGATAATGAAGTAAACAACAAAAAGTTTGTTAATAAAAATAAAAATGCACCTGAATTAAAGATGGAAATAGTTTTCCCTTGGTATCCCCTGCCGAGCCTTAAAAATAGATAAATAGTATAAACAAACAGAACGATGATTGATCCAATTGTTTTTATATCGTACCAATAAAACTCTGCACCTGAAGAATATGCCCAGACAACACCGAGAATAATAGAAATTAACAACGAAGGGACACCCAATGTAACGGTTTGAAATGAAAGTCGATCTAGCCGTTCTAAATCACCTAATCTTCTTAACCATCGGTATCCTTTTTTATTTTTTAATAATTTATATTGCAATAAAAACATGATTGAAAATACAAAGGATAACGTAAAAAAACCATAAGAAGTTAAAGCCAGCGTAATATGAGCAATCAATAACTCATCAAATAACCTTACCCCTCGTTCCCCATTGGATGCATTGGAAGTAATATGCAACAACATAATAAAGAAACCTAATAGATTCGTAAAAAAAACGATAAAATCCATCTTAAAGAAACGATTTACAAATAAAGAAAATGTAACAAGAATCCAAGCATAAAAAAACAAACCATCATAAATAGAGAATACTGGAAAGTTCAGTCTTTCTATTACTTGATATAACAAAAAAAAGGTTTGTAATATCCAAACCATCATAAGTAACCAGAAGGCAAACTGATTTACCTTCCGGTTACGCTGTACAAAATCAATAAAATATCCGAATACACTTGCTCCATATATGAATAATATTAACTCTTGCAACCATCTTATTTCCAGCATTAGTGAAATCCTTTCAGAGGAATGTCCAAAAAGGACAAAAGATAGACCAATAACAGAGTCGATATAAGCAACATTACCGACTTATTTTAACTTTTGAACACTTGGCATCCATTAATTGATTGTAGCGTTTTTAACAGAGCGAAGTGATATTTCACCGCTTTTTTTAACCGTAACAACTTTATTTTTTTCCTGTTTATTTAATTCATCACGAACCATATCTTCAATACCAAAGATTCGCATAAATAATTGGAGATTTTCATCCGCATTAGACTCTCCAGCAATTTCCTTCGCCTGTAAAATTGGCTGTTTTAATAATTGATTAATAATACTCTTTGTATGTTTGCTCAGCACTTTTCTTTCACGATCAGTAAGATTAGGAATTTTCCGCTCAATACTTTTCATCGTTTCGGATTGAATAGAAAGTGCATGTTCTCTTAATGCAGAGATGACAGGTACGACTCCTAACGTCTGTAACCATTCTTTAAACATAACAATTTCATTCTCAATCATTAGTTCAATTGCAGTTGCAGCCGTTTTTCTTACTTCTTTGTTTGCATCAACTACACCTTGCAAATCATCAATATCATACAAAAATACATTATCCAAATCACCTAAGTTCGGATCTAAATCACGAGGTACTGCAATATCCACTAGAAATAAGGGCTTACCTTTTCGTTTTTTATGAATGGGTGCCAATACTTCTTTTGTTAATACATAATTATTAGACCCAGTTGAACTAATTAATATATCTGCATCCTTCAATGTTTCGACAAGAGCTTCAACTGGTTGCGCTTCACCTTGAAACTGTTTTGCCAAAGCTTGAGCTTTTTCAAGTGTCCGGTTAAGTACCGTTACTTTTCCTACCCCCGACCCTTGTAAATTTTTGGCAGCTAACTCACCCATTTTTCCAGCACCAAAAATCATCACATGCTTACTAGTTAAATCACTAAAGATTTTCTTTGCTAACTCAACTGCTGCATAACTAACGGAAACGGCATTTTCTCCGATTTCTGTTTCTTTATGTGCTCGTTTCGCCAGAGTAATGGCTTGCTTGAACAATTCATTAAAAATTGTTCCTGTAGCCTCTGATTGTTGTGCAAGCATAAATGATTGTTTTATTTGACCCAATATTTGTGTCTCACCAACCACCATTGAATCTAAACCACTTGTTACTCGAAACAAATGCTCCATCGCACCATCATTTTCATAGATCTTTAAATAGGAAGAAAACGCTTCTTTTTCTATACCGAACCAATCAGCTAAAAATTGCTTGATATAATATCGACCAGTATGGAGTTGATCAACCACTGCATATATCTCTGTACGATTACATGTGGAAATAATCACATTCTCCAATATGCTTTTTCTTTGATTTAACATCTGCATGGCATTAGTGAGCATGTCCTCATCAAACGTGAGATTCTCTCTAATTTCTACTGGGGTGGTTCTATAATTTATACCCACCACTATTATGTGCATAACATCTACCCCCAAAAACATCAACCGTAACAATCATACTATAGTTTATTATAACATGAGTATTCTTTGTTTTTTCTCTTAAATTTGAACAGATTTTGAATTCTTTATGGTAATATATTGTAAGAAAGATTTATTATATCACTTCATTAAATACGTATGTACTTTACCATATCCATTATACATAATCAAGAAATTAATACTAATTAATAATTATTTTAATCTAGGAGTTTGCAATGAGAAAACAAAATGCTTTTATTGGATACTTATTAATAGGAATCGGTGCTTTTTACTTATTTAGGCAATTGCAATTACCCATATTTACAAATTTTTACTCATGGCCTACATTGCTAATCATTATTGGAATCTCATTTCTACTACATAGTTATGGTGCCAAAGAATACGGAAATTTATTCCCAGGAGCTATCCTATTAGGATTGGGACTTCACTTCCATAGCGTAAACCATTACTCCTTTTGGATAAACCATTGGGGAATGTATCCACTCATCATTGGAATAGCTTTTTTACTAAGTTATTCAAAAACTAGATCAGGTTTGATTCCCGGATTGATACTACTGTTTATTTCTTTGTTTGCAATTTTTGTAACAGATAAACCGGAGTGGTTTGGATGGATTAATGAAATCGTTCTTCTAGCGACCAACTTTTGGCCAATCATTCTTATTATTGGTGGCGGTTATTTTCTATTAAAGAAAAAATAGCTTAATTATTTAAAATATGCATAAAGAGACTGTCCCATAAGGGTCTGACACCTCGTTATACTACAACAATTAATGTTTATTATAATATTACTAGATGTTGTAGTTGAGAGGTCTGACCCTTTGCTTGTAGGACAGCCTCCCTAGAAAAATTCATTGTTCATCTTATAATGGTTTATTTCTCCGCTACAATTTTATTTGTCTCAACGTGAAATAAATCCTTGAATAGCCTTCCACGCATCATCCTTCCCTTCTCCAGTTTCTGAAGAGAATGGGATGATTAAATCTTCTGCTTCTAAATCCATTTTTTTTATTGCACGTTGTAAATGATTCACTCGCTTATTTTTTGAAATCTTATCTACCTTCGTTGCAATAACTATAACTGGAAGTTCATAGTGTTTTAAAAAATTATACATTCGAACATCATCAGCTGTTGGTTCATGCCGAATATCAGTAATTAAAGTAGCCACTTGAAGATTTGATCGTTCCGTAAAATATTGCTCAATCATTCTTCCCCATGCTTCTCTTTCTTTTTTTGAAACCTTGGCATATCCATAACCTGGTACATCAACAAAATAAAAAGCTTCATTTATTTTATAGAAATTAAGGGTTTGTGTCTTACCAGGCTTTGAAGAAGTTCGAGCCAAGTTCTTACGATTAATCATCTTATTGATAAAAGATGATTTTCCTACATTTGACCTGCCGGCTAACGCAATTTCAGGTAATTGATCACCTGGATACTGTTTACTAGAAACAGCGCTAATGACTATTTCAGCGTTGGTTACCTTCATTTTTCTCCTCCGATAATGCATGTTCTAATACTTGATCCAAATGACTAACTGGAACAAATGTTAATTCATCTCTAATACTTGCGGGTATATCTTCTAAATCCTTTTCATTATCTGCAGGGATAATAATTTTTGTTATCCCCGCTCGGTGTGCACTAAGTGACTTTTCCTTTAGACCACCAATTGGTAATACTCTTCCCCTCAGTGTAATTTCACCAGTCATACCAACTTCTTTTCTAACGGGTCTTCCAGTTAAAGCAGAAACAAGTGCTGTAGCCATGGTAATTCCAGCTGAAGGACCATCTTTAGGTGTTGCCCCTTCAGGCACATGAATATGAATATCATTATTTTCATGAAAGTCAGGATCAATATTTAGTTCTGTGGCACGTGATCGTATATAACTAAAAGCGGCTTGTGCGGACTCTTTCATCACATCTCCCAACTTGCCTGTTAATGTTAGCTTCCCTTTCCCTGGATAAAGACTCACTTCTATCGATAATGTATCTCCACCAGCTGTTGTGTAAGCTAAACCAGTGGCAGCACCCACTTGGTCTTCCTCCTCCATCACTCCATAACGAAACTTAGGCTTTCCTAACATCACTTCTAGCTGTTTTTCTGTAATAATTACACGTCGCTTATTTTCAGATACAATAATTTTTGCTGCTTTCCGGCACAAGGAAGCAATCTGTCTTTCTAAACCTCGCACACCAGCTTCTCTCGTGTACATACGGATTAATTTTAACAGTGCTTCATCTCTTATCTGCACCTGACTTTTTTTCAATCCGTTTTCCTTGATTTGCTTTGGAATTAAATGATTTTTTGAAATATGGAGCTTCTCTAATTCCGTATAGCCAGCAATCGTTATTACTTCCATTCGATCCAACAATGGACCTGGGATAGTAGTTAAATTGTTAGCAGTTGCAATAAACATAACTTGCGATAGATTATAGGTTTCTTCAATGAAATGATCACTGAATGTACTATTTTGTTCAGGATCCAATACCTCCAACATAGCTGATGATGGATCACCTCGAAAATCACTTGCCATTTTATCAATTTCATCAAGAAGAAATACAGGGTTTATCGTTTCTGCCTTTTTCATCCCTTGAATTATTCTTCCGGGCATTGCACCTACATAAGTTCTTCTGTGGCCTCGAATTTCTGCTTCATCTCGGACTCCACCTAAGGAAATTCGGACAAAATTTCTATTAATTGCACGAGCAATCGAGGTCGCTAGGGAGGTCTTCCCTACACCAGGGGGTCCAACTAGACACAGTATTGGGCCTTTCAGAGATTGAGTAAGCTGTTGGACAGCTAAATACTCAAGAATACGTTCTTTGACTTTTTCCAAACCATAATGGTCTTCATCCAAAATAGCTTGAACATGACTTATATCCAATGTATCTTCAGTCTCATTATTCCATGGTAAAGCTAATAGCCAATCCACATAGTTTCTAATAACGGAGCTTTCTGCAGAGCTTTGTGGTACTTTTTCGTACCTGTCTAACTCTTTCATTGCAACGTTCATTATTCGTTCAGGCATATCGGACTTTTCAACCTTATCTCTTAATTGAGCGACTTCACCGGCCTTACCGTCTTTATCGCCTAGCTCTTTTTGAATCGCCTTCATCTGCTCACGCAAATAATACTCTTTTTGTGTCTGTTCCATTGATTTCTTAACACGTTGACCGATTTTCTTTTCAAGGTTTAAAACTTCACGTTCATTAGAAATAATATTAATTAATTGTTGCAATCTTTTTTTAATGTTTTCCGTTTCTAGCAATTCTTGCTTATCTTTAATTTTTAGTGATAAATGAGACGTGATAATATCTGCGAGACGTCCTGGTTCATCAATATCAGAGACAGTTGCTAATGTCTCTGGAGTAATTTTCTTTGAAATTTTTATGTATTGCTCAAATTGATCAAGCAATGAACGCATAAGCGCTGATTCTTCATTTTTGTTACCATGAATGTCTTTGAATTCCTGAACCTCTACGAGAAATTGATCATCATCCTCCAAAAATTGAATGATTTCTCCTCGATGAATTCCTTCTACTAATACTCGAATCGTACCATTCGGAAGCTTTAACATTTGCTTAACCTTTGCTAATGTACCAATTCGATAGATATCCTTTGCATCTGGCTCATCAATTGCACTTTCCTTTTGTGCAGCTAAGAAGATGTTATTATCCTCCATCATTGCTTTTTCGAGCGCATTTACTGATTTATCACGTCCTACATCCAGATGTAATACCATTGTAGGAAAGACTAAAATGCCACGTAAAGGTAGGAGGGGGATGTGAATTTTATTTGGTTCTGCCATTTATTGCACCTCCATTAGTTAGACGCTTTTTACCATTATATTTTGCTTTGATAAAATAATCCTTAATACCTAGTTATAACTAGTTTTCTTAAAGTTTAAAGAAAAGTTTAGATTTTGTAAACTTTAAGCTGATGAGCTTGGAAGAAAAAGCTCATCATCCTTCCCTTTATTTTCTGATAGATATTTTAAATCTAATATTAAAGGCAGTGCCTCTTTAAATGTTTCAACTGGAAAAATTTCGATTCCTGTTATTTTGTCACAAATTGCTTGGTAGTTTGCCTTTGGAATAACAACACGCGTTGCTCCTGCCTGTTTTGCTGCTTTAATTTTCGTTAAAACACCACCAATTGGCTTAATTTCTCCATAAAGGCTAACTTCTCCAGTCATTGCCGTATCATAACGAACTGGTATTTTTCGAATAGCAGAGTATATTCCAGACGCCATTGCTAAACCAGCCGAAGGTCCATCTACAGGGATACCACCTGGAAAATTGACGTGCACGTCGTATTCATGCGCAGGTATTCCAAGTGATTTAAGTAATGTCATCACATTTTCGACAGAACCTCTCGCCATACTCTTCCTTTTAATTGATTTAGATTGGTTACCAATCGTTTCTTCTTCTGCTATTCCTGTTATGGTTATCGTTCCTTTATCGCTGCACGGTAAAACCATGATTTCTATTTCCAGTAAATTTCCGGTACTCGGTCCTTGCACTGCAAGTCCATTCACTTTACCGATTTGGTTCTTTGGTGTCACATTTGGCTTCAGTCTTGGTGATAAGCGACTAGAATCAACAACCCATTCCATATCAGATTGTGAAATTAAGTCTCTAGCCTCTTTCATTGCAATACTTGCAGCAATCTGTATCATATTTACAGCTTCTCTTCCGTTACGAGCATAAACAGATAATACCTGCAACGCATCGTCTGAAATTTTACAATTTATCTTTTTGCTTGCCCTCGTTGCTACGTTTATTATCTCTTCAGGTTCTAATTCTCGAAAGAATATTTCTAAGCACCTTGAACGTATAGCAGGAGGTATTTCCTCTGGCATTCTAGTTGTTGCACCAATTAAACGAAAATCAGCTGGTAACCCATTTCTAAATATTTGATGTATATGTGTTGGGATATTTTTGTTTTCTTCGCTGTAATAGGCACTTTCATATTGTACTTTTCTATCTTCTAATACTTTTAATAATTTATTCATTTGAATTGGGTGCAGTTCCCCTATTTCATCTATAAACAACACGCCACCGTGAGCATTTGATACTGCGCCCCTTTTAGGCTGTGGAATTCCTGCTTGGCCCATAGCACCTGCTCCTTGATAAATCGGATCATGTACAGATCCCATTAATGGATCTGCAACACCTCTTTCATCAAATCTTGCAGTCGTTGCATCGATTTCAATAAAAGGAGAAGTCTCTCGAAATGGTGAATTTGCATTCCGCTTTGCCTCTTCCAGTACGAGCCTAGCTGCAGCTGTCTTACCAATCCCTGGTGGGCCATAAACAATAACATGTTGCGGATTACTACTACAAAGCGCTGCACGTAATGCTTGAATACCATCCTCTTGGCCGATAACCTCAGACAAGCTACTTGGTCTAATTCTCTCCGATAGTGGTGCAGTTAGTTGTACCTTTTTCATAGCACGAAGCTTTTCCATTTCTTTCTCAGATTCTTTTTCAATTGCATTTTTATTTGTTCGTTGGCTCCTAAGTAAATTCCAAAAGTAAAGCCCAATCACAACACCAAAGAATAGTTGAATTATAACTACAATACTAACAAGATCCATGATGTACCTCCAATAAAATGTGATACTCGTTAGTATTTCCGCAGCTATAACTTACTAAACACTTATTATTAAAAGTCTTCACAAAACTTGCAGGGTAAAGTTTTCTATCACACTGAAATCCCTTGCTATCGAAATAACAAGGGATTTATGACTAAATTTATATTTGTTTAAAGTTTTATGCACTTTCTTTCGGTGATTCTTTATTTTCATCCTTAATTGTACCGTCATTCATTACAAGTTTAGGACGGCCATTTTCCAGTGCGACGGTTTCTTTTGTAATAATACACTTTTCTATATCATCACGAGAAGGAAGCTCAAACATAACATCTAACATAATGCTTTCTATAATAGAGCGAAGTCCACGTGCACCTGTTTTTCGCTCAATTGCCTTTTTAGCTATTTCTATTAACGCTTCTTCTTCGAACTCTAATTCCACATTATCCATTTGGAATAGTTTGTCATATTGCTTCACTAATGCATTTTTTGGTTTAGTTAAGATTTCTACTAATGCATCCTCATCTAACGGCTCTAGACTACCAATTACTGGTAATCGACCAATGAATTCTGGAATTAATCCAAATCGAAGTAAGTCTTCTGGCAGTACTTTCGAAAGCAATTCACCTTTATCCATATCCTGATTTGCTTCTTCAGCACCAAATCCAATTACTTTTTTACCTAAACGACGCTTAATAATTTGTTCAATACCGTCAAACGCTCCACCACAAATAAACAGTACATTTGTTGTATCAATTTGAATGAATTCTTGGTGAGGATGTTTACGTCCCCCTTGTGGAGGAACACTTGCAGTTGTACCTTCAAGAATCTTAAGCAACGCTTGTTGCACACCTTCACCTGAAACATCCCTTGTAATTGAAGGATTTTCTGACTTACGAGCTACTTTATCAATTTCATCGATGTAAATAATACCTTTTTCTGCTTTTTCTACATCATAATCAGCAGCTTGAATAAGTTTTAGTAAAATGTTTTCTACATCTTCACCGACATAACCCGCTTCCGTTAGGGAGGTTGCATCAGCTATTGCAAATGGAACATTTAAGATTCTAGCTAAGGTTTGGGCAAGTAACGTTTTACCACTACCAGTTGGACCAATCATAGCGATATTACTTTTAGCGATTTCTACATCGTCAGATCCTTTTGATGAATTAACACGCTTATAATGGTTATAAACGGCGACAGATAAATTTTTCTTCGCTTTTTGTTGACCAATTACATAATCATCAAGAATTTCACAGATTTCTTGTGGTTTAGGAATATCTTTAAATTCAACTTCCTCTTCGTTCCCTAGCTCTTCCTCAACAATTTCCGTACACAATTCAATACACTCATCACATATATAAACGCCAGGACCAGCTACTAACTTTCGAACTTGATCTTGACTTTTTCCACAGAAAGAACATTTCAATTGCCCTTTTTCTTCATTAAATTTATACATCTCTATTTCACCCCTCTAATTAAAGTATCTATATAGGAATTATTCATACAATATCACATCTTTAGCTCATCATATCAGATTAATGAGCGATTACAAAACAATATACATTTGGATGAATATTCCTAAAAAGTTTACGAAAGTTAATGATGATAAGTAGGCTAGAACTCTTTATTGTTATAACACTTTTATAGACTACCTTATAAGAAGTCTTTCCAAGTATCGATTCCTATAAACTGTTCCATAATCTTTTTAGTAAATTGCCCAAAATTCAAATATAAATAAAGGTACATTTAATTATGTATAAACCTGACAAAAAGTCAAATGATATATACCTTAGTATATGTAACAATTCTTTTTAAAAATACGTATTTTTCACAAAAACGTTAATCTTTATTTTTAGAGAAAACAAGGCACGAAAACTCGCGCCTTGTTTATCTATCTACACATGTCTTATTTTGTTTTACTTTGATCAACTAGCAAGTCAATTGCCTTTTTGAACTTAAGGTCTTCCTTAATTGCATTTGTGTTCCCACCAAGCATTTGAGTTAGTTGCTCAACATCCGCCTGGTACATAGAAGCCATAGATTCCAATTCTTTATTAACATCTTCATCTGATACCTCTATATTTTCTGTGTTTGCAATAGCTTCAAGCGTTAAATTCGTTTTGACACGTTTTTCAGCATCTATTTTCATTTGCTCTTTCAATGCGTTTTCATCTTGACCAGAGAATTGATAGTACATATCAATTGTCATACCTTGCATTTGAAGTCTTTGCTCAAATTCTTTAAGCATCCGATCAAGCTCACTATCTACCATCGCTTGTGGAATATTGACTTCAGCATTATCACTTGCTTGTTCAATTAATGATTCACGCTTTTGGTTCTGTGCATCGTTTTCCTTTTGTTCTTCTAGACGTTTTCTAATTTTTTGCTTCAATTCATCTAGAGTTTCTACTTCCTCATCAACATCTTTCGCAAATTCATCATCAAGCTCCGGTAATTCTTTTGCTTTAATCTCATGAATCTTCACTTTAAAGGTTGCTTCTTTACCAGCAAGGTTTTCTGCATGATACTCTTCTGGAAAAGTGACTTTTACTTCTGTATCTGCTCCTGCTTCTTTACCAACTAATTGATCTTCAAAGCCTGGAATGAAAGATCCTGAACCAATTTCTAACTGATGGTTTTCCGCTTTTCCGCCTTCAAATGCTTCCCCATCAACGAAACCTTCAAAATCAATTGTCACTGTATCACCATTTTCAACAGTACCTTCTTCTTTTACTACCAATTCTGCTTGTTGCTCTTGTTGTTGCTTTAATTCATTCTCTACATCTTCATCTGTTACTTCCGTTTCTACTTCTTCTACTTCAAGTCCCTTGTACTCACCAAGCTTTACTTCTGGCTTAACCGTTACTTTTGCTGTGAAAATTAACGTTTTACCTTGCTCTATTTGAGTAATATCTACTTCCGGTTGATCGATTGGTTCAATTCCTGTTTCCTCAACAGCATTCGTATACTCCTGAGGCAAGATAATATCAACAGCATCTTGATATAAAGATTCAACTCCAAAACGTTTGTCAAATATACTACGTGGAATCTTACCTTTACGGAACCCTGGAATTTGGACTTGCTTTACTACCTTCTTAAAAGCTTGATCTAAAGCCTGGTCAAACTTTTCGGCATCAACTTCTACCGTAAGTACTCCTTCATTACCTTCTTGTTTTTCCCATTTCGCTGACATGTATTTCCCTCCAAAATCTATGTTCATAATTTCCTGTTTTACATACATTTGATGTGTATAATAGGCGGAACTCAAATTACAACCATTTTATTATAACATAATACGCTATGCTTTCAACAATTTGATTACTAGTGTGTGTTCAAAAGTCGCTCAATTAGAAGTAAGCAGGTCGAAGCGGTGAAGCTTCGGGCCGGTGTGTAGGCTTTCCCTGCAAGAGGAACGGAATAACGAGCCAATGCAGAGGCCGCTTATCATTTGGTGACTTTTTGAACATCTTCTACTAGTCTTCTATGATAGAGGAATATTCTTTGTTACATTCTATAATCTCAATTATGTACTTATTTACTTCATCTTGCTCATTTATAGTCCTTTCTATTTGAAGATATTGGTAGCCCAAAATTTCAAGGGCTTTAGATATTTTTGGGTATGCTTCTTCGTTAGGAGTAAAAGGGTATACAACGTATAAATAATGTTGACAAAGCTTTTTAATCAAGTCAAACAAAGTTGGGTTTTCCTGTTCAACATCTTCTAGCAAGCCTAATATATTCACACTAGAATAATCACTATTTACCTTCCTAAGTTCAGAGGGTTTAATCTTCATGGTTTGATTATATTTGCTTATTTCTACCTCTTCCTCAACTTGCTGTTCTAGAAATCTTTCGATGATTGCTGTTTTGACGACTGGATGAATCGCTTGATCAACCAATAATTGTTGTAATTCATGTACATAAGGTTGAATAGAGACATGTTTGCACTTTTCTATGATTCTCCATTGAACTACATCATCCTTTTCTATCACGGCCCTTTTTAGATGATTAATATAACGTAGTGCCTGCTCTGATTTTTTATCCTCTTTTAAACTTTTACTTACCTCTAACATCTGTTGGAATTGCTGTTCCATAGATTCAGGTAAATCATCTTGCTCTATAATCTCTAGTAATAATTCAATCAATAGCTCATACTGACCGGTTTGAAACAAAATCGTGCTATAAATATGTACATATTCGTAATAGAAGGCATCCTCTTTAGTTACCAAATCCTGACAAAGGTCTTCTGCTTGCTCCATTTCTCCTAATTCCATTAAACAAATTAATTTACCGATCCATAAATCATGGCTTGTTTTGTCGTATTCGATTAATTGATTTAAAAGATAAAGTGCATCTTTATATCGTTTCTCTTCTATCGCTTGTTTACTATCTTTCTCCAATGATTTTTGCCATTTTGGAAACATTACAAGTTTCTCATTATGATCATTCACAATTAACCAACCTAGCCTTTCTAGCTTTTTATTAGTCAGTCTATTGTATATCTCACCTTGCGTGACTGCAACCTTACTGTCGATCTATTCACCGTCCTACGTACACAAAAAAAGATGTCTTTAAGGTAACTTTTTTCACTTTAAGAAAAAAGCACTATAAAGACATCCTCATATATCTAGCGTCCCAGGCAGGATTCGAACCTGCGACCCACAGCTTAGAAGGCTGTTGCTCTATCCTGCTGAGCTACTGGGACATAGTATAAAAATTTAAAACATCTTACCTATTTTAATGATATGAAATTCATCCTGTTCCTGCATCTGCTAGTTTATTCGAAGATGTTTTTGCTTCGGAACAACTCGCAGCTATTTCATTGATGCCTTGCTTGTTGCTGAGCTACTGGGACATAGTATAAAATTTATGGAGCGGGTGAAGGGAATCGAACCCTCGACATCAGCTTGGAAGGCTGAGGTTTTACCACTAAACTACACCCGCACATTGGATAGATTTTTTTCTTGTTTTCGTTCCGCTCTTTCATGTCCCTGCATCTTCCAGTTGATTCAAAGATGTTTTTGCTTCGGGACAACTCGTAGCTTATTCGGTGGATGTTTTGCTCGTGGCTGAGGTTTTACCACTAAACTACACCCGCCCGAATTTCAAAAGACAAATTTTATTATATAAATTTTGAAGGAATTTGTCAACTATTAATTACCAAATTTTATTAAATTAGAGTTGACCTATTTTAGCAGGCCAACTCTAACCCTAAGAAAGACTTGTTTGAAAAGTAAGATCTTCAACCTTATGACCTTGCAACGTGTAAAATTCAATTAAAATATCATCCATTGATTCCCAGCTCATTATCGCGTAGGTTCCTTCTCTTCGCATTCTCGGCAATCGAATACTACCTGGGTTAAGAATAATTCGATTACCAATTTTTTCAGCTTTTGCTATATGAGAGTGACCATGGCAAACAACATGTGCACCTAGCTCCTCTGCACGATAATCTAACCTCATTAAAGTTGATTTAACATCATATAAATGACCATGTGTAACGAAGAAGTTTAGCGTTCCAATAGTAATTTCAACTTCATTAGGAAATTTCGAAGCAAAATCGCAGTTTCCCGCAACAGTCAAATATTGATTAAGTTCAGTAGCATCCGTTTCTAATTCAGAATCACCACAATGGATAAATTGATCGACTTCTTCCGAATGCCTGTCTTTGATTTGACTAACTTCATCTCTCCACCCATGACTATCACTTATAATCAACACCTTTGGCATCAAATCACCTCAAATCTCATTTGTTTTTCAGCCAATTTTCTAATTGAATCATTGCATTTCTACGATGACTTATTTCATTTTTTTCCTGAGAACTTAATTGAGCCATTGTTTTATTATAACCTTTCGGGCAAAATATGGGGTCATATCCAAAACCATTTTCACCCATAGGATTCTCGACTATGGTTCCTTCACATGTACCTTTTTTAAAAATGATAGGTTCATTTGGATGTGCTAAGGCCAAAACACAAACAAACCTTGCAGTTCGTTCTTCTTTCGGCACACCTTCTAATTCATTTAATACCTTATGTAAATTAGCGGTATCATCTTTTTCCACACCGGCGTAGCGTGCAGAATAAACTCCTGGTTGTCCATTAAGAGCATCAACTTCTAACCCAGAATCATCAGCAAGTACTGGAATATTTAGCGCCTTTACGATCGTCTCCGCTTTTATTGCTGCATTTTCTTCAAAGGTATCTCCAGTTTCTTCTATATCGGGTAATGAATCATCTAAATCTAATAAAGAAATGATGTTAATGTCATATTTCGCGAATAAACCTTTAAAATCCTTTATTTTCCCATTATTTTTCGTTGCAATGAACAACTTATTCATCGGCTTCCCTCATTATACTTTCCTCCATAATTGGTGCCCATTTCCCAAGAGCTTCTTTTTGTAATTCGATTATTTCTGTTAAGCCATGATTTGCCAATTCTAACATTTTTTGTAACTGCTCCGGAGTAAACGTCGCTTCTTCTCCCGTACCTTGAATCTCAACAAATTCTCCTTTTCCTGTCATTACAATGTTCATGTCAACCTTCGCTTTAGAATCTTCCTCATATTGTAAGTCTAATATTTCCGTACCATCTGGGAGAATACCTACAGAAGTAGCAGCTAAATAGTCATTAATAGGTATATGGTTAATTGTATCTTTGTCCATTAAAGTGCCAAACGCCAAGACAACTGCAACAAATGCACCAGTTATAGAAGCTGTTCTTGTTCCTCCATCTGCTTGTATCACATCACAATCAACCCATACTGTTCGTTCACCTAATTTTTTCAAGTCAACAACAGCTCGCAGGGAACGACCAATTAATCGTTGAATTTCCATAGTCCGACCTGATACCTTTCCTTTTGAAGATTCACGTATATTTCTTTGTTCAGTTGCTCTAGGTAACATCGAGTACTCAGCAGTTATCCAACCTCTTCCCTCTCCTCGCATAAAAGGCGGAACACGTTCTTCAATACTAGCATTACATATAACTTTGGTATCTCCTACCGAAATTAAAACGGAACCTTCAGGGTGTTTTGTATATTCAGTCTCAATTGTTATTGGCCTTAATTGATTTACTTTTCGTTCGTTTATTCTCATATAAATCCTCCTTTTCACCTTTATAATCGTAACATATTTTCGCCTAATTCATGTATCCTCATACAATAATATAATATAATCGAGTAGGAGGAGGTGACTAACCTCCGACCTCTCACACCACCATACGTACCGTTCGGTATACGGCGGTTCAATAGTTTGAGTGTGCTTTCTCGAGGAGTTGGTTTAGGTTTTTCAAACCAATTTTCTCGAGAATTTCATTCTTAATGGCTCTATGTAGAATATGGCTACATGCTATGTGCCAATGTCCTTTTCGTGTGTTAGCCCATTCCCAAGCTTTTTGCTTTGGAATTTTTAATTTGATAAGACTTCTGTATCGTGTCTTAACCATCTTCCATCGCTTCCATATGATTTGCCTAATTCTCCTCCTAATCCATCGGTTGATATTACGAATATAGTTTTTCATATAGCCGATGCCATAGTAATTAATCCATCCTGTTGTGACCTCATTAATTTCTTTAATGATTTGTCGAATGTTTCCACTACGGTTTCGCTTGGTTAGTTGTCTGAGCTTTTTTTCAAATTTCTTTTTAGATTTGTGATGTGGGCGAAATCCTACACCTGCTTTTGTTGCATGTATGCAAAATCCAAGAAACTTTCGTTTTGTAGGACTTCCCACCTTACTTTTCTGATGGTTCACTGTCAGCTTAAGGTTTTCCTCTAGGAATTTTGTGATACTATCCATCACTCGATTCCCTGCCTTTGTAGTTTTCACGTAGATATTACCGTCGTCAGCGTACCGAACGAACCTATGTCCTCGTTTTTCAAGTTCTTTATCCAGTTGGTCAAGGTAGATATTACTCAGAATTGGAGAGAGATTCCCACCTTGAGGGCAACCGACTTCTGTGGGATAGACTTTCCCTTTTATGGAAACCCCACTTCTTAAAAATTTCCGTATAAGCCGGAGGATTATTGGGTCTTTGATATGCTTCTCAACATGAAACATTAGTTTATCGTGATTAACCGTGTCAAAGTATTGTTTCATATCAATGTCTACCACTGTTCGATAGCCATCTCCATAGTATTTCTTTGCTTGTTTCATTGCGTCGTGAGCACTACGGTTAGGTCTAAATCCAAAGCTAGAGTCTGAGAAGGTTGGGTCAATAATTGCTTCGATGATTTGGAGGATTGCTTGTTGGACAAGTCGGTCAATCACCGTTGGCACACCTAACTTTCTCTTTGAACCATCATCTTTGTCTATTTCCACACGCTTCACGGGCTGAGGCTCGTATGAGCCATCTTTGATTTGGGATATTAGAGTCTCCCTATTTAATATTAAATAAGGGTACAATTCCTCTACTTCCATCCCGTCTACTCCCGAAGAGCCTTTGTTAGCCTTTACTCTTTTATATGCCTTATTTAGATTGTGTCGGCTAATTACTTTATCAATAAGATTAGTCACACCATCTCTTCCTTCAGATTCACCGCGAGAAATACTACACGCTTCCACTATACCTTCAGATTCCATCCTATTCTCTTGTGGATAGCCGTCTTTCAACGTTGTCTGTGGTTTTTGCATTTCTCACACCTCCACTGTTTCCAAGATTACTATTGTTCAGCCCTTCATCCTTTCGGACTACTATGGCATCTGCTGACTTCTTACAATTCATCACAACATCACTGCCATGATTGTTCTTGTGGGAAATTCCTTCCCTCTTGTCTAGAACCCTTGTAAGACCTCCCCGGGTAAGAGTTATAACCTTCCTCCCATGTAACTGCTGTATTTACTGTATGGGACTCGTGCAGTATTGGATTTCGTTTTGTATGGCAAACTCATCCATCCCAATTCAGCCTTATATACAATTTCTGTTCGTCAGTTCGGGATTTCGCCTCCGACTTCCTTCAGATTCCATCTCACGATGGACACCCTTGTCATTGGCTAACAGTTCCTACTGCCAAGCCTGTAGTGGACTTTCACCACCAAGTTATAACCCATGCCGGGCACACCATAAAAAAAGAGCTGAGGCACCTCAGCTCTTTTTTCATTCTGTTTTAAATTATAGACTGCCAGTAGGTACAAATGTATCTCTAGTAACTGGCTCTGAATATGGAACGCCGTCTTCATTGTAAACTTCATCTACATTTTCTACTGTAATATTGACCGCATCTACACCAGGCTGTTCTGTAAGTGTTAGTACTAAGGTTTCCATTACTTCATCACTAATCGAGCTAGTATCTATACTATTTAGAACATTCTCATTAAAGCTCAAAGTTAGAACACCGTCATTATATGTCGGTTCCTCTATTAACTCCGTACCACTATTAAACACGTTTAACAAATTAAGATCATACGAAGGTCCTTCTACTAATGCTTGTACAATAGATTGATAAGCATCATCATTATTCATCTCTATATGTTGAGTTACTGGTACATAATAGAATTGGTCTTGTGTTTGTGCTGGATAGTAAAGCGTTACCGCTTCACTATCCATTAAATCAACCGATTCACTTAGAGTTAGATTAATCCCGTTCGCTCTTGAATATCCATTTGATATTGGTGTTCCGTTTACAGGCATTACATCCTGTTCATATCCATTTATCCATAGTTTCACTCGCTTGACATTTTCAAACTGTGTTAGGGTAAACGTCATAGCCTGAACAATTTTTTGTTCATCTTCTGGGCGATATTCCGCAAATTCCTTAGACACGTCTACTATTAATGTACCATCTTCCTCCAAATTAAGACCAATTATTTCCGTACCTGATGGTAGTACAGCTTGAAATCCATTAGGAAGGAGCTCTGTTACAGGTCCACCTTTAACTAAATATTGCAACGTTTGTTTAGCCACTTCTTTAGACTCTGCTTTTGGTAACTCTAACGTTTGTGGAACAACCATCCCATTGGAATCTAATAAATATAATTGTCTTTCAACTGTCTCTATACTTTCGTTCGTTCCCTCCTGTTCATCGCCTTCCGATTCATCTGACCCTTCTTCACCTTCCGTTCCCTCATCAGGTGCTCCTTCTTCCGAAGCATTATCCAAATCATTTGTTAAGC
This sequence comes from Aquibacillus albus, assembly GCF_016908325.1. Taxonomy (GTDB): domain Bacteria; phylum Bacillota; class Bacilli; order Bacillales; family Amphibacillaceae; genus Aquibacillus_A; species Aquibacillus_A albus. The sequence goes on along the minus strand of NZ_JAFBDR010000013.1, from coordinate 47,805 downwards.
TTGCTTCCTCAGGAGGAGTATCCATTTCCTCTATCGTTTGTTCACCTTTAAAAATGCCACATCCAGATAACAAGATAATTGTCATACCGAATATGACGGTATAGATAAAATACGCACGTCTCTTCATGCTTTTCCCTCCCACGATGGTTTGTACTATTATATATACGAGCTTTTTAACAAAATAGACCATGCCAATGAAATTTTATTTATACAATTTAAAGATTCTATATTAGCTTGTTACTTATTCCTAACCTTAAATGTTATTTCCGAAAGTAAAAAAAAGAACCACCAATTAAAATTGGCAGCTCCTATATATAAAAAACCCGTTAAAAAACTGCCCGACATCGGACAGTTCCGCTTCTAATTAATTGACACCAATAACTGCATTTTCAATCATAGATATTGGCTGGTTTAACCAAAGTTTTGCAATTCGATCAAACACCGCTAAATGACCAGTAGTATAAAACTGATGGTTTGGTTCCTTATCACCATTATACAATTTTTTATGATAACTAAGAATAGTACTTACCTCACGAGCAGTTTCCTCACCTGAAGAAATAATCTGAATATGATTCCCCATCACTTCCTGAATGATGTCTTTTAACAAAGGATAATGGGTGCATCCAAGTATTAAGGTATCAATATGATTTTTTTCCTTTAGCGGCTTCAATGATTCATAAACTACCCTATGTGCTTCAGGACCAGATAAAATGCCCTCTTCCACTAATGGAACAAAACGCGGACAAGCTAAATCATTAACACGAATGGTTGAGTTTATATCTTGTAAGGCTAGTGGATAAGCTTTACTATTAATGGTTCCTTCTGTTCCTATTACTCCAATACGCTTATTGTTAGTTATTTTAATTGCTGCTCTAGCCCCAGGCTGAATGACGCCTATTACAGGTATCGTTAACCTTGACCGAAGCAAATCTAATGTGAATGCTGTGGCGGTATTGCAAGCGACTACTAGCATTTTTATATTTCTGTTTAAAAGAAAATCAACCATTTCCATTGTATATTGGATGACTTCCTCCTTAGGTCTTGGACCATACGGACATCTTAGCGTGTCTCCAAGGTAAATTAACTGTTCCTTAGGAAGCTGTCTCATTAACTCACTAGCAACTGTTAATCCCCCTACTCCTGAATCAATTACCCCTATCGGTTGATCCATTTTATCCCCTCTTTGTCTTGATGTTAATTGTTTCTACCTCTTTCATCTGTTCATGAAGTAAATGAAGGATGTCATAAAGTAAATCTACTTTATCATTTGGTACATTTTCCAAAACCTCACCTAAGTACTCTTGTCGCTTTCGGATTACTTCATGAATAATGGTTTTTCCCTTTTCTAATAAATGTATTCGTACTACTCTTCGATCTTTTGGGTCTCTAGCTCTTTCCACTATTTCATTTTTTTCCATTCGATCAACAAGATCAGTCGTTGTACTACACGCTAAATTAATTTTATTGGATAGTTCCCCGATTGTTAAGTCTCCCTCTTCTAACAGCCACTGTAGTGCTACAAATTGTGGTGCTGTAATTGGGTAACTATTCAATATTTCTCTACCTTTTTGTTTAATTATTCCTGCAATATATCTTAACTCTTTTTCTATTTCAGTTATTGCTTGTTTAGGTTTCTTATTATCTTGCAATGACAGGTACCCTCCTTCATTCATAGGGGCGAATTATTACGAACATCTATCAGAATCTAGTTCTTGTTACTCCTTTTTCTTTTTACCATTACATAATATTCTACTATATTTCTTGCAAAAATTGCTCGATAATTTTTTATAATTCTCTATGACTAAAAAATACTGGGTGAAGGTGTTATGTCCACCCGATGAAAAAACCGACTTTCCCAAAAGAAAGTCGGTTTTTGCTAGAGCTTTAACTCCCCCATACGAAGGAGCTCTACTACAGCCTGTGAACGCCCCTTAACACCTAATTTTTGCATAGCATTTGAAATGTGATTCCGGACAGTCTTTTGTGATATAAAAAGTTCTTGGGCTATTTCTTTTGTTGTTTTATCCTGTACTAGAAGCTCAAATACTTCTTTTTCCCGTTTTGTTAATAATTGCTTCGGCTTGTAGTCATTATCCTTCAAGTCTTAACCCCTCCTTGCTGTCTTCAGAGCTGCATTTTGAAGGGTATTTATTTAGTCATGGTATTTTATGAAAAATATAGTTAAACTGTGCTTAAATTAGTCGTTAATCCATATAAATTAATGAACGAAATAAAAGATGTAAAAAAAAACCTTCCCACCATAAAGTGGAAAGGTTTTTTTAAGATTAATATGCGTAGTCACTGCCAAAGAAATTCTTAAAAGATTGAAGGCTTGTTTCACGATTTAATGCTGCGATAGAAGTGGTTAACGGAATACCTTTTGGACAAACTTGTACACAGTTTTGTGAATTTCCACAACCAGCAAGACCTCCGTCTTCCATCAATGCAGTTAAACGTTCTCCTTTATTCATTTCCCCTGTTGGATGTGAATTAAAGAGACGTACTTGTGATAATGGAGCTGGTCCTATAAATTCTGATTTACTATTTACATTTGGACAAGCCTCTAAGCATACACCACATGTCATACACTTGGATAGCTCATATGCCCATTGACGTTTTTTCTCCGGCATACGCGGACCTGGTCCAAGATCGTGTGTACCATCAATTGGAATCCAAGCTTTTACCTTTTTAAGAGAATCAAACATTCTGCTTCTATCAATTGCCAAATCTCTCATAACCGGGAATGTTGCCATTGGCGCAAGACGGATTGGTTGCTCTAATTTATCAACTAACGTCGAACACGCCTGTCTTGGTGTTCCGTTGATCACCATGGAACAAGCTCCGCAAACCTCTTCCAAGCAGTTCGATTCCCAAGCAACCGGAGCAGTTTTTTCACCATTAGCATTAACTGGGTTCCTTTGAATTTCCATTAAAGCAGAGATAATATTCATGTTCTCTCTATATCGAACATTAAACGTCTCCTCATAAGGAGTAGAATCAGGGCTGTCTTGACGAGTAATAATTAACGAAATTGTTTTATCAGCCATAAACGTTTTGCCCCCCCTTTACTTCTTTTTACTGTAGTCACGTTTTCTTGGCTCAATAAGTGAAACGTCTACATCTTCATAACTAAACGTTGGCGCATTTGATTCAGGGTCAAATTTTGCCTTTGTTGTTTTTAACCATTCCTCATCGTTTCGTTCAGGAAACTCTGGTTTATAATGTGCTCCTCGACTTTCGTTGCGGTTATACGCACCAACCGCTATAACACGTGCAAGGTGAATCATATTTTTCAACTGTCTTGTGAACATAACACCTTGGTTGCTCCAACGAGATGTATCATTTATATTAATATTTTCCCAACGCTCCAATAATTCTTGAAGCTTTTCATCCGTTTTTAATAATTTTGCATTATCACGAACAACTGTAACGTTATCAGTCATCCATTCTCCTAATTCTTTATGGATTTGATAGGCATTTTCTTCTCCGTCCATTTTCATTAATTCTTCAAAGTAATCTTCTTCTTCTTTTAATTTGTTATCAAATAGACTAGAAGGTAAATCATCAATCGTTTTTTCTAAACCATTTATATATTTGATAGCGTTTGGACCAGCTACCATTCCACCATAAATAGAGGAAAGCAATGAATTTGCTCCAAGTCGATTAGCACCATGCTGTGAATAATCACACTCACCAGCTGCGAAAATACCTGGTATATTTGTCATTTGATCATAATCTACCCACAGGCCACCCATTGAATAGTGAACAGCAGGGAAAATTTTCATTGGTACTTTACGCGGATCTTCACCAACAAATTTTTCATAGATTTCAATAATTCCACCAAGCTTAACATCCAGTTCTTTTGGATCTTTATGTGAAAGATCTAAATAAACCATGTTTTCACCATTAATTCCTAGCTTTTGATTGACACACACATCAAATATTTCTCTCGTTGCAATATCACGTGGAACAAGATTTCCATACGCTGGATACTTCTCCTCCAAGAAGTACCAAGGCTCACCATCTTTGTACGTCCAAACTCGTCCACCTTCACCACGCGCTGATTCACTCATCAATCTCAGTTTATCATCTCCAGGGATTGCGGTTGGATGAATTTGAATAAATTCACCATTGGCATAAATGGCACCCTGTTGATATAAAGAAGCCGCCGCAGAACCAGTATTAATTACCGAGTTTGTTGATTTTCCAAAAATAATCCCAGGACCACCTGTTGCAAAAATAACCGCATCTGCTTTAAATGCTTTTATTTCATGGGATTGTATGCTTTGCGCAACAACTCCTCGACCAACACCCTCTTCATCAATAATGGCTGAGGTAAATTCCCATCCCTCGTACTTTGTAACTAGCCCTTCTACTTCATATCTTCTAACCTGTTCGTCTAAGGCATATAAAAGCTGTTGTCCTGTTGTTGCACCTGCATATGCAGTTCTATGGTGTTGAGTTCCACCAAAACGTCGGAAGTCAAGCAGACCTTCTGGAGTACGATTAAACATAACTCCCATTCGATCTAACATATGTATAATTCCTGGCGCAGCTTCACACATTGCTTTTACTGGAGGTTGGTTTGCTAAGAAATCCCCTCCATAAACTGTATCATCAAAATGTTCCCAAGGAGAGTCCCCTTCTCCTTTTGTGTTTACAGCTCCATTAATTCCACCTTGAGCACAAACAGAGTGAGAACGCTTTACAGGTACAATCGATAATAAATCAACAGAAACTCCTGCTTCTGCAGCTTTTATCGTTGCCATAAGGCCTGCGAGACCGCCACCTATTACAACAATTTTGCGATTACTCATATCCTTACTCACTCCCTAACTTTCTATTTATGAAAACTTCGATTCTATATACCATAAGCAAATTTAATTAATGCTCGTACACCGATGTACGTTACACCGATAAATACGATTAATGTAGCGTAAGTAGCAATTTTCTGAGAACGTGGAGAAACAGTTATTCCCCATGTTACTAAGAAACTCCATAGTCCATTAGCAAAATGGAATGTTGTTGATACAACACCAATTAAATAGAACCAAAACATAAATGGATTTGCTAAGATTGTTTCCATCAGACTATAATCTAGTTCTACATTTCCTAAGCCAATCTGAACTCTTGTTTCCCAAACATGCCATACAATAAAAATTAATGTTATGACCCCAGTTATTCGCTGGAGATAAAACATCCAATTTCGGAAAAAGCCATAACGGCTCGTATTGTTTCTTGCTACAAACACTATGTAGACACCCAATATTGCATGGAATAAAATAGGAAGAAAAATAATAAAAGTTTCTAATAAAATACGAAATGGCAAGTCATGCATAAACATAGCTGCCTTATTAAAACTTTCTTCTCCATATACAGCAAAGTGATTGACGACTAAATGCTGAATTAAAAATATTCCAATTGGAATAACCCCTAATAATGAATGTAACCTACGATAAAAAAACTCCCTATTTTCCGCCATAAGAACCCCCCTCAACTAGTATTGTTAGTGTAATAATCTAAGTCATATACCTTTTCTAGCAATAAAGCGCTTTATTTTCTGTTTCACTTTATTAATTTAAGTAGAAAACGTATATTTATACCACAAACTATTGTACTTCTATCCTGTAAAAGCGTCAAGAAAACGAACCCCTTAAATGTAGATAGAAATCGAATATTGCAATCAATAACGTTTCAAGGGATAATAAAATTTATACATATGGATAATCCGCATTGTGCAACAAAGAAAGGAGTTAAGTAGTGGACATAAACCGAGAAAAATTAGAAACAGCAGTTAATCAACTACAAATAACTGGTTCAGGTTATGACATACTTCGCTATGTGTGTTTACCAGAATTGCTTGGGAAAAATTCAAATACAATTCTTTATATTATGGGAAAAAATTTATCAAGAAAGCTTATTTTTTCATCCTATGAAGATATTTATAGCTTTTTTGCAAAGGCAGGATGGGGAAATTTAACGCTAATAAAAGAAAAACGTAGAGAGATTATCTTTGAACTATCAGGAGAAAGTATTGATCAGCGACTAGATACGGAAATTGGTCAGGAGTTTCGGTTGGAAGCAGGCATTCTATCAGAAGCAATTGAGCAAATAAAGTCGGCCTCTTGTGAATGTATAGAAGAGATAAAAAGAAAGAAACATTCCGTTCAATTTAACGTTATTTATTCAAAATAACAGATAAGCTTCGACACGCTTTAACAAGTGTCGAGTTTTATATACTTTTAACCAAAAACAATATGCGGATATCATAAATGATATCCGCAATTAATTATCTTTTTTTAAGTGTTCTAGAATCGTCTCCGCAGTGGGCTGTGGTATCCCTAGCTTCATCAATTCTTCCATTGACGCTCGTTTAATCTCAGTGATTGATTTAAAATGAGTTAATAGTAGCTTTCTTCTCTTTTCTCCAACTCCAGGTATCGCATCTAATTCTGACTTGAAAGCACTTTTCCCCCTTAATTGACGGTGAAATGAGATAGCAAATCGGTGAACCTCATCCTGTATTCGTTGAATTAGATAAAATTCTTGAGATTGACGATTTAAAGGAACGACGGCTGGTGGATTACCATATACTAGTTCACTTGTACGGTGCTTTTCATCTTTTGCAAGCCCACATAAAGGTATATCTAAGCCAAGTTCATTTTCTAGTACATCTAAAGCTGCATTCATTTGTCCTTTCCCCCCATCAATGACGATTAAGTCGGGGAGAGGCAGCCCTTCCTTCAGGACTCGGGAATATCTTCGACGAACAACCTCTCTCATCGTCTCATAATCATCAGGCCCTTTCACATGTTTAATTTTGTATTTCCGATATTCTTTTTTCATTGGTCGACCATCTATAAACACGACCATTGCAGACACAGGGTCTGTCCCTTGAATATTAGAGTTATCAAAAGCCTCAATCCGGTGTGGTGTTTCAATGTTAAGCTTTTCTCCCAGTTGATCTATCGCTTTAATTGTTCGTTCCTCATCTCGCTCTATTAACGAAAATTTTTCCTTTAAAGCAAGTTGAGCATTTTTTTCTGCTAATTTAACTAATTCTTTTTTTCTACCCCGATAAGGAATACGGACATCAAGCTCTAATAATTCTTGCAGCAATTTATCATCGGTTGGCGCAGGAACGAGTATCTGCTTTGGTTTAGGATGGTTTTGATGAAAATAAAACCTGCCGATGTAGCTTAAAAATGTGTCATCAGGTTCATCAAAGAATGGAAAAATAGAAACATCTCTTTCAATTAATTTGCCTTGCCGAACAAAAAATACTTGCACACACATCCAGCCCTTATCATACGCATAACCAAAAATGTCACGATCCACTTCATCGTTTAACGTCATCTTTTGCTTTTCCATTACGGCTTCAATATGTTGAATTTGATCACGAAGTTCCTTTGCACGTTCAAAATCAAGTGATTCCGATGCCTGAAACATTTTTTGTTGTAGATCTTTTTTTATCTCTTTATGACCACCACTTAAAAATGACGTAATACTTTGAACAATAGACTGGTTCGTTTCCTGGGATACTGGATAAACACAAGGACCTAAACATTGATTCATGTGATAATATAAGCAAACGCGGTCTGGCATTTTGTTGCACTTCCGCAAAGGATATAGCCGATCCAATAGTTTTTTTGTTTCTCTTGCTGCTAACACATTAGGGTATGGGCCAAAATACTTTCCTTTATCCTTTTTTACTTTCCTTGTCACAATCAATCGCGGATGCTCTTCTGCAGTTACTTTTAAATAAGGATAAGATTTATCATCTTTTAACAAGACATTAAATTTAGGATCATATTTTTTTATTAAATTCATTTCCAAAATTAATGCTTCTATTTCTGAGGAAGTCACAATGTATTCAAAATCTACAATTTCATGAACAAGTCGTTGTGTCTTTTGATCATTTGCTCCGGTAAAATATGATCGAACTCTATTTTTTAATTTTTTTGATTTTCCTACATAAATCACTGTATTATACTTGTCTTTCATTAAATAACAACCTGGTTGAGCGGGGAGAACTGCTAGCTTCTCTGTTATCTGACGATTCATTTTTTCACCCTACCTGCTATCTTTATTAACAATAATCATGTATTTTATTGTAACAAAAAATAATCCCCCTGTTATCCGTAACAAGGGAATTAGAGAAAACTTTTATACTAAATTAAGCATGTTTATTAATTAATTCAACTAAAGCTTCTTTTGGCTGAAAACCAATTATTTGCTCTACTACTTCGCCTTCTTTGAACAAGAGAAGTGTTGGGATACTCATAACTCCGTGTTTACCAGCAGTCTCTTGGTTTTCATCGACATCTAGTTTTACGATTTTTACTTTATCGCTCATTTCACTATCAATTTCCTCTAAGACAGGTGCTATCATTTTACAAGGTCCACACCATGGTGCCCAGAAATCTGCCAGCACAACACCTTCACTCGTTTCCGTATTAAAACTTTGATCATTCGCGTTTACAATTGCCATTCCTTATTCCTCCTCAATATAAAATGAAACTTTTTATCTCAGGGGTTTATCATTCCCCTTAATGATACTCCCTTAACTAAAAGGGTAATTTGAAGTGAATCAGGCTGTGTTCTTCTGTACTATCTTCAATAAAGATACAATACATTTCGTACATCAGTATGTGATTCTCAATTCCACTTGAGTATATCATTCCATTTTATTAAAATGCTACTAGTTTGCTCCTAGTATACCCTTAAAGGATATATCCATGTAAATCATGCGATTTAAAAAACTGCAACAGCGTAAGTAACCGTTGCAGTTTTGGGACGTATTAAGCATTCACTTTGATTCGTTTAATTTCATCCACCAGCTTCGGTACTACTTCAAATAAATCCCCAACGATACCATAATCTGCTACCTTAAAAATATTGGCTTCTGGATCTTTATTTATAGCAACAATAACTTTTGAATTAGACATTCCTGCAAGATGTTGGATCGCTCCTGATATACCACAAGCAATGTAAAGGTCTGGTGTAACAACTTTTCCTGTTTGACCAATTTGCAAAGAATAATCACAGTAGTCAGCATCACAAGCTCCACGAGAAGCACCTACTGCACCACCTAATACTCCTGCAAGTTCATACAACGGTTCAAAGCCTTCTTTGCTTTTGACACCTCTTCCTCCAGCAACAATCACCTTAGCCTCTGATAAATCCATTCCATCGGATGTTTTACGAACGATATCTTTAATAATTGTTCTTAAATCTGTAATCTCTACATCTAGTTTTGATATATCAGCCTTTTGGCTTTCATCCCGACTTAAAGCTTCAATATTGTTCGGTCGGATAGTAGCAAATATCATGTCATCAACAAAAATTTTCTTCTCAAATGCTTTACCTGAATAAATAGGTCGAGTGAACACAATATTATCAGCAATTACATCTATTTCCACTACATCGGAGATTAAACCCACATCTAACCTACTTGCTAGTTTAGGTGTTAAATCCTTTCCAATAGCGGTGTGGCCCATGACAATAGCATCTGGTTCTTCTTTTTTGATTACCTCAAGTATCACTTGCGAATATCCATCAGATGTATACGTTTTTAATTTTTTGTTTTCAATGATTTGCACTCGATTGGCTCCATAATATACCATTTCCTTTGCATATGCTTCTAATTGGGTAGAACCACAAATGACACCCAGTATTTCCCCATCCCCAGCCAAAGTTTTAGCTGCCGCTATCGCTTCAAAGGATACATGACGAAGAGAACCCTCACGTATTTCACCAATTACTAACACTTTCTTACCCATTAATAATCTCCCTTTCCATATTTAGCAAACAATACGATTAGTTGCCCCGATAGTAAAAGAAAATTAAAAGGCGTTATCCAAAAAGTAGACAAAAATACCCTTGGAACAAAACACTTTTTCTGTTTCCGAAGATTTTTACCCTTTTTGAACACACACTACAAGACTATAATACTCGTGCTTCATCAGATAATAATGAGATTAACTCTTTTACTTGTTCGTCAATTTCTCCTTCTAATATTTTTCCAGCTTGACGTTCAGGTGGTAAGAAAACTTCGATCGTTTTTGTTTTCGGAAGTACATCTTCCTCATCCAGTTCCAAATCATCAATTTCTATCTCTTCTAGAGGTTTTTTCTTTGCCTTCATAATTCCAGGTAAAGATGGATATCTTGGCTCGTTTAACCCTTGTTGGCAAGTAACTAACACAGGTAAAGTTGTTTCTACCAATTCCGTATCTCCCTCTACATCCCTCTCTATTTTGACTGCTTTATCTTCCACTGCTATCTTTGTAATTGTTGTAATACAAGGGATTCCGAGTCGATCAGCAAGTCTAGGTCCGACCTGGCCACTCGCTTTATCAATTGCGACATTTCCAGCCAGAATGAGGTCTATTTGTTTGTTTGTAAAATACGTTTCTAAAATTTTGGTAGTAGTAAACGGATCAGTATCCTCTAAGTCATCTTCAATATTGATTAAAACAGCTTTGTCTGCTCCCATTGCCAAAGCAGTTCGTAATTGCTTTTCTGCTTGATCCGTTCCCACTGTAACAACTGTTATTTCACCACCATGTAACTCTCTTTGGTTTATTGCCTCTTCAATCGCATATTCATCGTAAGGATTAATAATAAACTCCGCACCATCCTCCTCAATTTTGTTGTTATGAATAACGATTTTCTCTTCTGTATCAAACGTACTTTTCATTAACACAAAAATATTCACTTCTTTCACCCTTTCCACACTTAAGCTTTATGAAGCCTATTAACAAGTGAAAGTCAATCTACGTTAGATGATAATCCTTGGATAATTAGCTCATGAACCTCATCTGCCTGTTTAACAACGTTATATTTCTGATCCTTCATTACCCAATTTGTTGCGATTTCGTCTATTGTTCCAAAGATCATTTGGCGAGCTAGCCGAGGGTTTAATTCCTTTCTAAACACTCCTTGATTTATTCCGGCATCAATAATTTCATCGATAATTTTCAAATACTTTTTTAGGATTTCATTAATTTTCAAACGTAAAGCTATATTCGACTGCCTAAGCTCTAGCTGCGTTACAATCGCTAAATCATGATTCTCTGCTAACTGATTAAAGTGCATCTTTATTAAAATGCCTAGTTTTTTCTCAGCGTCGTCAACATCATTGATTTCCTTTTCTATTTTTTCAATAAAAATACCCATTTTCTCTTGAAATAGCGAAACAAGAATGTCTTCTTTATTTTTAAAGTAAAGATAAATGGTTCCATCTGCTACACCAGCTTTTTTTGCAATTTTAGATACCTGTGAAGCATGGTAACCATTTTCCGCAATAACATTTACTGCTGCATCAATGATTTGTGTATATTTTGGTTTATTTGTTTTCAAAATCATCCCTACCTACGACATTTTAAAAATTGAATGACTATTCATTCATGAAGTATCGTACATTTACCATTACCTTTTGTCAATAGCCTGGCCTGTCACAAACAGACTGTACAGGACAAGCTATTAACTCGTTTGATCTTTTACGTCATTTATTTTCAACTTTTCCTCTTCAATTAATGTTCTTCTTAATATTTTACCAACAGCGGTTTTGGGAAGTTCTTTACGGAATTCATATATTCTTGGTACCTTAAAGGAAGCAAGGTTTTTTCTAGTAAATTGATCAAGCTCCTCTTCTGTTAAATGATATCCTTCCTTGATAACTACATACGCTTTAACGGTTTCTCCCCTGTAAGGATCCGGTATCCCAGCCACAACAGCCTCTTGGATTGCTTCATGTTCATATAACACTTCTTCTACTTCTCTTGGATAGATATTATATCCACCTGCAATAATCATATCTTTTTTTCGATCAATTACATAGAAGCATCCATTTTCATCCATATAACCAATGTCGCCAGTGAATAACCAGCCATCTTTTAACGCTTGCTCCGTCTCCTCAGGATTATTCCAATAGCCTTTCATTACCTGTGGACCACGAACAACTATTTCTCCCGCTTCCCCAGCTTCTAAAGCTTCACCGGTTTCCATACTAATAATTTTGGCATCAGTGTCTGGCCAAGGAACACCAATTCCTCCTTGCACTGTATCTGATGCTAAGAAATTTGCATGTGTAACAGGAGAAGATTCCGTTAATCCATAACCCTCGATTAATCGACCACCAGTTATTTTTTGAAACTTATCCTGCACTTCAAATGGTAGCGGTGCTGATCCGCTAATACACGCTTCGATGGACGACAGGTTATAGTCCTTTAACTTAGGGTGATTCAATAAACCAATATAGATAGTTGGTGCTCCAGGGAATATCGTTGGTTTTTGCTTATCAATGGTTTTAAGAACATCCTCTACTTCAAATTTCGGCAATAATACCATTTTTGATCCAGTAACTAACGAATAATTCATTACCGTAGTCATCCCATAAACATGAAAAAAAGGCAATACACCCAAAACGATGTCTTGTTTCGCTTTATTTTCATCCAACCAAATTTTACACATTTGAACGTTGGACACTAAATTGTAATGCGTTAACATAACACCTTTCGGAAAACCGGTCGTTCCACCTGTATACTGTAAAAGTGCTAAATCATTTTTAGGATCAGTTGGATATTCTTTAAAACTAGTCCCTTGATTTTTTAAAATGTAAGTCCAAGGATGAATCGAATCTGTTTTCTTTGGCTTAACGAGATCTGGATATTGCTTTTTCTGAATAATAGGATAAATTACATTTTTCGGAAATGGTAGATAATCTTTAATACTAGTAACTATTACATGTTCCACTGACGTTTGTTTTTTAGCCTTTGAAACAATTGGCATTAATAAATCTAAACAAATAATTATTTTTGAACCGGAATCCTTTAACTGATATGCAAGTTCACGTTCTTTATAAAGTGGATTTGTTTGAACGACTATTCCACCAGCTAGAAGGACACCATAATAACTTATAACAGCTTGAGGTGAGTTTGGTAACATGATGGAGACTCGATCACCTTTTGTTAATCCTAAGGCTTGAAGGTAAGAAGCAAGTTGCTGGGATTGTTGAAACAATTCTTGGTAGGTTAATTCTTTTCCCAGAAAGTAAAGCGCATTCACATTTGGATGATTAGATGCACTTTCTTTTAGGAAGGCTTGGAGTGGTTTTTCGTCATACGTGACACTTTTAGGAATGTGCTCCGGATAATGTGCCAACCACGGTCTTTCCCCAATTTGATTCATTTTATTCCCTCCTTTTTTTACCTTACTTCTATTATAACGACTGAGTATTCATTTTAGAATAAAGAATCATCATAATTCTTATGACCTACAGAAAAAAACGTAAACATTTTATGACCACCGAACTTTAACACATCCTACCTATAAAAAAATGACGGACTAATCCGCCATTTTCAAGTGTTATTAACCATAAAAAAAATACCTACGATCAAAAAAAGGAAAGCAATAATCACTAATATTTTTGCCAAAGTCTTCACAATTTTCTCTCCCTCTACCAGCGCTTTGTCCCAAACAAATGAAACAATCAATATAATCTATGGTGTTATTTACATGCAAATATTTCCAATCCTCACCCTATACTAGCCCCGATAACAAAGGACAAACCAACCGAAATGACCATCGAAATGAAACCTACAGCACGGTTGTCTTTAGCAATCTCTTGATCAATTTTGTAGGTTGGTGTTAAAAACTCAAAAATAAAATAACCAATAAGTAATAACAAGAAGCCATATGTTCCCCAACTAATACTTTCAACAACTGTATCATTGTGTTCGATCGAATACCGAAAGATATTTGCAATTCCAAATATCTTTCCACCGGTTGCCATTGCAACAGAAAAGTTTCCTTTTTTAATTTCCTCCCAGTTTTTATAACTGGTCACTAGTTCAAAAATCGCCAAAAAGACAATCAGGCATAAAATTGCAACACTATACCTTGCTGCAGTTTCGATCAATACGTTTTCCCAAAAACTGCTCATCCACTCTACCTCATTTCTTTCAATCGGTTGACCTCTCCCTTTTCAAACTTAACGAAATTCTAATATCGTTACTCCACTTCCACCTTCATTCATACCGCCAGCTCGGTGATCACTAATATGTGGATGCTTCTTTGCAAAGGACTGCACCCCACTTCTTAACGCTCCTGTTCCCTTCCCATGGATAATAGACACTCTTGGATATCCGGCAAGCAGTGCGTCATCCACATACTTCTCTAATTGAAGCAAGGCATCCTCGAAACGCTCACCTCTTAAATCAAGCTCAGGCTTCACGTGATAACCTGCCCCTTTTACTGTTGCCATTGGTTTTTCAACGAGTGGTTTTTCACGTTTGACGAATTCTAGGTCTTTTCGCTTTGCTTTTACTTTCATGATACCAACTTGTACTTGGTATTCACTTTCACTTACCTTTTCCAGAATTGTTCCATTTTGATTTAATGTAAGCAATTTAACTTCATCACCAGCTTGCAGCTCTTTGTTCGTTTTGGACTGTTGCTTTACATTTGGTTGTTTCTTCGTTAAATGTGGTTGTGCATCTTCAAGCATTTTTCTGGCTTCAATCCATTCGTGCTCTTTAATGGTTGCTTGGTTTTTCATATTTTTTAATTCAGTTACAATGTCTTCTGCTTCATCACGGGCTTTCTGGATAGCCTTTTCTGCTTTTTCTTCTGCTTTTTTATATAGATTTTCTTTCTTCTTCTCAAACATTGCCCACTGTTTTTCTAACTCAGATCTTAACTCTTCAGCTTCTTGAAGTGTTTGCTCCGCTTGTTCATAATCCCTATCAGCACCTCTTCTTGACTCTTCAAGTGATGCAATCATATTTTCAACACTTCTCGAATCTGTACCTATTTGACTCTTGGCTTTTTGAATAATAGAGGAATCTAAACCGAGCCTTTTGGATATTTCAAATGCATTGCTTCGGCCTGGTACACCAATTAATAGTCGATAGGTTGGCTTTAAAGTTTCTACGTCAAATTCAACAGATGCATTTACAACCCCTTCACGATTATAGCCGTAAGCTTTTAATTCTGGATAATGGGTGGTTGCAATAATTCTTGCACCGCGTTGTACAACTTCATCCAGAATTGCCATCGCAAGTGCTGCACCTTCCTGCGGATCGGTACCTGCACCGAGTTCATCAAATAATACAAGGGTTCGGTCATCTACTTGTTTCAAAATACTAACAATATTTGTCATATGAGAGGAAAAGGTACTTAAGCTTTGCTCAATCGATTGTTCATCACCAATATCAGCAAAAACGTTAGAAAAAATGGCCATCTCACAACCATCAAGAGCAGGAACCTGTAATCCAGACTGTGCCATCAACGTGCATAACCCTACTAGCTTTAATGTTACCGTTTTACCACCTGTATTCGGACCAGTTATTACGATTGATGTATAGGATTCACCTAATTCAATATCATTAGCAACTACCTCTTCCTCAGAAATTAACGGGTGTCGAGCTTGTTTCATTTTAATAATGCCTCGATCGTTCATGGACGGTTTAGAAGCCTTCATCGACTGTCCCAATTTCGCACGTGCAAACATAAAATCTATCTGTGTTAAAGCTTCTACATTTTGATATAAAAACGATTGATCTTCAGCAATCAACTGTGATAGCTGCTGAAGGATCCGTTCAATCTCATGTTTCTCTTGAACCCTTGCTTGTTGTAACTGGTTATTTAAATCCACGACTGTTTGTGGCTCCATAAATAAGGTTGCTCCTGAAGCCGATTGATCATGAACAATTCCCCCAATTGCACCACGGTACTCCTGCTTTACAGGTAATACATAACGATCATTACGGATTGTTACAATGGCATCAGAAAGCATTTTAGCTTTTGTTTTCGTGTATGAATCGAGCTTATCCCGAACTCGACTTTCATTTGATCGTATGCTCGAACGGATCGTTCGTAATTTATCAGAAGCGCCATCCATGACATGACCATGATCATCAATTCGACTTTTAATTTGCCGTTCCAATTCATTAAGTGAAACAATTTGGTCTGTTAACTCTCTTAATATTGGTAGTTCTGGTTCTTCCATTGATTCAACAAATTGTTTCATCTGCTTTCCACCATAGATTGTACTTGCAATGTCTAAACATTCTTGAGGATTTAATACCCCGCCAATCATTGTGCGCTTGATACTTGGTTTAATATCAAAAATTCCACCAAGCGGGACATTTCCTTTTAATCGTAAGACATCAGCTGCTTCATCCGTCTCTTCTTGCCAGTTGATAACCTCTTCTAAATCCGTTGACGGCTTTAAGGCTTTCACTCTTTCTTTACCTAATGAAGATGCAGCTTGTTTACTTACCATCTCTAATATTTTATTATATTCCAGTACGTGAAATATTCGTTGATTCATGGCTTGCTACTCCTTTTTCGTTTACTACGAAATAACGCTGACAATTGTTCCTTAGACCATGTATTTATTACCGTATCTGTGTGTAACCAACCTTTGCGAGCAATCCCGACTCCTATTTCCATAAAGTCTAATGTTTGATAGCTATGCGCATCTGTGTTTACAGCGATAGAAACCCCCATTTCCTGAGCTAATTTTACCCAGGAGGCTGACAAATCAAACCGATTAGGATTAGCATTTAACTCCAATACGGTACCAGTATCCTTTGCTTTTTCAATAAATCTCTCTACATTCACCTTATAACCGTCTCTTCGTCCAATTAGTCGACCAGTGGGATGGGCTATAATATTCACATAAGGATTCTCTAAAGCATTTTGTAGTCGATACATGATCTGTTCTTCTGATTGATTAAAACTAGAATGAATCGCACCAATAACGTAATCCATTTCCTTCAAAAAGTCATCTGAAAAATCTAATGAACCATCTGGCAAAATATCCATTTCTATTCCAGCGAAGATATGAAAGTTTGAATATTTATTGTTCAGGCGATTAATTTCCTCTCTTTGTTTTCTTAGTCTATCTTCGTTTAATCCGTTTGCTACTCGTAAGTATTTTGAGTGGTCTGTTATAGCAATATACTCATAACCTTTCTCCATCGCTCTATTGACCATCTCTTCAATCGATTGAGCACCGTCACTCCATGACGAGTGCATATGCAGGTCCCCACGTATATCTGAAAAAGTTACAAGTGGAACCGCTGTTTTAAACGATTCTATTTCACCATTATTTTCTCTTAACTCTGGCGGAATATAAGATAATCCAAAATGATGAAAAAATTGTTCCTCGTTCTCAAAAGTAATGACTTCTCCTGTTTTGCTATCCTCCACCCCATATTCACTGATTTTCATTCCCATTGATTTTGCCAACTGTCTCATTGCAACGTTGTGATCCTTGGAACCAGTAAAATGGTGTAGTGTTGTTGCAAATTCTTGATCCGTTACAATTCGAAAATCCACATTAATATCATAGCCCTCATCAAGTGTAATAGAAACTTTTGTCTCCCCTGCAGCAATCGTATCTTTGATTGCGTCCATTTTTAGTAAAGCCTCTTTCACTTCATTTGGGGATTCAGATGCAATGATAAAATCCAGATCTTTAACCGTTTCACTTAACCTCCGCACACTCCCTGCTCGAGAGAATCTTTGAATGGAAGGTATTGTTTGTAAATAGGCTTCTATTCTTTCTACAATCGGAAGCATGAAGGCAATTGGTAAACGTTCAGGACGACTGGCGTGCTCCTCCAGTGCTTTTGTAATTTTTTCTGCCGATTTTTTTCCAAACCCACTTAACTGCTCCACTTTTCCTTCATCACATGCTTGCTTTAAGGATGCTGCATCTACTACTTCTAATTCCTGATATAATTTTGAAAGTTTTTTCCCACCTAGACCAGGTAAATCAAGTAACGGAATTAATCCACTAGGCACTTCAGCTTTTAATTGTTCTAGCGTTTCAGACTTCTCATTATTTATAAATTCTGTTATAACGGATGCCGTTCCTTTTCCAATTCCGTTAAGCTTTTTAAAATCATCTATTTCTGACAGCGATCGGTCATCTGTTTCTAAAGCTTGAGCGGCTTTCCGGTAAGCAGAAATTTTAAACGGGTTTTCCCCTTTCAACTCTAAATAAACAGCAATTGTTTCTAATAGTTTTATGACTTGCTTCTTATCTACAGCCATTATGATCACCGTCCTCTTTATTCATTGAACCTCTTATGCGGATAAAAACCCTTGCTCTACTGACGCAAGGGTATACTTTTAGGGTCTATTTAATTATGCATTAAACTTGATATATGCTCAAACCATAAAGAATTTATTTGCTTTGAAATAAATGGTGTTCTTTCTACGATAAAGGCTGCTACCGATGAGCCTTCAACCATTTCTTGAATAAACCCAATTGGTGCTAAAGCAATTATGTAAAGAAAAATAAATAATATACAGTACGTTTCTATAAAACCTAAAATTGCTCCTAACCACCCATTTAATACATTCAATATCGGAAGATCAGCAACAAAATCTAACATGGAAGCAATGATTTGTAAAACAATTTTTGTAATAAAAAATAATAGCGCAAATGAAACACCATTATAAAATGCACTTTCTAATGGTAATGTTTCCAAAAAAATTGCCCATGTTGCATCTTCGGGTAAATCCGGATAAGGAATCCATAAATCAAGCTTTTCTGCTAAATCATCGTAATAAATTACAGCAACAATGAAAGCTACAATAAACCCTAATAAATGTAATAACTGTAAAATGAACCCTCTTTTTAAACCTATTAAAAAACCTAGTAATAAAATCCCCAGTAAAATTAAATCAATCATTTTTTTCCTGTTCCTCTTTCTGTTTTATTGAACCAAGAAGTTCGGTATATTCCTCTTTTAATTTCAAATAATCATTCATTGTATTTACAGCAGTTAGTACTGCTAGCTTGTTTGTATCAAGGCTACTGTTTGAATCGTGAATTTCTCTCATTTTTTGGTCCACAAGACTAGCAACCATCCGTACATGATGTGCTTGCTCTTCCCCAATTATCGTATACGATCTTCCATATATATCAACGGTTATCCGTGTTTTCTCAGGATGGGACACGACCATACCCCCTCATTACTTTCAAATCCTAAAATTAATATTAACATGAAGGACATCATTTAGGAAACTATTCACTAATAAGTTATCTTTGCTATACTAATAATAACTTTTTAACTACAAAATTTACGACAAGAAGCTACATAATCATCTATGTTTATTAGATTGGAGAGATACAATGCCACAAGTTGTACGAAAGCTCACTAAAGAAAATATAACAAAAATGAAAGCTCATTATGAAGGAAAGTTAAAAGCCACCCCTCCTGGTGCAATATTTTCTGCAAAGACGGAACATGCTGTCATTACGGCTTATAAATCCGGAAAAGTATTATTTCAAGGTAAATCCCCTGAAGTCGAAGCAAATAAGTGGGGGATATCTGAAACAAATACAGCTAATACAAAGCATAAAAAAACTGCCTCCGGACATTCCTATGCCCCGCCAAATGAATTATTTACAAGCTCTCATATTGGTTCTGATGAAGCAGGAACAGGTGATTATTTTGGCCCAATCACGGTTGCTGCTGCCTATGTTAGAAACGATCAATTGCCCCTATTAAAGGAAATCGGGGTGAAGGACTCTAAAAACTTAACAGATAAAACTATTCGACTAATAGCGAAGGATCTTATTAAATTAAACATCCCTTATTCACTCGTTGTTTTACATAATGAAAAGTATAATCGTCTCCAAAGCAAAGGTTGGACGCAAGGAAAAATGAAAACACTTTTGCATCACCATGCCATTACAAAATTACTAAAAAAAATCGATCCTGAACAACCCGACGGCATTCTCATTGACCAATTTTGTCAGCCAAACGTCTATAAAAATCATTTGAAGACAGAAGGAAAACAGCTTCAGGAAAAGGCTTATTTTATGACAAAAGCAGAAAGCTACTCGATTGCTGTAGCAACTGGCTCGATTATTGCTAGAGCGAGCTTTGTGAAGGAGATGGATAAGCTATCAGATATAGCTGGAATACAATTGCCTAAAGGAGCCTCGCAAAAAGTTGATCAAGTCGCAGGAAGTATATTACGTAAAGGTGGACATCAAGAATTGTCGAAATACACCAAGTATCATTTTGCTAATACAAAAAAAGCCGAAGCCTATCAATAAATTACCTGCCCCTTTGAAATAGGTCGTTATTTTTTTAGAAATGGCGAACTCATTACCCTAGGTAGCCACAGGATTCTAGTTAGAAAAGCGTATGAAATTCGAATGAATCATACGCTTTTCTTTAATGTTTGTAGTTGAGGGGTCTGACCCCCTTCGCTTTTTACTAGCCTCTTAATTCAGCTTCGTGTTCATCTTTAACTGCAGTCAGTATAGCTTGATAGGACTCTTCTACTTCTTCGTCCTTAAGTGTTCTTTCCGGATCTAAATATAACAAGCGAAATGCTAGCGATTTTTTACCGGACTCTAAATGTTCCCCTTGATAAACATCAAATACCTGGACTTCCTTCACCAATGGACCACCAGCTTTGAAGATTGTTGTTTCTACATCCCCCGCATTTAAATTCTCATCAACCACTAGTGCAATATCTCTTGTGATAGAAGGATAACGAGGTATCTTTGTAAAGCTTGGTTCATTTTCATAGATGCTGAATAGATAGTCTAAATCAAGATCAAATACATACGTATCCTTTAAATCAAAGTTATTTTGCAATGTTGGGTGAACCTGCCCGATAAAGCCTACAGGTACATCGCCAATTAAAATCTGGGCTGTTCTTCCTGGATGCATCCCCTCTAACTTTAGGTGCTTATAATCTGCTACAATATTTAATTTATTAAATAACCCTTCCACAATTCCTTTAACTAAGAAGAAATCTACTTCCTTTTTCTCCTGTTGCCAAGGGTGTGTCAGCCACTCACCAGTTAATGCACCAGACACACGCAGCTTTTCATCCGGTTGCTTCGTAACTGTTTCTTCTTGAGATACAAATACAGTCCCTACCTCATAGTAAGCTAGGTTGGTTTGCTTTCTTGCTACATTATAGGAGAGAGAAGCTAACATTTCAGGTAAAATACTAAGCCTTAATGTGCTATGCTCTTCACTCATCGGCATTGCTAGTTCAACAGATGTTACGGCTGACTCTTTCACCTCTGGACTAACCAAAAGCGTTGCGCGATCTTTACTTGTTAAAGAGTACGTAATTGTTTCCATTAATCCAGCACCCTCAAAATAATGTTTAACCTCACGCTTTAATTGTTGTAATTCTGTTAATCCCCCAGCCTGTGAAGCACCTTGTGGCAATGTATAAGGCAAATGATCGTAGCCGTATATACGCGCTACCTCTTCTACCATATCTTCAAAAATAGAAATATCCTGACGACGTGTAGGTACTTGAATGGAGAACTGTTCGCCATCTTGCTCATATTTAAAATTCAATTTACGCAAAATGTCACCGATTTGATCATTGGAGATGTCTGTCCCTAGTCTTTCGTTCATTTTACTCGTTGTAATAGCAACCTCGGCTTCCTTTTTGTCCAATTCATCAAATTCAACTACTCCATGTAAAACTGTACCATTTGCATATTCGCTTAACAGCTGACAAGCACGAAGACCCGCACGTTTTACACGGTTTGGATCCACTCCCTTTTCAAAACGATTACTAGATTCACTGCGGAGTCCGAAATCCTTAGAAGCAGTACGAACTGCAGCAGGATTAAAATAAGCAGCCTCTAGTAACACCGTTTTTGTATCATTCGATACTTCGGAGTTTGCTCCACCCATGACACCAGCAAGTGCTGTTGGCTCATTTCCGTTAGTAATAACTAGATGATCAGATGAAAGTTTTCTTTCTTGATCATCTAATGTCTGCATTGTTTCCCCTTGCTTCGCACGTTGTACAACAATTTCCTTTGAACCGAACTTATCATAATCAAACGCATGCAACGGCTGGCCATATTCTAGTAATACATAGTTTGTAATATCAACTACATTGTTGATTGGTCGAATGCCTGCAGCAATTAAATAGTTTCTCATCCACAGGGGAGATGGACCAACTTTTATATCCTTTATGACAAATGCTCCGTAGTAAGGATTTAGGTCAGGATCATCTACTTTGACAGAAACATGGTCGGAAGCCTGTTCTCTAGACTGTTCCACATCTTCCTTTGGCAGGCGAATTGGTACATCTAAAATGGCAGCTACCTCATACGCGACTCCCAGCATACTTAATGCATCAGAACGGTTTGGCGTTAAACCTAGTTCTAAAATAGCATCATCCAAATTTAACAGGGATAATGCATCTGCACCAACCTCTGTATCTTCCGGAAATACAAAGATCCCATCTGCATATTCTTTCGGAACATATTTTTCTTCAATACCAAGCTCTTGTAAGGAACAAATCATTCCATTGGATTCAACACCACGAAGTTTTGCTTTCTTAATTTTAAAATTACCTGGTAAAACTGCACCCGGCTTTGCAACAGCAACCTTTTGACCGTGTGCGATATTTGGTGCACCGCAAATAATTTGCAACTCTTCTTCCCCAACGTCTACTTGGCATAGATTTAATTTATCCGCATTTGGATGCTTTTCACATTCCTTCACATAACCAACGACAACATTAGAGCTTTGTTCTGCAACGTATTCAATTCCCTCTACTTCAATACCTGTTTTCGTGATTTTTTCTGCTAATTCTTCAGCTGAAACATTATCTATGTCTACATAGTTTTTTAACCAATTTAATGAAACAAACATGATTATCCTCCTTCACTTTGCTTAGGCTTTATGATATTGCTGTAAAAAACGAACATCATTTGTATAGAAGTGTCGAATGTCATCGACTCCATATTTCAACATAGCGATACGCTCCGGCCCCATACCAAATGCAAAGCCGTTGTATACTTTCGGATCATATCCGGCCATCTCTAATACACGTGGATGGACCATTCCACCACCTAAGATTTCAATCCAGCCAGTTCCTTTACAAACCGAACAACCTTCTCCATTACAAACCTTACAGGATATATCCATTTCAACAGATGGCTCAGTAAATGGGAAAAAGCTTGGACGTAATCGGATTTCTCTGTCTTCCCCAAATAATTGCTTGGCAAATCGATTTAAAACACCTTTCAAATCACTCATTCGAACGTTTTTATCGACATATAATCCTTCTACCTGTGTAAATTGGTGAGAGTGGGTAGCATCATCCGTATCACGACGATACACTTTCCCAGGACAGATCATTTTAACTGGTTTATTCCCTTTATACTCGCCCATTGTTCGAGCCTGAACCGGGGACGTATGCGTACGCATTAACAGCTCTTCTGTAATATAAAACGAATCTTGCATATCACGAGCAGGATGTCCCTTTGGCAGGTTTAACGCTTCGAAATTGTAGTAGTCTGTCTCAACCTCTGGACCTTCTTTTATCTCAAAGCCCATCCCAATAAATAAATCCTCAATTTCTTCTACAATACTAGTTAACAAGTGAGGCCCACCGACCTGTACTGGTCTTCCAGGTAACGTCACATCTAATGTTTCTTTCTCCAACCTTTTTTCTAACCCGGCTGCCTCTAACTTTTCCTTTTTTGCATCCAATTCATTAGCAATAGTTTCTCGGACTTTATTTGCTAATTCACCAATAACTGGCCGTTCTTCTTTAGATAATTTCCCCATACCACGCAGCACTTCCGTGATTGGTCCTTTTTTTCCTAGATAAGCAACTCGAATATCTTGTAAATCGGAAAGTGTTGCCGCTTCTTCAACCTTTGTTAATGCTTCCGCTTGTAGCGCTTGTAAACGTTCTTTCATACGATAAAACCTCCTTATTTTTGAACAATTAAAAAAGCCCCGCCCCAAAAAAGGGACGAGACTTGTTATATCGCGGTACCACCCTTGTTGACAATGTAAAAACACATGCCCACTTGGATTTTGATAACGGAAAATATTCCGGATTGTCTTTACTTGCAGGTAGCAAGGTCCTGACAACAGCTCCAGAGTGAAACTTCAATAATTACCTCGATAGAAATGCTTTCAGTCCATGACATTTCTTCCCTAGTATCGATATTTGTAATTATTTACTGGCTCCTTCTTCGCCTATATATACACATTATTTTTTTATTATAGAAAAATAGAGGAAAAGATGCAACCAAAATCGTCAAATTTCACGTAATTAGGCGGCTAAAACATAATATTGTTCTTCATTGATTCGGCGTAATTGCAAGATGGTATATCAAAATTCCCGTTGCAATACTAACATTTAATGATTCTGCTTTTCCGAAAATAGGGATTGTAACTTTATGGTCAGAAACTTCTAAAACATCGGGCTGAATTCCGGCTCCTTCATTTCCTACAACTAAGGCAACTCGATCAGGAACTGTCAACGTATGATAATCCTCTGCTCCTTCTAATGTTGAAGCCCAAACCGAAACGTCTTTTTGCTTTAAGAAGTGAATCGTTTCGCTTAAATTTTCTTGAAGAATAGGTAAATGGAATAAAGAGCCTTGAGTTGCCCGAATAACCTTTTCATTATACATATCAACTGTTCCTTCACCAAGAACAACGCCATCAAAATCAGCTGCATCTGCTGTACGAATAATTGTCCCTAAATTACCTGGATCTTGAACAGCATCTACTAATAATAACTTGTTATAGCTTTGTAGTGCTTGTTGTTTGATTTCGACAACACCAGCAATTCCTTGAGGGGTTTGTGTATCTGAAATCGCTTTGAATACATGACTAGACACAGTTGTCAATGGGCAGTTCGGAAGCCAATCTGGTACCTCTACTCCGTCTTCAACAATCACTTCTTTTAGGTTCCATTCACTTTTTACGGCCTCTTGAACTAAGTGAAAGCCTTCAATTAGAAATTGTTGAAGCTGTTGTCTATCTTTTTTCTTTTTTAATTTATTCCATTGCTTCACTTTGTTGTTTTGTGCTGATGTTATCAAATCAATCATCCTTTTAGCGTAGCAGATTATTTTCTATTATGAACTATTTTTCTAAAAAGGCTCTTTTCGTATTCTTTATTTGTTTTACTACACAATAGACCTATAATGCGACATAACTGCAATGTTGATTTCCGCTACGGGCAGTCGCTTTCCGCAGCGATATTCGAAGCTCTCACTCTGGCGCATTAAACTTATATTGTGAATTTTAGTTATTTTCCTCTTCCTTTGTAAACTTCATAAATATCATCCGTAGATACATAAAGGCTAAATCCTTATCTATCATACATAAAAAAAACCTTTACGGTCAAACTAACCTTAACACATCTGGAAATTCGGTTGTTTCAGATGAATACTTAACAAATTGCACACGAGAGGTGAAAACAATGGACTTAAATTTAAGAAAAGCAATTATGTCTAATGTTTCTGACAATAATGCAGAACAATTAGAGGCTACAATCGTCGATGCCATTCAAAACGGTGAAGAGAAAATGCTTCCAGGCTTAGGTGTTTTCTTTGAGTTACTCTGGAAAAACTCTGATGAAAATGAAAAACAAGAATTACTAGAAACATTAGAACAAGGTGTAAAACAAGCTCAATAAGTTGAATAAAACTTACTACAGGATTGAACAGTTAACTGGCAAACAGAATAAAAATTTATAAAATAAGCTTGGATTTCCAAGCTTATTTTATACTTAACGTGCAAAAAAACGAGCTTGAATTAAATCCAAGCTCGCTTTCTCTTAACGGAAGGTAATTTCATTCACCTTATCCACATCAAGACCTTTTATTACTTCAACAATTAATCGCACAGCATTTTCAAAATCCTCTCGATGTAAAATGGCAGCATGTGTATGAATGTAACGCGTTGCAATCGTAATCGATAGCGCAGGAACACCATTAGCTGTTAGATGGATAGAACCAGAATCTGTACCTCCACCAGCCATTGATGCGTACTGATATGGAATGTTCTTTTCATCAGCAGTATCGATAACATAATCACGTAGTCCTTTATGTGAGATCATGGAAGCATCGTATAAGATAATTTGAGGCCCTTCCCCTATTTTACTATCAGCTTCTTTCTCAGAAATTCCAGGTGTATCACCAGCAATACCAACGTCCACACCAAAGCCTATATCAGGTTGAATACTATTGGTTGATGTTTTTGCTCCGCGCAAGCCAACCTCTTCTTGAACCGTTCCAACACCGTAAACAATGTTTGGATGTTTTTCATTTTTTAATTGTTTCAAAACCTCAATAGCTATCGCACACCCAATTCGATTATCCCAAGCTTTTGCTAACAATAACTTCTCATTTTTCATTTGTGTAAATTCAAAATAAGGAACAATGGAGTCACCAGGGCGCACACCAAATTCTTCTGCTTCTTCTCTACTAGAAGCACCGATATCAATAAACATGTCCTTAATTTCAACAGGCTTCTTTCTAGCTTCAGGAGGTAGGATATGTGGAGGCTTAGACCCAATAACCCCTGTTACATCTCCTTTTTTTGTTAACAAGGTCACGCGCTGCGCTAACATTACTTGACTCCACCAGCCTCCAACAGTTTGGAAGTAAACAAATCCTTTGTCATCAATACGTGTTACCATAAATCCTACTTCATCAAGGTGTCCTGCAACCATAATCTTAGGTCCATTTTCTTGTCCCACTTTTTTTGCAATTAAACTACCTAAATTATCCGTGTAGACTTCATCAGCAAATGGAGAGATGTATTTGCTCATTACCTCTCTTGCTTCTTTCTCATTTCCAGGAATTGCACGAGCATCTGTTAACTCTTTTAACATACTTAGTGTTTCATCTGTATTAGCCATATGGATAAAAATCCTCCTTTGACAGTGAATTTGGAATCAATTACCTATAATCAAAAATTCCATCTTTACAAATTATAGCCTTTTTTCTATGTATTAACAAAATATATCATTAATATCCTTGATTTTGTCTTTCATGGTTTATCTTATTTTTGTCAAAATAAGCTGTTTGAATATCCTCCTCGCTAAACCCTAATACACTTCCCAAAGAAATATATTGTTGGAACAATTGTGTGAATTTTTCTTTACTTGGATCTTGCTTAAATGCTATGATTTGCTCAAACACAGTATTAAACACGTCTGTAACCGATAATTCGGATTGACTTATATACTCTTTGTTATAACTATATTCTTTTTCTAATCCTAAAGATAAAATAAAGTGAAGTCCATCTACATATTCTTCTAATATTACGGATTGCTCACTAGGAGCCTTATTGCTCCAAAACTTAAAACAACGTGTTTCATTTGCTAATTCACCGACTTCGACTAATAAAGCTAGTACTTTCTTATCAAATAAATTTACTGATTCTAACTGGTGGGTCGTTTGTATGTAGCTATCTAATTGCTTTTGCATTCTAAATAATTTTTCCCAATTCATTCATTACTCTCCTTTTTTATTTTTTTCGATTATAACATGCCAATTTGATTTTTAGTGAAACCAAAAGAATTTATCATTCGTATACAAGTGTGAAGCTATAACAGGGAGACGATGAGCATGATTATCCTTTTATTCCGATTTCTTATATTTATAGCAATAATTCTTCTATTATATACCGGATATAAATATATCATGAATCCGAAAAGAAAGTTAGAAGTAGCAAAAGACAAAAAAGATTTTTTCTTTTTAGATGATCCTGATAATATTAAAAGAAATTTCTTGCTGACCTATAAAGGTATATTATTTGAGGGTGAAAAATATTTAGGAACAACAGAACGGTCGTTTGATGTTGTCAATATTATCGTCCAAGCTCATAATCCTGGTGAATTAAAGGGGCTTGAAAGAAATGACCTATATTTTTTGGAAAAAGAAATACTGATTCATTATCCATATGCGGAAGTGGAATGGAAGTATCCTTTAGATAAGCTTCTCTTAAATCACCATTAAAAAACTGGCGCCTAATAGTTAGGCACCAGTTTTTTGTGTTCGAACATTGAAGAAATCTTCCCATTTGATAATGATCTCTTTTCTTCTTAACAAATACAAGATTGGTAATATACCAATGAGAATGCTTGCAATCATTACCGGTGACAAGCTAGAAATCCATCTTCCAACCGAAGTATAAACGACTGCTAAGGGTATGTTTGAAAAAAAAGAAGACTTCATATATCCTTTAAAATTATCTGAGACCTCTAAAATACATAATGACAATAAATGAAAGTGAATAAAAGGAACTAAACGTAATAATGCTACCTGTGATATCGTCAAACTTGAATGCTTTCCCATCAGCTTTTTTTTCATTCGGACTAGTTTATCAAGTGTTTTAGGCATCCACTGCACCATCCGATAAAAAATTAGACTAGAAAGAGTAATACCAACAATGGAATATAGAGTACCAGCTACCGCTCCAAACAACACCCCACCGGATATACAAATAAATACGACAGGAAGAAAAAATAATGGCCGAAGTAAGTGAAATCCAATGAATAACAATGGAGCGAATAAACCTCCTGTTTCTAAGATGGCCATTACATACGTACCCAAGTATTCCATAGATAGCCTCCTCATAGATGTGTCAAATTATATATATGACATAAGACGAGCTATTATGACAAAAAGAATATAGACGGCTATAAAAGCGTATTGTATCCTATAGTTGCATTCTTAAAAAAGGTACAAGAGAAAACAAATTTGTATAACGCAAAGGATTGGCAGACCATATTTAAAAGTCCTATGCATGGTTTTATGTTTATAGGCATTCATTGCAACCATACTCCCAAACGCTCCACCAATTATTGAAATGAACCAAAGTCTTTTTTCCGGTATTCTCCAGGCTTTTCTCCTTGCTCTTCTTTTATCAATCCCCATTAAACTATATGACAATAAGTTAATGATTAGAAGATAGCCGATAAGTCCAAGCATAAACGTATTCAAGATTAATTCCTCCTGCGTGCAAACGAAAAAAAGGTTGATTCACCTAATAACTTTTCCTTAGTAAGAAATAAGCCATTAATGAATCAACCTTTATTTTCTATTATTTAAGTGCAGCTTTTGCTTTTTCTGCTAATTGTGCAAATGCTTTTTCATCGCTAATTGCTAGTTCAGAAAGCATTTTACGGTTTACTTCAATGCCTGCTTGCTTTAGACCATGCATTAAACGGCTATAAGAAAGGTCATTCATACGTGCTGCAGCATTAATACGTGCAATCCATAATTTACGGAAGTCACGTTTTTTCTGTCTGCGGTCACGATAAGCATATTGACCAGATTTCCAAACTTGTTGTTTTGCTGTTTTAAACAGTGAATGTTTTGAACCATAATAACCTTTAGCTAGCTTTAAAATACGTTTACGACGTCTGCGTGTAACTGTTCCACCTTTAACACGTGGCATAGTAATTCCCTCCTAATATATATCAACGATTCACGTTATTGTTTATTCTTGTCTAGCTCCGAGCACCCAGCGACTAGTGAGACTTCCCTCACCTCCGTACGATAAGTCAACATCGATTCGCTAAAAGCTTATCGTGTTTCCTTTATCTCCTGCGAAGGAATGTTCGGTTAAGATCGCTGCAATGTGCAGCAACACCGAACCACCCGCGATGCGCGGGCGCAGTCCATACGTCGCTAAACGGGTGCTCTACGCCTTTCTTTATTTTGGTAACATTTGTTTGATACGCTTATAGTCACCAGCTGATACAAGTGTGCCTTTACGTAATTTACGCTTTTGTTTTGGAGACTTGTTTGCAAATAAGTGACTAGTAAATGCGTGAGAACGTTTCACTTTTCCTGTACCTGTTTTTCTGAAGCGTTTTGCAGTACCGCTATGAGTTTTCATTTTTGGCATGAGTAGTTCCTCCTTGTAAGCTAAAACTATTTGAACATCTCTCTAGGAGTGCTCTCTATTATTTTTCGTTTACAGGTGCGAGCATTAAAAACATGCTACGACCTTCCATCTTTGCTTTCTGCTCCACTGTGGAAAGATCCTTACATTCTTCAGCCATACGCTCAAGAACTTTTTGACCTAGCTCTTTATGGGTAATTGCACGTCCGCGGAAACGAATGGACACCTTTACTTTGTCACCTTTATCAAGGAATTTCCTTGCATTACGTAACTTTGTATTAAAATCATGCTCTTCAATTCCGGGGCTAAGACGTACTTCTTTTACGTTGATAACTTTTTGCTTTTTACGAGCTTCTTTTTCTTTCTTCTGTTGCTCAAAGCGATATTTACCGTAGTCCATTATACGACATACTGGTGGTTTCGCATTCGGTGCAACTAGTACAAGATCCAAGTTTCTAGTTTGAGCAATATCCAACGCTTCTTGACGAGATTTTACGCCAAGCTGTTCCCCATTTGAATCAATGAGACGAACCTCGCGTGCTCGAATTTTCTCATTGACGTTCATATCCTTGCTAATAATCAGCCACCTCCAAATTTTTTAAAACAAAAAATACCGTAAGTGGAATTATTAATGACCGTTAGTATTACTACTAACAAGACCTTATTGGCCTTTGACAAGTGCTCTAATGAATCAACAAAAAAAGTGTCGGTACACACACTGCACCCACACGTCTCCTGTTTTAAAACGGACGAACCTGCCAACTGCACTTATATGCGTCAATCAGGTGAGAAGCGGGTGCTTCTACTTGCCATTGATCATATTTAATTTCACTTTTTCTATGTTAACACAAGCATACATTTGTGTCAACATAATCTTCTGTCGCTAAAAATAGATTATCATAGCTCGTTCACCTTTTCAAGTTATGTTTAGGAAAACATGTCCTTCCAATTTTAAATGAGGCTGTCCATAGGGATCAGACCCCTTTACTTTTGGGACAGCCTCATTTTTTGTCTTTATCTCTGTTAACTTAACGGATTAAAATCTACTTTGTTTATTTTTTTCGTAATGATTTTTCCGCTATTTCCTGTTTTAATTCTTCCATAAAGGTTTGTAACGGTTTTGTATTTGAATCTTTTTCCCCATATCGGCGAATATTTACTGCTTCGTTTTCAATTTCTTTGTCACCAACAACAAGTGCAAATGGAATTTTTTGTGTTTGTGCTTCACGGATTTTATAGCCGATTTTTTCGTCTCTTTGATCCACTTCTACACGTACCCCATGTAAACGTAATTCATCTTCTACCTTTTTGGCATAATCTAAATGCACATCTGCAGATACCGGAATAATTCTAGCTTGTACTGGTGCTAACCATGTAGGAAATGCCCCTTTATACTCTTCAATTAAAAAGGCTACGAATCGTTCCATTGTCGATACAACACCACGGTGAATAACAACAGGACGATGTTCTTTTCCATCTTCACCAATGTACGTTAAATCAAAGCGCTCTGGTAAATGAAAGTCTAGTTGAACAGTAGAAAGTGTTTCATCCTTACCTAAAGCTGTTTTCACTTGAACATCCAGCTTCGGACCGTAAAAGGCTGCTTCTCCTTCTGCTTCTACATAGTCTAACTCCATATCTTCCATTGTTTCTTTCAACATTGCTTGTGCTTTATCCCACATTTCATCATTATCCACATATTTTTCTTTATCCTCTGGATCTCGGTAGGATAAACGGAAATAGTAGTCATCAATGCCAAAGTCTTTATAAACATTTTGAACAAGCTGAACTACTCGAATAAATTCATCCTTTAACTGATCAGGACGAGCAAAAATATGGGCATCATTCAAGGTCATCGCTCGTACACGCTGTAAACCAGCAAGTGCCCCAGACATTTCATGACGATGCATCGTTCCTAACTCGGCAATCCGAACGGGTAGATTTCGATAACTGTGCAACTCATTTTTAAATACCATCATATGATGCGGGCAGTTCATTGGGCGTAATACTAAATCTTCATTATCCATTTCTAAAGTTGGAAACATATCATCTTTATAATGATCCCAGTGTCCACTTGTTTTATATAAATCTACACTACCTAATACTGGAGTGTACACATGGTCATATCCCAAACGCTCCTCTAAATCAACAATGTATCGCTCAATAGTACGGCGAATCGTAGCTCCCTTAGGTAGCCAAAGCGGTAAACCTTGTCCAACCTTTTGTGACACAGTAAATAGTTCAAGTTCTTTTCCTAGCTTACGATGATCCCTTTCCTTTGCTTCTTCTCGGAGACGTAAATATTCATCTAATTGTCCTTTTTTCTCAAAAGCTGTTCCATAAATACGTTGAAGCATTTTGTTATTACTATCTCCACGCCAGTATGCACCTGAAATGCTTAATAGCTTGAACACTTTTATTTTACTTGTAGAAGGAACATGAACACCGCGACACAGATCAAAAAATTCGCCTTGTTGATAGATAGATACTTTCTCCCCTTCAGGAATCGCATCTAATAACTCTAACTTCAACTGGTCGTCAATTTCTTCATACATTTGCTTTGCTTCTTCTCTAGAAACTTCTTTCCTGACAATTTCTAAATTTTCATCAACAATTTTTTGCATTTCCTTCTCAATACGGGGTAAATCCTCTGGTGAAAGACTTTCTTCCATATCAATATCATAATAGAACCCATTCTCAATCGTTGGGCCTACACCTAATTGAACATTGCCATAAAGTCGTTTTACTGCTTGAGCCATTAAATGAGCTGTAGAATGTCTCATAATTTCTACGCCTTCATCATTTCTTAACGTAATAATTTCAATTGTTCCATCACCTGGTAAAGCTGATCTTACATCATATAGCTCACCATCCAATTTAACTGCCACCGCTTGTTTTTTTAATCCTGGCGAAATGGATCCAGCGATATCTTCACCTGTCGTTCCTATAGGAAATTCCTTTACCGCACCATCAGGAAATGTAATATTGATTTGATTAGACATATTCGTCACTCCTTCTTTCTTCTAACACTAATTTACATAAAAAAACGCTCGTCCCTCTGTATATATACAAAGGGACGAGCGTTGGCTCGTGGTTCCACCCTGATTTCCGCAAAATAGTAATTTAGTCCAAAAAACTAACCAATTTACGGCTCATTTGCATCTGTAACGTAGATGAGGCGCTGTTTTTTACTCACATAGAAGCTTCAAAAACAGGGTTCGGAGGTGGTAATTCTATGTTGAGGTACAGGAAGTTCTCAGCCTATGACTTCCCTCTCTTTGAACTCTTTACACAGAATCTTGTCCTCGTCTTCACCGATTACAAATTCTTTCATTTAACTTTAGTACAGTTAATTATAAAAATGATGTATGAAGGTATTATAGCGACACTAATGTAAAAAATCAAGTGCTATCCATTCGAGTTTAAAGATTTTTCGAAAGGGAACGACTTCATTGGCTTCAAGCAAACCTTTTCCTGAAATATATTTAAAACTGTCAATGTTTTCGCCTCAGATGGAGAGTCACCATAAATAATTATTTTTTCTGGTGCCATTGCCAATAGGGGCGTTAGATTCACTTCATCTTGATCTAGTCCAACTATGTAAAGTGGTTCCTTCGAGATTAATGATTTTAATTCCATCGTCGTATATACTTCACCATTCGATTTGTAAAAAATGAAATTATCTCCTTGTAATAGATGGACAATTGAGACTTTCGTTTTTCTTTTTGCGATGTATTCTCTAAGTGAATGTACAAAAGATTGGTACTCCTCCTCTCTCTTAAATTCATCAATCGCTAGTCCTACTACCTCAATTAATTCACTTTGAAACAATTGCATTCGAAAATTAACAATAGAATTAAAGTGTATGATATCCTCTCGGGAACCTAACTCAAAAATCTGTAACAAAGTATCTCGAGGTTTATTTTTTTTAATAAATTGTACTAATTCCACATCCTCTCCAGAGATAATGGAATGTGTGATATCAACAATCCGTTGAATCTCATCCTTGTTTGAAAAGTAATATACTTTTGTTATCACTTCGGTCACCCAATTTAATTCCCTGTGAAAAATAAACACATCTGTCATCGCTTTTGCAATGAAGCGATACTGTTGATACGTGCTTGACTTACTAGTAGTCAGCTTTAATTGATTTCCCCATGATTGATCGGTATTCCATTTTATTTTTACATGTGGATCATATAAGAGTAGCCTCTCACAAAATGTTTCTGCTTCTTTTTTAATTTCAAAATAGACCTCAAGCAATACATATCACCCTCATTACGCTCAAACTGTTATATTATATGGGCAATAAGAGGGAAAAATGAATAATCTAATTAAAATAGTAAATCTAGTATTCTTACGCTTCAGGCATGGAAGCAGAAAAAAACCTGTGTTTAATTATCACAGGCTAATTACATATCTCTTCTATTGTGACCAAACAAAGGGACCTCTTTACTTAAATGCTTGATTCTTTCAGCTATTCTACCGGCTTTTACTACTTCAGTATCCCCACGATTAGAGGTTGCAAGATGCTGCTCCAATTGTTTCATATTGTAATTAGAACTGAAAAATGTGGGTAATCTCTCCATCATACGGTATTGTAGAATAGAACCCAGAATTTCATCTCTAAACCAAGCGGATAATGATTCCGCTCCAATATCATCAAACATTAATACGGGAACTTTTTTAAACTGATCAATTTTTTGATTAATGGAATCATCTTTTAGCGATGATTTTATTTCTCTGACAAATTCAGGCATATAAATGACCATAGAAGATATACCTTTATCTGCTAATTCATTTGCTATTGCCCCTAAAAAATAAGTCTTTCCTACACCAAACGGGCCGTAAAAATAGAGGCCTTTTTCAGCTCTTGATGTACCTATCGATTGAACATAAGCAAGTGCTTCACGAATTGCATCATGTCTTTCAGCATCCTGATGGTCAAAACCTTCAAACGATGCCTCCAATATATCCTTGGGCATATACAAGCTTTTGACCAATGTTTGCTTTTGTTTTTGTTCATCATCTTTTCGCTTGCGTTTACACTTTTCATACGTTAAATGGATGTCTTTTCCATCAACTTGAATAAATGGCGTATAGCCTTGGAGAATGTTCACACATTTATCTAGCGATGGACAATTCTCACAATGCTTTGACTGCGATTTAAATTCATAAAGTTTCATCAGGCTTTTGTCTATATCACTTTTTGTGAATTCGGGATGTTTATCCAACAATTCCCTAACCTCAGGATCCATTAATATTTCATGTCTTAGTTGGTTATAATTTACTTGAAAGTTTTTATTCTCTTTCATCCATTTTTTTAATGAAGATTGTATAGGTTCCATTTCAATCATCCTTATTTAGGTAGTTCAAACACCGTTCGTCAACCTCTATTATTAATCGATTGTTTGTTCTTCGTGTAATTCTTCAATAATTCATTAATATCCTCTTTGGTTTGTTTTGTATCACTTTTCGCACCATTATTTTGTTGACTATTATTAAACCATTCTGGAATTACTTCCTTTTTATTCGTTTTATTTTGTTTTTTATAACTACCCCATTGCTGATATTTTTTGTTTTCAGATTTCGCAAGTACCATTGCTTGTCTAACCGTTTTTATATTTTTTCGCGCCCAGTGACTAGCAATTTTTTCTAAATAGGCTTTAGATAATTTCATATCCGTTTTTAACAAAACATAATGTACTAAAACATTCATAACACCAGAAGAAAGTCCTTGCTGGGTCATGACATCCCCAACTACTTTTAAATCTTGAGGGGATGCTTCATTCCCGCCAGACAAATCCTCTAACAATTGTCTCGGTGAGATGTTTTCGAGCATTTGGATAAACTGCTCCTCTTTGCTCTTTGGTTTCGATTGATTTTCCTCACGAAATGGCTTCTGATCTACCAAATTAGGTTTATTCTTTTGTGTCCCTGACTTAAAGATATCCAGACAAGCAACTTTAAACTCGCTTACATCTAAATAATTTTCATCATTAATTGCCCATAAAAGAGCATTTTCTAACTCTTGGCTGGTTAAATCATATAAAACAACCATTTGGGTCATTAACTTTCGATTGGAAGGGGTTAAAATTTTTGAAGGTTGTATCATACGTTGATGCAACATGTGTTCCATCCACCCAAAATCAATCACATCTTTTGAAATGGCTGGTCCTGTTTTCGTTGGTTCCGATTGCTTTTGTTGATGGTGATTCTTGGCTAAAATCTGAAAGTTTTTTTGTGATTGAAACACTTCATCAAAACGAGCCGTTATGTTATCACTTTGATCAGCTATATAGGAGGATTCACCAACAAATGCTTGATATAAATTGTTATATTTATCATTCCCTAACTGATGATATAACAATTGCGAGAGCATACCATCCTTAAAAAATTCACCAGGACTAAAAGGTGGATGTAGTTGATAAATATAAACACTATTAGGTTCTGACTGTTTTTTATACGTTTCAAGCAAACCTATTCCTTCTAATTTTAACCGTGCTTTATAAATTTCGTCTAGTGGAAGTGACAAGTAAGTCATTAATGTATGATGTGTTTGAGGACTACTGTTTAGATTCACTTGTGTTTCTGTTAAAAGCGTTTGATACAATGATATAGCGTGTATACCAATTAAAGGTTGGTACAAATGTGTTAAAGATTGGAAATAAGTGGTTGAAATTTCTCCTCGAAATAATGAGAAATAGCCTTCTACTGGAAGAAGTTTTCCTATATGGTTTGCTGTCAATGTTTTCAACCCCTTTACATTCCATTAATTTCAATATTTTCGGGAAAGAAAAAAGAGCCGATGTGGCCCATCGGAACTCTATTTCTTATCAGTTCGAATCAAATCCTTTAATTCATCTAAAAATACGTTAATGTCCTTAAATTGACGATATACCGAAGCGAACCGTACATATGCAACTTCATCGATAGAAGACAACCGATCCATTACCATTTCCCCAATATCATCGCTTTGTACTTCAGATGTTCCCCGATTTCGTAGTTCCTTTTCTACTTCAGCAGCAACTGTTTCTATTTGTTCAAGGGCAACGGGTCTTTTTTCACAAGCTTTAATTAATCCCCGCAGTAGCTTTTCTCGGCTAAATTCTTCTCTTGTTCCTTCTTTTTTAACAACGATTAAAGGAACCTCTTCTAACCGCTCAAAGGTTGTAAAACGAAATCCACATTCTTCGCACTCTCTTCTTCTTCTAATGGAACGACCATCTTCAATAGGTCTTGAATCCAATACCTTCGTGCTTTTATATTCACAATTTGGACAACGCATATGTATCAGCCCCGTTAACTTTTACAATTATTACTGTTCTTTTGATGTATCAATAGGTGTTAAATCTTTCTTCAGTTCATCATAAAATTTTGGAATTAACTTATGGCTATACCCTAAATCGAAAGGAATAACTGATTCCGTTGTGACCGATAAATCAATAGCAGTTCGATAAGGTCTAACCATGATTACTGTTGCAATAACAAAAGCTTTACGACCTCGGGAGTAATTTGCACTAATTTCCCCACGTTCCTCTGAAGCTGCTACAATTTCAAACGTAGATGACCGTCTAAACATTTCTTCAACAGCTTTAAACCCTTTTTCCTTTGTTGTTTTAAAGTATCTCGTTTTCAACTGCGGATCCCAATGCTTTTCCGTTGTTTCTGAATGATTATTAAAATACTTATTAAATGTTTGTTGAATTGACATTCACTGCACCTCATTGCATTCATTATAACAGATTTTTTAACAATTCTTATACCATTTTAACACGTTTCTTTAAGGAAAACGATACCATCTTTTAAATTTGGCCGCTCTATTAAAAAATAGTGTTAATATTTTGTATTTTTAAATTCAATACTGAACTTTTCCTACATCTAAATTTGAATCAGGCTGTCCCAAAAAGCAAGGGGTCAGACCCCCTTAGCTACACGTGACATAAAAAATCAATTTGAAAAACCCTTGCTATAATTAGCAAGGGTTTTTCATTATTTAACGACTATAATGCTTTAGATTGATTCACATTCACTGGACCCATACCACGAGGTACTTCAACTTTTTCACAAGTTTTAGATTCCAGTGCTTCTGCAATAAAATCAGTAGCAACATTTGGATCAATAATGTCACCACAAGTATATACATCGATACTTGCATAGCCATGCTCAGGAAAACTGTGGATCGTTAAATGTGACTCAGAAATAATTACTACACCACTCACCCCATAAGGAGCAAATTTGTGGAAAGCAACTTCCCTTATTTCTGCACCAGCTTTTAAAGCTGCATTAACGAAAATTTGTTCTATTAACCCCATATCATTCAGCTTGTCTATATTACAGTCCCACATTTCAGCTATTACGTGTCTTCCCATTGTATCCATTGTATATCTCCCCCTTTAAATTGGCTTCTAAGATATTATGCATGAGCTGCCACGGGGGAAAGTTAGTCCAAAGAGGTCCTAACCCTTTAAGCACCCATTAACGCACATATCCAGAAGATTTTCTTCTTATGAACGTTGACTTGTGCACACTTTTATATTACGCGCAAAAAAAGTATAAATGGTTTACCCCGTTTTGGCAAGAAAAATTACAATTTTTTTCAAAGAACTTCCTCAGGATTAGGAAAAAAGGAACACCTAAAGCGTTCCTTTCTTATTATGAGATATATACTACTCTTTATCCAAAAACAGGTGTTACTAAACATAATTCTGCTTAATCGAGGATTTTCTAGATGATTTTCCAATCAATGAATATTTTTTCTAATTGCTTCCTTGATTGTTCCAAAGAACCGCGGTTATCAATAATAGCATCAGCCATTTCCTGCTTTTGTTTTAGTGGCATTTGAGATTTTATACGACTTTGGGATTCCTCTTCAGTAAATCCATCTCTTTTCATTAGTCGACTTAGTTGAGTATCCTCATCTACGTAAACGACAAGTATTTGATCAACAAGTGCGGTTCGTTTACTTTCAAACAATAATGGAATATCTAATACAACAGCTTTATTTCCAGCATTGATTAGATCTTCTTTTTGGTTAAGCATTGTTTTCCTAACTTCCGGATGTACCATTTTATTTAAAGCTTTACGCTTTTCTTCATCTGAAAAAACAATTTGACCTAATTTGTTTCTATTGATCGTTCGATCGTCATGAAGAATATTTTCACCAAAATAATCAACAATTTTCCGATAAGCTGATTCTCCAGGCTCTACCACTTGTCTCGAAATAACATCTGCATCTATAACCGGAATTCCAAATGTTGTAATCATATTCGAAATAGTGCTCTTGCCACTTGCAATTCCTCCAGTAAGGCCAATCACCATTGCCATTAAAACCACCTCAACCTTCACCAATAAACTGTTGCTGTTGATGTTCTATTACGTTATTTTATAAATTCCTAATAATAATAAGATAATTCCAGGGATAAAGCAAAGACGTTGTATCCAATACCAATTAGAAAACAAAAATCCACATGTTAGGCCTAATTTTAAAAATAACCCTGTAGTCAATCCGATGATGACTGCCGCGAACATAGGTGTAAACCCGAGCATAGCTGCTCCAATTCCGGACCCAAAGGAATCAAGCGAAAGAGCTACACCTAATAAAAACGCTTCTAACCCTGTAATTTTACCTGAACGATCGATATCAGCAGTTAGTGGCTTTTTTAAAATTTGAATAACTAACCCTAGCGATTTAATTTCAAATTTTACTACTTTTGGTTCCTTACACTGTTCACTCGATTGCTTATCTTTTCTAAAAAATTGATAAATGATCCATACACCTATGACAGCCAATACACTACCGCCTATTGCTTCGGTAATCTTTGGTGATAAAAAAGAAGCGGCAATATGTCCTATAATCATCGAAAGATAAAAGGTAAATCCAGCAATGATTGCAATTAAGGAAATCGAACTCACTGGAAGCTTCATTTGTCGAATACCGTAAGTGAACGCTACCGTAAAACTATCTAGACTAACTGCAAATGCAAGTAGTAAAAACGTGGTGATTTCAGCCATGTTATAGCTCCTTTTCCCATTTTATTACTGTATCAGTATATGGATGGAGCCATTTTATTGTGCCTATTTAAGTGGCTGACAGGTTTGACAAAAATGTGTACCTCGGCCGCCTGCTTTTATTTTTGACATTGGTGTTCCACATTTTTTACACGGCTTATTCTCTTGTCCGTAAGCAAAAAGCTCCTGTTGAAACATACCTATTTGCCCCTGTGTATTAACATAAGACCGAATGGTAGTTCCTCCCTTGGCAACCGCTTCTTCCAATGTTAACTTGGCATATTTTTGCAAAAGTCGAACTTCTGTTTTTGTTAGCTTTGAACCTTTTTTTAATGGGTGAACCCCTGCTTTAAAGAGTGTTTCATCTACATAAATGTTCCCTAAGCCAGCAACAACTGTTTGGTCGAGTAAAATATTTTTTATAGATCGATCACTTTTATGAATTTTCGCGTAAAAATCTTCAAACTGAAAACTTTTCTCCAAAGGATCTGGTCCTAATTGATTTAAAGGCTTTTCCAATAACTCCTTGCCTTTTGGAAACAAATGCATCGTACCGAATTTTCGAACATCATTATATCTTAACTCATTCCCATCTTTAAAATGAAAAATAACATGGGTATGCTTTATCATTGGATCATCGTGTTTGAAAACACCATATTTCCCTTCCATTCTTAAATGGGATACGAGAACAAAATCAGTTAATTGAAACAACAAAAACTTACCTTTACGATCAATATCTAATATTTGTTGATTGGAAATTTGATGCTTGAAAACTTCAGCATCATCAGGTTCCTTGATTATTTTCGGCCAAAAAACCGACACAATATCTATTTCCTTTCCGATAACTAACTGTTTTAACGTATTTCTTATTGTTTCCACTTCAGGCAATTCTGGCATACCTAAAACAACCACCTATCTATTTAGCATCATACCATGTTTTTCCGTATGAATAATCAACTTTCAGTGGAACAGTTAATTCCATAGCATTTTCCATTACAGATGGTACTAATTCCTTTAACCGATTCATTTCATCACTAGGTGCTTCTAAGATTAATTCATCATGTACTTGCATTAGCATCCGTGATTGCAAACCTTCCTCTTTTAATGCATGATGAAGATTAATCATAGCTAATTTAATAATATCAGCTGCACTTCCTTGAATTGGCGTATTCATCGCTGTTCGTTCAGCAAAGCTTCTTCGATTAAAATTTCTGTTTGTAATATCGGGTAAATACCTTCTTCTATTCATTAACGTAGTAACATACCCTTTTTGCTTGGCATCTTGAACAATATCCTCCATATAGTCTCTTACACCTGGATAACTATCCAAATAACGATCGATGAATTGCTTTGCTTCTTTTCTTGTAATACCTAAACTTTGTGATAACCCATAGTCACTAATCCCATACACAATTCCAAAGTTTACTGCTTTTGCATGTCTTCTCATATTAGCGGTAACCTCATCTTTATTTACATGAAAGACTTCCATTGCGGTAGTAGTATGAATATCCATTCCATTAACAAAGGCTTGAATTAACTTCTCATCATTTGCGATATGTGCTAATACTCGAAGTTCAATTTGTGAATAATCTGCTGCGAAAATGTACCAGTTTTCTTCTGACGGAACGAATGCTTGTCTAATTTTCCTTCCTTCTTCTAACCGAATAGGGATATTTTGCAAATTAGGTTCTGTCGAGCTTAATCTACCTGTTTGAGTTAATGCTTGATTAAACCTTGTATGGATTTTATTTGTCTCCGGGTGAACAACTTTCAACAAGCCTTCAATATAAGTGGATTGTAATTTTCCTAACTGTCTATACATTAATAACTTAGGAATAATCGGATGCTTATCATATAATTGTTCTAATATATCTGCTGATGTGGAGTAACCTGTTTTCGTTTTTTTAATTACAGGTAAGCCTAACTTTTCAAATAATATTGGTCCCAGCTGCTTTGGAGAATTTACATTAAATTCTTCCCC
This sequence comes from Aquibacillus albus, assembly GCF_016908325.1. Taxonomy (GTDB): domain Bacteria; phylum Bacillota; class Bacilli; order Bacillales; family Amphibacillaceae; genus Aquibacillus_A; species Aquibacillus_A albus. The sequence continues at coordinate 6,115 of NZ_JAFBDR010000013.1, read as the reverse complement.
AGACAGTTCATGAATTTCAGCTTCAATAGCTTGTAACCGTTCTTGTAATTCATCTCCCATTTCTTTTAAACGCGCTTTATCCACTTGGACACCTGTTGCTTCCATCTTTCCAAGAATGATGGCTAATGGTAATTCAAGTTCTTGGAAAAGTTTATCCTGACTATTTTCCTTCAATTCCTTTTCCATGTATTCTTTTAAAGAAAAAATCATGCTCGTTTTTCGTACTAAGTGATCAACAAATTTTTCTTCCTCAGGAATCTTCATCTTTGCACCTTTTCCGTATACCTCTTCATCAAATAAAACAGCTTGTTGTCCCATTCTATGGCTAATTGCCGGAATATCATGATGGTTCTCAGAAGGATCAATCAAATAAGAAGCTAACAACAAATCAAATTCTATTCCTTCCATAGGAACGCCACATCTCAGCAAAGCAACCATTACTTTTTTTGCATCAAATACCCACTTTTTCTTAGCCGGGTTTTTAGCCCATTCTTTAAATACTTCTGACTCCAACGCAATCTCTGTAGGAATGAAGTAATGATTTTGACCATTAACAACTGCAAATCCTTCCATTTTAGAAGTATGATAATTTTCCTCCAGCATCTCCACTTCAAAAGCTTCTTGACCTGTAAACATATCTTCTTTCAACTCTGTTACAACTTTTATATCCAATTTTGGAAGATCGACTTTATCTGCTTCCGCTTGATCTGATTCATCACCACTGACTCTATCAAGTAATGACTTAAACCCAAGCTCTTTAAATATACCGCTAACTTTATTTGCATCAAAGCCTTGATAGCTAATATCTTCTAATTTAACCTCTATTGGAGAGTCACATTGAATCGTAACCAATTCTTTACTCATAAAAGCCTCTTTCTGATGATTCTCCAGCTTCTCTTTTAATTTTTTGCCACTTACTTTGTCTAAATTTTCATAAAGGTTTTCTAATGTTGAAAACTCTTTTAATAACTTAATCGCCGTTTTTTGACCTACCCCAGGAACACCAGGAATATTATCAGAGTTGTCACCCATGAGTGCTTTCATATCAATAATTTGTTCTGGGCTAATTTCTAACTTTTCCTGTAAAAATGATGGTGAATATGTATCAACTTCACTAATACCCTTCCTTGTTAAATTTACGATTACTTGGTCAGATACCAATTGCAGCAAATCTTTATCACCAGAAATAACTTGGACATCCCAATTTTTTTGCTCGGCATCTCTTGATAATGTACCGATGATATCGTCTGCTTCATATTGTTCGAGCTGATAATGTTTGACGTTAAAAGCATCTAAAACTGACTTTAGCAATGGAAATTGTTCAGATAATTCTGGTGGAGTTTTTTGCCTTCCACCCTTATATTCTTGATATGTCTCGTGTCGAAATGTTGTCTTACCTGCATCAAAAGCAACAAGCATATGTGATGGCTTTTCGTTTTCTAAAATTCTCAATAACATTGTTGTAAAACCATAAATTGCATTGGTATAAACACCTTTATCATTACTTAATAAAGGCAAGGCAAAAAATGCACGATAAGCAATACTATTTCCATCTATCAATACAAGTTTATTTTCCATTAACTGCACTCCTTTTAATCACTAAGAATTAACCGAGGTTAATTATACACATTTTATCATTTTTCTATACGATTAGAAAAAATAAGCATCTGACACACAGTCATACCACTCTCTCACGTGATATTATTTGCAGTCAGACACTTATAATGAAAGTTTTTTACTCAAAATAACCTAACAATGTTTCAACATACGGAGAATTTGAAGGTAAAATAATAGTTGTTTCCCCATTTATCGTCTGCTTATAAGATTCTAATGTACGGTATAATTGATAAAACTCTGTATCGCGCTGAAAAGATTCATTATACATGGAAGCAGCTTCTTCCTCTCCTTCTGCTCTTATCTGGGATGCATCTGCATTTGCTTTGGAAAGCATCTCTTTTACCTCACGATCTGTTTGCGCAATCATACGATTCTTTTCAGCTTCACCTTGTGACAAATATTCTTGAGCAGTAGATTCGCGCTCTGAGATCATACGTCTAAATACAGATTGTTCATTTTCATCTGGCAAATCCGTTCGTTTAATTCTTGCATCTACTACACGAATTCCATAACGATCCCGTTCCAACAATAGATTAACTTGTTCCGTAATACGTTCATTTAAATCACCACGAGTACTACCTTCATCATTTATTATTTCATCATAATTTAATCTTCCTAACTCAGACCGAATAACCGAAAAGATAAATTCACCCATTCGAGCTTCAGCATTAAGCTCTGTATTCGCGGTTGATATCATTAACTGCGGATTCGTTATTTCCCAAACGGCATAATTGTCAATAATCATTCGCTTTTTATCTAACGTATTTATCTCCTTTTCTGTTACATCATAGACCAATTTCTTTTGTGGCAGAGTAGTAATGGAATGCAACAATGGAACACGAAACTTCAATCCCGGTTCATCTTCAACTCGAATAACCTCTCCAAATTGACGAACAACCTTATACTCACCCTCTTTAACAATAAAAATACTACTTAATATAAGTCCGATCATTATGAGAGTTATTAAAATGGAGATACCCATTTTCATATACTTTTTATATTCCTTTGGGGTCTTATCCTTTAAATCAACGATATTTTCATCGCTCATTATTTGCACCACCCTCCGTTTGTTCTCCGGTATTATTTTCATCAGGAACAAGTGCTCTTGAGCTATTATTGGTACCAATCGGTAAATATTTAAGCGTGTTTCCTTCATCATTCATAATATATACGTTTGCATTTGGAAGAACCTCTTCTAAAGTTTCGATGACAAGTCGTTGTTTTGTAATGTCTGGATTGTTTTCATAAGCATTAAATAATGCATTGAAAGAAGCAATATCACCTCTCGCCTTTTCTATCCGTTCAATTTTATCACCTTCAGCTCTCGAGATGATTGCATCTTTCTCACCTAGAGCTTCTTCTAATTGCTGATTGCTATATTTTTGTGCTTCATTTCTTTTCGTTTGCATAGTCTCCCTTGCATCGGTAACCTTCATAAAAGCTTGACGAACCTCTTCATTCGGAAGGTCAACTTCTTGTAATTTCACATCTGAAATAGATATTCCGATAGCATAACTGTCAATTAAGCTTACTAGAAGCTCTCTTACTTCATTTTCAATTTCAGCTTTTCCATCAGTTAATGCATCATCTATTGTAGATGAGCCTATAATACTTCTTAACGAGGCAGAAGTGGCACTAAATAAGATTTGCTCAGGGTCATTTGATTGGTAAAGATACTCTGCTGGTTCTGTTATTTTCCACTGTACAACCAAGTCGGCTTGAACAATATTTTCGTCCCCTGTAATCATACGAACTTGACTTGCACTCTCCTGATTTTCTGGACTATAGCCGAAATCCAGACTAAACGTTTCCTTTGATAACACTTCAACTTCTTGAACTGGCCACGGTAATTTAAAATGTAAACCTGGCTGTGTTATATTTTCATCAGCATTTCCAAAGGTTAAGATGACTGCTTGTTCAGACTCATCAACTGTGTACCAGCTTGTTAAGCCTACTATTGCTAATAAACCTAATCCTAGAATCATTGCAAACCACGTGTATATTTGCTTCATTGTCATATATTTATATCTCCTTTCTAACCTATTTACGTTCGTCCTTATGATTTAGTTTCATCTTTTAAAACTTTACTCCTTGAAATGTAAAAAAGGAAGCTTGATGCTTCCTTTTTCCTTTTTTATTTTTTGGGAAATGTTATTTCAAAAGTTGACCCATGATTTAACTTACTGATTACTTTAATTGTTCCATGATGAGCCTCAACGATATGCTTTACGATAGCTAACCCTAAACCAGTACCACCTGTATTTCTACTTCTCGCACGATCCACCCGAAAGAAACGCTCAAATATTCTTTTTTGCATATCCTCTGGAATTCCTATGCCCGTGTCTGTGACAATTACTCGAACAACCTCCTGTTCTTCCTTAACAATTAAATGAACTTCACCATTTTGCGGGGTATAGTTGATGGCATTATTTAGTAAGTTAAGAAACACTTGCTTAAGACGATCAGGGTCGCCTTCCATTTCTGTATCACTATCAATACTAGTAATGAATTGTATAGATTTATTGTTAGCTTGCTGTTCAACAATTGGTAGGATATCTTGTAGAAATTGAGGAAGAGATATGTGTTCATATTTCAGCGTCATCTCATCTTTTTCTAACTTTGATAGTTCAAGCAGATCATATACTAATGCTTGTAATCTTTCACTTTCCTTTAAAATAATTGTTAAAAACTCATTTCTCAAGTCCTCATTTTCCATTGCACCATCCAACAAGGTTTCTGCAAAGCCCCGAATGGAAGTAATTGGGGTTTTTAATTCATGAGAAACGTTAGCAACAAAATCCTTTCTCATCTGTTCAATACGCTTGTGCTCAGTAATGTCATGAAAAACAAGTACAACACCCTTTAAGTCATGCTTCTCATTAAAAATAGGTGCTCCAACAATTTCAAAATATTTTTTCTCAATTTCCATAGAAAATACAAATGAATTTTTAACCTTTTCCTCATATAAAAAAGCTTCTTGTACTGCATTATGAATTTTCACTTGATCGATTACATCGTAATATAAGTAACCAATATAATCATTCGATTGCTTACCAAACATATTTAAAAATTTACGGTTAACTAGATGCACATATCCTTTGTCATTAATGAACATGACACCACTTTCCATATTATCAATAACTGTTCGCAGCTGACTTGCTTGAATTTTCTCTTGTATAACCATTTCTTGAAGGCTTCGCGCTAATACATTAATGGAATGGCTAAGCTTTCCGGCATCTCCATAATAATTAACATAGGTTCTTGCTTTATAATTTCCTTTTACTAATTCATCGGCTACTAATGCCGCCGAACGAACTGGCTTCATATATTTTTCAAAAATATTGTATATTAGAACAAGAAAAACAATGAGACCACTAATAAGAGCGAATGAAGCAATTATTTTTTCGTTACCACTAATCAGTGGAATGATTATCAAACCCATACTTATCATGACAGCAATTACAATCACAATATATGTAAAAAAAAGGCGTGAATTTGATGAAGTCATAGATTAGGCTCCTCCATTTTATACCCAAGCCCGCGAATCGTTTTAATATAAACAGGATGCTTTGTTTCCGGTTCAATTTTTTCTCTTAAATGGCTAATATGAACATCAACAATCCGAGTATCTCCTACAAAATCATAATTCCAAACCGCACTTAATAATTGATCTCTCGATAACACCTTACCTTTATGCTTTGCGAGATAAAGGAGTAATTCAAATTCCTTTCGAGTAAACGTTAATGTTTCATCATTAATCATAGCTTCATATTGTTCGGGGTAAATAATGATTTCGCCAATTTTTATAACAGGCTTGTCTAACTCTGATTCTCTTTTAACTGTTCTTCTTAAAATTGCTTTTATTCTAGCAACAACTTCCTTTGGACTAAATGGCTTTGTTAAATAATCATCCGCACCTAATTCTAGTCCCAGTACTTTATCAAATTCATCATCCTTTGCCGTTAACATGAGAATGGGAGTTTCTATTTGACGCTGTCTTAGTTGTTTACATACTTCCGTACCATCTAATTCAGGAAGCATTAAATCAAGTACAATAAGATCAAATGACTTTTCTGTTGCTTTATTTAAAGCTTCCATTCCTGTATAGGCAACTTCTGTCGCAAATCCTGATTTTTCAATATTGTATTTTAATAGTGTTACTATAGATTCTTCATCATCTACAATTAGGACTTTTTGGATCATAGCTATCACCTCATCTAATATTCTATGTTCATCATACAATGAAGGTAAATTGATGTGAATACTAGTAACGAATAAACTAACCCTATTGTTTGTAAAAATTTTTTTACAATTCTATAGACTTTTTTTACAATGCGCATTTTGATTCTTAATATCGTTCCTTTTGGACAAGCAAAAAGAGGCTGTTGCCCAAAAAGCCTTTTTAAAATGGACCCTGTAGAATAGACAGTTTAAAAAAAGAGGCTTGTCCTTGAACTTTTTACTGACTCTGTTTTGCAGGGTCTTTTTTTTGTTATAG
>NZ_JAFBDR010000012.1 GCF_016908325.1 Aquibacillus albus | reverse complement strand
TCTTTTATTACTCACAAAAATCTCCCCTTATAGCGACAACGTAACACCCCACTAGTGCTGTGTCTACTATAAGGGGATAATATCACAGACCCCTTAGGGACACGGGACCTGTCCCTCTGTCCCACTTATTCCTTATTCCAATCAAATCCAACTTTATTGAGGAAAGCTCGTGCTAGTAAAAGGTGCCCTGCATCATTTGGATGGACACGGTCCCATGCTAATGCCGCTGGGTAAATCTTTTCTAATACATTATGAAAAACAGCTTGCGTATCTATGAAAATACAATCTGTTTCTTCGGCTATTTTTTTAACGACAGAACCATACTGATCCATCGTTTGCCGCATTCTATCTTCTTTGTTTGATTCCAAATAGTAAGGTGTCATGAGCACCAATCCCTCTACCATTGGCTTCGTTTTTTCAACTAGATTTCGAAGCGTTTCCTCATATTCATCTATGTACACATGTTTATCTTTAATAAATGGCACGTCATACTGTCTCCATACGTCATTAATCCCGATCATAATCGATAACCAATCTGGCTGTTGATCAATTACGTCTTCCTGCCATCTCTCCTTTAAGTCTCGAACTTTGTTCCCTGATATCCCCTTATTTACTACTCTAATACCCAATTCAGAATATGTAGAAGTTAAGAATGCGTTTACAAAAGAAACATAACCATTTCCTAATGCACCAAACAATCCTTCTCCTTCAGGTTTGGCTCGATCGCAATCCGTAATAGAGTCACCAATAAATAACAACTTTTGGTCTTTTTTAAATTCCATTTAACATCCTCCCAATCTTTTAACATCACTCTTATTTTACAACCAATTACAAAAAAAACCCAACATGACACATTACAGGGAGGGACGGAGGGACAGGTTCCTAGTCCCTAAGAAACCATTTGGTTAAATAAATTCCCATGATCTGATGCGATGTGTTAAGATTGAATCAATATATGTTAACTAATCAACAATTTTAGTTTACATTTATATTTGTTCTAACCTGTTAAACTGGAGGAAAACTATGTATAAGCTACGTGGTCATCACCTTTTTTGCCTTCTTGGTTATCGGGGAATGGGCTATTCACAGGAATACGTAGAAAACATGACACGTTTGCATCAAACTTTAAGAAACAACCCCAAGACGGGTATTCAGCTTGTCAAAGGACCAGATCAATTGTGTGAAAAATACCCCAACTCAGGTAAATACCACTGCCGAGACAACACTATCTATGAAAGAGATACCGCTATTTTAGAAAAATTGTGTCTTCAAACCGGACAAATTCTGAAGTGGGAAGATATTGAGTCCCGTATCAGAAACTATGTCGTCCCCTCCGATATTCAAATTGTGTGTAAATCTTGTTCCTGGCGTTCTTATGGGGTTTGTGAAGAAGGTATTCAAGAGATGATTGAAGGGAAGGGCTTAAGAAAAATTAAATAAGTCCTTCCCCTTTATTATTGTTCCGTTTTGAGGAACCCCATTCTTAACACATTACAGGGATCGGGATTAGGAACCTATACATTATTTCTCAGTTTTTGGTAATGCTAGAAGTAACTTATGAATTTTTACGGAAAAATCCTTATAGTAAGAGAGGAATTACTATGTCTAGCATTCTTTTGATCTTTTTACTACAAATCATATTAGTACCTACTTTATCTCTTCGAATTATATTTGTTGTCAAGAATATGAGTATTCTTGCTTCTATTTTTGGGTTTCTGGAAGCATTGATTTATGTGTTTGGTTTATCGATTGTCCTCAGCGGTGAGCAAAGTATTGCTGAAATGCTTGTTTATGCCTTGGGTTTTGCAGCTGGTATTTTTTTAGGGGGTTATATTGAAAATAAAATGGCTTTAGGATATACAGCCCTTACTGTTAACTTAACGACTATGAACTCTGATCTTGTTTCAACTCTTCGGGACAATGGGTTTGGAGTTACCGTATTTGAAGGAATGGGAAGAGACAGCGTCCGTTATCAGCTTCAAATCTTGACAAAAAGAAGTATGGAAGAAAAAGTAATGAACATGATTGACCAATATGAACCACACGCCTTCATTATTTCGTATGAACCCCGAAAATTTAAAGGCGGCTATCTATTAAAGGCGATGAAAAAGGCAAGAAAACGAAAAGAAAATCCTTAGGCGGTGCCTGACACCACCTGGATTTTGTCGCATTTTGCCGAAAGGGGTCTGTCCCCTGTCCTATCCTATTTAATTTTTAATGTCTCGTAATGGCGAATTACTTCTTTTGTGATTTCACTATCTTCATCCAGTTCGCTTACGTTTTTCAATACATAAGCAGGACCGTTTCCTTGAATCATTTCTTGGATTTCCATTGCTTGTTCGTCTTCTGGGTCATCAAACAATAACGCAGCAGCAATCGCCTTCGCCAGGTTTGTATAAGACAATCCTGCTCTTTGTGCCTGTGTTGCTGGGCGAACTAATCTGTCCTCAGGACCCAGTTTGCGGATTGGCGCCCTTCCTACTCTAGTTACACTATCGTTCAAATATGGGTTTTTGAAGCGTTCGATGTTCTTATTGATATAGGTTAAATGCTCTTCTTTATCAAGGCCATATTCCTTAACTAGATAGGCCCCTGTCTCCTTTAATGTCTCCCTGACTTGATTTGCAACCTCTTCATCCGCTAATGTCTGATCGATGGTTGACTTCCCTTCAAGGTAACCAAGATAAGCAATAACTGCATGTCCTGTGTTCACCGTAAATAATTTCCGTTCAATAAACGGTGCAAGATCCTCTACCATTTTCATTCCTGTTACCGGTGGAATATCATCTTTTGTTTCTACGACCCATTCATAGTACGGTTCAACCAGCACATCAAGTGAGTCCTGGTCCTGAATTGGAACGATACGGTCAACAGCAGAGTTAAAGAAGTAGACCCGTCCTTCTAGTTTTCCTTTCGTTTCTTCGTCAAGGTTCTCTACGACATGCTTCTTTAAAATGTCAGTCGCTCCGATTTGATTCTCGCATGCAATCACATAAAGCTTTTCACTCGTTCCAGCTAAACGTTCAGATATTCCACGAGCAATTAATGGTGCGATTCTTGGTAAAATATTCGGGCCAATCGCTGTAGTCAGATAGGTTGCATTCTGGATCGCTGTTACCACTTCGTCTTCCTGATTTATGTTATTCAAACCAGAAACATTTTCAATTGTCATTGTTTCTTCATCTTCCATCGCTAACTTCACTTGATAACTTTTCTCTTCATTTAACTTATTAATGATTTGTTCCGCAATATCTACGAATGTAACATGATAGCCAGACTGGGAAAATAATGCTCCTATAAAGCCTCTGCCAATGTTTCCTGCTCCAAAATGAACGGTTTGCTTCAACATCATCATTCCTTTATCAAATTATTTTGTAGATAATCTAAAAATAAATCTTCTAGTTTATTTCGAATCATCGCTTCATTTGAAGATGAAAAAATCATCATTGCTACTTCACTTTCGATTAAGCTAGTACTAATGATACTTAGTATTTCCTGCTCCCTTTTACTCATATTTTCTGGTGCCAGCATGAGAAGCAGATTTTTCATTTGCATTTCCTGTCCATTCATCCCTTTGACTGTACAAGGATAATCTAAATGTGATACCTGGAATATGAGTTCCTGTACACTTTCTTCACGGCAATGAAAAAGCCCCATATTTGTGTTCGGTATCCCAAGACCGCCTTTCTTCTCTCGTTCCTCCAGATGCTTTAAAACGCTATTGGAATTTGTAATCAACCCGTCTTGTTCGGCCTGTTCTACCATTTCTTTTAAAACCTTCCAATGGTCGTCGATATGATGGTTTCGAAACACCCTTAGATTATTCAGAATTGAATCCATACTGGAATGGACATCTTTTATTCCCTGTAACAGTCTCTTCACATTTGGTTGTTTGTTGTTAGTCAAGTCATCTTTCTGGTTTTCCGGGTTCAAATACTGCTTGTTTCTTGTTAACTTCCCCAAGTTATGCTGCAAGTAGTTTTCGATGAACCTAATATCTTTATCGCTTAATAGTGGACTTACCAATATATAATCAAAATCTGTAAAAGGAAGCCTGACAGTAGAAATAACGATATCATATTCATGAAGGTTTGCTGTTTGAAAATCGTTAATCGATAAAATTTCTACAGTATGAATCTCTGCAAGCTCTTTTTTCATACGACTTGCCAACATCTTAGAAGCTCCAATGCCTGTCGGACAAACGACAACGGCCTTGATTCTTACCTTTTCTTCATTCATCAGCAACGCCGAACCAAAGTGTAGAACGATAAAGGCAACCTCATCATCTGGAAAGTCGATATCTTTAAATTCATTTTTTAGGCTTTTCTTAATTGTCTTGAATAAAACCGGATATTTTTTTCTTATTTCCTCTGTTAAAGGGTTAAATAGTTCCAACTGCTGCTTCAAACGGAAAATCGAAGGCTCCATATGTGCCAGCAATCCTTGAAACAACGAAAAATCATCGGATAGATCCACATGTAGCGTAGAAGATACATTTTGAATGATATTTTTGATCAGCTTTCCCAGCAAAACACTGTCATAATAAACAACATCTGCTGCTTGAACTTTAGAACCTCGTAAAATTACCGTTAAAAAATTAACATCATGATTTGTGATGGGAATCGAAAGTTTATCCTTTAACTCCCGGCATACCTTCTCCATCAATTGAAATTCACTCGTATATTTATGTATTGCTTCACCCTCTTGTTCCAGCAAAAAGTTATTTTCCGTTCGCTGAATGGTAACGCAAATATGAACAATCAGTCCGATATAATCACTGTCCGCTAATCTTGTTTGAGCTTTATTTATTTTTTGATTCACCAACTGGTCGATCACTAACAAATACCGGGGTGAAAAATAACCTAGAATTGCTTCATTTTGCTTAATTCCCCGTTGCAGCAGATATAGATTTTCAATTAATTCTTCATAAAAATAAATTAAAAAGTAGCTCGTAAGCGCATGTCGCTTGTTCGCTTCCTCCGCGAACAGTTCCACCCCAACTCCCCTTTTTCTCGTAACGGTAATTGAAAACTTCGTCAACCATTCTGCTACATCATCTAGATAGGCCGTTAACGTAGCAGTGCTGATTCCAAGTTGGTTTGCGAGCACCTGTATTTTAAAAGAGGGACCTTCATGCAGCAGTATAACAAGTAAACTGAGCTTTCTTTCTTCAGGCGTTTCATCGGTTGGGTTGACACTTGTTAAGTTCTGTACAAGTCTGTAAATCTGTTCATTTTTCCCCTTTATAAAAAGACCATCATTTGAAGTACGTTTTAGCTCTAAATCAAATTGTTTTAAAATCTTTTCTACTGATTTTAAATCTCTTTGTACCGTTCTTACACTAACGTTTAAGAACGTAGATAGAGAATGTACAGTATGCTTTCCTTTTGTCTTTACGATTAAGTCAACGATGGACTTTTCCCTTGATGTAATAAACATTGTTCTCACTCATTTCAATGAAATAAATCCTTTTTCAAGAGAAAAAAGCATCCAAAGTAGAACAGAAAGGTAGGAAACCCCCACCTTTCTCATTCTTTTTATTTTATTTACTGTTGATAATACCCTTTAACTCCTCTGCCGTTTTTGCTTGTACCATTTGATCGACACTTTCCTGTTCTGAACAAATGACTGCAATATCGGAAAGGATTTCTAGGTGTGTACCATCTTTTCCAGCAATTCCGAAAATCATTTTCGCTTGTTCCCCGTTAAAGTCAACGCCGTTAGGTACTTGGATAACCGTAAAGCCAGATTTAATCACAGCTTTCTTCGCATCTTCTGTACCATGTGGAATAGCCACGTTATTGCCCATATAAGTAGATGTGATCTCTTCTCGTTCAATCATCGCATCCACATAGCTATCTTCCACATATCCGGCTTTGACTAACACTTCTCCAGCAAAGCGGATTGCTTCTTCTTTTGAAGAGAATTCCTTGCCGATAAAGATGTTTTCTTCAAGTAATAAATCATCATCTTTATCCATATTCGGTTCTACGTCTACTGCATCTTCCTCAGATTCTTCTACAAGCTCTGCCTGCTCGCTTGTTATTTTATTTTGCAAACTGGAAATAAGCTTGTCGTATTCAGGGCTTGATAAGAAATTATCCACTGATATATGATAAGCACTTGGAAGCTTGTTCTGTGCCCGAGGTGTCAATTCTTCCTGTGTGATGATAACTTGGGCATCACTTGGAATATCAGTGATTGATGTATTTGTAACCGTTATATCAAGGCCTGCTTCTTTTACTTTCTTGCGAAGAAGGGAAGCCCCCATCGCACTTGATCCCATTCCTGCATCACATGCAAACACAATTTTATTTACTTCTTCAGGCAAAGTTCCTTTCGTTTCTGTTGCTTTTTCAGCTGCTTTTCCAGCCACTGAACTTTTCTTCCCTTTCATTTGTTCCATTTTCTTTGTCGCTTCTTCAATATCTTCATCTGTTTGTTTTCCTGATTTAATCACTACAGCAGATACCAAGAAGGAAACGGTCGCTGCTACAATTACTGCTGCGAAATTTGCTACATATACCATACCCTGTGGAGGGGTAACAGCTGTAATCGCTAAAATACTACCAGGCGATGCCGGTGCAACGAGACCTCCACCTAAAAGTACAAGCGTAAAGACGCCACTCATTCCACCAAGGATTACAGAGACAATTAACATTGGTTTCATCAGCACATACGGGAAGTAAATCTCGTGAATACCACCAAGGAAATGAATGATCGTTGCTCCCGGAGCTGATTGCTTTGCAGTCCCTCTCCCAAATAGCATGAAAGCTAATAACACACCAAGACCTGGTCCCGGGTTTGCTTCAAGAAGGAATAGAATCGATCGTCCACCCTCCTGAACCTGTTCTAACCCGATTGGTGACAGCACACCATGGTTAACTGCATTATTTAAGAACAAAATTTTTGCAGGTTCAATTAAAATACTTGTTAATGGTAATAATCCAGCATCAATTAACCAGTCAACACCTGCAACAAGTACTTTTGTAAAAGCGTCGACAGCTGGACCTATACCTAAGAAAGCAAGGATTGCAAGCAAACCACCAAGGATACCTGCCGAGAAGTTGTTAACGAGCATTTCAAACCCAGCTCTTACTTTTCCTTCAATCGCTTGATCAAATTTCTTAATAACATATGCACCGAGTGGTCCCATAACCATCGCACCTAAAAACATCGGAGTATCAGGCGCACCAACAATAACCCCCATCGTAGCGATTGCACCGACAACCCCACCACGCTGATCATGGACAAGCTTACCACCTGTGTAACCAATAAGTAGAGGCAACAGATAAGTAACCATTGGACCAACTAATGAGGCAAGGTTTTCATTTGGGATAAACCCAGTTGGTATGAATAATGCGGTAATTAATCCCCAGGCTATAAAAGCACCGATATTCGGTAAAACCATCGAACTCAAAAAGTTACCGAACTTCTGTACTGCAACTTTAATATTTGATTGAGCCATTTCACTCTTCCTTTCATGTAGAAAATTATCTCTAATGATGTCCTTATTTAGCATAGTTTAGTAATAGCTGTTCATTCAACGATAATGAAAACTAACTTTGTCGTACGATTAATGACAAACTTATTGTTTCTCATTTTTAAACTGTTATTCTTTGGTGCCTGGAACCACCCGGAATTTGTCATGTTTTGTCGAAGGAGAACCTGTTCCTCTGTTGCACAAAATGCAAAAGGACAAGGAGATTGATGTCCCCTTGTCCTAAATCAGTACCAATTTAGCGCCTGTTTTTCAATTTCTTTTACCAGTTTTTCTTTACCAATAATATAGGCTTCCATATGATATGGATATCTTTTAGCTAGTTGTTTAGTATTTAGACGAGTCCAATATCTAAGTAAAATTAACCCTCTTTCGCTGTTAGTATTTCATTTTCTACTGAAAGCATTTTTCAACGCTAGTTAACTTAAAAATCACGGATGTAAAGTCCCCTGTTAGACGATCAGCAAAGTACTTCTCAAGTTGTAATCCTGCCTGCATTAATTCATCGCCGTAAAATGTTTCTTCAGTCCCATCCATGCGGTACTCGACATCTGCTTCCAACCCTTGAAGAATTAGGCGTTTAAAACCAGGATTCGGGGATGCTAATATTTGAAAATAACCTACAATTGCTTCAGTCTTGTCTTCGGAGACGACCATCCAACTAGTATAGTTTGTCTCTTCGTTAAAAGGGCTTTCCAACCTGTAAAATATTCCTTTTTGAATTAAACTCCGATTTGCTTTATAAAACTGAATTTGCTGTTTCACTTGGTCTTTTTCTTTTTCGTTCATTTTAGTTACATCTAGTTCATATCCGAATGCACCAAAATATGCAACGTTCGCACGAGTAGCTAATTTAGTAATTCGACCTACTTGGTGATTAGGAATCGCCGAAACATGAGCACCCATCGTACTGATTGGATATACCATCGATGTACCATATTGAATCCTTAACCGTTCAACAGCATCTGTATCATCACTTGTCCACGTTTGTGGGGCATAGTAAAGCAATCCTGGGTCAAAGCGACAGCCACCGCTTGCACATGATTCAAACAAAACACCTGGAAATTCACTAGTCAATCTTTCATATAACTCATAAACACCGAGAATATATCGATGAGCAACTTCTCTTTGACGATTAGCTGGAAGGTTTACAGAACCTATTTCAGACATGTAACGATTCATATCCCACTTCACATAAGAGATTGGTGCTTCACGTAAAATATCTGCCATCAATCCGTAAATATAGTCAATTACTTCCTGACGGGAAAAATCTAGGACATACTGATTTCTACCATGGCTAATTTTACGTTCTGGTCTATGTATCACCCAATCCGGATGAGCTTTATATAGTTCACTGACTTTTGATACCATTTCCGGTTCAAACCACAAACCAAAATCTAATCCTAAATCTGTTATTTTCTTAGCTAAACCAGTTATACCGTTCGGTAATTTAGCTTCATCCACAAACCAATCACCTAGTGATGTTGTGTCATCATCCCTTTTTCCAAACCAGCCATCATCAAGTACAAACAACTCAACACCCAGCTGTTTCGACTCTTTAGCGATATCAACAATCTTTTGTTCATCGAAATCAAAGTAAGTTGCTTCCCAATTGTTAATCAATACAGGTCTTTCTTGATCACGCCACGTGCCACGAGCTAGTCTGGTTCGATATAATTCGTGAAAGGTTTGACTCATACCGTTCAACCCTTGGTCAGAATATACCATCACCACTTCCGGCGTTTGAAAGCTTTCGCCACCTTCTAGCAACCAATTAAAGTTAAACGGGTTTATTCCAATCATTAAACGACTAACATCATAGTGATCGACTTCTACTTGGGCTGAAAAATTGCCGCTATACACTAAGCTAACACCAAACACTTCACCTTGATGTTCATCAGCAGTAGGTCTTTTTAACGCAATAAATGGATTTTGTTGGGCACTGCTTGCTCCTCGTGCACTACTAATGCGTTGGATGCCCGGGACTAGCTTTCTCGTTATTATGTGTCTTTCCCTTGCCCATGAACCAGAAAGCTGGATCATTTCAAAATCTGAGTCAAAGAAATCAATACTGGCACTCATTACCCTTGTAAGATTTAGGTTCTGATTCCCATGATTAATGAATTTCGTTGTTCTCGTGATTGCATCCAACTCTTCAAAGACTGTATAGGTTAGTTTAATTTCTGCATCTATTACGGAATCGTATAAACAAACTTCTAATGTAGTGGCCTCAGTTTCTGATTCCACATACGTAGCAGGTAAACCTTCTAACTTCTTTTTCCCTTTGTAAATGTTATGTTCCTTGTATTCAAAATTACTTGTATTACTTCCACTTTCTTGTGAAATTTGGTAAGCAGGTTCTCTAAAATCAGTCGTACCAAATGCCGGGTATTCCTGCTTAATTATATCTAATGAAAATTCGCTATTGCCTTCATATTCATAATTGGTATTCGGACGATGACTAACGTAATACAATCGCTCGAATGAATTGCGGTGTGTTAGTCTTTTGCCATAATAAATATGACCGAGATGATTATTTTCTAGTAATTTAAAAATATAACTAGTGTTTCTTGCTTGAAGGTGAAACTCTCTTGTTTGATCATTAAATAGGATTGGCATAACAACTCTCCTTGCAAATTAGTATTTTTATAGACTTTGCATGGGAAAGACATCCACTCTTGTCTTTATTTTCTTAAGAATGGATGTCTTTAATTTTAGTTCATTAAACTTATGGGGTTACTCTTATGTTACGAAGGAAAACACCCTATTTCTTTTCTTCGACAATTCTAACTTCATATTTTTTAAGAGTTACTTCACCGGTGAGTTCTTCTCCGCTAATTATATCTTTTACCGTTGATTCAAATACAACTGGTTGGGCTTCTTCAGTGAAGTTCATGATAAATGCGTACTTACTATCGTTATCGTGTCTCGTTTGCACGGATACACCTTTTTCATGTTTAACGCGAACTACAGGCTCCAACACTAGTTCTTGCATTAACTCTTCATAAAAATCAGTATGGAATTCTGCTTCCATACGCCCACCAATATAGTAAGTTTTGCCTTTACCAAAATCATGGCTAATAACCGCTGGTGTGTTTGCATAAAAATCTTCTACATACGTACCTTCCGTATTAGCTGTGTTTAGTTCTAGCACAGTTGCATAATCTCTCAATTCGTATTGCTTATTGCGGAAGGTTACATAGTTGCGGTCATTTGGATAAAACGTATCTGTCTCTACAGGCTGCATACCGAAGATTTCTTGTAATTCTTTATGCCACCCACCTTGGTAAGTTAAGTCATGTTCATTTACAATACCGCTTATATATGTCATAACTAATCGTCCTCCATCTGCCACGAATGCTTTCAAGCGTGCAATGGTATCTTCACTCATTAAATAAAGCATCGGTACGATTAATAGCTTATATTCTGAGAAATCTTGTTCTTTTGTAATGACATCGACAGGAATATCTTTTTCCCAGAACGGACGATAATGCTGCTGCAACGTTTGTGGATATTGTTTTGTTTTCCGGCCATAACCTTGTGCATCATTTAACGCCCAGTTACTTTCCCAATCGTAAAGAATTGCTACATCAGCAGGACGATTCGTTCCAACAATGGTTGTTAATTTTTCTAACGTCTCACCCACTTGAGCAACTTCTTTAAATACACGATTGTTTGAGCTATTATCATGGTCTACAACAGCACCATGGAATTTTTCTGAAGAACCCCTTGATTTCCGCCATTGAAAATACATTACACTGTCCGAACCGTGGGCAACCATTTGCATTGAAGACAATAAATGCATCCCAGGGCGTTTTGCCTTATTTACTTCATGCCAGTTTACTAGACTTGGAGTTGATTCCATTAATAAAAATGGTTGCTGTTTTAGGCTTCTGTAAAGGTCATCAATAAAGCCTACTTTCATTGCGAGATTTGCGGTTGACTCCCAATCATTATGCCAAGCAGGATAAGCATCCCAGCTGATGACATCGACATGTTTGGCAAATTTGCTGTAGTCCAATGATTGAAAAGGAATTAAATCAAACGTATCTGCCATAAAGTTTGTAGTGATTGGGATGTCCGGCGTAATTTCTCTTATCGGTACAATTTCATTTTCATAGAATGATATGGTTTGGTCAGTAACAAACCGACGCCAATCTAAGTTTAAGCCATGAACCGCACTTTCCCCGAGTGGTGATGGTGACTCAATTTGAGACCAGTCAGAGAAAGTGTGACTCCAGAACGGTCCCCACCACGCATCATTTAATGCTTTAAGATCATTGTTGTATTTTTCTTTGAGCCAACTTCGAAACGCTGCCTGACACTGGTCACAATGACACTCCCCACCATATTCATTCGATATGTGCCACATTAACAACGCTGGATGGTCACCATATCTCTCTGCAAGTAGACGATTCAGCTGTTTTGTCTTTTCACGGTACACTTCCGAAGAAAAGCAATGATTGTGGCGTCCACCGTGTAATTGCTTATCGCGGCTGCTGTTTACACGCAATACTTCTGGGTATTTTTGTGACATCCAAGCTGGACGAGCACCACTTGGAGTTGCCAAAATAACGTTTCCTCCTATGCCATGGATGTTTTCAAAGATTTCATCGAGCCACTCAAATTGATAATTTCCTTCTTCTGGCTCCAGTGTACTCCAAGCAAAAATACCTACTGAGAAGGTATTCGTATGAGAAAGCTTCATTAATTTTATGTCATCAGATAATATTTCGGGACGGTCCAGCCATTGGTCTGGATTGTAATCACCACCGTGGAGCATATTCTTAGCTTTTGTTACATATGTCTTCTCACGTTTTGCCATAGTTTTCGCCCTCTTTCGTATTAGTTGGTCTAAAAAACTCTTTGTATCACATTCTCCATTCCTTACCCCTCGTCGATACTGTTGTCTTTCAAAGGCGCACCTTTGGATTCTTTAGCTGTTGCTTTTCCCGTTGGAGTCAACTTCCTTCCGCTTCAATCAACAATCTAAGATACAACACTGTTGAGATATGGTTAATAATGAATTATGAAATTAACTAGATTCTACTTACAAAAAACTCAAACTCCATATCCTCATTTGATTTAATAAGATGCTCATCATGGACCGGTGCACCCCAGCTATCGTCTCCACCAACTCCCATTTGTTTACCTGCAACCGTTACAACTGTGTAATGAACATTCGGTAATTCATAATGATGTTGTGCATTCTCAAGTTCAAAAGCGGTATATGGGGAAAAATTACATTCAAGCGCTTTGTTAAACGATGATATTTTTATCCCTTGTCCTTTTTGGTCTGTTACATTTACCCAGCGCACACCAGTTCGATTTCCTGATTCTTGCGGCATTAAATATTTTGATAAATTATTAGTTACTTGATTTTTAAATATGCCTAACTTAGTTCCCATTGCTCGGTCGGAATAATTTTCTTCTGGACCCTGCGCATACCATTCTAAATTGTGGTAGTCTGCTGGTATTTTGAATGAAACTGCAAAGATTGGCATTATTGGTAAACCATTAGCACCTTGATATGCAGATTTCACCCGGATACTTCCATCCGCATAAACTGTGTATATTACCTTTGTCTCAATTTCATCATTTATGGAAAATTTATAGGTAAATGCTACTTTCACTCTGTTTTTCTCTTCTTTAAATGTAACCTCCGTACATTTTCTAGCAAGACTGGCTGTTAACCAGCATCCTGATTGAAAACTTTGTGCATATCCTCGATCATTGTCTGTTGTTGCTCTCCAAAATAATGGGGCAGGTGGAGATTCAATCATTTCTTTTCCTGCATAATTAACTGATATTAAGCTGCCTACTTGTTTAGAGAACATAATTTTAAAGTCATTGCCATGAACTCCGATGTTCACATCGCCTTCTACAACTCGAAAACTATCTTTTAAACTTTCTTTTTCACTTAGTTCGGTTTGTTTTTCTGTAAACACAAACTGACCAAAAGCAACTTCATATCCAACATCTTCCCACAAAGTCTTCTCTTTCAACTTAAGTGAAGTATGGATACAATACTCCCCAGACTCCGTTTGTAAATGATTTGGCCAATCAAAATCACTCCGTCCTTTACTCTGTGCTTCCACATCAACCGAAAGTTTGCTTCGATATATTTCTTTTCCTTCTAAATATAGGATATATTCCAGATCATACTCATTCACATTCGTAAAGAGATTATCGTTAATAATCGTAACTCCAGTTCGATCAGGAATGAGCTTGACGTTTTGATATAAAAACTTCACCTCTTGTATTTTGGGTGATTCTTCTCGATTAGCATAAACAATACCGTTTCCACAAAATTCATAGTCAGTTGGGCGATCACCAAAATCTCCGCCGTATGCTAAAAATTCATTGCCATATCGATCTTTTTTCGTGATAGACTGATCCATATAATCCCAGATAAACCCACCTTGATACATTGGGTATTTATGTTCAAGGTCAGTATATTTATACATACCACCTAGTGAATTGCCCATCGCATGCATATACTCACAACTAATATATGGCTTTTGAGGGTTTTCTTTAAGATATTGCTCTATATCAGCAGGTTTTGCATACATACGACTTTCCATATCACTCGTATCATTATAATCTCTATTGTAGAAAACTCCTTCATAGTGAACAAGACGACTTGGATCAACCGATTTAAAATATTTAGAAACGTTTAGAATCACTTCTCCAGCATAGGATTCGTTACCACAAGACCAAATAAGGATAGATGGGTGATTTTTATCTCGTTCATACATGGAAATCGCCCGGTCCATGACAATGTTTTCCCATTCTTTTTTATTGCCTGGTATATTCCAAGAAGGTTCAACAGCACCCATCTTTTGCCATGAACCATGCGTTTCCAGATTCATTTCATCAATCACATACAACCCATATTCATCACATAGTTCATACCAATATGTTTGGTTTGGGTAATGGGATGTTCGAACAGCATTGATGTTATTTCTTTTTAATGTCTTAACATCCCATAACATGTCCTCTTTCGTAATTGTTCGTCCACTATAGCAATTAAATTCATGGCGGTTAACACCCTTAAAAACAATTCGCTTTCCATTGATATGCATAATTTTATCAATCATTTCAAACCTTCTAAAACCAACCTTTTGTGGGATAACCTCGACTAGATGATCAGACTTATTAAAGGTTTGAATATACAATTTATATAAATATGGGTCTTCAGCACTCCACAAGTGAGGAGTATTAACCTCAAGAGAAATGTTGCCTATTAGTTGCTCAGGCTCAATCGTATGGGATACTACTGAATCTCCACTTTTATCGGTTAATATTGCTACTACTTTTGTGCCGCTTGGTACTTCTGATAAGAAGCTTAAATCAATGTTAAGTGTGCCCATTTTATAAGTGGAATCTAACTCCGTACGAACTTTCAAATCATTCACATGGATTTTAGGCACAGTATAAAGGTACACATCTCGGAATATACCAGAGAATCTCCAAAAATCCTGATCTTCCAACCAGCTTCCTGTGCTTCGCTGATAAACCTCTACCGCTAACTTATTCTCTCCAACAGTTAAAAAGGGAGTCAATTCAAATTCAGCCGGAGTAAATGAATCTTCACTGTACCCCACAAACTCACCATTTAACCAAACATAAAAAGCTGACTCTACCCCCTGAAAAGATATGTAAACCGGATTATTTTTCATATTAAATGGCACATGAAAAGACTTTATGTAACTACCAACCGGATTGTAATCATTCGGGATTTCTGGTGGACGGATATCGTTATGCCCATCCCACGGATACATAGTATTGACGTATTGGGCCTTACCATAACCTTGTAGCTGAATATGGCCTGGAACAGTTATATCTCCCCACGCTGAGTAATCAAAATCAATTTTATAAAAATCTTCAGGTCGACTTTGCGGATTGACTTCATAATTAAATTTCCAATTCCCATTTAAACTATGTCTCATTTTCATAGGAGCATTCGAACTTGCCTCAGTCATTGTTTCATAATACACATGGTCTGAGTGTGAAGAAATTCGATTAACTGCAAATACATTTACATCTGAAAGCCAATTAATATTTGGCTGAGTTTCTGTTCTATAGTTTGTTTTCAATCTACTCACAATTCCTTTCTATTTAAATGTTCATCTACTTTTTAAAATAGAGTGGCGTTAGTAACAATTATTCCCATCAGAATGGAACCTTGCAAAACTAGGACTTTTGACCTAATCCATGCAAGATTCCCATTTTCCCTATAGCACTTTATCTAAACATTATTGCGCAAAGATTCCTCCTATCACTTAGTTAACACTAGGCTTCAACTGTAACGCAAACTGGAATGGACCACTGTATAATCTGTACTTTTCGAGTACGTCAGGGCCACAGCTGGAAGATCCCAGTCCGTGTTGCTTGTGGTCAAC
The DNA here is from genome assembly GCF_016908325.1 of Aquibacillus albus. GTDB lineage: Bacteria > Bacillota > Bacilli > Bacillales > Amphibacillaceae > Aquibacillus_A > Aquibacillus_A albus. Next base: position 104,682 of record NZ_JAFBDR010000012.1, on the reverse strand, counting down.
TTGTATGGTAATGAAGTCTTGTTTCACTAAGTCATACGTATGCTGCGCTTCTTCGATAACTTCTGGTGTATAATAACAAACATTAAAGTCAAAGTTTGGCTGTCCTTGGAACTTCATACCAACACCACTTTCGTTTGTTAGTGTTGCCCAACGCACTTCATGCCTATTTCCACTTTCTTGCGGATAGACGTAAGGTGTATAAAGTTCTTCTACATTTTTCGACCAAACGCCAAAGGCATTCGCTTGTCTACTATCGACGTAAGCTTCTCCGGGACCGCGACCATACCATTTCACACGATTAAGCATGTTAGGTACTTCCATTTTCAAGCCGATTCTAGGGAACGTCTTTGGAAGCTTACCATATGGTTCACCTTTTACATCGATAGCAATCTTGCCATTTACGTCGATTAAATACGTGTAGGTAGTTGTAATTCCCCAGCTCAATACTGGTGGTGCAACACGTGCCTCAACAACTACTTCCACTTGATAGTCTCCTAGACTGTTATAGTTTACAGAATCCACTCGTTGCTGTAACCTATGCAGACCATGATCCTTCCATTCTTTGACCGACGGAACATCTTTCCAATGAGGTTGAGCCCATAAATCATTATCAATTGGTGCACGCCATAGATTTAATTTTGGCCCCGTTTTAATTAAATCTATACCTTGGTGTTTCCACTCTTCTAGACTACCGAAAACCTTATCGAATCGAACCTCAAAGTCATCGCCACTTACAACTAAGCTATTACGTAAATCTTCTACACGCAATTGGTTATCCGAGAAAGCTACTTCCTCTATCTCTGCTTTTTGTACAGGTAATTCGAATTGTGCCCAAGCAACTTTATGTCCTGTTTGAGCCCACTCTGTATCGTTAGTTAGCGTGAAATCAATGTTTAACCAAAAATCATCTGTTGAACCATGAAACACGTTAAGGTCATAGCCTAACTCAACTACTTGACTAGAACGTCCAGCAATTTCGCTTACTGGCAGTGTTCCTCTTGCAACAACGGATTCCCCTGTCTTAATTGACCATGTCGCGTGTAGATGCGCTAGTGAGATAAAATCATAACGATTCGTGATGTTTACTTCGCCTCTTTCCAAATCAATGGCTTTTACCAACACGGGCTCAATCACTTTTTTGTACTCAATTAAACCTGGTGAAGGCGTACGGTCTGCCATCACTAATCCATCAATAACAAAGTTGGAATCGTGTGGTTTTTCACCAAAGTCACCACCGTAAGCAAAGTATTCTTGTCCATCTTCTGTGTATTGGCGAATACCGTGATCCAGCCATTCCCAAACAAAACCACCTTGCAAACGCTCATGTTTATAGAAAGTTTCCCAGTATTCTTTTAAACCACCTGGACCATTCCCCATTGCATGTGCGTACTCACAAAGAATGTGTGGTTTTTTTAAATCCGTACGCTGACCTAATGTGTCCATCACTTCAACTGCTGTGTACATCGTTGTAAATATATCAGAAGACTCTGGGTCACGATTAGGGTTATAGTCGCTCTCTGTACGTGTAATGGCACGACTTTCCCCTTCATAGTGGATGAGACGTGTGTCATCATATGCTTTTGCCCAATTTGCCATTGCAACATGGTTACGGCCATAACCGGATTCGTTTCCTAGTGACCACATAATAATTGATGCATGGTTTTTGTCGCGATGTACCATACGCTTCATGCGGTCTAAGTAAGCCGCTTCCCATTCCGGGTCATCACTTAGCTGATCCCAATTACCAATCACATCAAACCCGTGTGTCTCTAGGTCCGCTTCGTCAATCACATATAAACCATAACGGTCACACAAGTCATAGAACCTTGGATCGTTCGGATAGTGAGCTGTTCTCACTGCATTGATGTTGTGTTGCTTCATTAGCTCTACGTCTTTAATCATCCACTCAATTGGAACCGCTCGCCCTAAATCTGGATGATGATCATGACGATTCACACCTTTAAGCATTATCGCTACACCATTGACTAAGAATACGCCATCCTTAAGTTCAACAGAACGGAAGCCAACCCTTGTGGGAATCACTTCAGAAACTTCGCCAGTGCCATCTTTTAATGAAAGTAATAAATTATATAAGTACGGATCTTCCGCAGACCACTTATTTGGTTTTGAAATATTAAATGTTTGAACGATTGTTTCTGTGCTGTTTGCAGCTATAGAAATAGATTCTGATTCGTGCTCAGTTACAACAGCTTTCCCATCAACATCCATCAACTCATACGCTAGCTTGTAGCCATCAACTGATTGATCACTACTATTCTCAACGATTGTTTCTATTTCAAGAATAGCGTTTTCATAATTTTCATCAAGCATTGTTTTAACAAAGTAATCTTGCACATGCACTTTAGGCTCCGCTAACAAATAAACATCACGGAAAATACCACTGAGCCACCACATATCTTGGTCTTCAATATACGTCGCATCTGACCATTGGTATACTTGGACAGCAACACTATTTTTTCCCTCTTGAATATACGGAGTAATATCAAATTCTGATGGAATACGACTTCCTTGACTGTAACCAACTTCGTCACCGTTTACCCATACGTGAAACGCACTATCTACACCTTCAAACTTAAGCGTAATTTGCTTATCCAGCCAAGCTTTTGATATGAAAAACTCTCTTGTGTAAGAACCAGTTGGATTTTCATTAGGAACAAATGGTGGATCAACCGGAAATGGATAAACAACATTTGTGTATGCCGGCTTACCATACCCGTGCATTTGCCATGAAGATGGAACGTATAAGTCATCCCAGCTACTTGTGTCATAGTCTGCTGCATAAAATTTCTCAGGTGCAAGGCTTGGATTAGTTGCATAATGAAATTTCCAAAGACCGTTTAATAGTTTGAAAGATGATGCATTGTTACGATCAAATGTTAACGCGCTTCGCTTATCATCAAACGGAATAAAATGAGCGCGATCCGGTCTGCGGTTTCGTTGTAGTACGTCTAAGTTTTCCCAATCGTGTTTAATTGTAGGCAATTTCTATCCCTCCATGCAATTTAAGGACGGATCTCTTGACCCATTCAGTTGGGACAAGGGAATCGTCCCTTTGTTAACTTTAAACATAAAACAGGCATCCTTGCCCACCAAAGTGGGACAAGATGCCTGTCCCCAAATTATCCTTTTACTGACCCCATCATACCTGCAACGAAGTGCTTCTGCATGAAGAAGAAAACAAGCGCTGTTGGTAATGTTGCAATTACAATTGCAGTCATTATTACACCATAGTCTGGTGAGTAACCAGCACCAAGATTGGAAATTAACAATGGAATCGTCAATTTTTCTGGTGACTGTAAAACAACTAATGGCCATAGATAGTTGTTCCAGCTATTCATAAACGCAATTATTGCTGCTGCTGCATATGTTGTTTTCATTGTTGGAACATAAATACGGAAAAAGATTCCCAGTTCACTTAAACCATCAATTCTACCAGCTTCCACCAATTCCTTCGCAAACATCTTTGTGTTTTGACGGAAGAAGAAGATGAAGAAGGCGGTAATAACAGTAGGCAATAGTGCCGCCGCTAACGTATCAATACCTATAAACGGAGCAGTTCCTGAGATTCGACCAAACAAGCGGTACAACGGAATCATAATAGCCGCAAATGGAATCATCATCGATAACAGTAGAATATTAAAAATCATGTCTTTCCCACGCGTACGATAAATTTCAAAACCATAACCTGCTAAGGAGCCGATTAACAGTGTCAAGAACGTTGTGATTACCGCTATAATGGTTGAATTCCACATAGCACTTGCAATATCTACTTGCCCAAATAATACTTTCAAGTTTTCAAATAAATGCGTACCAGGTAACAACCGACCAGCGGTAACATCCACGGATTTATTTGTCATACTTACTAGCATCCATAAAAATGGAAATATCGATACCAAAGCTGCAATACTTAAAAATAGATAAGTAGCTACTCTTTTTAACTTCTTCATCTTTTATCACCTGCCACTCTGAATTGAATCATGGATAGGATAACAACTAAGATAACAATGACGTAAGATACGGTCGCTGCATATCCAAAGTCTGGCGTATATTCAAACGATAGGTTGTAAATGTACATGGAAATGGAAAGTGTCGCATTTCCTGGCCCACCAGCCGTGATGTTCATAACCTCATCAAACAATTGCAATGTACCAATAGTAGAAATAATTGAAGTAAATAAAATAATTGGCTTTAACATAGGAACTGTAATATAAAAGAATTGTTGGATAGCAGAAGCTCCGTCAATTCTTGCCGCTTCATACATTTGCTTGTCTACGTTTTGAAGTGCTGATAAATAGAAAATCATGTTATAACCAGTCCATCTCCATGTGATGGCTGCAATAATTGTGATTTTAGCTAAGACAGGATCAGATAACCAATTTAAAGGCTCTGAAATAAGGTGTAAATTCAATAATAACTTGTTCACTAGACCATCTACACCAAATAAATATTTAAAAATTACTGCGTAAGCAACTAATGAAGTTACACACGGTAAAAAGATAGCTGTTCTAAAAAATCCTTTAAATTTTAAAGTCGCATCGTTTAATAAAACAGAAAAGAATAATGCTAACACGATCATAATTGGTACCTGAACCAATAGATAGATTATCGTATTGGTTAGTGCTGAAATAAATGTAGGATCATTAAATAATCTTGCATAATTTTCTAAGCCAACAAATTCAAGGTTAGCACCCATACCAGATTTTAATGAAAGTAGAAATGCTTGTACCATTGGGTAAAAATAAAATAAACCAATTCCGACTACTGATAACGCAATAAACAACCAACCAATATAATTCTTTTTAAAACGTTGGACGAATGTCTTTTTATTCAAAGATGATTGTACATTCGTACTTTTCGTTAGTTCACTCATGTTCCAACTCCTCCTTACTCATGCGGCCTTTAAAAGAAAATGATTCTTTTGAAAGTATGTTGCTTTCGTAGAATCCCCATTACCCTTACATGCTTTTTCAAGCTTGCGATGCTTCTCTAATAGGTCATAAACTAGACTTGTTTTTTAGTAAATAAAGCCTAAGGTTAGCTCTGTATTGGCATAGTACTTTATCTACTTTATCCAGTTCAGGCTTTCCCTTAGGCTTATTTACTTACTACTTATCTCAATTGTGATTCTGCCTGAGCTTGTGCGTCTGCAAGTACATCTTCTAACGGCTTACCTTTTAGGTAATTTTGCATTTCAGCAGATATGATATCCTCAATAGCATAAGTGTGTAATCCCATGTTTACAGGAGGAACATCTGCCATCCATTCAGAGAAATCTTGAACAATTGCTTGGCCACCAAAGTATTCATTCGGAGTAGCATAAGCATCGCTTTCAGATGCTGGCTTATACGTCCCAATCGCACCTACTTCAGTAACTAACTGCTCATAGAATGGAGTGCTTGAACCAAAAGTTTGACCTAAGAATTCAGCAGCTTTTTCTTTGCCATCAACGTTAAGAACATACCATGAGCTACCACCTTGGTTAGATGCATTTTTTGCACCATCGATGTCCAAGCGTGGAGTTGGAGCTACTGCCCATTTACCAGCTTGAGACTCTTCCGCTTCGATACTTGCTGCAATCCAGTTACCTACAGGAACAGTTGCAACGTCACCACTGTTAAATGCTGCAAGGAATTGGCTCCAGTCAGAGTTAGCTTTTACCAAGTCCGCTTCCATAATTGCTTTATAGTTTTCCATAGCTTGTTTCAATGGTTCATTGTCTACTAGATTTACAGTAGTACCATCACCTTCTACATACCAAGCACCAGCTGTTTGCATCATAACACGAAGAATACCTAAGTCGTTTGGATCTAAAGATATGAAATCATGACCTGTTTTTGCTTTTACATCTTTACCAATTTCAACATATCTTTCCCACGTAATGTTAACTAAGTCATCATGAGTGTATCCAGCTTCTTCAAGGTAGTCCGTACGATAGAATAAACCAGTTACACCTGTGTCAAATGGAAGACCAAATTGAACACCGTCTAAGCTAGTTGGCTCCAATTTGTATGCTGCAAAATCGTCTTTGTTGAAATATTCATCAATTGGGAAGAACGCATCTGGATACGCTTGCAAAAAGCTTTGAGCACGTTGGTCTTCAATTAGTACAATATTTGGCATACCTTTCATTGTACCTGAGCTAAGACCAGTGTTTAATTTTTGAACGATATCATCTTGTGCATTTTCAACGATTTCTAATTCTACATCACCATCGTATTGTTCTTCAGCAATATTAAGTGCAGCGATGTTAAAGTTTGGATCCCATGCCCAAGCTTTGATTGTTGTCGTTTCATCACCTGAACCAGCATCACCCGAGCCAGAACCGTTGTCTCCTGAAGTTCCTGATTCTTCACCGCCACAAGCAGCTAAGAAAAGGATTGATAATACAGTTATTGCTAAAAACCATAGTTTTTTCATGATGAAAAAACCCCCTCTTATTTTTGTGTTTTTGGAAGCGTTATCACACCGCCTGAATTAATCATAACATTGAATAAAAAAAGACTGGTAGAACGATATTTAGATAATAATTTGAATAATTTTAGATATTTTTGAAAGCGGTATCATTATTAATTGTAATTTTTTTAGAAATTGTAATATGTTTAGATTTTTATATACTCTAGACCACACTAGCCCGTGTAGTTACTTTTCCTATAACAAAAATTTAACTATAGCGCGCTTTACATAGTCTTTAGAAGAACTCGACATTCGTCTCGTACTATAACGAGTGTCGAATATTTTCTTATACTTCATTCCTGAAAATTTGTACTACGCCGAATTACTTCTCCGCTAAAATTTTCTTAACGTAAAAAAACTGCCACTCAGCGAGACCATCTCACCGAGTGGTAGTTTTACTTCATTAGAGGTAAGGTGATTTTCACTTTCGTTCCTTTTCCTAGTTCACTTGTTATTTCTACACCATAATCTTTACCATACAATAACTGAATTCGTTCATTTACGTTTCGCACACCGATGCCACTAAATAATTGACGCTTCTCTTTTAAATAAGGCAATTTCTTTTCTGTCTTGTCCACTGCGATCCCATCACCAGTATCGATTACTTCACAAACAAGGTTATTCTCTCTCTGAGCAATCAATATTTGAATATAGCCATGCTTTTTATGGGTAAACGCATGGAAAAAAGCATTCTCGATAAATGGTTGAATGACAAGCTTTGGTAAGTGATACTGCAAGCAATCTGGAGAGATGAGGTAGTTTACTTTTATCCGATCTCCATACCTCGTTTGATTTATTAAGACATAATTTTTCATATTAACAATCTCTTGTTCAACAGAAATAGTCTCATCTACATTTCCTAAAGCATTTTGCAATAAAGAAATCAGGGCATCTATCGTATCAAAGGCTGATTCTTTTTTTCCTTCTTTTACTAAAAACTTAATCGAAGTCAACGTATTGTAAAGAAAATGCGGATTGATTTGATGTTGCAATGCTTCTAATTCCGCTTTCCGTTGCTTTTGCTGCGTTTTCATTAATATATTGACATATTCGTGTAGCTCATTGAGCATATAGTTGAATGCACTTGCCATTTTTCTTGCTTCATACCCACCAGTCACTTGAACAGGTTTACTAAAGTTGTATCGTGCCATATTAGAAATTTGATTGATTAATTTACTTAACGACACTGTCATTCTTCTTGAAATAATAAATACCACTAATACAGCTAAGAGTACTATTCCGATACTTATAAGAACTATTTCTTTCGTATCTACTAGGTTGTCTATTACTAAATCCTTATTAATCAAATTAACAATGTATAAATCGAGGGTTGGTAAATACTCCGATAACATTAAATAGTCTTTTTCAAATACGTTTACTTCTTTATGATCTAGATTATTGTCTTCAATTTCGCTCGTATAAGATAATAGATTAAGCGCATTTTCCCCAATCATCTCTAGTTGATTACTAGATATTATTCTCCCATCACTATTCATTACTAACACATTGTTGCCCTGACTTGTATAGCCTTCATAAAATTCTCTAAAATTTTGTTCACGGATTGGAACATATAAATACCCATAGATGTTTCCCGTTGATCTTTCAGTAAGAACCTTTGTTGCCACAATCATCGGTACTCCATTTGTCGCTTCAGACCAATCAAACTGATACAGAATTTTATTGGGATTTTCCCTTGTCTTAACCGTCATCGGATGATTGACTAACGTATCCGCTGTAACAGGCCAGTTGGAATATTTCATGTTAAATAAATGATAATTAACTCCTAATAAAATCATATTTGCATCGGTAGAATTATCATTATAAATGCGTTCCATTTCCTCTTTAATCGAATAGAATGAAGTATTCATCTGCAAGGAACTGCCATCTTTTTGTGTCAGAACTTCTTTAACCGTTCCGTTATTTTGTACATCAATTGCTGTAACAACAACTGAGTAATTAAAGGCTTCGAGCCGTTGTTTAATCTGGTTAAGAACCTTCGTATTGGTAATACTAAATGTTTCCATAAAAAGGTTACTTGACATCCGGATTGTGCTAAAAGTAATTAAGACAGATACAGACACGATACTTATGACCATCACTAGAAACATTTTCACAAATAGGTTGTTGTTTTGAATAATTTTTAGTAAATTCTTCATAAGATTTTCCTCAGATCATTGCTGAAATTTTTTTCGATAACTACTAGGAGACATGCCTTCGATCCGCTTAAACACTTTACAAAAATAACTTGGCTCTGAATAGCCGACCATTTCACTAACAGTCGCAATTGGCATTGTTCCGGAATTCAAGATGAGCTTCGCTTTATTAATTCTTACTTGATTCAAATAATCACTGAAACCTTCTTTATGATGGGTACTAAAATAACTAGATAAATAAGATGGATTAAAATGAAAATGGTTTGCTAACGTTTTTAAGGATAGTGGCTCTGAAAAATGATCCTCAATATATTGTAATAACAACTGCATGTTCCTTGGGCGATCCTCTTTATCTGTTGAAACAATTTCTTTTACCTCGGATAAGAAATCATAGAAATGGTCAAGTGCGTCACTTGCATACTTTGCTTCATTAACACTAGTAAAATAATCATATTTTTTGGACTCGAGTTCCGTCATATCATATTTCATATTCCCTAATAATACAACGATATTAAAGATAATGTTCGACAGCCATGACTTAAATTCATGTATATCTTTTGTATAGTTACTCGCTAAAGCATCTAAATGCTCCGTTAAATAATGAATTGCAACACTAAATTGCTTATGTTTTAAAAAATGAATAAACTGGTTTAAATCAAACTGGTTATTATTTTCCACTACTTCTGGCAAGTTATCGTACATTAATATTTTTCTATCTTGTAAATAGAAGATATAATTTTTCATTCTTACTAGATCTTCTTCATATATTTTTTTTACTTCGAGAATGGAAGTAAAAGGATTACTCATAATCCATACGCTAACTTGGTTTGAATCGTTGTATTGATTTGCTAATTCATTAACTACCTCTTTAATAGAAGGTAATTGGTTGAGCTCATAATTAAGCACAAATATGATATCGTTTGCATTCATTGGAATCAAATAGCTCTCGATTTGTCCTACACGTTGTTTCATTTGATCATGTATTTCTTTATAAGTTAAGACATTTTGATTATCCTCGGGACAATAAACTGCTACTAAACTATAATGGCTAAATGGAAAAGCTTCGATAAGTGTGCTTTCGCTGTTCATTAACGAATAACCATTAATACTTTTTTGCAATAGTTCTTCTACGGAAATTTGACTATATTTTGTTCCGCTATTATCTAACTCGTTAGGTACAATTTTGCGCAACGTTTTAATTAGCTCTTCTCCATTAAGCTTTGGCTTTAATATATAATCCGCAACACCACTCTGAAAAGTAGAGCGAACATAATCGAAATCTTCAAAGCTGCTTAGCACCACGATTTCAATCGCAGGGTACTTCGCTTTAACCTCTTTCACTAGTTCAATACCATCCATGCCCGGCATAACAACGTCGGTAATAATAATGTGAGGTTGATCTTGTTCAATTAATTGGAGTGCTTCATCTCCGTTTCCCGCTTCTCCAATAATTTGAAAACCTTCTTCCTCCCAGTTGATGTAATTAATAAAACCCTGTCTAATAAGCATCTCATCATCAACAATTAATACTTTCCATGATTCATTCATATTGTCCCTCCTTTTTTTCACATGTGAAGGCCAACGAATATTTTGAAGATGACTGACCAATCAATGACAACATTTTACTAAGGTGGCCTGTTCCCAAAATTGTCTCATACTGATTCATTCACCTTGTGCACTGGATAAGATTTCTGGCAGAGTAATGTCTTCACAACTACTAATTCAGTTAAACAGTATTTTCAAAATCTAGTAATTTGTCTAACTTTTTCGTAGAAGTTAATATCTTTTGAAAAACATTTGTTAATAACACATTATTCACGAATAAATCCGTTTCTTTGCTGAATCAATGTTAAAAAATTCTTCTAAATTAAGTTCCTCTTGTTCTTCATCATAAATGCAAAATGCGTGTAAATAAACCCTAAATTAATGGTAAAAATTTCAAACTAATGATGAACCACAGTAGGAAAATCTCAAAATCTTAAAAAATACAGGGGCTTACCTAGGGTTAGGCATTTATTAGAAAAGTATGTTCAAGCATTTCAACAGTCTATGCGAGAAAAGAAAAAACAACTTTTCAGCTTTTAATAAATAAGAGAACAATCGAAGTTTTTCTTATACTTCATTCCTTGAAATTTTACGACGTCGAATTACTTTTCTGCTTATATTTTATGCTTTCTTAACGTGCAAAAAAAGAACCCTCAATCCAAATAGATCAAAGGTTCTACGTTTTACATTTGATGATATAATCTCTGTTTTCATTCTCTTCCTCATAGAAACACTTGTCCAATATTGGTTAAGCTTTTTCATTCAATACATCGTTTTCTGCATCCAAGGAATTACTAAATCCCGACTCTTTTTCGCTTAGACCAAGCGTCTCTGCTGTTGAAGCATGAATTTCTTGCAGCAGATCTGGGTTTTCCATTAGTGATACACCATAAGAAGGAATCATTTCTTTGATTTTCGGTTCCCACTCCTTTATGTGATCAGGGAAGCATTTTGTTATTACTTCTAGCATGACGTTAACGGCCGTAGAAGCACCTGGAGATGCGCCCAGCAATGCTGCGATTGAACCATCAGCTGCACTAACAACTTCTGTACCAAATTGAAGCGTCCCTTTACCACCATCTTCTGTATCTTTAATAACTTGTACACGTTGGCCCGCTACTACTAAATCCCAATCCTCGCTTTTGGCGTTCGGGATAAACTCACGTAACTCTTCCATGCGTTGCTCTTTCGATAACATGACTTGCTGAATCAAGTATTTTGTCAATGACATATTTTTTGCGCCTGCCGCCAACATGGTTACGAGATTATCCGGTTTTATAGAAGTTAACAAATCAAACATAGAGCCGGTCTTTAGAAACTTTGGTGAAAATCCGGCAAATGGTCCAAATAGCAATGATTTTTTATTGTCGATAAATCGTGTGTCCAGATGCGGAACAGACATTGGAGGAGCACCAACCTTAGCTTTTCCGTATACTTTTGCATGATGCTGCGTAACAACATCCGGGTTATTACACACCATAAATATTCCGCTTACCGGGAATCCTCCAATATGTTTCCCTTCAGGAATTCCGGATTTTTGCAGTAAATGTATGCTTCCTCCGCCGCCTCCAACAAAGACGAATTTTGCAGTATGGCGTTCGACAGTACCGCTATCGAGATTCTGTACTTTCACTTCCCACCTGCCGTTGTTTGTCCGTTTCATATTTTTAACACTATGCTTGTAATTTATATTGACATTTTTACTTTCTAAGTGGTTAAACAACTTACGCGTTAATGCGCCAAAGTTGACATCTGTTCCAGAGTCAATTTTTGTTGCCGCTATAGGTTCACTTGATGCGCGGTCTTTCATAATAAGCGGAAGCCATTCCATCAGTTTTTCCGGATCATCGGAAAATTCCATCCCTTGAAATAAGGGATTGTTTGACAGCGCTTCAAAACGTTTCCTTAAAAAGTTTACATTTTCTTCCCCTCTTACTAAACTCATATGAGGCAATGGCATGATAAAGTCCTGTGGATTATGCATCAGCTTGTTGTTTACAAGATAAGACCAAAACTGCGTTGAAACCCGAAACTGTTCATTAACTTTAATAGCTTTGCTAATATCTATAGACCCGTCTGCTTTTTCGGGTGTGTAGTTAAGCTCACACAGTGCCGCATGTCCTGTTCCCGCATTATTCCATTCGTTAGAGCTTTCCTCTCCTGAGTTTGCGAGCTTCTCAAAAACCGTAATTTCCCATTCCGGTACTAATTCTTTCAAGATTGTCCCTAAAGTGGCACTCATGATTCCAGCGCCAATTAAAATGACGTCTTTCGTTTCTCTGTTGCTCATTTATACCAACCTTTTCCCCTAAAATTTGCAGAAAAGATGAGGCGTCACACCTAGAAAAACACGACAATTCCTCTCATCTTATAACGAATGTCGAATTTTTTCTTATACTTTCAACCGCTCCAATTTAAACTCTGAAAGTACAAGCTATGTCACACACCTTTTCTGTCTCACTTTTACCCCTATCAAAATACATTACAATTATTTATAAATTAAACCACCTACTATTATATGATATTTATAAGTTATTTAAAAGCTGAGAAAAGTGGAAGAAGTTTTAAAGGGGTCTGACCCCGCTTGTGGACATTTGTCCTCTGTGGGAGGACAGTTCATCTATTCATTAATTTCATAAACTAATACGTCAAATAATTCTTCATTGATATAAAGTAATATTGCCCACTCTCCTGGATCTGGGATTTTTACTGTTGATGGTGTGTGTGCATCTGCACCATTATTAGGTCCAGAAAGTCCTATTGTCCAACCATTTGTCAGAATTTGATGGACTGTTTCTGATTCTTTATGAAAACCAACAACCGTTAAGCTTTTATTCTGAGGATTTTCAATTCCCCAAAGATGCCACATCCACTTTTGATTACTTAAACTAGGCATATCAGCACCAATGACACCTGACTTATTTTTATTTCCTGTCATTCTGTTATCACCAAACTCATTTGCCTTTCTTTCCCAATCAATCGTTTCAAAATCCTTTTCATTTACAAAATTGGGAGTGACATTAATTTCTTTATCGTCATTTATAGTCGCATCCGCTAGTCCTCTATCTACTGTAATTGAGGTTATCATTTCATTTGTTTCGGATAAGCCTTGTATTTCATATTTTCCCTCTTCCATTTCATCCAAGAAAACAAACCAGATGTGATGGTTTTCCATTATTACTGTTTCAGCATGATATTCAGCATTATTTTCTAAGTTTATTACCTTGATTCGATCAACTTCCTGGTTATTAATTTCTCCATAAAGCATAGGAAACGGTGACTGCCTATTCGATTTAGGGAGGTATTGACTGGTAATATCCTCTCCAATATTTGAAGAGTATCCCCCTCTATCATTGGTTCCTTCCCAACCCAACAAAGTCTTTTTTATAAAAATAGCACTTAGTTCCGATAAATTAGTATCATCATCATCCGTTTCTATATTCGGAATATAAAATACGACCACTCCATTATTTACTTCTTCTTGATGAAGGATTGTATCATAGTCCAACTCATTTACTATTTGTCTAATGCTTTCATCTTTACTTAAATTTCCTGTTGAATCTTGAATAATATTAATTAAGAAAGGCATTATCAAAATCATTAATATAAAGGAGGCAGATGATAAAGCAAGACGATACTTCCATTTTATAGATAACTGTTTCCGAATGGATGGTTTCCTCTCTATTTTCATATTTATTTTATGGAAAACCTCTCTTTTTTCCGTTTCAGAAAGATAAACCTTATTTTTCATCGATTTAAAGCTATCATCATAACTATCCATCTCTTCAAAATTTGTCATGACTATACCCCTCCTTTTCCAATTCTTTTTTCAATGCTTTCATTCCTCTAAATAAAGTAACCTTCACTTTACTTTCAGTCCACCCCAGAATATGAGAAGACTCACTTATAGAGAATTCTTTCATTTTTCTTAATACAATGACATCTCGATAGGATCGTTTAATTTTACTCAATGCCTTATACAATTGATGCTCTGTTTCATTTAGTACCAACATTTGTTCCGGGGTTCTATCTGTTGCGTTTATAGAGGTTATAGAATCGATAATATAAAAAATAGGTTTTCTCTTTCTTATGTAATCAATGGTTAAATTTCTAGCAATTTTAAATAGCCAGCTTTTCGCATTGTCACCATTGAAGGATTCATATTTGTTGTATGCTCGCAGGAATGTGTCCTGCAATATATCCTTTGCTTGATCATGTTCACCAATCATAAAAAAGATATATTGATATACATCGTTACTATACTTTTGATACAAAACATTAATGTTTTGCTTGATTAAATCCTTATCCAATATCTCAGCTCCTTTCTTTTTGGTGTACACCCTACTAACGGATGGAAGGTGAAAAAGTTACACCTTATATTATTTTTGTTACCCAAAATAAAAAGCCCGTATATTGATACGAGCGTAACTTCTCATTTAATTGCATTATTATTTTGAATGGATAAAACTTTTCAGTACCCGCTAATATAAATAGTAGATTAAACACGGTTCAAATGAGTAGCTTTAAATTCTGTTGGATACTTTAACCCGTATCCAATCATCCTGTCCATTCCAATATGGGCTGACCATATCAAACCAATGGCTAGGAGCGTTTCATTTGGGACTATTAGTCCACAGATAACAACACTAATCGATAAACTGTACGTATGAAATAAATTATAAATGATAGCCCCAACCTTATTATTAAGCAAATATCCAATCATGGAAATATCTGGTGCAAATAGCAAAATAAAAAACAATAACCAACTAAATTGACTTTGTCCGTAAAAATATACACTTAAAACCAAAACGGCAAACCCTTCTATGTGTAAAAGAATTTTATTCATTAGTTTAAAATTTTCCCTTCGCCAATTTTTTTGCCAGGTATGTAAAGGTATGAGGTTCACCACAAAGTCGCTCTACACGTTGATTCCAAGAGTATAGCTGGTTTGGTCCAATAAACTTTTTAATAAGTTCTTGAAATAAGTTTGTTTTTTTA
The DNA here is from genome assembly GCF_016908325.1 of Aquibacillus albus. Classification (GTDB taxonomy): domain Bacteria; phylum Bacillota; class Bacilli; order Bacillales; family Amphibacillaceae; genus Aquibacillus_A; species Aquibacillus_A albus. Next base: position 89,512 of record NZ_JAFBDR010000012.1, on the reverse strand, counting down.
TAGAGACTTGTTACTGCAAATTTCTCCCGAATCATGTCTCGAATAGCCAAAGCATAATTATAGTCTTGGAAAAATGCTGGATTTTCAATGTAAAACATCTCACTTGCAGGGTGGAACGCTTCTCCCTCATACCCAAATACATGTAGATAACACTCATTTGCGATTTCTTGAAATGAACGTTCTGGATGATTATATAATTCAAATTCCACTATGCTGTAATAGTAATTCATTTTAAACATTTTTATATCTGTTAAATGATTGATTTCTATAATTTGAGAATAAACTTCATCTGGAATGTTAAAATTATTTTTTAGAAAATCTCGTTCCGTTATAATTGTTTGAAATAACTCAGCTATTGCTTCGGCTGCTATGCTTGAATAGAAACGATATAGCTCTGGATATTTATAAGAACTGAAATGACCATCAAGAGCATGTCCCATCTCATGTATGCCGGACAAAAACACCGAATAGGAATCTCTTTTGTTCACAACTAATCGGAGATCGTTTGGATTGATGTTAATGCAGAATCCACCATAAGGTATCTCCATACTCTCTATCTTCATAGGTAATTGGTGCATAGGTATTCCTAGACTATTAACTATATCGCTTAACACCTCTTTCATGCGATTGGATGTAAAAGCATTGCTTTGAATACGATTGAAATTAAACATTGAAAAATATTGGTCATAAAGATGTATCTTTTCCCAACCAAACTTATCTATTATCCTATCATCCCAATAGTCCGAGGCTTCTTCTGATTGCTCTATCAAAGCTTTCATTTCTTCCATATATGAACTCATGTTAATTTCCTTGAGACTACATCTAAATTGATAGTAGTTATTGAACCCTTGCTCTTTGGCTAGTTTGTTTCTTTTTTGGATCAACTTTCTAAATAACTCTTCATTATCTCTACCGATTTTTTTCGTTTCTAAGAAAAGCTGCTTCCGAAGTTCTCTGTCTGGATTTTCCATAATATTAGAATGGGCCGTTCCAAGATTATATTCTTTTTCGTTTAATGTAAACCTGCTTTCCATTAAAGTTGTTTGTAATTTTTTTTGTATCTCTGTAACATCTGGATCACTATCAAGTGCTTCTTGTTTCATTTTAAATAAAAATACACCTAGTCGCCGCTTCCAAACTTCATTATTACTAAACGTATTTCTCCACGATAAAAAAGTTTCACGAAGACTTTCGTTTGTCATTAATTTATGCTTAATCGTTGTAATTTCGTCGATTCTTTTAGATCGTATGCCTTCTGTATACATTTCATAATATAAACGCTCTTCTTCTTGATAAAGGTGATCAAGCTTCTCAATTTCCTCGCTATACGCTTTTTTCCAATTTTGCATATCTGTTATTATATTTAATCGTTCAAAGTTAAGCATACATCATCTCTTTTCTAATTTTCATATAAAGTCAACTCTACCTGGCCTCATAGCTCATCGTCTTACAACGATGACACATGCAGGAGTATTGATGGATGGTTTCAAGAAACATAGTTCCATCATTCCCATCCTCCGTTGTAAATTGATTTAGCTCAATTTTTCTCCATGAACTCAATCAAATCCGTTTCCAAAACTGTAAAATTTTTTTAGCTAAGCTGACTCTGGACTCTCTGATTTCTCGTGCTTAACAAGCGCCTTATTTTCCCATTTCCTACTTTTCCATCTCACCCATAAAGCGATTCCACGAACCCACTCATCTGCGATAAAAGCGAGCCATATACCAATTAAGCCCCACCCAAAATGGATTCCTAAAATGTAGTACAGGGGAACACTTAGTCCCCAAATAACAGTAACAGAAACAATCATCATATACCGAGCGTCACCTGCTGCCTGTAGTGTAGCACCATAAACAAGATTAAAACACCTTCCCGGTTCCAGGAGAAACCCCATGACTAATAAAGTAGCACCCATTTGAATTATCTCTGGATCATTCGTAAATAAGCCGAGTAACGGATTTCTAAATAAAACAATAATACACGTCATAGCCAATGCCATCAGGATACTCCAGCGAACATTACGCACTCCTTGTCTGAACGCTTCCTCCATTTTTCCAGCTCCGATCAAATGCCCGACAATAATTTGTGATCCTCTACCAAGGGAAATTCCTAAAACCATTACAAAGAAGAGAACATTTAATGTATATATTCTTGTTGCAAGCATTTGCGCGCCGAGCAAAGTAATGAAGGCGGTGGTAACAATTTGGCTACTAGAATAAGAGATAATCGACATGGACGAAGGAATGCCGATACTTAATACTTTTTTTAGACGTTCCTTTTGTAAATCTATCAAGTCATGCCAAGTTAATTTAAGGTTTACGCGATAATATAGAACTAGCGCAAAGGCTATAAGCGCTAAAAACTGACTAAAAGCAGTAGAGATGGCTACTCCAGGAACTCCCCATTGTGGGAAACCTAAAGCACCATAAATAAACAAATAATTACCGATTATATTTATAATGTTCATTCCACCACTAACAAACATTGTTTCTCTAGTAAATCCATGGGTTTGAATAATCATCGACATTGTAATGCTCATCGCTTGCATAACAAGAGCCCCTCCAACAATCATAAGAAACGTTCTAGCTTGCGAAAAAAGTTCTGGCTCTAATTCAAATAAACCTAACAATTGTTTACTAAAGATAATTAAGATCGTTGATACAATGAGTCCGAATAGAAAATTGATGAAAATTCCATTCCCTGTGTACTTCTTGATTTCATCGAATTTCTTTGCACCAAGATATTGAGCAATAACAACCGATGAACCTATTGCAATAAATTGAAACAAGAAAAACACAAACATAATTAATTGATTGGCCACTCCTACTGATGCAACCGCTTCATCAGAAACCTTACTTAACATAAATACATCGGCTGCTCTTAATGAAAAATGTAAGAGTGATTCAATAAAAATAGGCCAAGTGACAGCAATGATCGATAATTTTTTTACATGAGATGATTTTGTCATAAGAATCCCCTTCGAACTTGACGTTTTATTACAAAAAGAAAGAGAGAGAGCTGAATAAGCCCACTCTTATTCTTTACGTTATTCAATGGATTTGTGTTAAGGCTTACATTAAAAACTAATCTTATATATAATAATAAACTTACGATAAAAAAGAAAGAGGAACTGGAATTTTACTCCAAAAAAAATGAACCCGATACAATGCCGAGTTCGGTTACCTTCATGTTAATCATTGGTGTTTTTTTGAATTTTATTTATAAGTTGAAGCATAAACCGAATACCCTTTTGCCCATAGCCAAAGTGGTTAAAACTCCCGATAAGGTAAGCATCTGAACCAGGGTGATAAAACATAAAGCTCCCTGTTGACCCTGCATTTCCCCAAGCATTAAACTTCGCTGGCATTAAGATTGGAATTGTTTTTATATTCATTAGACCATACCCATAATCAATACCAAGAAAAAACCTTCCGTAATCTGCTTTCATTTTTAGAAGGGTTTCTTTCCTAATTATCTTATAATTCACCAATGCCTTCATAAATTTTAGCAGGTCTTCATTTGTCGAAACAATGCCACCCCCAGCGTATACGACACTTAAGCTTTGATAGTCAATTATATTGATATTTTGAATATACAAATCTGCCACAGGGTGATCGCTCTTTTCAATAGACTCAGAGCCATGAAGGAATGAGTGTTTCATCTCAAGCGGCTCAAAAATATATTCGTGAAATACTTCATCTAGTGGCTTGTTCATGATACTTTCTATCGTCAAACCTAATAAATGATAACCTGTATCCGAATAATGGAACTTTTTTTCCGGCGGCGACAAAGGTTCTAAATGCTGCTTCGCCCAATTAAGTACATCTCTAGGTGTCCAACTACGTGATGGTTCATTAACGATCGAATCTACGATAGTTATACCTTTCTTTGGTTTGTCCTCCATAAAATCATATAATCCCGAGGTGTGATTCAATAAATGCTTTATTTTAATTTCACTAGTAAAATCCACACCTTTATACACATGTAATTTGTGCAGTAGGTCATTGTCTAAATAGGTTGAAATGTAGTCGTCAAAAGAACACATGCTTTTTTCAACAAGCATAGCAATAAGTACAGATGTAAACAGTTTGCTAACACTTGCAATATAATAAGGTTGTTGTGCGTGTGCAGATATCTCTCCAGTAGATCCCTCTGCCAAATGCAAATGTAGGTTGTGCTTTTCCGAATAAACTAGCAAATTAGCATTGTGGATCTTAGGGTCGTTCTGTACCTTTTTTCTAAAATACTCCTCTATTACAGTATTTACTCGACTTTCCATATTCCTTTTCCCTCCTTTAAAACTACTAATTACATTTGTGTTTTTCCTAGCTTAAATTAGGATTAATCATCATAAAGCAACAAATGCTACTAATGCAATCAAGGAACCTAGTATTGCAATCACATAAATTAATGTTAAATGTGTTACATTTTTTTTAGCAGCATCATTATATCCTTGATCACTCTTACCAAATAATAATATGGTTGAAACTAAAGCAATAATTCCTACGATAATAATAAGCGTTATCGCTAATTTCATACCAATCACCTACCTTGCTTCATTTGTAAATCGTTTTAACTGTTGCAATTTAATTCTACTATCTATCTTTTGATGAAAAGGAACACCTACATAAAGTTGACCACCCAATTTTAAAACAAAAATGACTCTTTTCTTCCAACAAAGAGTCATTTTTTATATTTATTTCCAGGACACAGGGACAGGTCCACTGTCCCACTATTTCGCTGTGTATTTTTTTATGGCTGGCAAAATTTCTGTGCCAATCAGCTCGATATTTTTTTGTAACCGTTCAAATGGGACGCCACCGAAATCGATTTGTGCAATATAACGTTGATGACCGAATACTTCATGCTGATAAAGTATTTTTTCAATAATCTCTTGTGGACTTCCGATATTCATGACATTATGCGGATCGACACCTTGGGCAAAGTGCTGCTTCGGAAAGCCTTGTCCGTTCGTTTTCTTCATTCCTTCATTAATGTGCGGATACATATCTCTTAACGCCTGCTGGGATGTTTCAGCCGCATAGAAAAATCCAGCTGTTGCAACCGGGAGTTTCGCTGGATCAAAGCCTCCACGTTCCGCTGCATCACGATACGCATCCACTGTTCGTTTAAATGTAGATACTGGGCCGCCTAAATGGGCCATCATCATTGGAACTCCGGCATATCCCGCTTTTACCGCACTTGCAGGTGAACCACCTACTGCACGCCAAATTGGCAGCGAACCATTTTGTGGACGTGGAAGCACCTTCGCATTTTTTAAGGAAGCACGATACTCTCCACTCCAGTTGATCACTTCTTCTTCATTGATTTGACGCAATAAGTCAAACTTTTCTTCATACAACGCTTCATAATCACGAAGGTCATACCCTAATAAATCAAACAACCCTACTCTTGATGCTCGACCTGCAATGATCTCGGCACGACCATTAGATATTAAATCAACCGTTGCAAAATCCTCGTAGACTCGTACGGGGTCTGATGTGCTGATAATTGTAGAAGAGCTTGAAATTTTAATGTTTTCAGTTGCCTGAGCAATCGCAGCGAGAACAACAGAATGCGCTTGTGTTGCGAAATACTCCTGGTGACTTTCCCCGACACTAAAAAAATCAATACCAGCCTGATCCGCAAGCTTCGCGTATTCAATGATTTCATGAATCCGTTCTTCAGCTGAAATTCTTTCTCCAGTTGCAGGATTGGGTAAGTGGTCACCTAATGTATAAATCCCAAACTCCATTCCCTTACTCTGATTAATACGATACTTTTCCATTTTATTCACCTTTCTCATATGATTGCCTGACACCACCCGAATTTTGTCATATTTTGTCGACGAAGAAACAGGGGGCAAATCCTTTGTCTCTATTCATCAAACACAACACGGGTGCTGCCGATGATATCATGAACTCCTTGTTTTTCTGCTGTAAATCCGACAACAATATATAGAAATACAGTAATAAAAAACGCGCGGTGAATGAATCTTCCGACTACTTCTCTAAAGAGTAAATCACTCCATTGTAGTGGTTTTGCATCTTCCCGAATTACTTTTAAACCAAATATCATTTTTCCTAACGTCTGGTTAAAGGCTTTTGTCATGAACAAAAAATACAGATAAAACATAATAGATCCTAGAATTCCCGTGACTGTCCAGAATCCAATATCTAAACTCGCACCATCATTGATAAATCGAAATGGAATAAGTAGAATGCCGTTAATACTGAAAACTATTATTAAATCAGCCAAATATGCCCAAAAACGCATCCAAAACCCCGCATATCTTCTACCCGTAGTTGGTGTTGAATCATAATTAACATGCTCTTCACTCATAACGACACCCCCTTATTTAGAATATAAATACATCGCACGTGGTGCATTATTTTCTCGCAATAGATCCTTGATGCCAATTAAATCCGATTCCGCGCCAAACATGCTTCTCATCGTTCCACCAAGAAACTGGTTAATAGTCAAGCCTTGTTCATATTCGACCACTTGCGCATTGCCTAATTCTTGATCTTCCTTCATCATCGTTATCGTATCGTTTAACGAACCAAGACGGTCGACAAGATCTGCCTCCTGCGCCTGTGCTCCAGTGTATACTCGACCATCTCCTAATTCACGGACACGATCCTCAGACATGTCTCTACCTTCTACGATTACCTGTACAAAGTCATCATACATATCATCAATCATCGTCTGTAATATTTCCCGTTCATCCTCCGTCATCTCACGTGACATTGACATGATATCTTTATATTCACCACTTTTGATCGTGTTAAAATCGATTCCATGTTCATCGGCAAATTCTGCAAAATTAAAGCTTTCCATAATTACGCCGATGGAACCGGTAAGTGTGGCGTTATGCGCAACAATTTTATCCGCTGGAGCAGAAATATAATATCCCCCTGACGCTGCTGTATTTCCCATCGACACATAGATCGGCTTTTCGTACTCTTCTTGGATTTCTACGATTTTAGCGTGAATTTCTGCACTTTCCACCACTCCCCCGCCTGGTGTATTGACGCGTAAAATAATTCCGTTGACACGAGGGTCCTCTGCTGCTTTATCCAGCATATCTAAAAATCTTTTATGGTTATAGGAACTCGTATTAATCAATGTGTTTGCCGTTGTGTTTTGTATCACCCCATTCAAGCGAAGCACTGCAATTTTACTCATTCCAGAGCCTTCCTCTATCACTTTTTCATTAAAGTCATCATCTAAATCTTCCAAACTAAACATTGCTTCATAGTTTGTAGTTACCAAGCTTGTTAAGAACTGAAAACCTAACGAAGCAAAAAATAGTGCTACAGCAACAGCAAGAGCGATCCAACGTTTTTTATTCATATGCATTCCTCCATTTCTTCTTAACCTACCCTAATAAATCATACATTATATAAAAATTGATTTCGAGTGGGACACGGGGACAGGTCCTCTGTCCCTCCTCTGCCCACGACCCTCATATAGAAAGGAACGTCATCGAATAGTGTAAGTGAAAGGAAGGTGAGCGCTATATGAATGAGCGTACAACGAAGTTAAGCTATGACGAAATCGATAAACTCCTTGAATCCATTGACAAGGACTGCTTAAAAGATATTAAATGGAAGTCCGTAACGGATGAGGAAATGGAATCTCTATTAGCCCATACCCATGGTTAATTTAATTTCGATAATATGGTTTGTAACTCCATTAAGTTATTCATTACGATGTCAGCCTGACAAAGTTCACCTTCTCGTGCAAATTTTGAAAGCGCGTTCCATCCTCCATCCATATCAAAAATGAGTGATTGAAAGACTGTTTTCTCTCCCTTTTTAAATAACTAACGCACCTTCCAAAGTTTAACAAAAAAATAAAATAAATGGACACTTCTTCGTAACTATGTTTTTATATAACAAAAAGTGCGATAATCCTTCTTGGATCAACGCACTCCAGAGTTTAAGTGTATTTACTCACATCTTTGCAATACCAGGTTGATTGTCGATTATTAAATATCAACTATTGTCCGTTTCAAAAAGAATTATCTTTACATAAACTAAAGTATTTCAATTGCACCCATATAGTACACCCTTATTGAGCACTCCCATCGAGTGCTCTTTATTTGTAAAATAAGGCTCCTCATCCATTTCACATGTCCAATCACTTTCTGTTTATTTTCATATACTTTAGTAACCTCGAAAAAAAGGAGGTGCTGAATCGTGAGTGGAGGATACGGTTATGGTGCAGGATTTGCATTGATTGTTGTGTTGTTTATCCTTCTTATCATCGTCGGAACGTCTTACGTTGGCGGCGTATATTAATTAATCTTTTCATGGAGCAGATCATTTTATGGTCTGCTTCTATGTTTAAGGGACAGAGGGACAGATCCACCGCCCCAACTGTCCTTCCACAGAGGACAACTGTCCACGAGAGGGGTCAGACCCCTAATAGTTATTCACCGGTTTCTGCAAATCGTTTAATTCTCTCTCCGATTTGATCACGTACGCGCTGGAATACTTGCCATTTTTCTTCGTCTGTTCCTTCTGCTTTTGCAGGGTCATCAAAGCCCCAGTGTTCACGCTTTACGCTTGGTGGGGTAACCGGACACTTATCTGCAGCATCCCCGCAAAGGGTAACGGCTAATGTTGCATTGTTTAGAATCTCAGAATTAATAATTTCAGACTCTTGATCAGAAATATCAATGTCAACTTCCTTCATTGCTTTTACTGCATTCGGATTTAATCCATGTGCCTCGATTCCTGCACTATAAACTTCCCAATCATCTCCAAGATGTTTTTTCGCCCAGCCTTCAGCCATTTGGCTTCGACATGAATTTCCTGTACATAAAAAATAGATTATTTTTTTAGACATAATTAAAAATCTCCTTTTTTAAAGAATTAATAATGTTAGATATAGTCCCACTAAAGTAATAAATAGAATCGGAATCGTTAAAACAATTCCTGTCTTAAAGTAAGTTCCCCAAGAGATTTTAACTCCTTTTTGCGATAACACATGGAGCCATAATAACGTTGCTAGGGAACCGATTGGTGTAATTTTCGGACCTAAGTCAGATCCAATGACATTAGCGTAAATCAGTGCTTCTCTCATCACACCAGAAGTATTCGTTTCGGCAATCGCGATTGCGTCAATCATTACGGTTGGCATATTGTTCATGATGGAAGAGAGAATCGCTGCAATAAATCCCATCGCAACCGTACCAACAAATAATCCTTGCTCTGCACTTGCCTGAATCACACTAGCTAATACATCTGTGAGTCCAGCATTTCTCAAACCAAAAACAACGACATACATACCAATCGAGAAAAATACGATTTCCCATGGCGCGCCTTTGATGACCGCCTTTGTATCAACAGCCTTACTATTTCTTGCCATCAAAATAAAGAATATCGCAATCACACCAGCCACAATCGAAACAGGCAAGTTGATAAACTCACTAATAAAATAACCAATTAAGAGTACACCGAGTACATACCAGGAAAGACGAAACATCTTCGTATCTCTAATTGCTTCTACCGGTTGCTTCAGTTGTCCCAAATCGTAATTTCTAGGAATACTTTTTCTAAAATAAATCAATAAGACTACGATCGTTGCACCAAGCGAAAAGAAGTTCGGAATAATCATTCGAGATGCATATTCGACAAACCCAATCCCAAAAAAGTCGGCTGATACAATATTCACTAAGTTACTTACGACCAATGGCAAGGAAGTTGTATCAGCAATAAATCCACTCGCCATGATGAATGGAAACACCATTTTTTCTTGAAAATTCAAGTTGCGAACCATGGCTAGTACAATCGGAGTAAGTATCAATGCTGCACCATCATTGGCAAAAAAGGCTGCAACAATTGCGCCTAGTAAACTAACGTAGACGAACATTTTTATACCGTTACCATTTGCAGCTCTCGCCATGTGCAATGCAGCCCATTCAAAAAATCCAATCTCGTCTAAAATCAATGAAATAAGAATAATTGCAACAAATGCAAGCGTTGCGTTCCAAACAATTCCCGTTACTTCAATGACATCATTAAAACCTACTACTCCTACTATTAAAGCAAGGATTGCCCCACCACATGCAGACCAACCAATCGATAATCCTTTTGGCTGCCAAATCACTAATACTAAGGTAACCAAGAAGATAAGCGATGCTAGTATAACCGAAGATGACAAATCCATTTCCCCCCAATTAGCAACACGTAATCCGTGTTCCTTTTTCTTCTAGTTCTTTTAATTTATAATCTTGATCAGGTAGTTGTTGAAGAAGCTGTACTACGAAAGAGTAATGCTCATTATTTTTGTTTAAGGAATAAAAGATCCACTGACCTCTTCTTTCTTCTTTCACTAATCCAACATCCCTTAATTTTCGAAGGTGTTGACTAATTGACGGTTGACTTACTTGAAAAATCTCAACAAATTCGCAAACACAACAATCATTATTCTCCAATAACTTAATCATTGTTAAACGCGTTCTATCCCCCAGCAACTTTAAAATCATCGCCGCCTTTTCCATCTCAATCAACGTTTTTTCCATAACAAAACACCTCCTTCTTCATTCGAATATTATCATATAATGATTTGTTTATATAAGCAAGTTAAAAAATCGTCCAACTGTCCTCCCACAGAGGACAACTGTCCACAAGAGGGGTCAGACCCCTTTTTTTGGCTATCGTCACCTGTTTCTACTATAATTAAAGTGTTTAGTGGGATTATACTTTTATTTTTGGATGTGAGTGGGATATGAATGTAATCGAGAAGTTGTATTCATTTATCATTTTATTAGCAGTTATTGTTGGAATCAGTATAGGACAATTCGAAGGAATACAAAAGAACTCAGAAAGCTTTATTGTGCCTTTATTAGTAGCTATGTTGTTTATTACTTTTTTGCAAATTCCTATGAACGAAATAAAAAAAGCGTTCAAAAATAGTATGTTCACATACATATCAACGACGATGAACTTTGTTTGGACACCTATTTTAGCATGGCTCCTAGCATTATTATTCTTAGGAGACACTCCAGCCTTATATATTGGATTTATTATGCTAATGGTTACCCCATGTACAGACTGGTATTTAATATTCACCGGGATAGCAAAAGGAAATGTTGCTTTATCTACAGCGATCTTACCTTTAAATTTAATTCTGCAAATCATTTTATTACCTATCTATCTTCTCATTTTTGCTGGTCAGACAGGGGTTATAGAACTCGCATTTCTCGCGGAAAGTATTCTGACTGTTTTATTCATCCCATTAATTTTAGCTTTTCTAACAAAGTTCTTCTTGAAAAATAAGCAGCAGCTAAGAGAAAAAATGATGGCGAAGCTTAGCGTGTTACCAATTATTTTTCTTAGTCTTGCAATTGTTGCGATGTTTGCTTCACAAGGACAATTACTGCTTGATCATTTAAATTTAATGTGGCAAATAACAATTCCTATCCTTTTATTTTTTGTAGTAAATGTTATCGTTGGTCAAAAAGTTGGTAAGGTCATGAAATTTCCTATCTCTGATAGAATTAGCTTAAGCTTAACTACATTAGCCCGGAATTCACCAATCGCTTTAGCAATCGCTATGACAGCATTTCCAGACCAACCTTTAATAGCTTTAACATTAGTAATAGGTCCATTATTGGAGCTACCAATTCTTGCAGTCATCACTCAGCTATTATTATTGATTAATAAATAGATATATAAACAGGAACACATAAAATGCTCCGTCACGCGGTTGCGAATACCACTCGTTTTTTTCCACTGCAGTAGATAGGCTAATAGCGATTAGGCGCTACCCAAGGGATAACGCCATAATCGTGAGTGATGCAGAACAAATGAAAAAACGGAAACATTAGACTGACAAACTTCACTAATATACAACAGCTTGCAAAGTGATTAAGACCTTATTTTTTAATAATTTGTTGACGTTCTTCCATCTGAGGCGGTTCCTCCATCCACCCGTTCTTAATCATAATTTTTGCACCTTCATGAGCATATTCAAAGATATCTTTCATAAAAATAGTCATTTTTGCCGGCAAATCATTCCGTAAACTAAAAGCAGTTCCTAAGGAATTCCCTCCCAAAGAAAAACTACAAAAAAGACTGGTGCAGTACATCATGATTTTATCAGAAAATGGAGCGACAGTTGAACGCGTGGCATGACCACCCGCTGTTCCAGGCACCTGAATACCATTTTGAAGAAAAACTTCACTCAACTCTTTCGTAATGCTTTTGGCAATTTCTGCTCCTTTAGAGAAATATTTTGTTACCTCTGCTTCATTTGCACATTGAGCAAACCCTGTAATCATCTGCATGCCAGTAATATTTGTTTCAATAGCATGATAAGTATTAGCAACTTCAACTGTATTTAATGGACGTTTTTTACTAAAAGGATTCATTGCAAGTCCACCTAAATAATTTGTATCTTTCACAAACTCAACTGCATCCGGCATGGAAACATAAGGTGGTCGAGCAATCATACCTCTTTCAATCAAATACTGGGTGCAGTCATTGTAATACTTTTGGGTAATAGCAGTAAGTTCTTTAAAAAGCATGACAATATCTTCGCGATAGGACATGGTTATATTTAGCGTATGCATAGCCATACTTATTTCTTTGACCAAACGAACAAACATAATATCGAAACCATTATCATATAGCTTCGGTACACCTTTGTTAACATCTTTGGAAGTAAATCCGACGGGGATTACTGCACCTTCTTCTTGGAAAATTTTCGTTATTTTTTCAACATAAGGGGTAATTTCATCATATAAATTTGTCATAATTTTTTTAGCATCTTCGTCATCGGCTTTTTCTATAAAATATTCTAACATTCGTAAAATCATTGTTTTTTGTTGGTACGTAATCCACAACGTGCCAAGTTCAGATGACGTTATTGCAGGTTTTTCAGGCATATTAGCAGTCCTCCCTAAAACTTTCTAATTTTAGGTTGAACATAAAAGGGTAAAACAATTCAGTAATTTTAAAGTTAGATATTCCATTTATTTATATTTAACTTAATAGCAAAAAAATTAAGCGACGTTGCAATCCATTCTTTTACTCTTGCACCCTTTCACAACCATTTTAATCTAAGCTGTTACTTGTATATTGTTTATTTATAAATGCATTTTTGTAGTCTTTTTTCATACAATGCTTCTAGAGGTGATGAAAAGTGACAAGAATAAAATATACAGACAATGACGTTGCTTTAATGGCAAGGATGATGAGAGCTGAAGCTGAAGGTGAAGGTCGGCTCGGGATGCTTATGGTTGGCAATGTAATTGTAAATCGGGCAAAGGCTGATTGTTTAGATTTTAAGGATGTAAGGACAATAAATGATGTGATTTATCAAGTCCAAGGAGGAAATTATTCTTTTGAAGCAGTGCAAAAAGGGAATGTTTTTTATAATAGAGCAAGAAGTGCGGAAAAAAAATTAGCCGAACAAACCTTAAAATATTGGAGACAACACCCTTCCAAGTACGCGCTTTGGTATTTTAACCCGTATGGTGAATGTCCACCTACATGGTACGGCCAACCATTTACAGGACCATATAAACAGCATTGTTATTATGAACCAGTAGCTAATACATGCGAAAGTGCTTATAGATGGTAAACAAATCCCCACACTTGTGGGGATTTTTTGAGCGTTAAGCCTTCTTCGACCAACGCACATGTTTTTGCGTATTTTCGATGATTTCCAGCCACGATCGTAACGTACCTATCCCTAAATAAAAGATAAACTTATCAAAACAAAACCAAACATAAGAAATCAAAAACACCTTTCACTACCTCACCTCTTAATGTATCCCCCTAATTATTCTATATTACTGCTTCCATCATTAGAATCGGGGTTGCCACATTTACAACTCCTTAGCCTATTTTTTACCCTTCATTTAGGAAGTCTTTGTTACTTTATATTAAAGGATTGAATTTCATCATCTTCCACAAACTGAAGATGATGCTCATAAACGCAAGCAAACATTGAATCTCCAAGATAAACCCCTTGACCTTGAAGTATACTTCAGGGTTTAAAATAAACTTGAGGTGAAAAAATGACACTACAAATTGGAGAAGTAGCAAAAAGAAGTCAAGTTACTAAAGACACTATTCGATACTATGAACGCTTAGGTCTAATCCCTGAACCAACAAGGACAGATGCTGGGTATAGAACCTATGCAGAAGAGATCGTGGAACGTCTAAGTTTTATTAAAAGAATGAAAGAGCTTGGCTTTACTTTAAAAGAAATTGACAAACTTTTAGGAGTGGTAGATAAAGATCAAGCGAAATGCAGTGATGTGATTGAGTTCTCCAAAGAAAAATTAATCGATGTTCAAGACAAAATCAGAGATTTACAAAACGTTGAAAAGATGTTGATGGACTTACAAACCTGTTGTGGTTCACCAAACGAAACAGGGATATATGAATGCGAGATTATTGAAACAACGTTAAAAGGTAAGTCGAATTGTGATACAAAATAAAGCACTTTAAGAGGAATGTTCAAAAAGTCACCAAATGATAAGCGGTGCATCTGTTCGTTGGCTCGTTTTTCCGGTCCTCATGTAGGGAAAGCCTACACTTCGGTCCTGCATTTAGTCTATGGACTTATTTTTGGAATTTTTATGGATAGAAAAAAGGGTAAATAATTTTCAGACAGGAGAGAAAAAATGAAAGATAATAAGTTATTTGCAACTGGTATTGGTGCTTTTAGTTTGTGTGTGTTATGTTGTGTTGCTCCATTTTTGGCGATTGGTTTAGGGGCAATAGGACTTGGTTTTCTAACAGGTTATTTAAATTATGTGATCCTCCCTATCATTGCAATATTAATAGGAATAATCTTTTATAAATGGAAACAGAAAAAGTCCAAGTCCTTATGCAAAACAGGCAAATGTAAATGTTGTTCTTCATAATATGGTGGAGTGGAGTAAAAAAAGGAAGGGGGGGTCTGACCCCTTTAGCCCTACATTTCGATCAAATTTTTGGTCCTGCCTGCTGGATGTCTTGTGAAACATTTGAAAAGCGGTCAAAATTTGCATGAAACCTTTCTGCTAACTCTCGTGCTTTTTTGTCATAAGCCTTTGGGTTTTCCCATGTATGACTTGGGGTTAATAGGTCTGTTGGAACCCCAGCTATCGCTTCTGGAATAAATAAACCAAAGATAGACTCTTGTTGGTAGTTTACGTTTTCCAAATCACCATTAATTGCTGCCCGAACCATGGCACGGGTGTATGCTAATTTGACCCTTTCTCCGACTCCATACGGACCTCCTGACCAGCCTGTATTGACAAGATAAACACGTACATCATGGTCATCAATTTTTTCACCAAGTAATTCAGCATATACACTTGGATCAAGCGGCAGGAACGGCTCACCGAAGCAGGCAGAAAAAGTAGCTTCCGGTTTGGTAACCCCTCGCTCGGTACCTGCAAGCTTTGATGTGTAACCGGATAGAAAATGATACATGGCCTGTTCTTTCGTCAGCTTTGATATCGGTGGAAGTACGCCAAATGCATCCGCTGTAAGAAAAATAATGACTTTCGGATGACCAGCCATACTCGGTGTAACTGCTCCCGGAATTTTTTCAATCGAATAAGCTGCACGGGTGTTTTCTGTATGTGTATTATCATCAAAATTTAACGTACGTGTTTCTTCATCCATTGCTACGTTTTCTAATACTGAACCATATTGGATTGCCTTCCAAATTTGTGGTTCTTTTTCCTGTGATAGTCCGATACATTTAGCATAACAGCCGCCTTCAAAATTAAAGACACCGTTATCTGACCAGCCGTGCTCATCATCTCCAATCAGCTTCCGTTCGGGGTCTGCCGATAATGTTGTTTTACCTGTTCCAGATAAGCCAAAAAACAATGCCACATCATCCGAACGCTCCCCCATATTAGCGGAACAATGCATTGGAAAAATGCCTTCCAATGGTAATAAATAATTAAGAACGCTAAACACAGACTTTTTCATTTCACCTGCATAAGCTGTACCGCCAATTAACACCATTCTTCTTTCAAATGAAATAGCAATAAATGTTTCTGAATTAAGGTTATCCTCGGTTGGATCTGCTTTTAATCCAGGTAAGCACATAACCGTAAAATCGGGCTCCTGCTTTTCAGAATCTAGGGGCTCTTCATCAATAAATAATTGTTTTACAAACAAATTATGCCAAGCAAATTCATTGATAACCCGTATAGAGAGTCGGTGCTTTGGATCAGCACCGGCTGCTCCTTCAAACGTAAAAAGCTCTCGTTCAGACATATATGCTAATGCTCTTTGGTAGAGCGAATCAAACGTTTGTTGGGACATCTGTTGGTTGACATTTCCCCACTTTACCTTATCCTTTGTATAGGAATCTACAACAATATATTTGTCCTTTGGTGATCTACCGGTAAATTGTCCGGTGAAGGCATCTATCGCTCCACGCTCTGTAAGTTTAGCTTCCTTCCGTGTTATGGCCTTTTCAATAAGCTGAGATACTGACAAATTTTTGTATACGTTTTTTAGATTAAGCGTATCCATTGTATTAAGCACTTTCACTTTTCTCATTCCTTCCACTCTCTTGTTCTAAGCAATCCGAGCTACAAATAGCATAAAAAGTGGTAACTTTAAACGAAGGAAACGTTTCTACTACACGTTCACAATGTCTACAAACTACAACACCCATCTCAGGAAGATCTTTGTAATTTTCCACTTTCAATCATCCTCTCCTTCATATAATAAGAAAGCTCAGCTACTCGACACGTGTAAGCCCATTCGTTGTCATACCAGGCTAATACTTTAATCTGGTCTCCCATTACTGCAAGCGATGGACTATCAACAACCGCTGATTGTGAACTGCCGATATAATCAACAGAAACAAGTGGCTCCTTTACAATACCGACTATTTTATTCATATCTCCCCGGGATGCTGAATCAAATGCTGCTCTCACTTCATCAACGCTATATTCGCCAGCTACCTGTACAGTCAAATCAGCTAAAGATACATCTTGTGTTGGCACCCGAACAGCGGTACCTTCCATGCTAGTGGCTAAATGCGGCAGCACATCTTTCAACGCTTTTCCAACTCCTGTAGTTGTCGGAACAATTGATTGTGTACTTGCACGTGCTCTACGCAAATCTTTGTGCGGATTGTCCAAAGACTTTTGGTCGGATGTTATCGCATGAATACTAGTTAACCAACCTTTTTTTACATGAAACCTGTCATCTAGAACCTTTAATACAGGAGCAACGCAATTTGTTGTACAGGATGCCGCAGAAACAAACGTATGTTTTACTGGATTGTATAATTGCTCGTTTACTCCCATAACTACGGTTAAATCGAGGTCTTTACCTGGTGCCGTCACGATTACGGAGGATGCCCCTGCATGAATATGCCCATCTACACTTTGCCGTTCCTTGAATTTCCCAGTTGCATCAATAACCAGGTTGACACCTAGGTCTTTCCATGGGATATTAGCAGGCTCTCGACAATATACAACGTGAATGAGGTTTCCATTGATGCGAAGTTCATTAGTTGAAGCAGAAATATCGGCATCCCATATTCCATGTACGGAATCATACTTGAGTAAATGTGCGATTGTTTCTGCTGGATAAATACTGTTAATAGCCTTCAAGGAAGTCCTCATACCCTTTTCAGATATCATCTTTCTGATTAACAATCGTCCAATTCTCCCCATACCACTTACCCCAATACCTAATTCCACTTCATCTCCTCCTTAACCAGGATATAGAATAATATAAATAATTAAATATGTTATACTATATGTTGTTTTTTACAATAAAGTGTACATTATATCAATAAATATAGAAATCAATCATACGACCATATAAATAATAGATTAATATACACGAATTACCCTGAAACGAACTGCTTTATTCCTTAACTACATGCTCGCAGCAACCAAATCACGTCCCAAGTGAGAGCTATTTACTTGGGACAGATTTTTTATAGGACATTCAAACTCTATATAAATAAAGGAACGATTAGACCGGCTAATAATAAAATAATTGCTCCACCTAAACGTGAAGAGATTTGTGCAAATGGCATTAATTCCATCCGTTTTGCTGCGGAAAGTACCGCTACATCACCTGTACCTCCCATGTTTGCCATACAAAGACCAGCCGTAATCGCTGCTTCAATTGGATAGAAACCAACAAGTTTACCTAATAACGCTGCTCCAATAATCCCACCTAGTACAACGCCAAATACGGTTAAGACATATTGCAAAGTCAATGCCTCTAATACGGTACCTAAATCGGTATAAGCAACGCCAATACCAAATAGTAAGGCAAACGTCCAATTTTTTGCTACGAACTGGTACCATTGACTGGCACCTTCAACAACCTGTGTAGGAATTACATTGGCAATCTTAGTAATAGCTACAAGAATAATCATGATTGCATATGGGTGTAATGGAATCACAGCGCCTAATAGCGATCCAGCTACAAAAAATGTTAATGCTGCAAGCAGGCCGGCACCCATTTTCTGAATATCGTATTTTAGTTCTGGTTTTTCATATGTGAAGCCTTTAACTAATTGTCCATTACCAGTTAGCGAAGGATAGATCTTACCGATTTTATCTAATAGACTAGCTAATACAATGGCGAACACATTACCAAGTGCTAGTGCTGGCACGAGCATCGAAATGTAGTAACTCGGATCATTTCCAAGTAACTCAGAATAAACTTGACTCATGGGAACAGCGCCTGCACCCATTCCTCCGCCCATAATCGGCATTGCAATGACTAAGACAGCCTCTTGAAGTGTGAAGCCAACAATGGAGCCAATTAGTCCAGTGAGTGCCATTGCACCAAGAACAGCTCCTCCAATTGGAAGAAAATAACGCAAGCCAACTTTCACTAATATTTTTGAGTTCATTCCTAAAATACTACCGGTAATTAATGCTGCAATATAAAAATTTAGAAAACCACCAGATCTCATAAAGTCAGTAATAGAAGTTGTGACGGCTTCAGGCAGTAGTCCACCATACACCATGTAAGCGGAGCCAAAAATGGCGAGTATAGCTCCTCCACCAAGATAACTTTTCACGATTGGTAATCGGTCGCCTATCCATCCAAATAACTCACCCAAGACTATCATTACAAGTAAGCTTCCGATCATGCCTCCTGGAAGATTTCCGGTATACATACTTGTTAAAGTAACTGCCGCAAATATGGCAAACCAAATTACTGGAACATTAAAAATTGAAATTTCAGATTTAGAAAAAAGATATTGCACATTTGCAGGATTTGCATTTTTAATAGCTGTATCTTTTGAATAGTCTTTTGCTAATTGTGTCATGAAACTTCCTCCTCATCCTTTGCTTTGGAGTCCAGTTTTAGGAAACCGAACTTCCTTCTTCTGTTGTAATCGTTTCCAACCTTAAACTCATCTTAATACTCCTTTTACAAACTTAAAAGTTTATAAAATTAATGAATTCTTTTTGTAATTAAAAAAAGTAAGTGGTTTCTTTGGCATTAAAAAAATGACTCAAAAACTTGTCGCTTTTGAGTCATTTTAAATAGGCATCGAGTATGTCGCTATTTCCTTTATAAGAGTATTGATAAACCGGCCTGCCAATCCCATACGTCAGCGTTTCTTCCAATACATCGATATCAACTAAAAACATGAGATACTTACGCACGGAAACTCTAGAAATACCTGTCGATTCCGCGATGTCATCTGTTGAAAAAGATTTCACTTTTTTTATCGTGTCGATAATTATCAATAGCGTACTTTTCGTTAACCCCTTAGGCAATACTTTATCTTCCATCATTTTTTCTCGTTCTGAATTTAATAATTTTTGATCAAGTTCCTTCTGATTTAGTCGCTCTCGCTTATGCAATATTTCAAATTTTTCTTTATACCGCATAAGTGCTTGT
This sequence comes from Aquibacillus albus, assembly GCF_016908325.1. Taxonomy (GTDB): domain Bacteria; phylum Bacillota; class Bacilli; order Bacillales; family Amphibacillaceae; genus Aquibacillus_A; species Aquibacillus_A albus. The sequence continues at coordinate 69,640 of NZ_JAFBDR010000012.1, read as the reverse complement.
TTAAACCGAGCAAATTCAAAGGGCTTGATTAAATAATCAATTGCCCCATAGTGTAAGGCGGATTGGATATTTTCCGTATCGGTAGCAGCGGTAATTAAAATAACATCAATTGGTAAGCCTTTTTTTCGAATCGTTGATAACATGTCGAGACCATTTTCCCCTGGCATATAAACATCTAGTAAGATTAAATCAATGCCATTTTCCTTTTCCTCCATTAGTTTTGTCGCCTCTTCTACAGAACCAGCAATGTCAACTAATTGAAATCCTTCAACCTTACTAAGATAGCGCTTATTAAATTCCGCTACCATTGGATCGTCTTCTACTATTAACACATTAATCATCATTTTGAATCCCATCTCTCATTGAAGCATAGTCAACCACTACGTTAAACGTCGTACCTTTTTCACTGGTGGACACCTTAAATTCCCCTTTTAATTTCTCAATACTTTGTTTCATTAGATAAAGCCCGAAGCCTCTGTTTGAACCTTTTGTGGAAAATCCTTTTTCAAAAATTTTCTCGAGATACTCTTTGGATATTCCAGGTCCCGAATCGGATACATCTATGGATAACTTTCCGTCACTTTCCTTTAATTGTAATGTGAGTTTCTTTTCATTACTAGTGGAAAGTGCTTCAATTGCATTATCAACTAGGTTACCAATAATGGTAATGAGCTCTTGACTAATTTCTAAGCTAAGCGCCTTATCAATCCATGTATCGTTTGTGATTGTAAACGTTACATTCCTCTCCCTTGCATAGCTCATTTTTCCCATCAGAAAACCTGCTAGCACAGGATCCTTGATACTTTTTGTAATCGATTCCGCTTCTTGGTTATTAAGGTCAATAATTTTTCGGATAAACGGTACTAATTCATCATAGGCTTCCATTTGGACCATACCAAGTATCACATGAAGTCGATTCATGAATTCATGTGATTGTGCACGGAGCGCCTCCACGTAGGTTCTGACACCTGTTAATTGCTTTGCCAACTGATTCACTTCCGTTTTATCTCTAAATGTAGAGATTGCCCCTACCACCTTATTGTTTACAACTAATGGCTCACGGTTAGTTAAAATAGATATGCCATTTAATGTTTGTTCCTCATCTCGCTCTGATTCTCCCGTTTCAATGACACGGTCTAGTTTCGTGTTAGGCATAAAATCCGTTATTTTCATACCAATCGGTTGATCAGGCAAGCCGGCTTTTTTAAACAATTGACGCGCAGATTTGTTTACTAATGTAATTCTTAGATCATCATCCACCGCCAAGATTCCTTCATGAACGGACTGTAGCATGGTACTCCGCTCTTCTAGAAGCTTTGAGATCTCATAAGGCTCCAGGCCAAATAGTATTCTTTTTATATATTTAGCGAGTAAAATTGCTCCAATTACCCCAATGATAATACCAAGCAAGCTTCCTTCGATAATATTGCGGTGGCTTTGTGACAGGGCAAGCTCAACATTCTCTAGAGAGATTCCAACCGCAACAGCACCGATTTGGTTTCCACTGTTATCGTAGATCGGTGTAAAAGCTCTTAGAGAATCTCCAAGCGTACCTTCAGACACCGATACATATTCTTCACCTTGGAGAACCCTTTGCTCATCTCCCCCGGTAAAGTACTCCCCAATCATGTCCGGATTGGGGTGGGTATATCGAATTCCATCCATATCCATTACAACAACAAACATCATTTCGGTTATTGTTTGGACTTCTTGCGTATATGCTTGAATAGCTTCTGATTTCTCTTGCAATATTAGGCTTTCTTTTACAATCTCAGATTCAGCAACTGTCCTAGAAACAATCTGTACCTTCTCTTCCTGATTGGCTCTTATCCGCTCACTTGTTGTATTACTAATGAGAAGATCTGTAACCAATAAGGAGACTACTACAACGATACAGCCAAAGATCACAATAATGGTGCTTAGTTTAAAATGTCGCATCAACAATCACCTCATATCCTATAAAAAGGATTATAACAAAAACTAGTTTATCTATGTATTTTCTATTATTCGTGAGTAGGCTTCTCCTATTTATTGTTAGACTTTTACATCTATCAGGTAAAATCAAATGAATTGTTTTACTGTTAGAACGAAAAAAATCGACTGCTTGAACGACAGTCGACCGATTAGTTGATAGTACAACGATTATATACGCGCCATATACTATCATTTTACATTCGTATATCACTTAGCTTTTTCGCTTTTGTGTTAATCTTAGATTTTCGTTTAGTTCATCTGCTTTTTATTTGATGAACTGCACTAGCCTAGGCAGCAAGTATTCATTTAAGAACAACAGCCTTTCTAGCTACCCCCGTTTCCATTGCAGCATTTGCAACTGCCTCTGCCACTGCAGGTGCTACTCGTTCATCAAATGGTGCTGGAATAACATATCCCGCAGACAATTCCTGTTCTGAAATAAGGGATGAGATCGCAAGTACAGCTGCTTTTTTCATCTCTTCATTGATATGTGTAGCTTGTATATCTAATGCACCTCTGAAAATTCCCGGAAAGGCTAGTACATTATTTACCTGATTTGAAAAATCCGAACGACCGGTTCCGATCACTCTTGCACCAGCAGCCTGGGCATCTTCTGGCATGATCTCCGGTATTGGATTTGCCATTGCAAAAATAATAGCGTCCTTATTCATCGTAGCAACCATTTCTTTTGTTAATGCAACAGCAACAGATACTCCAATAAATACATCCGTACCTACTACAGCTTCCTCTAGTGTACCTTCTACATTATTGTGATTGGTACTTTTCGCGATCGTCTCTTTAAGTGGATTCATTCCATATGGACGTCCTTCGTAAATCGCACCTTTAGAGTCGCATAAGATAACATCAGAAACACCAAAGTTATTTAATAAATGGACAATGGCAATACCAGCAGCACCTGCACCATTAATCACTACTTTGATCTCTCCCATTTTCTTATTAACTAGCTTTAGTGCATTTACTAGGCCCGCAACAGTGACAATTGCTGTTCCATGTTGGTCATCATGAAATATTGGGATGTTCGTTTCCTTTTTCAACCGTTCTTCAATCTCGAAACATCTCGGTGCTGAAATATCTTCTAAATTAACGCCGCCAAACGTTGGCTCAAGAAGCTTTACCGTGTTAACAATTTCATCCACATCATTTGTATTTAAACAAATCGGAAACGCATCAACACCGGCAAAGCTTTTAAATAGAACTGATTTTCCTTCCATTACAGGCATAGCCGCTTCAGGTCCAATGTTACCTAGGCCTAAAACAGCGGATCCATCAGAAACGTTTGCAACGGTATTTCCTTTCATCGTATAATCATATACTTTCTTCTTATCATTATAGATTTCTTTGCAAGGCTCTGCTACTCCAGGTGAGTATGCTAGACTTAAATCATACGTGTTTTGAACTGCCACTTTTGCAGTTGTTTCTAGTTTCCCTTTATTGTCTCTATGCATTTGCAATGATTGATTCCGCAATGTATCCATCGTTATCCTCTCCATTTCCCACATTAAAATTGATATCATAAGATTATTTCCTTTGACCTGATCCATCTTGGTTGCAAGATGAATACTTTTTCAAATAAAAAAACGCTATCATTTTTGAATATCGTCTTATACACCTATTTATAATAAATATTTTCTGCTTATTGTAGGTTTTATAACTATTAAATTCTTTTTGTAATTAAAAAAAGAGATGCTCCATACCTGGTATAATTCAGGAAGCGAGCACCTCTTTAAGTGAGTGAAAGGTCATGCTTTTCAACATCCTATATCAAAATATCTATCCAAATCTTCATTGAAGTGCCCAAAATCAATAGTGCCAGTATCCATTGTAGAAGTTTTGTATTTACTTTCTGACCCATTTTTGCTCCCATTGGAGAAGCTATCAAACTGGCTATTACCATGATAAATGCCGGTAAAAACGCTACCTGACCAGTTGATATTTTTCCAACGGTAGCCCCTATGGAAGAAATAAAAGTAATGGCTAAGGAAGATGCAATGGTCACACGTGTTGGTAATTTTAAAATAACTAACATAATTGGCACCAACAGAAATGCCCCTGCTGCCCCAACAATACCGGCCCCAACACCTACAATGAATGCTAATAATGCTGCCAGCCATTTATTAAAGGTTACTTGACCGGTAGGGGTATCCTCTTTTCCTTTTTTCGGGAGGAACATCATAATCGCCGCTAGAAGCGCCAATATACCATAGACAAGATTGATAACTTCTCCTGACATCATCCTTGAACCATAACCTCCTATTAAACTACCAATTAAAATACTTACTCCCATATAAATAATGAGCGTCTTATTTAAATATCCACCTTTCCGATATGCCCATACACCTCCAATCGTTGCAAAGAAAACTTGTATGGCACTTATTCCTGACACCTCATGTGCACTAAATGCCGCCAAGCCAAATAGAGGTGGAACATAGAATAACATAGGGTACTTTATGATTGATCCACCGATCCCGACCATACCAGATATATAGGAACCGATGAACCCTATCAAAAAGATGGTTATCACAAACAGAAAATCCATATAGCTTACCTCCTAACTAGAAAAGGGAACCATGTTTTCTGGTTCCCTTCATTATTTACCCTTTTTTCACCCAGAACTTTAAAACACCGTCTTCTTCTGTATCTTTTAGCAATTCATGACCGCCTGACTTTGCCCATGCGGCAAGGTCACTTTTGGCGCCTTTGTCTGTTGCATGAATTTCTATAATTTCTCCTGTTTCTAATTCATTGATGGCTTTTTTTGTTTTAACAATTGGCATTGGACATGCTAAACCTTTTGCATTTAATACTTTTGTTACGTTCATCGCTTATCTCCTCCTAATAGTTATCGAACTGCACAACGATTTGGACCGATTTCCATTTCACGTTGTTTTTCATTATCTGGACTGATTTTCCCCATATTTGTTTCACGTATTTCTTCGTAAGCATTTGGTTGCGGTGGCAAATTTTCCGTTACTAATTTTCTAAATGCCGTATCGTCTTTCATGTTTAATCCATGGTTTTTTTCAAATAGAGTACCCAATGTTTCAGAGACACTCCCGTCTTCATTTAGTTCATCGATGATCATGAAATGTGCTGGAAGAACAAGGAGTTCCTCTGGTAGTTCGCGATAACGGGTGAAGAGACTTTCTCTTAAATCGTCTACCCAATCTTCTGCCTTCCCTGCTAAATCAGGTCTTCCTATAGAGTCAATGAATAAAATGTCACCAGAAAGTAAAAATTTCTCGTCGACAACAAAAGATGTTGATCCGATTGTATGACCTGGTGAATATAAAGCGTGAATCGTTAATGTTGTGTTGCCGATCGTTACATTTGTGCCACCTTCTAATGGCTGATAATCAAAGGTAGCTTCCACTGCATCTTTTGGTGGCAGCCAGTACGTTGCATTTGTTCTTTCCGCAATGGCACGACCACCGGAAATGTGATCAGCGTGTAGATGTGTATCGAAAACATTTGTAATTTCCACATCCATATCACGGGCAAAATCAATACATCCACCATCCGCGTTGCATCAACTATGGCAGCCTCTCCATTGGAAATAACCATGTAGGATAAACAGCCTTTTCCAATTCGGACAAATTGATAAATTTCTCCACCATCTTTTAAGTCTCCTACTTTTACAGGTTCTAAATGTTCGCTCCATGCTTTCATACCGCCTTTTAAATAAGAAACATCTAACCCTTCGTCAGAAAGCATATCAGCAACCAAAACAGATGAGCCTTCTTTTGCACATACAACCAAAATCTCTTTGTCTGATGGAAGTTTACCCAAAATACCCTCCACCCCATCTAATAGCTCGAAGTAAGGGACATTTAAATAATCAAAGTTCGCTCCTTCCATTTTCCAATCACTAAAAGCATCTTCATTCCGAACATCTAAAATAAATAACTCATCTTTATTGATTACTTTTTGTGTTACTTCTTTTGCACTCATTTCTCTTATTGTCATCCGAAATACCTCCCACTGTATATTTTTATTCAAAAAAATTTAATCTACCGTTTTTTCCGTTTGACCTTTCCACTCGCTCATCCCTGGGACAACATTTACTACGTGTTTAAATCCTTTATTCGCAAGCTTTTGTGCTGCTAAATCACTACGATTTCCAGTTCGACAAACGACATAAATTGGAGTTTCAGAATGTAATTCATGGAAACGATTCTCTAACTCCCCAAGCGGAATTGATTTAGCCTTTGGAATGTGACTAAACACGTATTCGGCATGTTCTCTTACATCTAGCACAGTCAATTCCTCACTGGATGAAAGTTTTTGCTCTAATTCCTCGTTTTTCATGACATGCGGATGCTTCTTTGGAATATTTTCTTCTCCACTTGCTTTACGAAGATAATGCTTTAACACATTACCAGCTTCTACTGTTCCTAAATATTGATGACCTGAACTTTCTGCCCATGCTTTCAAGTCTGCTTTTGACCCTTTATCCGTTGCCTGAACCTCTATCACTTGCCCAGGCTCTAAGTGATTCATTGCTTTCTTCGTTTTTACAATTGGCATAGGGCAAGCTAACCCTTTGGCATCTAAAACAATATCAGTATTGATCATTTCCATTTAACATACAACCTCCTATTTTTATTACCTGTCATGGTATTTTTCACTTTTAAAATTTTTCTTTTATAACACGTGTATTTTTTCATTTGATATGCCTGCTTATCCTTTCTACGGTTACTAGATAAACAGATTTACGTTTCCTTCTTCTGCGTCACCGATATAAGCAGCAACTCCTGCATAATCTAGCCCATCGAGCAACTCTTCTTTTTGCAGACCAAGAAGATCCATCGTCATCGTGCATGCAATTAGCTTCACCTCTTGTTCTTGTGCCATTTCAACTAGTTGTGGTAAAGACAGCGCATTATGCTTTTTCATCACTTGTTTAATCATTTTTGGACCCATTCCTGCAAAATGCATTTTTGAAAGCCTCATTTTATCGGCGCCACGTGGCATCATTTTTCCAAACATTTTTTCTAAGAAGCCTTTATTTACTGGCACTTGTGTGTCTTTCCGTAGTGCATTTAACCCCCAAAAAGTGTGGAAAATAGTAACTTCATGATCATAAGCGGCCGCCCCGTTTGCAATAATATAGGCTGCCATTGTTTTATCGTAATCACCACTGAACAGGACAATGGTTGTTTTCTTTCTATCAGACATTGTGATTCCTCCTCGTTCTCAATTACCCTATAGGGTATATTTTGTCTCAAAAAAAATTAGCCCTTCTTTTTAATCCAGAAATTCCTGTCCGGTTAATTAGTCCAAACCGTTAAAACACTTTTCATATTATACCCATACAGGTATTTTGTCAACTAAAAATTTTTCGCTCCTATTCACTAGCTTTAGGAGCAGTTGACAAGTCATATTTTATACCCGTTATGGTATATTGTCAACCGAAAGAGATATAAACTTGTTTCCATCCTCTTCTCATTCCATACGAGACGCTAGTGGGTACACTCAATCAAACGTTGCTCAGTACCCTGCTGAAGTTTTCATTGTTCTCTCTATTTGATCAAACGTTTGTTTAAATTGTTGGAGTGGAAATCTCCCGCTTCAGAATCAGCAACATGGCTCTTGCTTTAATGATATCTTCTATACAGTTGTTTAAATGCTGGTTACTTTTCAACCAGTAACCAGCATCTATTTATGATTGATCTTCTGCTATCACTTTTTCCAATGCTTGGACAAAAACCTCTGTTGGCTGTGCACCATTGAGGGCGTACTTTTTGTTAATGAGAAAGAAAGGCACACCACTAATGGCATACTCATTAGCTTGTTGCTCATCAGCACGTACTTCTTTCTCCATCTCATCGCTTTCAAGCATATGAACTACCGCTTCTCGATTCAATCCAACTTCCTCAGCAAGTTCCGCTAATGTTTCGTGATTACCAATGTGCTTGGATTCAGAAAAATAAGCATGTAAAATTCTTTCTGTCATTTCTTTCATAAGACCATGTTTCTTAGCGAAAACAGCCAACCGATGGGCATCAAATGTATTAGTCAAAATGAGTGTATCCATCTGATAATCCAAGCCAGCCTCTTTCGCCATTTGCACCATGTTCTGGGTATTTGCTTTCGCTTCCTCGATACTCATTCCATATTTTTTCGATAATTTTTCATAGATATTTTCTTTTACATCTCGTTCCATTGTGGGATCCAATTCGAAGCATCTATAAGTAACTTCAATTGGATGGTCAATCTGTTGAAGAGCGCCCTCCAGACGCCTTTTGCCAATATAGCAAAACGGTCAAGCAAAGTCCGTCCACATTTCAATGTGCATCATTCATCCCTCCATTTACCTTATTATAAGAATTAGTATACCGCAATGGTATACGAATAGTCTTGGTTAGTGCTTGTTTAACTAAGGCCTCCGTGTCTACGTACAATCTTTAATAGATGATACAAAACAAAATTCTATCAACGACACACTTTGCGAAAAGCCCTGTCACATTTGATTTGTCACTTTCTGTTAAATTGTCTCTTATGAAGGAATTGATTCGACATAACACCGCAATTATTTCCAAGGAAATATTCTCCATGACATAAAAAATTGTCACCGATACGCATTTTGGGGTCAGACCCCTTATACTCCTGCGGTGCACAAAACATCACCCTGATTACGGTTATAAAAATTTGGAGGTGTGGAACATTAAGGGATACTGAATAAGTTACTGAAAATATGATACATGAGGTGAGATTGTGAAGAATATAAGCTCGGTTTTTTGGTACGCATTACTTATTTGCGTTGTGTTAGTACTATGGGGTGGGATTGCTCCCGGACATTTACAAAGCGTAACATCAAACATAACAGCATTTATTTCTAAAGCATTTGGTTGGTACTACCTATTAATTATTATGTTGTTATTAGCTTTCTGTATCTATTTAATTTTTTCTCGGTTTGGAAAAATTAAATTAGGTAAAGACGATGATAAACCTGACTTTAAATTAGCTACATGGTTTGCCATGCTATTTAGTGCAGGGATGGGAATTGGACTTGTTTTTTGGACAACTGCAGAACCAATTTCCCATGCATTTAAAAGCCCACCAGGTGCGGAGGTCGGATCCAACGAGGCAATTAAAGAGTCGCTTCAATATTCCTTTTTCCATTGGGGGATACATGCCTGGGCAGTGTACGCCGTTGTAGCACTTGTTTTAGCATATTTCAAATTTCGAAAGGATTACCCAGGACTAATTAGTGCAACACTCATACCTGTATTTGGCGAAAAAAGTATGCGAGGCAAGCCAGGAACATTAATTGATATATTAGCTATTTTTGCAACGATTGTCGGGGTAGCTTCTACGCTAGGTTTTGGATCCGCACAAATTAACGGCGGATTGTCTTATCTATTTGGCACACCAAATAACTTTGGAATGCAATTAGCGATTCTTGTTGTTGCCACCGTGCTGTTCATCATTTCCGCGTGGTCTGGAATTGGTAAAGGTATTAAACACTTGAGTAACGCCAATATGGTGCTCGGATTAATACTAATGCTTCTTCTATTCATTGTAGGACCTACGTTATACATTTTAAACATGTTTATAACAACACTTGGTGGCTACATAGCTAATTTTTTTCATATGAGCTTTTACCTATCGCCGCTTAATGAACAAGGCCGTACATGGATAAACAGTTGGACTATTTTCTACTGGGCATGGTGGATTTCATGGGCACCATTTGTAGGCATATTTATCGCTAGAATATCCAAAGGCCGTACCATTAAAGAATTTATGCTTGGTGTATTATTTGTACCAGCCATTGTGTGCTTTATCTTTTTTGCCGTATTTGGTGTTTCCGCATTGAATATTGAGCAAAACGGAATTGATCTCATTTCTGAGTACACACTAGAAACAACTACGTTTGGCGTGTTACAGCACTATCCGTTAGGCATAATGATGTCATTAATTACCATCATCGTGATTGCCGTCTTTTTTATCACTTCAGCTGATTCAGCAACGTTTGTGCTGGGAATGCTAAGTACAGGTGGCTCTATCAATCCTGCTAATTCGGTTAAAATCACATGGGGACTTACGATGTCAGCGTTGGCAGCAATCATTGTTTACTTTGGCGGTACGCCAGGTCTACAAAATATGTTAATCATTGCTGCACTGCCATTTTCAGTTATTATGATGTTAATGGCATTCTCCTTCTATAAAGCAATTGATCATGAAATCGTAAAAATAAAAAGGAAAGACCGCAAGCGGCAAAAACGTGAACAACGCGGGGAATTAACTTAATTGTAAAAGACGACATCGTTAAAAACCACCCTTACGCTTTCGAGCTAAGGGTGGTTTTTTAACGATGTTACCTTCACTCCACTTGCTCCCTCAAAACAAAGTCTTGTTCCTTTTCAGTAGATGCTAAATCTTCTCCCTGATTTTGAACTCTTCGCTCTAAGCCAGGAATAATTTTATTGATCATGAGAAAACCAATCAATCCCGTAATTAGTAAAAAGATACTCATCAATTCTTTGGAGAGATACGCTCCTAACGTTACAGATAGAGAAGCAAGAATCATTGAGCCTTGGAATGTAAAGGCATTGACGGCCATGTAGCTGCTTCTTTTATCATCCGGTGGAATCGCAGCCATATAGCCTTGTTGAACTGGAACGCGCATAAGTTCTCCTAACGTTGCAATCACCATTGCCACAAATAAAATCCAAATGTTATCAAAATAACTAATCGCCGTATAGCCGATCGTAAACAATACAATCGACGTTAAAAAGATACGCTTATCTTTATACTTATGGATCAACTTAGTAATTAGTGCCGCGAACAGTACAACAAGCACCGTGTTTTCTGTTCTTAAAATCCCTGTCATTTGCAATCCATCAATTGACCATTGAAACAAATTTTGACCGGGCATCTGTTCGTGCAACCTGACCGCAATGTAATTGGTTAATTGAAATTCAAGCGATTGGATAAATAACCCCGCAATAACAAACAAGATAAAAACTTTATCCTTTGCTACTGTTTTATAGCTCTGAATGATATCTGTAAAGACCTGAAACCTTCCCCCATTCGTTTGTTTTTTCGTTTGATTCGGAAAAAAGCTTTCTTCAATAAAGAAAATTAACACGAAAGCAACCACGCTAGATACGACTGTCATGCCGATAAATAAATAAAATAAATATTCCTTAAATAAGAACGCTCCAACCGCTCCTCCTAAGGCAAGCGATAAGTTGCCTGACCAATACATGATCGCGTACATCAGCTTCCGTTCTTCAGGCCTGCTGACATCAATCAGCATGGCATCTGTTGCTGGACCCTCAATTCCCCAACAAATACTAACAGCCAGAAACATTAAAAATGTTAAAGCAGGTGATTCTAACCAAGGAGAGTTAGCCAAAGTCATGACGATTAATGACAGAGCTCGTATAACTTCTGCTGTGACCATCAACTTCTTTCGGCCCATACTATCCGATAAATAGCCACCATACATCCCAACAATCGCTCCAACAACAATATTAACAATCAAGAGAATCCCAGTTATTTTTGCTCCAAAATGAACTGCAAAGTAAATCGCCATAAACGGAAAAATCATACTGCCAATCATTTCACTAAAAAACCCAACCATAATTCTCCATTTAATATTTGGATGAAAATCTCTAAACCGCATAATAACTCCCCCTCTTCTCTTTCTCTCTAGGGGTCAAGTAAATGGATAAAAAGGCGCAAGATTCGATGTACCTTCATAACCTATTTCCCCAACCGATTGATTTGTCGATTATAATCATATCCTTTTATGCTGGAAATTACTTCGGGCAGCGGAATGAACAAAACTCAGACTTTAGGTGGAGGGGTACTTTGGGGAGTGTTTAAGGCGATTATTACCATTTAATCGGTTGGAAAAGACAGTAAAAAGGGATCTCAGTTTATTTGAGATCCGTTGTTTTTTATTTTTGGCATTGGTGTTCGAGGTCGAACCGATTTATACAATCAGAGATTTTACAATGATACAAACGTACAAACATATCATGGCCAGGCACTCAGAGGAAGCCTATTTTTAGCAAAAAGGGTCTGGCCCACTAAGGTGCACAGCTGTCCAAGAGTCGGACCCTTCAGGTAAAAACTTCTCAAAATTCATGGCTATCAAGAAAAAAATTCTTTTTAAAAGCATGAAAACTTTTCTTAACGTAAATAGAGAGAGATTTCCTAAAAAAATAGTACCAGTTCATTATCTTGTTATTCTTTCCTGAGACTAACACACTCAAGATAAGAACAAATAATATGCCAAAGATATATTTTCTCAAAACGCATCACTCCTTTGTGTCCATTAACCCTTTACGATCAGGTGCTTCAGGAGGTTCCTCCATCCACCCATTTTTAATCAAAAGGTCTGCACAATCATCTGCAAACAAGGCCGTTTCAGTTGTCAACCTAACATACATTAGCGCCAAATCTTGTCGCACACTTGAAGCCATTGCCAGCCCATAATTTCCAATCCCTGCAGCATTTAAAAATGCAGTTAAAAACAACATTAACTTGTCAGAAAAAGGTGCTTCTTGTGAATCCGTAACACCTAAATCTAGAGATGATGGACTTGGCAAATCTTCTTCTTGTAATTTTTGAGTAAACGTCAAAGCATGTTTTTCTGCTATATTCTTTCCTTTCCTCATCATTTTTCTAACCGAATGTGATTTAGCAACTTGAGCAAATGCCATCATTAAGTTTTTTCCTAACAGATTAGTATCTGTATTTACAAAGAGTTGTGTAATTTCTTGAGAAATTAGTGCCCGCTTTTTTTCTAGTATTCCCTTTTTAAACATCTTACTATTTACAAAGTGAGCCTCATTTGGATAAGGCAGAATAGGTGGTCTCTCTAATAACCCTTTATTATTCATTACTTGATAGGCTTTTTCGTCTAATATTATGGTAGTTTGAATCCACTCTTTTAATATAGGTCTTAACTCAGATTTTGTAGTTAGAGAATATGCCAAAGAATATGTAGATAATCCCATTTTCGCCATACTTTTAAGAAAATTTATAATAAATTTATCAGTAAATAATCGTTTTGCCTTTAAATTAACATCCTCAGTGGTAAAACCTTTAGGAATAGGGAAGTTTTCTTTCTTAAAAATAGCAATTGTTTCTTTGGTATATTTTATCGATAAATCATTGGCGTATTTAACTACTTCTTTAACTTGCTTATCTTCAACTTTTTCTAAAAAATAACTGGTTAAACAGGTCGACATGGTATTATTCAAGTATCCTGTCCACAAACTCGATACCTCTGCAGAAGTTAGCCGTTCTTGGGTTTGCACTCTCTACACCTCATTTCTTTTACGAATTTCAATGTTCATAGGTTAGGGGGTAAGTATAAAAATATTATTTTCACAAAAAAGGAAAATATTCAAGTCCTCTAAAAATGAAGATGTTTGTTGCGCAGTAAGAAAAGTGAAGGAATTAAACGTATTATACCTTACAAGCAAGGGTATCTTAAATAATACATACTATTTGACAATAGTAATAGTATTTGCCATTTGAATCATATATAGAAGAAGATTTACCATGGAAGGCAGTTCGTTTTTAATTTCGCTATCTCAATATGCTTTTTATTGTTGGTAGTATAGAACATTAAAGACAACAAAAATTGTTATTAAAAAAATAGTAGCAATAGAAACTAAAGGAGTGTACAACATATGTTTAACTGGAGAAAATTAGGGATTATTACTGGTCTATCTTTATCCCTTGTAGCCGCTGGATGTGGCCAAGAGGAGTCAGATGATACGACTAACAATGCGAATGAAGGTGGAGACGAGCAAACTGAAGCTACCACAAATGTTAGTGAAGAAATGGAATATACAATTACTGGTATCGAGCCTGGTGCTGGACAAACACAGACAAATGAGCAGGCTATCGCTGAGTATGAAAGTCTTGCTGGTTGGAATCAAGAAACTTCTTCAGCTGCTGCCATGCTAACCGCGTTAGGTGATGCTATTGAAAACGAAGAGCCCATTATTGTTGCTGCATGGTCACCTCACTATATGTTTGCTCAATATGATATAAAGTACTTAGAAGATCCTAAACTTGTTTTTGGTGAGGAAGAGCACATTACTACAATCGTAAGAAATGGCTTAAAAGACGAAATGCCAAATGCTTATACGATTCTTGATAGACTTTACTGGGAACTACCAGTATTGGAAGAAGCCTTACTTAAAGCTAAAGAAATTAATTTTGATTTTGAAACAGTAGCACAACAGTGGGTAGAGGAGAACCCAGAAAAAGTTGCAGAATGGACAGAGGGGGTAGAAACTGTTGATGGCACTTCAATAGACTTAGTTTTAACTCCTTGGGATGCAGAAAATTTCACAACAAATGTAGCCAAAATTGTATTAGAACAACAAGGGTTCGATGCTTCGCTTACACCAGTTGATCCAGCTGTTATGTTTGAGGCAGTAGCATCAGGTGATTCCGATGCTACTCTATCTCCATGGATGCCTGCAACACATGGTTCTTTCTATGAAGAGTATGAAGGTCAATTTGAGGATTTAGGTCCGAACGTAGAAGGGGCTAGGATTGGTTTAGCTGTACCAAGCTATATGGAAATTGATTCCCTCGAAGACCTTGAACCTGCAGAGTAAGTACACAATTGATATGCTCCCCTTTAAGTCATTTGAATACTAAAGGGGAGCATTTTTTATGTCACAGTGACGTGCCGAAGTATTTTAACACCATTTCCTGATACAACAGGATTAGGGTTTAAGGTTGCAATAACCACTCTTTTTTATCCTGCTTTTTGGCTACACTAGTTTAAAGTACCTGTGTTTTTCGTTTCTTTTCCTTTAAAAATGATTTGATCAAGAGCATATGCTTTTGATCCATTGATTGCAATGAATACTGCCATTGCCATCAATGCTAAGTCTAGTTCGTATCCAGCCATTTGGCCATTTCCTAAAAAGCCAACAGCTAGTTTTACTTTCACAATAGCACCAACCATGATTATTGCTAATAAACCAGATACAACTCTACTAAACAAACCAATAATTAACGCGATTCCACCTAGGAGTTCAACTAACGCCACACCATATGCCAAGAATCCTGGTAATCCAATGCTCTCAAACCAACCAACTATATTTTCAATTCCACCTTGAAATTTATCTAATCCATGAATAAAGAATGTCAAACCTAATACGACTCTTAAAATTAATGTGCCAATTTCATATTTATTTATCATTTTATATTCCTCCTAATATATCCTATTTTTATTTTTTACTTCGATTCTCCAAATTGCCATACACTATGACTAAGATTGCCGTATCGATAGCTTCGATGTAATAATGTTGCACGCTTATCATCGTCTGCTGCACCCATTGCATAAAAGATGGGAATAAAATGTTCATTTCCATAAGAAGGAACTGCTAATTCAGCACTTGGCGCTAATGAGTTGTATTTGAATAGCGCATCTAAATCCCATCTTGATAATTTATCTTCTAACCAGGTATCAAAATCCAGTGCCCATTGATCTATTGTTCTATCATCATTACCCATTTTTATTGCTGCTAGGTTATGGACTGTACCTCCGCTTGCGATAATTAGGATATCCTGTCCTCTTAATTGAGACAAACTCTTTCCAATGTTATATTGCTTCATTGGCGATAAGTTTGGATTTACAGACATTGATATAACTGGGATGTCTGCATTAGGATAGATCTCCCTAAGAACTACCCATGCCCCATGATCTAAACCACGATTTGTATCTAGTTCACAAGGTATTCCTTGTTTTCGGAAAGTCTCTTCAATTTCTTTTGTAACGGAATGTTCCCCTTTGGCTGGATACTTTATTTCGTATAAAGCTTGAGGAAAACCACCAAAATCATAAATGGTTTCAAATTCATCTACCTTACTCAGTTTTTGAGTACGTGATTCCCAGTGCGCTGAAAACATGACAACAGCTTTAGGTTTCGTCCATTTCCCACCTAATTCCTCTAAAAATTGTGTGTACTCATTATCCTCCATTGCTAGCAATGGAGCTCCGTGTGCAACAAATAGTGATGGTAACACATTCATTCCTCCTTAGTTTTTAGTCAAGTCCTCCAATCGCAAGCTTACCAAGAAGGACAGCGTATCTTACCAGTAAATAAACAAGATTTTACCCATTGGCTACTTGGTATAGTAACTTTCAGACAAGAAAATTTATTTGAATAATGATAAAATATTCATATTAAGAAACAAAAGAGCAAAAAATAAATCAAAAAACCATTAGATTCCTAATGTGAATATTTGTTGTTTATAAGATAACAGCATAAGTGATGGATTGTCAACACTTTTTTTGTTAATATATAAATATGTTTCTTATCAGTGAACTAATTATGAGGTGATTAATTTGGATATTGGCACTAAAATTCGTGCAATACGTAACAGAAAAAAAATAACTATTGCACAAATGTGTGAAGGAACCGGTCTTTCAAAAGGCTTTATTAGCAATGTTGAAAACAATAATACCTCTCCTTCCATTAATACATTAAATACGATAGCTTCATTCCTAGGGGTTCCATTACCATACTTACTGTTAGAAAAAAAGCAACATATGCATGTAGTACGTAAAGATTCAAGAAGAAAATCTACTTTCAATGATTTAAAAATAGAACATTTAACTTCAAAGGGAGGATTAAGAATGATGATGGTAGAGTTCCCTCCTGGTGCAACGATAGGAGAACCCCATGCTCATGAAGGTGAAGAATGTCATCAAGTATTAGAAGGAAAAATCCTAGCTGAACAAGGAGAAGACTCTATAATTGTTGAAGCGGGCGATTCGTTTAGTTGGAATGCTAGTGTTCCTCACTTTGTAAAAAACATTGGGGATGAAAAAGCAGTGGTATTAATTGCCATTTATTCAGATACGGAGTTAATAGATGTTATGTAGAAAATAAAAAATAGCGCTCAGCGTAATTATTACTGAATCATTGATCTTCTTAAACTAAAAAAGCAGGAACCTGTCAAGCTCCTGCTTCTTTCTTCAACACTATCTCCGCGACCGTTTCTACATGAACCGTCTGAGGAAACATATCCACTGGCTGAATACCTTTAACCTCATACCCGTTCCGGACTAAATATTTCATATCCCGCACCTGTGTCACCGGATTACAGGACACATAAACGACACGCTTTGGCTTAAGCTTCACAACGCTAGACAAGAACGCTTCATCACTCCCGCTTCGTGGTGGATCCATAATTACTACATCCGCTTTCTCACCGCGTGCCGCCATCTCGACCATGAATTTTCCGGCATCTCCTTGATAGAAACGGGCATTTTTCACACCGTTGCGCTTTGAATTGCGAATTGCATCTCGAACAGCATCCTTATTCAGCTCAACCCCAATGACCCTGCCAGCTTGTTGGCTTGCAATCAGACCAATCGTACCGATCCCGCAGTACGCATCGATTACGGTTTCCTTTCCAGTCAACTGGGCCATTTCAATGGCTTTTGCATATAATTTTTCCGTTTGGACCGGATTGATCTGATAGAAGGATTTCGCGGAAATGTCAAACTTCAGTCCACAAAGGGTGTCTGTTATCGTCCCTTTACCGAACAACACTTTTTCCTGATTACCTAGAACCATACTCGTATCCCGATTATTCACGTTCATGAGGATGGTCGTAATCTCTGGGTGAGCCTTCCTGAGCGCTTTCACAAAATTATTCTGACCCTTAAATATAGGCGAAGAAACAACCAGCACCACCATGATCTCACCACTGACCTTACCGACCTTTACCAGTACGTGACGTAAGAAACCTTTTCCAGTGTCTTCATTATATGGCTGTATTTTAAAGGACTTCATCATGCCCTTAATGGTTTGCCAGATCTCGTCCGCTTTCGGATCGTGAATAAGACACCGATCCATTGAAATAAGTTGATGACTATTCTGAGCGTATAGCCCACCAATAATCTGCCGTTCCTTATTCAGACCAAATGTCGTATGGCTCTTGTTCCGGTAATCATACGGATGGTCCATGGTTAAGATGGGTGCCGGTTTACCGAACGGTTTCATCAATTTATCTATCGTTTCCTGCTTGAAACGCTCTTGCGCCTGCTCGTTCATATGAAGCAGCTGACATCCCCCGCAATCATAATAATACGAGCATATTGGCTTGATCCGATCTTTAGACGGGGTGATTACTCGCTTCAGTTCCGTGTCAACATATCGCCCACTAGTGGACACAGTTATCTCAGCCGTTTCGCCTGGCAATAGATGCTCTATCTCTAGCTGCTTTCCTTCCCACTGGACAATGCCCTTCCCCTCATTGGTCAGGCCTGTACAGGTCACCTCTAAGGTTACGGTTTTTTTGTTACGTCGACGCTTATTTGCTGTTGAATACTTACCTTGGGATTTATCGCCCTTTCGAGTAGCCTGTGCCGAGTTCTTTTTCCCTTGTGGTTTATTCGATTGCTTGTGTTTTTTTCCCAATTTTTTATATCCATTGTTCTTTCGTTTATTCATAGACACTTCCCATCTTTTCTTCTTTGACCTCCCATTATATACTGCCCAAAGACAGTAGTAAAACGCACGAATATAAAAAGACTGCCACTAAATATTGGATTGGGCAGCCTTCTTCTACTATTAACTAAGCAGTTGTCGTTAATAGCTTTATCAGGATCTTAAAGCTAGGTAACTACCATCAACATTCTTTCCCTAAAAGTTATCAATCAATGCACGCACTTCATCCGTTGACTCTGTGCTCATCAATTGATTTCTTAATTCACTTGCCCCTCGAAACCCACTGACATATATCTTAAAGAAGCGACGAAGATGTTGGAATGGACGTGTTTCAAGTTCCTTTGAATAGTGATCATAGAGGTCAAGATGCAACCTTAAGAGATCCAATAATTCATGACTACCATGCTCTGTCTTCTCCTTTTCAAAAGCAAATGGATTTTTAAAAATACCGCGTCCAATCATAACCCCATCAACACCGTACCTGCGAACGAGTTCCAAGCCAGTTTGTCGATCAGGGATATCTCCATTAATCGTCAAAAGTGTATCTGGTGCAACTTCATCACGAAGTTTCTTAATTTCCGGAATTAGTTCCCAATGAGCATCTACTTTACTCATTTCCTTTTTTGTACGCAGATGAATGGATAGATTAACGATGTCTTGCTTCAATATGTGTGTAAGCCAGTCGCGCCATTCCTCTACATCAGTATAACCAAGCCTTGTCTTCACACTTACGGGTAATCCTCCAGCTTTTGCTGCTTGTATTAGCTCTGCTGCAACTTCTGGACGACGGATAAGACCGCATCCCTTCCCATTCCCTGCCACATTTTGTGCAGGACAGCCCATATTGATATCGACACCGCGAAAACCCTCTTTCGCCATTCCAATACTCATTTGCCGAAAATATTCGGGTTCATCCCCCCATATATGAGCCACTATTGGTTGTTCGTCTTCTGTAAAAGTCAAACGTCCTCGAACACTATGGTGCCCCTTTGGATGACAATAACTTACCGTGTTTGCAAACTCTGTAAAAAACACATCGGGTCTAGCTGCTTCACTTACTACGTGGCGGAAAACAACATCCGTCACATCTTCCATTGGTGCCAATATAAAAAACGGCCGTGGTAATTCACGCCAAAAATTATCTGTCATATTCAATATCCTTTCATTATCGAGGTATTAGAACTCTCTGATATGACCCCATTAGAAAAAACTCGGCATACGCCTCGTCCTATAACGAGTGTCGAAGTCTTTCTTATACTTCATTTCTTAAAATTTTTACTACGTCGATTAACTTCAGTGCTAAAATTTTATATCCTTAACGGAAAATAAGAAGCAAAGAGACCTCTGCTTCTTTTACACTTATACCATGCTTAAGCACTTTTTATCAAACTATAGTAAATTTTTGATTATTATACTATTTACTATTAACAAATAAAAGTGGAAGAAAATAGCAACACTAGGGGTTGGGAGCATATATGAACAATTGATTTAAATGTCTACTGGCATTTCTTATTTCACATAATATTTACCTAGCTTTTGCACAAAAAAACTTAATATTTTCAGAAAATTTTAAACATTTTTTCGTTTTATTTCAGTATAATATTAAATATCTAAACTATGGAGGTAGGTTAATGTTATGATTACAAAAAAATTTGTAGTAATTCACAACATCCAGAAGCCAGAGCACTTTTATAATGCTGTAGAAGCCGCTATGAGTTTGGGTTTACCAGAAGGATTTTCGTTGCCCATCCAAGCTAGAACCTCTGATCACAAAAAGGCTGTAGTTTTTTGGGAAGGACCTTCCTTAGAACAAGTTAAGGAGCTTGTAGAACAAGTAGTAGGAGAATTTAGCAAAAATGAATATTATGAAATGGAAGTTGAAACACCTTCCGCAGGATAAAACCACATTTGTGTGGTTTTATTTTTTAGGTTTTTCGCTTATGTCTAATAAAAACTGATCCTCATAGATTAAGGTCTTGTTAAATCTTCAAATAAGGTACTTGGGTGGATCCGTTGAATCTTACCTATTTGGGATGGAAAACGACGATGATTGGTTGTTAGTATGTAATCACATTCTTCGTGGATTGCCGTAATCCAAACATGGAAATCATCTTGGTCATACCGTCGGAGCGGCTCGGACATTTCTTGAGAGGATGCTATTTCTTTTGCTGTTTCATGACTACATCCACTTAATTCTACCAGTACGTCTCCAATTGGGCGATGTTCTCGCATAATAGTCTCCACATTATACCTTCCTACTAAACTATTAACTGGTAATTCCATATAATGATTAAAAATAGGGGACAAAAAATGATTCATAAACCCTTCAATTTCTTGTTGTGTGTACACAACCCTTTTGTTCCCTTTTCCTAACCCTTGAGAGGCATTGCGAACAAATTCAAATAAACAAACGCGCGATATAACTGGTCGGTACAAATGCGGGTTTCTGGCTGCTGTTAAAAGCTGACGATTTGCACCATCAACACGTAACGCCCCGCATAATACCGTGGTATCTATAAATATTTTCGGAGGATTAGGGGCATCATAGATCAAATTCATCTACATCCCCCGCTTCCTTATTTTTAGTATCTATTTGTTGGAATAGTTGTTCTGCTTTCTGATCTTGCTCTTCGTTCGTAATGAGAACATCTTTTGGGATTTTCCAATGTCCCCCGTCGGTTTGATAAGCACCAGGAAATTTTCCTCTGTCACACATACGTCGAACCGTTTGATCACTTACGCCTATCCGTTTAGCTACTTCTTTTGGTTTGTAATATAACGGTTCATCTTCTTCATCAGAGATTGTTATGGTTGGTATTGCTTTTTTTCCAGTGAGACGATATGGCACGGATGCCGTCCGTTTACATCGCTGTCTTAAAATCGACGCCATCAATCGTCTTCGAATGATTTTGGAGTCGGATTCTGTAAGATCGCTTAAAGCCTCAATATATTCAATTAAAAACTCATAGGCTTTTTCTTCTTCTTGTTGTGCTATATGTTTGATGATTTGTTTTTCAAGATTTTTTAACAATTGAACATGTTCATGATCTGGAAGCCTAAATGGAATACTAGCAATAAAAGGCGTAAACATGCCAACGTGACGTAATGACCGTTCAATGACGGCTTTAAACACGACTTTTGCTTGTTCCGTATCAATGTTTGAAAGGGTAAGAATGCTGTCCCACAATTTTTCTTGCTCTTGTTCTCTGACATCAATCATGTGCTTCCACCTCCTATTCCTATTATACGCTGTTTTATAAAAATACTCAACAAACGTGACAAACTCAACAAAATGAACTTATGTCACAGTGACGTCCCGAAATATCCTTACTTGCAGTGGCTGCTGAATTGGATTGATAATCATTTTTATTAAAGAAATTCACTCATATTCTGACCTTCATCAAATAGGGATTTTTGTAGAGTTATACACTTACCTCTCCAGTGCTTTTTGTCGTAAATTGTTGATATTTCTGAAATGTTAAGAGATAATGGCAAAGTTGTAAAAATCTTTAATTGAGGTGAAATTGTGAAAGAAGTTAGTTCAGTTTTTTGGTACGCGCTTGCTATATGTGTCGTACTAGTCGTATGGGGAGCTGTTGCTCCGGAACATTTACAGACAGTATCATCAGATGTAACATCGTATATTTCTGAAGCATTTGGATGGTACTACCTTTTAATTATTATGCTATTACTGGCTTTTTGTATCTATTTAATTTTTTCGAGATTTGGAAAAATTAAATTAGGTAAAGAAGATGATAAGCCAGAATTTAAGTTAGCTACATGGTTTGCCATGTTATTCAGTGCAGGAATGGGGATAGGCTTGGTTTTTTGGACAACCGCTGAACCGATTTCCCACGCATTTAAAAGTCCACCTGGGGCTGAAGCAGGATCTAACGAAGCAATTAGACAATCCCTGCAATATTCATTTTTCCATTGGGGAATTCATGCTTGGGCAGTGTACGGCGTTGTCGCGCTAGCGTTAGCTTATTTCAAATTCCGTAAAGATTTTCCGGGATTAATCAGTGCTACACTAATCCCTATATTCGGAGAAAAAAGCATGAAAGGCATGCCTGGAAGATTGATAGATACACTTACTGTTTTCGCTACCGTTGTAGGTGTGGCTTCTACACTTGGCTTTGGATCGGCGCAAATTAACGGTGGTCTGTCCTACCTTTTCAACACGCCGAATACCTTTGGGATGCAATTACTCATACTTGCCGTTGCCACTGTTTTATTCATCTTTTCGGCATGGTCTGGTATAGGAAAAGGAATTAAATACTTAAGTAATGTCAACATGGGTCTTGGGTTTGCACTATTGCTTATGTTATTTATCGTTGGACCTACGTTATACATTTTAAATATGTTTACAACGACGCTTGGCGGTTACATTGCAAACTTTTTTGATATGAGTTTCCGTCTGTCGCCTTTAAATGAACAAGGTCGAACTTGGATTGATAGTTGGACAATCTTCTATTGGGCATGGTGGGTTTCTTGGGCTCCATTCGTAGGGATTTTCATCGCCAGAATATCGAAAGGACGTACTATAAAAGAATTTATGCTCGGTGTCCTTTTTGTCCCCGCGTTAGTATGCTTTATCTTTTTTGCCGTATTTGGCGTATCTGCAATAAATATTGAGCAAAACGGAATTGATGCTATTTCAAACTACTCTCTTGAAACAACAACATTTGGAGTCCTTCAGCATTATCCACTAGGTGAAATCATGTCACTAATCACCATTGTTGTCATTGCGATCTTTTTTATCACTTCAGCCGATTCAGCAACATTTGTACTTGGTATGCTGACTACATCAGGCTCGATCAACCCTGCCAACTCCGTAAAAATCACTTGGGGTCTTGCTATGTCAGCGATGGCAGCTATTATTGTCTATTTCGGTGGTACGCCGGGGCTGCAAAACATGTTGATTATTGCGGCACTACCGTTCTCAGTCGTAATGCTGTTAATGGGTGGTTCCTTCTATAAAGCGGCTAAACAAGAGATTGTAAAAGAGCCTAGACGAAGAGATAGAAAAAAGAAAAAACAAGAAGAACTTCATACGAAAATAAGTTAGAGACACGAGGAACACGTCACTAACTTCTCTGCAAACCACGCTTGGCTTCCATTAGCCGAGGGTGGTTTTTTAAATTTTTTGCGCTTTGCTGTCAGCTCCAGCGAAATTACTACATCAAATAAGCTTCGAAGCATTTTGCGCCGAGTAACCGCACCAAGGAAAGCTATTTGGATTAATCGCAAGAACATGCTTTTTATGTTCTGAGACGCAGCTACACCCTCGAGGACGAATGTTTGGTTTTCGTTTAATTCAGCGAACTATATTTCTGTGTATTAAACGAATCTTGGGCTTTCGTTTAATTCAGTGAACTATATTTCTGTGAATTAAGCGAATCTTTGGTTTTCGTTTAATTCAGCGAGCTATATTTCTGTGAATTAAACGAATCTTGGGGTTTCGTTTAATTCAGCAAGCTATATTTCTGTGAATTAAATGAATCTTTGGTTTTCGTTTAATTCAGCGAGCTATATTTCTGTGAATTAAACGAATCTTGGGCTTTCGTTTAATTCAGCGAACTATTTCTCTGTGAATTAAATGAATCTTTGGCTTTCGTTTAATTCAGCGAACTATTTCTCTGTGTACTAAACGAATCTTTGGCTTTCGTTTTGTTCTTTCTGTGAATCGAAACCTTACTGCCCCCCCCAAATACTTTTATCACCTCTTCATGCCCGTTTTCTACTTTTTAAACATTTTATTTAAAAAAGTTAAAAAAGGTCACTGACGTTCACTGAGCTTCACTGGCCTTCACTGACCTAGCTAATTGGTACTCAATGCCACTCAGTGGGTTTGGAGGAATTGTTCATGTGCTGATAAAATTCACAATATCGTAAAAACAACGTATCGGGAGGAATGAACCTTGGCTAAAAACCAAATTAGAATCGTAGATACAGATATACACGAACGCGTGCAATACGCGGATATATTGAAATACCTTGATGAGCCTTTTAAACATTACATTCAAAATTGTCATTGGATACAAGAAAAGCATATGCCGTATACCCAGCCGGCAGTAGCAGGTGTAGATCGAGCTGACGCTGTTCTACCAGATGGTCGTCCAGCTGGATCAGACTTAGCATTTATGCAAAAACAACTGCTGGATGATATCGGTCATGAGTTCGGCATCTTAACGAGTGCATTAGACCCTTCACCATCATCTATGCATGGTTGGTATGAAATGGCGACAGCACTAGCATCTGCCTACAATGATTGGCAAATAGAAGAATGGTTAGACAAAGATGACCGTTTATATGGATCTGTGCATATCGCAGCACAGGATCGTGACGCTGCAGTCAAAGAAATTGAAAGAGTTGGATCCCATCCAAAGATGGTCCAGGTTTTACTGCCGATTGATGACATCATGTGGGGCGATCCATTCTATCACCCAATTTTTGAGGCTGCTGAAAAGCACAACTTGATGATCGGCATGCACCACAATGAACCACCTGTCTATTACGGAAAATGGCCAAGATATTTCATTGAGTGGCACACATTAATTCCTACTGCTCATATGAAGCAAGTGACGAATATGATTTTCAATGGTGTATTTGATAAGTTCCCTAATCTCGGATTAATGATGATTGAAGGTGGATTTACTTGGGTTCCTCACCTCATGTGGAAAATGGACCAGCAATACCGCGACCTGCGCCATGAAGTACCTTGGTTGAAACGTAAGCCAAGTGATATTTTCAAAGAGCAAATTCGAGTAACAACACAGCCAGCAGAGGAATTAACAAAGCAAGAGTTTATGTCTCTTATTGAACAAATGGGGACCGATGAAATCCTATGCTTCTCTACGGATTACCCACACTGGGATTATGATTCGCCGACTCGCGCATTGCCGAATATGGATGCCGAATTGAAACAGAAAATTTTCGCAGAGAATGCAAAAGCATTTTATCCAAAACTACCAAATTCATAGGAGGGTTGAACAACATGAAAGAACAAGTCGTATGTAAAACAACAGAACTAGAGCCTGGCGAAATGAAGGCGGCTAATCTTGGAAAGCAAAATGTGTTAGTTTGCCGAACATTAGATGGTAAATTTTATGCTTTTCTAAACCAATGTAACCACCAGGGTGCTCCACTTGATAAAGGCATGATCTGCGGAGCAACGACTGACAAAAGTAAACCAGGAGATTACCATTACTGTCGAAAAGGTGAAATTATTCGTTGCCCATGGCATGGGAGAGAATTTGATATAAAGGACGAAGGTAGAATGCTAGCCAACCCTAGCAAAAAACTACCAAGCTATAAAGTTCGAGTAGAAGACGAAGATGTCATTGTCTATAAATAAAGAAAAGAAGGTGAAAACGATGAATCAAACGGAAAATGTTGTGGACTCCATCATTATTGGAGCAGGTCCTACCGGTTTATTCGCTGCCTTTTACGGAGGTATGCGTGAAATGTCGGTCAAAGTCATCGACAGCTTGCCACAGGTTGGCGGACAGCTAATGGCTTTGTACCCGGAAAAATATATTTACGATGTTGCTGGTTTTCCAAAAGTTTTAGCAAAAGACTTAGTTAACCAACTAGAAGAACAAGCGAAGCAATTCGACCCAGAAATATGCCTGGAGGAAAACGTTCAGTATGTGGAAAAGCTGGATGACCAGCTATTTAAAGTAACGACGACAAAAGATGTTCACTACGCGAAAACAGTGATCATAACGAGTGGTGCTGGTGCCTTCCAACCACGCCGCCTAAAGCATGAAGCAGCTAGCGAGTACGAAGGAAATAACCTTCTCTATTCGATTACAGACCTTCAAGCTTTTAAAGGTAAAAAAGTGTGTGTGGCAGGTGGTGGAGATTCTGCTGTTGATTGGGCTCTTATGCTGGAGGACATTGCTGAGGAGGTTTCACTTGTCCACCGTCGAGATGCGTTTCGAGCACATGAACACAGTGTCCATCAATTGAAAGAATCAACCGTTCAAATTAAAACACCCATGGTTATTGATGATTTAATCGGTCAAGACGGTTTCATTGAACAGGTTGTTATCAAAGAAAATAAAGGTGACCTTACGGAAAACCTAGAAGTAGATGCTCTCATTGTCAATCACGGCTTTCTTTCTGACTTAGGTGCGATTAGAGAATGGGGATTAGATCTAGAAAAAAATTCAATTGTAGTAAATGAAAAAACGGAAACCAATATCTCAGGAATTTATGCTGCTGGTGATATTACAACACACGCCGGCAAAGTGAAACTAATCGCTTCCGGGTTTGGGGAAGCACCAACCGCTATTAGTCAAGCGAAGCATTATATTGATCCAAAGGCAAAAGTGCAACCGCCCCATAGTACAAGAGTGTTAGGCGGCGCGTAAAATTTGATTTCCCAAGAGAAACAAGTCGTAGCAACTGGAAGCTATGTAACAGATTTATTTGCTATTTTTCTCACCTTTATCAAAATTAGCCCTCTCACCTTTGGCGGTGGGATTGCCATGATTCCCCACATTGAGAGTGAGGTAGTAAATAAACGAAACTGGCTTACCAAAGAAGAGATTCCAAACGTTGTAGCAGTAGCCCAATCAGCCCCTGGTTCGATTGCGATTAATTCCGCTATTTATATTGGCTATTCCGTTAGAGGCGTATTGGGTGCCTTATCTGCCATCCTCGGTATGGTTTTGCCAGCTAGTCTGATTATTATAGGGTTAACCTATCTATATCTCCACTATCAACATTTATCGATTGTGGAAGATGCGTTTAAAGGGATTCGGCCCGCTATTATTGGACTCATTGTATTTGCATCCTACAAAATTGGAAGACGAGCGATTCAGAACAAATTCACTTTATTAATTTTTCTGATCACGCTAAGTACACTCGTCATCCTTAGCCTGTCCCCCTTTTTCTTGATTATCGGAGGTGGATTGGCCGGGCTGCTTCCATCGATTTGGAATCGTAGAAGGTGAATAAACCATGCTCATTAATCTGTTTTTGGCGTTTTTTAAAATAGGATTACTGGGATTCGGTGGTGGTTACGCGATGATTCCGCTAATGGAGCAGGCAAATCGCGCGCACCATTGGATTCCTAATCAACAATTCACAGATATCATTGCGATTGCCGGGTCCTCACCTGGACCAATCGCGACGAACTCAGCTTTATTTATTGGTTACCACACAGCAGGACCATTGGGAGCAATCATTGCAATATTCGGTAATTTGCTCCCTTCTTTTATTCTAGTATTAGGCATTATCAAAACCGTAACGCACCAGGCACACCTAACAATCGTTCAGAAGTGCTTATATGGAATACATCCAGTGATTGCGGCCCTTATCCTTTATGCAGGATTAATCATGAGCAAACAAACAGATTTATTGTCATCGCCAGCGACAGCATACCCTCAGTATCTTATTTTCATTTTTTCCATCATACTGTTGGTGAAAAAAGTGTCACCAGTTTGGGTTATTGGTTGTTCAGGGTTACTAGGGATCGCAATTTATGGTTTTTAAAAGGAGGAAGGCGACTTTATGAAAATAATAAAGATGTTCATCGATGGAAAATGGGTGGATGCCACTAATGCGCAAACACGTACCATTATTAACCCATACAATCAAGAAGAGATTGCAACAGCTGCAGAAGGGGATCAAACAGATGCCAAAGCAGCAATTGCAGCTGCTAAACAAACGTTTGATCAAGGAGATTGGCCAAACACACCAGCAACGGAACGAGCTAGCATTGTTCGAAAAATTGCGGAACTAATCGAAAGAGATAAAGAAGAACTAGCTGAACTTGAATCACTTGATACAGGTAAAACAGTAGATGAAAGCCGTTGGGATATGGATGATATCGCCGGAGTATTCCGCTATTATGCTGAAATCGGCGACAAAGATGGTGGAGAAATCATTGCGTCTCCAGTTCCAAATTCAATTAGTAAAGTCGTACACGAGCCTGTAGGTGTTTGTGGACAAATCACACCTTGGAACTATCCATTGCTACAAGCATCATGGAAGCTTGCACCAGCCTTGGTTACCGGGAACACGCTTGTGATGAAACCAAGTGAAATTACACCTCTTACAACGGTTAAAGTATTTGAGTTAATGGAAGAAGCAGGTGTCCCAGCCGGCGTGGCGAATCTTGTGATGGGAGCAGGTAATACAGTTGGTGCGGAGCTTTCTACGAATGTTGATGTCGATTTAATCTCCTTCACAGGCGGCATTGAAACTGGGAAAAAAATTATGCAGGCCGCTAGTGTCAATGTAAAAAAACTAGCGCTTGAGCTTGGTGGAAAAAACCCTAACGTTGTGTTTGCAGACGCTGACTTTGAAACAGCAGTCGATCAAGCGATGAATGCCGTATTCTTCCATGCCGGACAAATTTGTTCAGCTGGGACGAGACTGATTGTCGAAGAAAGTATTCACGACAAGTTCGTGGAAGCCCTAGTGGAACGTGTGAAAAACATTAAAATCGGCAGCGGTTTTAATGAGGATACCCAAATGGGACCACTCATTTCAGCTGAGCATTTAGCGAAGGTTGAGAGCTATGTGGAAGCAGGTAAAAAAGAAGGTGCTAAGCTGTGTATAGGCGGTAAACGTCCAGAAGATCCAGCACTTCAAAACGGCTTTTTCTATTTACCGACGATTTTTACGGATTGCACAACCGATATGAGCATTGTTCAAGACGAAGCATTCGGTCCAATCATTACTGTCGAGAAATTCCAAACAGAGGAAGAAGCTGTCAAGCTAGCAAATGACTCCATTTATGGATTAGCTGGCGGCGTATGGACAAATGACATCGTTAAAGCAGAGCGTTGTGTTGCCAAAATGCGCATGGGCACTGTATGGATTAACGAATTCAACCTTTACTTCCCTCATGCACCATGGGGCGGTTTCAAACAATCAGGTATCGGCCGTGAATTAGGCAAACCTGGACTAGAAGAATATACAGAAACAAAGCACATTATGCACAACCTGAATCCAGAACCTATCAACTGGTTCGGAAATTAACTGGGACGGAGGGACAGGTCCCCCGTCCCTTTCCCTATCAAGATACCCCCTGAAACGCCATCCCTCATCAAGTGACCAACCAAAAAATGAAAACTTCACTTAATCTGTACACCCAGTTTACTGGACCTTAATATTCAGATGATATGATTGCCTTACCCTAGAAAAAGGAGGCAGTAAAAAATGAATGTACGTGCAATGTTTATTGATATGGATGGGACACTACTAACAGCTTCAAATACCATCTCTCGTCGAAATATAGAAGCTATAAATAGGCTTGTTAATCAAGGAGTAAAGGTTTTTCTAGCCACTGGTCGACACTATGAAGTGACCGCTCCCTACCATAAAGAGCTTGGATTACGAACGCCGATGATTTGTTTGAATGGTGCTGCTATTCACGATGCATTGTCAGGAAGAGTTATGCAGATGAAAACCGTCCGATTGAATGAAGAACGATTTCACCATCTAACCGCTGAAAGTCCTTGTAATGTTATTATCCATACAGCAACCGGGCTTTATTGTAAAGAAACAAATGAAGAAATCGATTATTGGACAAATGTTGGGCAAATTCCTCCACGTTATGTTGGAGATTTAAGGCATGCAAGTTATCAAGATGTATTCAAATATAGTATTCGAACAGGTAAACCAAGCCCGGAACTATCCGCTTTGTTTAAAGAAGAAGCAAATGTTATCGATTGGGACGATGGCTTTGAAATGGTCGCTCATGGCGTTTCAAAATGGGCAGCGATCAAAACGATACTCCGCACATTTGGAATTAATCCAAAGGAAGTAGTAACAATTGGAGATGGCCCAAATGACATCCAAATGCTTCGCCATGCTGGAATTGGCGTTGCGATGGGTAACGCTAGTAATGAGGTCAAAGACGCAGCTGATTTTGTCACAGGGCATCATCAAAATGACGGTTTAGCTGAATGTATCGAACGGTATCTTATCAAGTCCTATGTCATATAACTTGTGAGATACCCTGTCTCTTTATATCGGCTGTAATTGTTTGATTATTGTTAATGAACAATTAATTCCGAGAGAATATGTTAAAGCACGCACTTTAAACTATTCGCAGCGTATTCGAAAAGTTTTATCAACTGGCGATATAAGATTTACCTTTATTGTGTGCAAGCCTTTATTATTCATAACAGGACTTCCCACACTAGATTGCCAATGTTCATGCTCACCAGATTCAAGAATAATTCTATTGTTACCAGAGCTTAAAATAAGTTCACCGTGTTTCCAGAAAGATGATCCTTCCTCCATTTGCTCGATTCCTTGTCCTGAGTACGTTGCATCTGCTTCAAGTATAAATACGACCTGAGTAAATACATCTTTTCTATCATCTGATTGAATATGAATAACCCAATCATTCCCTTCCCTAAAAATATCAGTCTTCATCTGATAGATTTGGTTATGTGTCATGGTACGTTTTTGATGTGGAAGCAAATACCACGTACTCGTTTCTAGATCACTGGATGAGTTTTCTTGTAGAATTGGACCTTTATACCCTTTTTCCATCTGTTTTTCTAGCCGATAACCACTATTAATACGTTCAACAGTATCAAATTCAATGATTCCTGGTGAAAAACTCGAATAAAGCTGAACTCCTAATAGCTTTGCTTCATTATGACGTAAAGCAAAGAAGGAAGAATTATTAGTCATTATCGTGATACTTTGTTGTTCATTTCGATAACGGACAGTTTGGGAACCGAAAGCCGTATGCATACTGCTATGCTCTATTTTTGAATGATGTCCAACCTCCTTCATTTTTTTCAAATACGCTTTTACAGGAAAATTTTCATTTATCATTACTTCATAGTTTTTTGGTAATTCTACTTTCTCGAAGTTAACATCTTTTATCCATGGGAACGACAAATAGCCTAATATTACATGATTATTAACTGGCCCCATATCAAATAGGGATTCAGCTGCGAGATGAGACATAGCTCCGAACATAGGGTTATTATCTTCAACAGCCATTAATCGATAAATTAAATGATAAGGTGATAAGTCATAAGTATCTCCAAAATCTTGACGCCCTGAGTATTCTGTTACAACATCTCCGTTAGGGTGTACTAAATATTTCATCATATCTAAGTTTTTTCTAACATAGTTTAATAGCTTTGGCTTATTCAACAATTTCGCAGTATGATAAAGAAAAATATTGCTAACAGAGTTATAAATACCGTTGCTTCGTTCTGTCCATTCTCCATCCTCTGTAATATCTATTCCCTCATTCAGCCACTCCTCTGCGCGTTCAACCAATGCTGGATTTCCGAATATTTTATAAAGATGACTTAAAGCTGAAGTTAGTACCCAACGATGATTAGGGGTATGACAGCCACCAGTTAACATAGCCGGGATTGTTCTTTCCAAAAACAATAAAACTTTTTTCGCTAATTGATCCGATTCTTCACTTGTATCAGCATCTAATAAATGATAGATTTGAGCAAATCCTGTGATAATAAATCCTGTATCAGGAGGAGAATTATAATTGGTCCACCCTGGAGAAATAGTCCCATCTTCGTGTTGCTGATCTATCATATAGTCTAACGCCATACTTATTCTTCTCTTCAATTCAGGATCATGGTAGTATTTTGAATCCATATTAACGAATGAGCTTACCCATGACCCAATTACGCTACCTGTTCCTGTATGGCTCGGGCTTGGGATCCCTGTTTTCTTCTCTATAATTCCTCCATAGTAACGGCTATCCTCACTTAGTATCTGCTCATCCATAAAAGATTGAGATATTTTGTCGTTAAGTTTAACGATTTGTTTAAACAAATTCATCCAATCACTACCTTCATACCAGTTTTATTTTACTTTTTCCTGTATTTCAGCAGTTGTTTCCCTTTCAATCAATTTAGGTAGAAAGAGAACTCTTTCCCTCGATACATTCTTCCCTTTAATTTCGTCTATAATGATATCTACTACTTTAGTACCCATATCTTTTATTGGCTGAGAAATAGTAGTTAACGCCGGAACAGTAGTAGTAGCAAGAATAGTATTATCAAAACCTACAATAGACAGGTCTTCTGGAATTACTATTCCTCTTCCCTTCGCACCTTGCATTACCCCAATAGCTATTAAATCATTACATGCAAATATAGCCGTAGGAATATCTTCTTTATCAAATATTTGTTGCAAACATTCTTTTCCATTTATTATAGATGCAGTTGTCCTTATCACGTTATCCTCTTTAAAATTGAGCCCATATCTTTCATGGGCTTCACGATATCCATAAATTCGCATTTTACTACTAGGAGTAGTTTCGGCAATAATAACTATATTTTGATGACCTTTAGATAATAAATGAGAGGTCGCCTCAAAACCACCAACGAAATCATCAACAGATACGGATGTAATGCCAAGAGAAGGATCATCCTGTGTAAGCAAAACTAGCGGAACTTGGCTATCCTTTAATTCTTTTAATGAGGTTTTATTATGAAAAGAAGAGGCGATGATTAAACCATCCACTTGCTTTCTACGTAGTAGTTCTAGATACTTCTTTTCCTTCCCTTCATTTTCATCCGTACTACATATAAAAATACTCATCCCCCGTTCATGAGCACGGTCTTCGATTGTACGTGCGATTTCTGAAAAAAAAGGATTGGAAATGTCAGGAACAAGTAGCCCAAAAGTTCCTGTTCGTTTTCCAGTTAATGCAGACGCCATTGGATTAGGAGAGTAGTTTAATTCCTTCATGACTTTCATAACCTTTAATCGAGTGGAATCTCGCATTTTCCCTGTATTATTTATCACCTTTGAAACAGTGGCTATTGACACACCCGCTCTTTCCGCCACCTCATAAATCGTGACCTTCATACCATTCCCTACTTTCCACTCATTTTAATTAAATCATCTATCCATTTTACATAAAAAATGCAACGAGGAAACCATTTTCCTAACCAACAAATGAACGTCTATAGCTATTAATTATCCTGTAACAGAGAGTAACTAAAGCACCTATATCATTAGTAAAGATGCAAATATAAGATCACTACACTAGAATAATTAAGGAGTTTTAACATCTAGTAGTTGATTGATCTCCTCTACCAAGTCAATCAAATCCACTGGTTGACTTATCGTATAGTCTGGTACTTCATCTTTATCTCGAGCCTCTTTCGGATATCTCGTTGTCCAGTCTAAATAAACACTTGTGATTCCCATTCGATTAGCACCGGCGATATCTCTCCGCAGATTATTACCCACCATGATAATCCTAGGAATATCCTTTTCACAAAGATCTAATGCTCCAATCGCTGCTTTAAACATACGAGGACTTGGCTTTAATTCTTTAATATTTTCTGAATAAATCATCGCTGTAAAATAATCGTATAATCCATTTTGTGTTAATGTATTTTTAAACGATTGAGCGAGACCATCTGCTACAACTGCGAGCGTATAGCCTCGTTCCGCTAACGTCTTCACCATCGTATCGGCTCCTGGTATCAGATCCGCCTTGATAACTACTTCCTGATCGTCGCGAATTTCCGTTCCTTCATCGACGATTGTATCACCAACATCTAAAAATACAATTAGTTTCTTTTCACTTTCGTTATTGAGCTTTTGCACCATAGTCTACACCTCTTAATTGTAATTCTTCAGCATAATGGCATGCCGAGTAATGTCTTTTATCTTTACCTATCGCCTTTATTTCTGGTATCTCTGTCATACACTTCTCTGTTGCGTACGGACATCTTGGGTGGAACTCACATCCACTCGGCGGGTTTCCTGGGTTTGGCACTTCCCCCTCCAAAATAATGCGGTCACTTGTAGCATCCGGATCAGCCTTAGGTACGGACGATAACAGCGCTTCTGTGTATGGATGCTTCGGATTGTCAAAAATATCATCAACCGACGCCAGTTCGACAATTCTTCCTAAGTGCATCACCGCTACCCGATCCGAGATTGTTTGCACGACTGATAAGTCATGGGAAATAAAGATATAAGTAATTCCAAATTCTTTTTGCAAATCCCCTAGCAGATTTATAATTTGCGCCTGAATAGATACATCAAGTGCAGACACCGCTTCATCACAAACAATAATTCTTGGTTGTGTAATTAAAGCCCGAGCAATCGCAATCCTTTGTCTTTGCCCACCAGAAAAGGCATGTGGATAGCGTTTCATTAAACTAGGATTCAAACCTACTTTTTTCGCAATATCACCGACAAGTTCTTCGACTTCTCTTTTTTCTAAATCAAAATTAGTAATAAGGGGTTCAGAAATAATATCATAGACAGTCATTCGGGGATTTAATGCTGAATAAGGATCTTGGAAAATCATTTGGATATCTTTTCGATATTTTTTAAAATCTTCTTTATTTAGATTTAAATAATCTACTTCTCTATCATCTTCTGTTTGATAGATAACCTCACCAGATGTTGCATCCAATCCCTTAAGGACACATCTACCTAACGTTGTTTTACCCGAACCTGATTCACCAACAATACTTAACGTCTCTCCTTCCACTAAGTCGAAGGTAATATCCTTTAATACTTTGACTGGTATCGACCTTTTGAATATTTTATTCGTTTTAACTTTGAATTCCTTATTCAAATCTGTTACTTGTAAAATTCGTTCAGGCATTTTTTTCTTCCTCCCCATACTCGCTATATAGAAAACATCTTACGCTATGATCCGCGGATAATTGCGTATCTGGAACAGCCTTCACATCGCATACTCCTGCTATTCGCTCGCTACAACGGTCATAGAAACCACATTTATTCCTCATATTGATAGCTAGTGGGACGGTGCCTTCAATTGGTTCTAGACGCTTTTTTTCACTACCTAATTTAGGCATAGATTTAATTAGTCCTTTTGTGTACGGATGTTTCGGATTATAGAAAATTTCTCTAACAGATGCTTTTTCCACAACTTTACCTAAATACATGACAGCAACTTCATCACACATTTCAGCAATAACCCCGAGATCATGCGTAACAAGCAGGATTGCCATGCCAAATTCATACTGTAAACTTTTCATAAGCTCCATTACTTGTGCCTGGATTGTCACATCTAAGGCAGTAGTAGGCTCATCTGCAATTAGTAATTCGGGATTACATGACAAAGCCATTGCAATAACTACACGTTGACGCATACCACCAGAGAATTCATGAGGGTATTGATCAAATCGCTTTTCTTCATCCGATATACCTACTTTTCTTAACATTTCCAACGCGATTTTTTTAGCTTCTTTTTTATTTTTTGTACGATGTAGTAATATTGCTTCCATTATTTGATTGCCAATTGTGTATAAAGGTGATAGAGCTGTCATTGGTTCTTGGAAGATCATCGATATTTTCTTTCCACGAATAGACCGAACCTTTTTTCCAGTAGGATCTAAATCTACGATATTTACATTATTCATCTTTTTATCTATCGTTGAATTATAAAGGATCTCCCCTGTTGTTTCACATTCTTTGGGGTTAAGACTCATGATTGATCTACTAGTTAAGCTCTTCCCACAACCAGACTCTCCTACTAAACCAAGTGTTTTTCCTTTTTCAATGTTAAAACTTACCCCATCTACAGCGTTTAGCACTGCATTATCCATTTGGATTTCAATATTAAGGTTCTTAACGGATAGAAGAGGTTTTTCTTCAGGCTGTTGTTTTATATTATTCACATTCATACTATCCCCTCATTCTAATTTAAAGTTTTATGTCTTCCATCTAGTAACGTTCTATAGCATCAACTCACTGTACTTTATGAACAGAATGGCTACCTCTTATATGGGTCAGCAGCATCTCTTAGTCCATCCCCAAAGAAGTTAAAGCAAAGAACTGAGAAAATAACAAAGAATAATGGTATTAGTTTCCAAGGATAAAGTGCAACATTATCAATTTGCTGTGCCTCTTGTAGTAACACACCCCAACTTGTTGCTGGTGAGCGTATACCAAGACCTAAGAAGCTCATCGCTGTTTCGGCTAAAATCATTCCTGGTATTGCTAAGGTAACCGCAACTACTAAATAACTAATAATTCCTGGTACAAGGTGCTTTGAAATGATTTTTGGTGTACTAACACCAGCAATCCTGGCAGCCAATACATATTCCTCATTTTTCAATGACATAAACTGCCCACGCACAACCCGTGCTAAACCGGTCCATTCAATAAATGAAATAATGATAACAATATAAAGATACATCATCACAACGTCTATCCCTGCCGGAATCGCAGCAGATAAGGCCATCCACAATGGTAAGGTTGGAAATGACCGAAATAGTTCAATGATACGTTGAATAATCGCATCAATCCACCCACCGAAATATCCAGAGATACCGCCTAGAATCAACCCAATAACCAAACTAATCGCTACCCCTACAAGTGGTATACTTAGAGATACACGGCTTCCTATCACAAGACGTGAAAATAAATCTCGTCCCATTCCGTCTGTACCTAATATAAAAATCTCACCCGGCTCCTCTACTCCAAATAAATGGATATTGGTTGGGATTAACCCTAATAACTTATATTCTTTTCCCTCTGTAAAAAATTGAATGGGATACATCACATCTCGATCCTCGACAAAGACCTTCCTATATGTCTCAGGGTGCCTGGTACTCTCTATTCCATACACAAATGGACGAAGGTGAAAGTTCCCTTCTGTATCAAAAAAATGAATTTGCATTGGTGGAGTATTTGAGTAATCACTCTGATATTCTTGTAACCCTTGGGGAGCAATAAAATCAGCAAAGATAACGCCTAAGTAAAAGATAATTAGAAAAGCTAAACTAAACCGGGCTAATTTATGCTTTTTTAATTTCTTCCAAATCAAGCTCCATTGGGAAGCATAATAATCCTCCGTGTTATCTGTAGGAATTTTAGACCCAACCTCATTATCGGTGTTGTTTTTACTAAATAGTTTTTTGGATAAAGGCAACCTTTTCATTCATTACCCTCCCTTTATCTCGGTTCGAATTTTCGGATCAAGCCATGCAAGTAGAATATCCGAGATTAATGTTCCAAGAACAGTTAGGATTGCCATAAATAATAACCATGTTCCTGCCAAATACATATCCTGACCTAAGAGCGCGTTATACATAACTGGACCTTGGATAGGTAGGTTTAAAACAATTGCAGTAATCGTTGAACCTGTAAATATATTCGATAATGTCCAACCGAATGTACTAACAATTGGGTTCAATGCAGCACGAGTCGGATATTTAAATAAAATTCTCGATTCAGATAAACCTTTTGAGCGTGCTGTTACAACGTTTGGTTTGTTAATTTCATCTAACAATTGTCCTCTCATGATACGAATCAAACCGGCAGTACTAGCGGTACCGATAACAATAATTGGAATTACCATATGCTTCGCTAGGTCCCAAACCTTCCCCCACGACCATGCAGCATTTTCATATTCACTAGAGAAAAGACCTAACAGTGGGTCACCAAAATTGACATAGGAAAAGTACATTAAAATAATCGCTAATAAAAAGTTCGGTGTTGCCATTCCGAGAAAACCTATTGTTGATGCAATATAATCACCAATTGAATAATGTTTAACAGCTGAATAAATACCAATAGGGATAGCAACTAAGTAAGTGAATGCCATCGTTATAAATGATACAATTAATGTCAACGCCATATAACGATCAATAACAGCAGTTACAGGCTCGTCGTAGTTAAAAGAATGACCAAAGTCAAAGTGTAATAGAATATCTTTCATCCAAAATAAATATTGAACAAACCAATGGCGATCTAAATTTAACGTTGCTCTCAATTCATCCATTTCTTCTTGTGTCAGTGTTTCCCCTTGAGCAGCCATTTCTGCAGCAAAGTGCGTAACGTAATCACCTGGTGGAAGCTGAATAATAAAGAAAACAATAACCGAAACCAATATAAGGACGGGAATTACTAAAATTATTCTTCTTAATATATATTTAAGCACCCTCTTTACCCTCTTTTCATGTAGTATTGTTGTAAGTTAGTGGGGAAAAGGGTTCCCCACTAACTTATAATCCATGATTTATTCTTTAATAAAGAATTGTGCCGGATGACCATGTCCGATTTCACGGAATTCATCAGCAAAGAATCTTTCTTCAGGTACATTACGTAAAGAGTTTGCAGCTACAACTAAACTTGGTGTTGGACCTGCATAACCAAGTAACCACTGGTTCTTGTGGTGTAGCTTATAAATTTCATTTGCGTATTCCATTGCTTTTTCTTCCGTAGAAGCAGCTCTTAATTTATCCCAGTTTTCTACTAACTTAGCAATCTCGCCTTCTGGTTTTGTACCTTCTTCACCGTTTGATTCACGGTATAATCCGAAGTCACCTTGCCATGGTTGGCCAAGTCTTAACGGTACAAGTACGTCAGGGCGTAATGCAACGTTGACCACTGATGGAATTGCTGTAGTTGCCTGAAGTTGGTTGTTATATAACTGGTCTGAGTAAGTTCCAGGGTCAACAAATTTAATATTGACTTTAACACCTACATTTTCGTAGTAATTTTTAACTAACTCCAAGAATTCTGCCGACGCTTGGTTTTGATCTGTAATAGTAAGTGTTACAACGGATCCATCTTCATATAAACGGAAACCATTACTGTTTTTTTCCGTAAGACCGATTTCATCTAGTAGTTGATTGGCACGATCTGGATTAAATTCTGCCCACTGATCCTTCCAACCTTCTTGGTGCCCTACTAAACCTTCTGGAACAGAAGCTTGGATTGGCTCTCCTATCCCATTAGTAACAATTTCTGTTACCTCATGACGATCAACAGCTACAGATAGCGCTTCTCTGAACTTTATATTTTGGACTAAGCTACGCAAATTATTGTCTTCAACACCCTGATTTAATACGATAGCCGCACTAGTAAAGTTAACCGATGGCCATAATAAAACTCGAAAATCTGCTTTTTGTTCATTTTCTTTTAAAACTGTAAAATCTTGAACTAAGAATTTACCTAAGTTAAAGTCCCCACCAAGCATACCAAGCATAGCGTGACTTGGATCTTGAATTTTCTTAGCAATAAAGTTATTAACGTATGGAAGTTGATTACCTTCTTTGTCAACTTTCCAGTAGTATGGATTACGCTTCATAACAAATTCTTCACTGTGTGGGTCGTTACTAGCAACCCAAGCCCTTAGTGTTGGAATTTCTACATTTGTCCAGTAGTAATACCCTGTCGCCTTTAAGAATGACTTAACATCAGCAAATCCCCACTCCGTGGCAATTTCAGAAGCTTTTTCTTCTCCCACAAACTCAGGAAGAATTGTTTTATGGAAATGCGCAGGAGCAAAGAACCACTTGTTATCAATTGCAACACGCTTTAAAAAATCTGGACTAGAGAATTTATGTGTCACTTTAAAGGTATAATCATCTACCTTTGTAACTTCTGCCATGTGTCTCTCTCCTGTTTCGGGATCAACAGAGAAGTATGCATCATAAACTGATTTACCAAAAGTCTCCTTTGTCAGCATGTGTTCCCAATAGAATAAAACATCATCTGCGGTAAAAGGCACGCCGTCTGACCATTTCATTCCTTCCCTTAAATAAATAGTAAATTCTGTTGCATCATCATTAACGTCGTACCCTTTAGCTACGTTAGGTTCAACTCTACTTCCATCTTCATTAAAACGGAAAAGAGGTTCCTCTGTCGGTTTACCAACTGTCCATTCATCATCAGCACCCTTCCAAGGAATAGTTATATTTCCACCATAAACACCAGTTTCCTCATAAACCTCTTCAACCATGACATCTTCTGCAACCGGTAAACGCTCTTCTACTGACGGGATTTTGCCTGATTCAACAAGTTCTTTTAGTTCTGGTGCTTCATTATAGGAACTTATGCTTGAAGGATCTACCTCTTCAACAGGTTCTTTTTCTGCTTCAGTTTCTTGTTCATCACCTGTTTCGCTGGTAGCTAATCCCTCACTTGACCCCATACATGCCGTTAGGAACGATAAAAGTAATACTAAACTAAGAAAGACTATTAACCTTTTTTTCAATTTACTCTCCTCCTGTAAGAAAAAATATATGATTACTATTTACAGCAAAAAAATGACTCCTTTACACCTCCCGATAAGAATTAAAAATATAAAAAAAACAAATATCATCTTTTTTAATCTAAGAAGTGTGTTTATTTAGTCCGGGTTAAGATAATATTTGTTTTAATAACATAAAATAGATTTTCAGTTAAATAAGCTTGATAAGCTTTCCATTTAAGTAACTGAGTAAAATCTAGTTGAACATTAACCTGCCATTAATAAGAAAAATTACTTTCAAAGCTTAATAGGCTCACCTGTTTCAGCTGATTGATAAATCGCATTGATGATTTGTTGTAGAATCACACCTTGTTGAGGTGTACTTAGTGGTTGTCCACCAGTTAAACAAGCATCAACAAAACGCTCAATTTCTAGCTCATGATTACCTTTTTCGGGCAAAAACTTTGGTGTCATATCGGTTAAAGCTTGGTGTTTTTCTTGATAAATTTTTAATGGAAATACATCGGCTCCACCTTGATCACCCATCAATTTAACATTCATTTCCTTGCGTTTTTCAACATTGGCAGCAAAAGCAGTTTCTAGTAAAATCGAAGCACCATTTTTAAACGTGATCATGCCACGAGCCATATCTTCAACCGAAAAGTTTTCCCAATCCCAATCACCAGCCAGGCCAACACCTTTACGGTTACCTAACTTTTGATAAGTGACACCGAAAACAGTATCTGGTTCTGGATAATCCATTAAGTAAAGCGCCGTATCTAACATATGGACGCCAATGTCTATTAATGGTCCTCCACCTTGAAGCTCCTTGTTGGTGAATACACCCCAGCCTGGAATACCACGTCTTCGTACCGCCAACACACGAGCGGCATATATTTCTCCCAGTTCACCACCATCGACAAACCGCTTTAATGTCTCTACTTCTGGCTTGTGACGGAAATGGAAGCCATAGGTTAAAATTTTTCCTGCCTTCTCTGCTTCACTTGCCATTTGTTTGGCTTCCACTACAGCCATTGCTGGTGGTTTCTCACATAACACATGACACCCAGCTTGAAGTGCAGCTATCGTTGCCGGTGCGTGAAATTTGTTTGGTGTACATACACTGACTGCATCTATCTCCACTTCCTGAAACATTTCTTCATAGTTGGTGAAGTAATTTTCAATATTAAACTCCTCTGCAACCTGTTTCGCCTGTTCTTCAATAACATCTGAAATTGCAACAATTTCCACTTTTTCCTCACATTTCAAATAAGCTGGAATATGTTCTCCTGTCGCAATTCCACCTGCACCAATAATTCCCACTCGTAACGTATTTGACATCTTATTTGCCTCCCATTAGTTCCGTAAGATATACTGTTTTTTCCTGTTGATTTGACAGTAGTGCAGCTTGATTAATTAATGTTAAATTGAATACATCATCTTTCGTTATGGTTGGTTCCTGATTGTCTGTCATCATATTTACCCATTGTTCCATCGGCATCGGTAATGCCTCTGGTACATTTTCTGGCACAACCCAATCTTTTCCAGTCTGCTTACTATTAAGTCGAATCTGATTAGCTTCTATTAATAATGTTCCCTCCGTGCCATATAGTTCTAACTGAAACGGACTTCCATGAGATAGGAATCCTGATTCAATCACACCAAGAGCCCCTGATTCATATTCAACCATCACAACAGCATTATCATCGACTTCATACTTTTCACTTGTTGTTTGTAATCTAGCAGATAAACTTATTGCTGGCCCTGCTAATCGATTCGTTAAATAAATCGGGTGTGCCCCTAAATCAATTAAAGAACCTCCTCCACACGCTTCTCGGTCAAAAAAGTGGTCCGGAAGCCAGCCATTTGGTTTGCCTTCTTGTGGTACCGCACCATTATGAGCCTTTCGACACCGCACCATCGTTATCTGACCGAGTAACCCTTGATTAACGGTTTGTTGTGCATATAAATAATTTCCCTTTGTTAATTGTGGTAACGAAACCATTAAGTGGACACCAGATTCTTCTACTACAGTCATAATCTCTTGGCAATCGTCTACGGTAAACGCTAATACTTTTTCTGTAAATATATGCTTTTTGTTCTTAGCAGCTTGCATAATCACTTCTTTATGTAGATTCGTTGGTGTACCTACGATAACTGCATCAATTGCAGGATTTTCCAATACATTTTCTAGTTTAGATTCAAAGGCGACACCAAGCTCATCCGCCCATTTTCTCCCTCGCTCTGCTTGTTCATCCCACACTAGCTGAATAGATAAATTATTGTTTTGGTTTGCCTGTCTAGCATAATCATCCGCATGAACATGCCATCTACTTAATAATGCTACATTAACCAGAATGCTCACTCCCTTTTTATGTAAATATGATTTTCCAAAAAACACTTCGATGTAATAACGTCATAAAATTACCTGAATATGATTACTATTTTTCATCTACCTTTACTATAAGAGACGATTATTAACCTAGTGTTAATGTGGTGTTAAGTAATGTAAAAAAGGGAAAGCGCTTAACTACAAAAAGACAGTATGGGATATTTAGTTGAGCTTTCTCAAACCAGGATCTTCCACTTACCAGTTTCAAGAATTTTATTCAAAATCAAGCTGTATAAAATAACGCTTACCTTGTAAGAGAGCCGTTTATAATGACCTTCTAATCCCATTAAATTTAGTTTGTTTTATACATCTATTTCACAAACTAAACAATTTCTAGGATGTGATATTTTTTAAAAATATGAAAGCGCTTAATTTAACTAAGATTATAACAAGCAACACCGCTCCAATCGCACGGACACTTGACTTGGCGTAATATTCATTGCCTTACCATGCGGATAGAATTTAGTTGGCAACTAATTTAAGCTGTTCGATAAAAATAAAATGACAAGTAATAGATATTACTTGTCATCCATCATACTTTATTCAACTAAATCTGCTGATACAACTGCACTCGGCTAGCCACTATCAACTTTATAAACTCTAATCATATAATTGCTCTGTATCAAGCAAAATAGAAGCAGTTTCCAGTCCTTTTGCGGTTGCTGTTACTTTAACTTTACCAGCATTTAATGTTGACTGAATAATCACTAGAGCTAATCCGTTAAATGCTTTACGACGATTAGACTTAAAATCCTCATGGCTCTTCGGATTTCCATTATCTAGGCCAATTAATGTACCCTCACCTTCAACTGTAAGCAATATTTCGTTATCTGCAGTTGGAACAACGCGACCATTTTCATCAAGTATCTCTATTGTGATATGACTAACATCTCTTTGATCTGCTATTAGTTTACTTCTGTCTGCAGTTAATCGTATTTGATGTGGAGATCCTGTAGTCGTAATTGTTTCTGAGCGAACAACTTGATTATTTTTCTTTCCTACCGCCTTTATTGTACCTGGCTCATAAGGAACATCCCATGATAAATGTAGATCAGCTGTGGTCGGATATTGAAATGGCTTTTCATAATGGCCATATTTTTCTGACATTCCTTGTAAAGGGAATTCATAACTTTTTTCACCAAATGATTTACCATTCACGAACAGCTCGACACTATCACAATTGGTATAACATATTACCGGGATTACTTTTCCTTCCATCCCCTCCCAATTCCAGTGCGGGAATACGTGCAACACGTCTTCAGTGGTCCACTGACTTTGGTAGAA
The DNA here is from genome assembly GCF_016908325.1 of Aquibacillus albus. Classification (GTDB taxonomy): domain Bacteria; phylum Bacillota; class Bacilli; order Bacillales; family Amphibacillaceae; genus Aquibacillus_A; species Aquibacillus_A albus. The sequence continues at coordinate 25,578 of NZ_JAFBDR010000012.1, read as the reverse complement.
ATAGAAGGCATCTTTAGGGAATCCACATAAATCAATCGGCGCACAGCTAGAATTTTTCTTCGGCCATCTAGATTCTCCAAGGTAGTCAATACCTGTCCACATAAAGTCACCAGCAACATAGTCATTCATTTTCGTAAATTTCCACAGTTGCTCGACTCGGATCATATTCGTATGATATGGCCCTCTCCACCAACTAGATGATTGATTATCTAAAACATATTCTCCTCTAACACTTTGAATTGATCTATTTTCACTACCTATTACTTTCCAATGCGGGTTTTCCATTTTATCTTCTGTGTAATAGGTCTCTGTACGTGTGCGCCAGCGGTCGACATAGTTATAACCAACGACATCTAACAGTTCCAAAAATTCTTGACGTGCTTCTTCCGGCTCTGCTTTTATTTGATCACAAGCAACTGTTACTGGTCGAGTAGGATCTTCTTGATGACAAATATCTACTAATTTCTTTAAGATTTTATGACCGTCCAATACTTTCTGTTCAGGTATCTCATTACCAACACTCCACATAATCACACTTGGGTGGTTGCGATCCCGGTGCAACATGAATGTAAGATCCTTCTCATAATCCTCTTCAAAATATTGAAAATAGCCAAAATGCTCATCCTCTTTTAATTTACGTCCATCCGCAATCGCTTTCGATTTGTAGATCATCCATTCATCAAAGGGTTCATCCATTACTAAAAAACCCATTTGATCACAAAGGTCGAGCATTTCCGGAGATGGAATGTTGTGACTCATACGGATGGCATTACAACCCATTTCCTTCAGTTTTTCTAACCTGCGCTCCAATACCCTTTCAGGAACTGCAGCACCAACTGCACCTGCATCATGGTGTAAACAAACGCCATTTATTTTCACCTGTTGATCGTTGAGATAGAAGCCTTTTTCACTATCAAAGTGGATTTTTCTTATACCAATTGGTGTAACCACCTTATCTACTATCTTGTTATCGATAAGAATTTTCGTTTTTAGTTTATATAGATAAGGATTTTCTACTGACCATAAACTCGGGTTAGCAATTTCTAGCTTCTGTGAACATTCAAAAGTATCACCAGTATCTATTACACAATCCGTCTTTACTTCCCCAACTTCCTTATTTTCACTATTAAATAAAGTAGTATGTAGCATTACGTTTTGTGATTGATTTTCTTGATTCACGACATTTGTTTTAGCATGAATGATAGCAGATTCAGCCGAAACCTCTGGTGTTGTAATGTACGTGCCATTAAATGGTACATATACTTTATTCGTATATACTAGCCAAGTATGTCGATAAATACCGGAACCCGTATACCACCTTGAGCTAGGTTGCTGAGAGTTATCGACCCGAACAGCAATCACGTTTTCTTCTTCTAGATAGCTCGTAATATCATATTGAAATCCTGAATAACCGCTATGGCGTTTCCCTAGGTAATTGCCATTAATCCACACTTCACTATTACAATAAACACCGTCAAATTCTATAAAAACCTTTTCCAAGTTAGTTTTACCCTTAATGTGGAAGTGTTTTCTATACCAACCGATTCCTGTTGGCAAGTAACCTCCATCTCCACCTGCTTTATGATTCTTGCTAAATGGACCTTCAATACTCCAATCATGCGGAACGGTTAACTTTCTCCAATTGCCATCATCAAAGTGTTTTGCTTCTGCGTTGGCAGGATCTCCTTTTGTAAATTTCCAATTAAAATCAAATGATTCTCTTAATCTCGAAAAGTTCCCCATTTTGACATTCATTCCTCTCCAATTTTATTTGTCTAAAACTTAATATTTTAAATTAATTTATTAAGAGTTTTGTGTCACATCTCTCTTACCTCCTTTTGCTTATTATTTCGTTCTACCACAGCCATACCTTCCCACTTACGACTTTTCCATCTAAATAACATAACGATTCCCCTGACCCATTCATCTATGACAAAGGCGAACCACATGCCAATCAATCCATAGCCTAATGTAATTCCAAATAGATAAGATAACGGAACACTTATTCCCCACATCGAAACGATACCCATCATCATTGGAAAGGTAGCATCACCAGAAGCCCGGAGTCCACTCATAGTAATATGGTTGAACGTTCTACCTGGCTCTAAAATGATCCCTATCAATAAGAGAATCGAACCGATATAAATAATGTCCGTGTCAGTTGTGAATAGGTTAAATAACGGCTTACCCAAAAGAGCAAACAGGCAAGCAGTAACAATTGCTAGACTCAAAGCAAATTTTAGGCTTCGAAATAATTGATGATATGCCTCTTCTATTTTCCCTGCTCCAACTAACTGACCAATATAAATCTGCGTACCTTTAGAAATGGACATCGAAAAAACGGTTATTAGAAGTATCAAATTTTGTGTATACACTCGTGTGGCTAAGGCCGTCGCACCGAGCATGGTTATGAAAACAGTAATAATAATTTGACTTGTATTATACGATAAATGCTCACCTGCAGCAGGAACACCAATCTTCATGATTTTTTTGGTGAAATATGTATTTAGCCTAAACATATCTTGCCATTTTATTTTCACATCAAGAGACCTATACAATAGCATAAATAACACTACCATTGCTGCTGCACGACATACTGCAGTTGAAATCGCCACACCAGTAACCCCTAGCTGAGGTACACCGAATACACCAAATATAAATAAATAGTTTCCAAGGATATTCAATAGATTCATTCCAATCGCAACGTACATAACCGTTTGAGTGAATCCCTTCGCTTGTAAAATGGAATTAATCGTTAAGACCATCGCTTGTGTAAATAATGTCCCACCAACAACAATCATATAAATATCAGCAAACGCTACTAAAGAGGAAGATAAATTAAACAAATCTAGGAACTGATAGCGAAACATTATAATAAGACTACTTATAAAAATACCAAATAGTAAGTTAATCACTATGGCATGAATAACTGTATCACTTATTTCCTTGGGCTTCTTTGCACCAACATATTGAGAGACAACAACACCTGATCCCATGGCAGTGAAATTAAAAAGGACGAAGGTAAACCCCATTATTTGGTTAACAACACCGATGGCAGCTACCGCATCATCTGAAACAAAACTGAGCATAAACACATCTGAAAATCTCATCAGCATCTGTAAAGACACTTCAATAAAAATCGGCCAAGTGATAGCAAATAGAGTATTTTTTTTAAGGGTAGAAGTAGTTTGGTTTACATTAGTCATTAAAAACCTCCTTTAATTAATGTAAGTGCTTACACAAATAAGAGTGCATAACAAAGGACCTCCTTATAAAAAATATTATTCTGTCAAACTCTTTCTTTCCCCCATATTTGACAATCGATCTAATTAAAACTTCCAACTAAGCATAATATCAAGTTAATGGAATTGCTCTTTGTAACTACTTGGTGGCATTCCAACAGCATTGCGAAACACCCTACTAAAGTATAATGGATTATGATAGCCAACAACGGACGCAACTTCCTGCACACTAAGAGATGTCTCTGAAAGGAGACTTTTCGCTTCATTGATACGAACACTAGTAATATACTTTATTGGTGTCGTACCTGTTACAGCTTTAAACTTATGAATGAACCGATAAATACTTAAACTACACATCTTGGCTAAATCTTCTATGATAAGATTTTTATTATACTGCTCATGCATTATTTGTATTATGTTGTTTATATCTTCATGATAATCAGATTTTAGCCGATTTCCCTTATTTTGTAGCTTTCTGCCTAATAGAGTGAGTAATTCGATAAGATTTGCAGTTGTCATATGCTCGGATAAAGGTTTATTCATGTTTAGTTCATAAATTATTTTTTCAAATAATGCTACTACCTCATTCATCATTCCTACTGTATGAATCGAACTGTTTAATAAACCAAACTGTTCCAAATATTCTTGAGCCGCATAACCAGTAAAATGAATCCAATATGCTTCCGTGTAATCTCTCGCATAGTAACTGTAATGTTGAGATTGATTAGGAGAATAAACAACAATTTGTCCGCTAGAAACATATGTATGCTTATTTTCAAAATAAAAGGTTCCCTGTCCGCCTACAATGTATATTATTTGAAAATCCACTCTTCCATTGTCACGCTGCCGAGTCAAATCCTTGGTAATTAACTTCTGATACCCACAACAATTTACTGCTAATAAACGTTCATTATCTTCTATCCCATGTTCATTCCAATAGTCCAATGCATTTCCAGAAATACTAATCATAATTGTTACCCCTTTAGCAATTTTGTGCATATTTCTAGCAATATAATCCATTCATTAATGTTACTTATGACAATATAATTAAACTATGAAACTAATCAAATTCAAGTGTTTTAAGTTTAATATGAATGTACAACATATTTTAACGGATTGCAATTTTATGAATGTAGGAACAATGAATTTTAAATAAAAAATGAATGTACTGGAAAGGGGCAAAAAAATGGGAAAAGAAAGAATGATTAATAGCATGAACTTGGATTGGAAATTTTTCAGAGGAGACGAACCAAAGGCATGGTACAAAGGTTATGATGATTCAAGCTGGCGTGATGTTACCCTTCCCCATGATTGGTCCGTCGAAGAGCCATTTTCAAAGGAGCATTCTAGTGGAACCGGTTACGTAGCTGCTGGCAAGGGCTGGTATAGAAAAAACTTTAACCTCCCTGATGAATTAAAAGGAAAGCGAGTATATATTACCTTTGAGGGAATATATAACAACTCACAGGTATGGTGCAATAGTTATTACATCGGGAAAAGGCCATTTGGATATAGTACTTTTACATATGACATTACAGATTTTGTTGATTTTGAAAACTCTAATGTTGTTTCTGTAAAGGTGAACCATAAAGATGTTGCTGACTCTAGGTGGTTTACAGGCTCTGGCATTTATCGGGATGTCTACCTTACCATTACAGATCAAATTCATATCAATCAGTATGGTGTGTTTGTGACTACACCAACAGTTACTAACGAACTAGCAACTGTAGCAATTAATACACAATTAACGAATGAGACTACCAATGCGGAGAATATAGAAATAAAAAATACTTTATTCGATCAAAGCGGAAATATCGTAGGTTCATCTGTTGACTCTAAAAGCATTGCAAGCGAATCAGGCTTGAACGTGGATCAAACGATTACTGTAAGTGACCCCCAAGTTTGGTCACCTGAACAGCCTTATTTATACTCCATAAGGACAGAGATTATAAAAGATAATCAAGTAATTGACAACATAACAACAACCACAGGTATCCGTACATTTTCATTTGATGCGAAGAAAGGCTTTTTCCTTAATGGTCAAAATATGAAGATGAAAGGAGTTTGTGTTCACCATGATGCCGGTGGATTAGGTGCTGCAGTTCCTGAAAAAGTGTGGGTTAGAAGACTTAAAGCTCTTAAAGAAATGGGTTGTAATGCGATAAGAATGAGTCATAATCCACCAGCACCAAACTTGCTTGATTTGTGTGACCGTATGGGCTTTCTTGTTATGGATGAAGCCTTTGACGAGTGGGAAGGTGTGAAAAACAAATGGTCGACTGGACACAATGTCTATCCTCCTAAACACTTTGGTTATTATGAAGATTTTCCACAATGGGGCGAAACAGATATTAAGGAGATGGTTTTAAGAGATAGAAACCACCCATCAATTATTTTATGGAGTATCGGCAATGAAATAGATTATCCTAATGACCCTTACTGCCATCCTTATTTTGAATCTATGACAGGTAATAATGATTCAAATAAACCTGCAGCTGAAAGAGCATATGATCCTAATAAACCAAATGCTGAACGACTCACAACGATCGCTAAGCGACTTGTTCACTATGTGAAAGAATGCGATACGACTAGACCTGTTACATCAGCCTTAGCATTCCCAGAACTCTCTAACCTAACTGGTTATGCACAGGCCTTGGACGTGGTTGGTTACAATTATAAAGAACATCTTTATGAAGATGATTTAAAAAATTATCCTGATCACATTATTTATGGAAGTGAAAATGGCCCTGGTTTAGATCAATGGTTAAAGGTGAGAGACAATGATGCCATTAGCGGACAATTTATCTGGACAGGTATTGATTACTTAGGTGAAGCAAAAGGCTGGCCAGTTCGGGCTGCTCCAGCTGGATTTTTAGACCTTGCTGGTAATAAAAAATCTAGCTTCTATTACCGACAAAGTCTGTGGAGCGAAAAGCCAATGGTATTCCTAGCAGCAATGCGAAAGGACGATCCCGAGGCAGAACGCAAACGTAGATGGATGGGGGATTCTCACTGGAATTGGAATCAAGGCGATCAACTGGATGTTTTCTGTTATACGAACTGTCAAGAAGCAGAGCTATTTATGAATGAAAAGTCTTTAGGAACAAAACGGTTACTAGATGCAGATAGTTATTTAAACTGGGATGTAGCCTTTGAAGAAGGGGAATTAAAAGTAGTCGCCAAGGATAAGGATGGTAAAGAATACACGCACCAGCTGGTTACCGCTTCAAGCCCTAAAAAGCTTGCTGTCGAAGTAGACTATCCTGAATTAGAAGCGGATGGACAGGATATCACTCATATTGAAATGCAAATTGTTGACGAAAATGGAAATCCTGTTTCTATAGCAGAGGATAAAATTGAGCTTTCCATAGAGGGGCCTGGAGATATTATAGGTATCGAGAGTGGTAACATACAAGATTTAGAACCTTATAGTTCAAAAGAAAGGAACGCATATCAAGGTAAACTTGTTGCTTTTGTCCGGTCTAGAACGGAGGAAGGACAGATTGTTGTAACAGCGAAATCAGCGAACTTAGAGACAACCCAAATACCGATTACTGTTCAGGAATTAGAGAAGGTACCAAACTAATTAAGTATAAAGTCCATCTTTTGCAATTATTACAAAAGATGGACTTTTAATTTTGCCGAGTGTTTTCGTAAATAAAACAAAATACGAAACAGGACAGGTATGATAACTAGCAAAAGGAGCCCCGCCTAAAGAGCTCCTACTGTACTAGAAGAATATTTATAGGAACTTATCCTTCTGTATTAAATTTTACTTATAAAAAACTCAAATTCCATATCTTTATTTGCCTCTATAAGGTGTTCATCATGAACTGGTGCACCCCAACTATCATCTCCACCTACACCCATTTGTTTACCGGCAACCGTTACTACAGTGTAATGCACATTAGGTAATTCATAGTGATGTTGCGCATTTTCAAGTTCAAACGCGGTATAAGGAGAAAAGTTGCATTCAAGTGCTTCATTCGTTGATGCTATTTTTATCCCCTGTCCTGTTTGGTTTGTTAGTCTTACCCAGCGCACTCCAGTCCTATTCCCTGACTCTTGCGGCATAATGTACCTGGATAAATTGTTTGAAACTTTATTTTTAAATATACCTAACTTTGCACCCATTGCTCGATCTAAATAATTTTCTTCCGGACCCATCGCATACCATTCTAACTCGTTGTAGTCTGCCGGGGCTTTAAATGAAAGTGCAAAGATTGGCATTTGTGGTAAATTCTCTGCACCTTGATAACTTGATTTTACTCGAATACTTCCATCAAGATATACGGTATAAGCAACCGTAACATCTATATCATCATGAATGGGTAGCTTATACGTAAACGTTACATTGATATGGTCACTATCCCTCTCTACCACTGTCGATACACATCTTCTAGCAAGACTTGCTGTTAACCAACAGCCTGAATGGTAACTTTGGCCATAACCCTTGTCATTATCCGTGGTCGCTCTCCAAAATAATGGTACAGGAGGATTTTCAATCATTTCATTTCCTGCATAATTGATAGAAATAAGGCTACCAACTTGTTTAGAGAACATTATTGTAAAATCATTGCCATGAACTCCAATGTTAACATCGCCTTCAACAACCTTTAGTTTACCACAAGCCTTAGGTAAGTTATCTTTGACCGCACTATTCATTTCCTCAAAGACATATTGACCAAAAGCAACTTCATAACCAGCATCAGCCCATAAAGTAGATTCCTTCAATTTCAATGAAACTTCAATACAATATTCACCAGAATTACTTCTTATGTTTCCTGGCCATTCAAACTCAATTCGTCTTTTGTTCTGTGGTCCAACATCCACAAAAAGTTTGTTACGGTATAATTCTTTCCCTTCGAAAAATAGCAGATATTCCAAATAATAATTTTCTAAATGTATAAAGAGATTATCATTTTTTATCGTGACTCCATCCTGATCTGGAGAAAGTTCCACGTTCTGATATAGGAATTTTACTTCCTGCATTTTAGGAGTTGTCTCACGATTTGCAAAAACGATACCGTTTCCGCAAAAACTATAATCTGCCGGGCGATCTCCAAAATCACCACCGTACGCCAGAAATTCATTCCCATAACGATCCTTTTTCACAACAGCTTGATCGATGTAATCCCATATAAACCCACCTTGATACATCGGATACTTATCTTCAAGCTCCGTATATTTATACATACCTCCTAATGAATTTCCCATTGCATGCATATACTCACAGGTTATAAAAGGCTTTTCAGGGTTATCCATCAGATACTTTTCAATATCAGCAGGTTTGGCATACATCCGACTTTCCATATCACTTGTATCATTATATCCTCGATTATGAAAAACCCCTTCATAGTGAACAAGTCTACTAGGGTCGACCGTTTTAAAGTACTTGGAAACATTTAGAATAACTTCCCCAGCATAGGACTCATTTCCACAAGACCATATAATGATTGAAGGATGGTTTTTGTCTCTTTCATACATGGATATTGCCCTATCCATGACAATATCTTCCCATTCTTTCTTATTACCAGGTATGTTCCATGATGGTTCAACCGCACCCATTTTTTGCCACGAACCATGCGTCTCTAAATTCATTTCATCCATTACATATATACCATGCTCATCACACAGCTCATACCAGTATGTTTGATTAGGATAATGAGATGTGCGAACTGCATTAATATTATTTTGCTTAAGCGTCTTGATATCCCATAACATGTCTTCCTTTGTAACAGCTCGACCACTATTACAATTAAATTCGTGACGATTAACACCTTTAAAAATAATTCGTTCTCCGTTTATACACATAATATTATTAATCAATTCAAATTTTCTAAAGCCTACATTTTGTGGGATAACCTCTACTAGATTTCCTGATGAATCAAAGATTTGAACATATAATTGGTATAAGTAAGGGTCTTCGGCACTCCATAGATGAGGCGTATCTACTTCAAGTGTAACTTTAGCTTCCTTTTGAATAGGATCACTTTTCTGAGACACAACCAAATCACCATTTTTATCCTTTAACAATGCAATTATCTTTGTTCCACTAGGTACTTCAGATAAAAAACTCAAATCTACCTTAAGTGTTCCTAGTTGATAGGAAAAATCTAAATCCGTTTGGACATGCAAATCATTGACATGAATTTTAGGGACAGTGTAAAGATAAACGTCTCGAAAAATACCAGAAAATCTCCAAAAATCTTGATCTTCCAGCCAACTCCCTGTGCTACGCTGATACACCTCTACTGCTAACTTGTTATCTCCATTCGTTACATAAGGAGTAAGATCAAAGTCGGCTGGTGTAAATGAATCCTCACTATATCCAATGAATTCACCATTTAACCATACATAAAAAGCTGTTTCCACACCTTGGAAAGAAATATATAATGGCTTATCTTGCATATTTTCAGGAATATAAAAAGACTTTATATAGCTACCAACAGGATTATGATTATCCGGGATTTCTGGTGGACGGATATCATTATGGCCATCCCATGGATACATCGTATTAACATATTGTGGTTTTCCGTAACCCTGCAGTTGAATGTGACCAGGTACTGTTATATCTCCCCAAGATGAAGAATCAAAATCGGATCTATAAAATTCCTGTGGTCTACTTTTAGGATTAATTGCGTAATTAAATTTCCAATTTCCATTTAAACTATGTCTCATCCGCATAGGTACACCACTGCTTGCTTCTTCCATTGTTTCAAAATACTTATGATCAGAATGTGCAGGAATCCTGTTAACTGCATACATACTTACATCCGTGAGCCAATCGATACTAGGTTTCGTTTTTGTACTAAGTGTTTCCATGTTATCCACTATCCTTTCTATAGTAATTTCAATGTATTTTGAAGTTCATTAAAATTCACCTACAAATGTTACAACTGATTTAGCAGGAACTGAGTATACATCAGATGCTGAAATAGCATCACCTTCAACTAAGTCATTCTCCTCAGATGTAACATAAGGAACAAGCTTTTGAATTTCTTTTCCTTTTGGCAAGCTATCAAATGAAAAGTTGATTAATTCTTCTTCTTCACCATGATTAACAAATACTGTAGTGAGCTGTTTCCTTTCTTCATCAATATATGCAGAACCCATTAATCCGAGTTTATTATCGGCACCATTTAACTGAACCCTGTATGCTCCTGGTCGAATAAATCTACTATAATTCCCGAATGACCATAAAAGCTTAGATTCTATAATACTTTCTTCGTTACCATGGGATAAGTAATCTGTATAAATTAACCCATCCTTATAATCTTCTTTAGACACAGCAGTCCACCATTGCCATGATGATGCATTCGCTTTAGTAAGGTCATAATGAATGATTCTTGCAACCCTTAGTGCCGTATCCATCCCTAAATCGCGTCCATGTCCATCAGCGCCAAGCACACAGTATTCTGTCATCCAAAACTTAGCGTCTGAGCTATATTGATTTATATTGTCATGTAACAATTCTCTTAATCTTATTAATCGGTCATTGCCAGCACTATCCTCCATTTGATCAGACCAATAAGCATGAGAACTAATTTTATTTCCTATTTTTTCTTTTATTTCGCTATCACCTAATAACTCTTTAATATATTCACGATACTTTCCCCCATATCTACCATCAGATACGCCACTTGTATAGTTGCTTTCCGTTCCCACAAATTCAGCATACTTTTCATCATCAAGCATTGCCAAATACTCGACGCCTTCAATGACATCAATTTCTGTATTTAAGTTCCTGGCTTGAATTTCCTGATATAATGCATGAACAACCGCTTTTATATCTTCTATGCTATAGCGATTTCCTTCTTGTCCTGCGAGGTTCCAATCCCATGTTGGTTCATTAATCGGACTTACGTATTTAAAATCAATTCCTTTATTTTTAAAATGCTCTAGTACATCCGCTAGAAATATTGCAAAGTCATCGACATACTCCGGTTTTAAATTGGTTGTACCTACTTGGCTGTCAGGTTGGGCGTGCCCATTTTTTGTCATCCAAACTGGCGGACTATTTACAAAAGCAACAAAATTTTCTACTCCTCTTTCCTTTGCTGCATTTAAAAACCACTGTTGACCCGCTTGCTTTGACCAGTCATACTCAGCTTCTTCATTTTCTTTGAAACTCTCTACACTTCTCCACGGGTTCTTAATGATTAATTGATCCGTTTTATCACTACCAGCTCCAATATTAAACCTCCAAACAGATAATCCTATCCCTTTCTCTCGGGAAAAGAGTAAATCAGCAATTTTATTTTTGTTTGGTTCTGACCACTCAGAACCAATTGGGTCCATTGACCATGCTCCAGATGCACCAAATCCGTCAATTACTTGATAACGTTCTGACCCATTAATAAAAATTTCTGTTGAATCATCTAATAATTCCTTTTGAGCTCTATTTGAAGAAGACATATCTATTAAATACACGAACACCACCACAACAACTAGAAATATTGATAACATTAAAATTTTTTTAGTCAAACACCAATTCCCCCTCTCCATGTTTTGAACTTATTTCAAAACATTAATCATAGACTTCATTTTTAATATTCAAAAAGTGTAACTCCCATAATGGTAACCGGTTACTATCTTCTCAAAAAAAAACTGATAACATGGATGACTTACCAGTTTCTTTTAGCAGCTAAGCTACGAACGGAAGCATTGGTGTAAGTATTACGCTATCTCAAGCAGCTTTTGCCAATTTATTATTGTTTTTCAATTCTATTTTTTCAAATGCTACATATGCAAACCGCATAATAAGTAAGCTTAGTAAACTACCAGAGAAAAATAAAAACAAAACTGGAAATGAAGCTGTTAAATAATAGATAACAAAAGAAGCAACTGTAATATATATCGTTCGTAACGGGTAAGAAGCTCCAATGATAAATGCATACTTCAGGCATTCAAATAGTTTAATGTCATAATGTACATATACGGGTATCACAAAAAACACAATCATCAAATAATAAAAGGAAGTGGTTAAAAATAAAAGGAACGCGACCATGCCAAGAGTACCGTTTATATCTTTTATGAATGTGTAATCTAAATACAGTACTACTCCGCCAATCACACTTATAAACCCGAGTAAATTTGCCTTTACGAGACTGCCTTTAAACGATTGCCAATATGTTTTTAAAATTGGAATATCTGTATTACCTATAATCCAATGCCGAACAATAGTAAACATTGCTACTGTAGCCGGAAAGAAACCAATGATACCAACTCCTATTACCGTAAATAGGAGCCACAGTAAATTTAAATAAGCTAATCTCATTACCCATTCTGAGGCTTTGTACATAAATTCAGAAAAACTCGAGTTCACTTTTATCAAACCCTTCATCTATTATTAATAAGGAAGATATCCCACAGTAAATGGACGAATTCTGTGGGATTAGCTTCTTTTTAATTCAGTATCTTTTATTTTTAAATACATGAATAAATTAACTTTTAACAGCTCCAGCTACACCTTCGATAAAGTACCTTTGCATGATAATAAAGATAATCATTACTGGTATTAAGGAAATTGTTGCACCTGCAGCCATACCCGAGAAGTCAACAGAATATGTTTGAACAAAGTTTTGCATACCAACCGCTAATGTTCTTAGTTCTGGCTTATTAATGGTCAATACTAATGGTACTAGGAAAGAGCTCCAAGTCCAGATAAATTGCATGATCGCAGTTGTTGCGACAATAGGCATGCTTAACGGTAGCATTACTCTTGTAAATACAGTTAAAAAACCTGCTCCATCAATTTCAGCTGCTTCCTCAATGGAATTAGGAAGGTTAGCAAAGAATGATGCAAACATTAATATAAACAAGACGTGTGCACCTGACGATTCAGCAACAATAATACCAACGATAGAGTCAGCTAATCCCAACTGATTAACTAATTTAAATAATGGGATAATCGTGTAACCTTTTGGAATAAACATAATAGCAACTACAATAATCATAATCGTTTTTCTACCTGGAAAATCGATTCGACCCAAAGCATAACCTGTCAATGAAGATAAAACAATGACAATTATAACAGTTGCAACTGTGAAAATTACTGTATTTATAAAATAGCCTTGAAAGTTTGCTGTAGTCCAAGCATTTGCATAATTTTCCCACTGTGGATCTTCTGGAATAAGTGAGGTACCACTTATTAGGAATTCTTTATTTGATTTTAATGAAGAAAATACCATCCAAACGAAAGGATAAATCCAAACAATTCCAAGAGCTATTAAAAATACGTGTACGATAAGGCGTGCTGATTTTGTTGAAATCATGCTTTTACACCACCTTTTTTCTTTTTATCTCCTCTAATTTTTGCTATTTCCTTCGTAAATGACGCAGCACCGAACACCATACTGATCACAAATGTGAATAGACCTAATAATACACCTGCGGCAGAGGCATAACCCATTCGTACTTGACCGCCACCAAGTTGTGCAGAAAAAGCGAAATTATAAATAAATAGATCCATTGTTTCTGTTGCAAAGTTCGGGCCACCACCTGTTAATGTCTTAACTAAATCAAAGGCATTAATACCACTCACTAATGACAAAAGGATAATAACAGCAGCTATTGGTTTTAATAGTGGCAACGTGATATGTCTTAACGTTCTCCAAAAACCTGCTCCATCTAATTGTGCAGATTCATATAGCTCATTAGGTATGGATTGCAAACCTGCTAGCCAATAAATCATGTTAATACCAAGCCCTTTCCAAGAACCAATCACAATAAGGATGATTATTGCAAGGGGTCCATTGGTTAACCACGGAATTGGTCGATCAACTATATTAAAGGTTAAAAGCAATTGGTTTACAAAACCATTGATACCAAAAATACTCCCCATAATAATACCGACAATCGCCGTCGTTGTTACAACTGGTAGGAAGTAAATCGTTCGGTAAAGTCCTTTCCCCTTCAGCTTTTGATCATTAAGAATAATCGCTAGAATTAACGCAACACCAACACCAAGTACAGTTGTTCCTACAATATAGTAGATAGAAACTAATGCTGAGTTCCAAAATCGTGGTTGACTGAGTAATTGTGCATAATTTTCAAATCCTACAAATTCATCTAATGGTCCAATTCCAGTCCAATTATAAAACGAGTAAACATAACTCATGATAATTGGGTATAAGGAGAAAACAAAGAAGATAATAATTTGTGGTGCAAGAAAAATATATGCCCAAATAGCTTTTTTCTTTTTGTGTGTCCTCAGTCTTGACTTTACTTTTGGCCTGCTATTCACTTCTGTTTTTTGTTCTATTTCCATATTTTTAGCCAAAGCACTTTCACCCTTTCTAACTTTTTCTCGCAGAAAAGGATACAATTACTATAGCTTAGATAAATCTAAGCTATAGTAATTCATTTTGCACCCTAATAAAAGCTTTGTATTATCTTAGTTCATCGTACATATCTACTGTATATGGTTCGAAAGGTACCCAGTTAGGGTAAATATAATCGTCTTGAGATACATCTGGGTTTTCTTCTAACGTTTCGTAGAATGCATCCTTCATTGCTTGATCTATTTTTCCTATTTCCCCTTCAAGATCATCAATATTCCCAGTTAAGTAACCTACAATAGCGTCACCAATACCGCCAACTTCTAACTTACCTCTCCAGTCTCTGTTGAATTCAACAACAGCTGGGTTAAATTCTTCTGGCTTTGGTACAGGAATTGATAATTCATTTTCAAGCTCTAAAATATCAAAATATTGCTCGAATGGCGGCTCTCCACCAACATCTTTCTTCGCTGGCAAACCAGCACCAGTGTCTACATATACAGTTTCATGAAGATGTTCTAGTGAATACTCTAGGAATGTTTTGACTTCTTCCCAATGTTCTGTGTGATTACTTACTTGGATACTAGTCGCTTCTGACCCAGCACGGTAGTAGTATGGGTTACCATCTTTCGTTGGCATTGGAGCTACTCCCCAGTTATCAAATTCTTGTACAACATGAAATTGTCTTCCTACCCAATCACCACTCCAATAGAATGCAGCTTGACCAACCGCAAATGTTGCTTCTGCTTCACCAAGGCCAATTTCTATACTTTGTGGTGCCATTAGTCCTTCATCTAATAATTCTTTTAAGAATTTTGCAGTTTCAATTTTACCTTCTGTAAGTACTTGTGGTTCACCTGTTTTATAGTTTTCTTGCCATGGTACTTCTGGTGTAATTGCTGAACCCATCATCGCAGCCATTTGTTCATTAGCCCAATTCGCATTGTTCCATACCGTAGGGTAAATAGCTCCATTTGATTCATCAATAATTCTTTGACCTACTTCTCTGAACTCTTCCCATGTAGTTGGAATATCAGCTTCCGTTAATCCCAACATGTCAAAAACGTCTTTATTATAATACATGATAAATGCTTTACTTCTTGGTGATGCAAGTGGGAATCCGTAAACAGAACCATCTGCAGTTGTCCCATTTTCAAACCATGTACCATCTACGAACTGAGCTTTCACTTCATCAGTAAAAATTTCATCCAAGTTCTTAACTGCATCTACTTCCACTAATTCTGATAGTTCTACTATATTAGTCCACATATCTGGTAAATTATTTTCAGAAAGCGCAGTACGTAATTGCGTTTCAGGCTCTGGTGCTTCCTGACTTTCGATCTTAATACCTGGGTGTTCTGCTTCAAATTGTTCAATTAAATTTGCAAATCCACCTCTTAGTTCTGGATATCTATTCCAAAACGTTAAAGTAACAACATCTTCGTCTTCACTACCATCATTATTGCCGCTATCACTACTACCACTGCTTTGACTATCATCAGAGCTACAAGCACCGAGTACTAATATTGCCAACAATAAAGTAAGAAATAACCAACATAATTTTTTCATCATCACTACCCCCATTATATAATTTAGAAAGTAAATAAAATTAACTTACGAACTGTTTTGTATAGTACACCACCTCCTTAAATCTTTTGATAAAAATCTAAGTTGAAAGTTGTAATTTTGTAAGCGCAAACATTTTTGTTTTTACATGTCTATCAATAAATGTTCCAAATAACTATTTATACACTTGCAACTATATTTGGTTTAGTTAAACAGATTTCCATATATTCTGTTAGATTCACTTTATCTTCCTGTTCAGACCAATAGGAATGAACATCAAAATTCGTAAGCGCATACATTAAAGCGCTATCACTATAGATAAGATCAATATAGTTTTGGGCCGTTTTCCATTCTCCAGCTTCAACAGCTGATATTTTATATTCTGTGATAGAATTTTCTTTCATTTTACTATGTAATACCTTTAATAATTTCACGCATTGCTCTGGAGTATAATGGCAACCTTCTTGCCCCTTCTCTCGTTTCCAATCCCACTTAGGACTGTTGGCAAATGCTACAAAATATTTAACTCCTTTATTAAAAACTTCTTTTAATACCCTTAACCAATCATTAGTAGTAACCGGTTACTACTAATCTAAAAAAATAATCTTTCATTATATTAGTATTCATTTAATCCACCTCATAGTAACCGGTTACTAAAAGTTGCAAATTAATTTCCTATCATCTCGTAACAAGAATCTCTTATCTCCAATTTTGGATTAATTTCTACATCTTTATTTTTATGTTTTTCATTCTTAGAATTCAAAAGTAAGTCTACTGCCTTCCTTCCAATTTCACTATACTGATGACTTACAGTTGTCAATTGGGGATTAGAAATTTCAGCTAAATTGGTATTATCAAAACCAACAAATGAAAACTCATTTAAATCAATTTTTCTTCTTCCACATTCCCTTAAAGCACCTATAACAACCATGTCATTTATTCCTATTACTGCGGTCGGTAAATCCTGTTTATTATTTCTAAGCAATTTGTCCATAGCTTGTTCACCACTTGAAATATCAAAACCACTGTAGATTTGCCAACCTGGTACGAATGGTAAATGGTGTCTTGAAATTAAACTTTTATAAGCTTCCACTTTAATGTCAGTAGTTGTAATACCTTCTATTCCACCAAGTAGTGCAATTTTTTCGTGACCTATACTAACTAAATAATTAATAATTAATTCGATACCTTTCGCCTCATCAGTTCTAATACTGTAACAATCAAGTCCCTCTATTTTTCCATTAATCATTAACACAGGTAAACTATTCATTATTTCGGATAGTTCATTTACCTCAACCCTATCAGGAGCTGATTTATTTATCCTTCCACCCATTATGATGATACCTTCTACTTGGCGTTCTGCTAGTAATTTTAAGTGCTTAGATTCCATCTCACTATCGTTCATAGAATTACATAGTAATAACGCATACCCTTTTGTTAATGCATATTTCTCTACTTCAATAAATACTTGAGAAAAAAAAGGATTAGTTATATCGGGCAAAACAAATCCAATCATCCTTGTTTCCCTCTTTGTTAAACTTCTAGCTACAGCATTAGGCTGAAAGCCATATTTATCAATAATGCTTGCAACTCTTTTTCTTGTTTCCTCTTTCACAGGATAATTTCCTGCTAAAACTCTTGAAACTGTTGCAGATGAAACCTTGGCTTCTCTTGCAATATCATATATGGTTATTGACTTTTTTTTCATTGAAAAAACCTACTCTTTCTAGTTTGTTCCACTCGATGTAACCGGTTACTATTACCTTATAGCAAAAGCAACACAAAGTCAAGTAAACTTTTTTAAATAAATTTATTTTGTTGATTAACCAATCAAAACAGAGTTTTACTTAAATTAAAGCATTATTAAGTTTAACTATGTTTTGGGAAGCTTGCCTCAGTGACGTTTAGTTCCGACATTGAGAAATCTCCAGTTAAAGCCTTTTCAGAAGTGTGATAAAACTGCTTATGTCGATAGTACTATCGACATATTATGACAAATCACAGGTTATGATACGCACCCCCCTAATAAAAAAACTAACCTTTTCCAAAAACCAACACAAATTCAATGACTTTTCACACATATTTCTTTCCGTAAGTTAGATACTAAATCGGGAAAAGGAGGATTTTAGATGGCTAAACGAACTAAGAAAAATGACCCTCAACAAAAGAATTTACAAGGGTTTGACTCTAGCAAGACAGATTCTGAATTCTCTAATGAGATTAGTGGTAGTGCCGCTGCAAATCGTGCACACAAAGAAAAGGCGAAAAAGAAGAG
This sequence comes from Aquibacillus albus, assembly GCF_016908325.1. Lineage (GTDB taxonomy): Bacteria > Bacillota > Bacilli > Bacillales > Amphibacillaceae > Aquibacillus_A > Aquibacillus_A albus. Next base: position 7,213 of record NZ_JAFBDR010000012.1, on the reverse strand, counting down.
AGAGCTTAGAAGCACTAAATGATCACCATATCCTTTCAATTTTCTAACAAAAAAGGAGTATGAATGACGATGTCTAAATCTAAAAGCCAACGTGAAAGACAATGGGAAACAAGAAAAAGATCACAAGACCCACATGGAAAAGTAAAGTCGTTTGAGCAGCTATCTGAAGAAGCGAAAAGAACGGGAAAGTAGCAGAGGAAAAGAAAAGGCTTTTCTGTCTGAGACAATGAAATGAAAAACCACCCATGATCAAACAAAAACCGTAGGAAATGATAATAACCATTCCTACGGTTTTAAACTTAATCATATCAAAGTAGGTATTCTTTTTAAGAATAAGATGAAGGTTCCTTGCCTTGTTCTTTTAATTTCTCCTCCAAATAATTACGCAGCCGCGATACTGCTTCTTCATCAGAAGTAGGACCAAGTTTTATCGTCTCTTCGAACTGTTCATGACTGAAAGCAAGGTCAGCTTGAATAACTTCCGGTGTTAATCCAGAAAGCTCGAAGTTGTCTCTTAATTCTTTCCCCACATGCTTTCGTTGTTCACGATTTAAACTCATATTTTCACCTCCAAGTTCATTCTTTTTCATTTTTCCCAAATATCTATTTCTTACTACCGAGTAGTTTTTAAATGTATTATCCTGAAAATAATCCGTCTCACCATTGTTAATTACATAAAAAAAGACAAGGTTGTATCCCCTGTCTTGTTTTTCCGATAATAATATTTAATTTTTGGGTGCTTAGACTAGATACCGGTGGACCATATACCAGTTCATACACACAATAACTTTATTCGCATTGGGTGCTCTAGCTACTAATATCCGTACTTGATTGGGTTAGCTTCATAAATTATTTTACCTTCTTTATCAATATGATCTTTTAGATTCTCATTAGATATTGACTCATAATGAATAATATCAAAAAAGTACGGTAAAGGGTACTCCTCGTTTAATAAATCAGATAACATGTATAATGTTTTTGAAGTAATTCCTTTTCCAGTTATTGCAATATCTATATCAGAACCCCTTTTGTAATTACCCATCGCCCGACTTCCAAAAATAATCCCAGATTCAATTTCACTAAATTTGCCCATAGCAATTTTAATATAACTTATATCACTTTCAATTAATCCAAACATACTATCTTTCCTTTATTAATTTATCATATAAATATTTAAGTAAAAGCAAAAATTGTTCTCGTATTTCATTGACTAACTTTTCTGCTAGTTCTTCATCATAAGTATAGCTCGTCCAGTTCCTTTTAGATAATGCATCCATCCAACGGTGGCCATCTTCAATTATCTCAGCCTGGAACGCTTGTTTAATGGATTCTCTAGGACTTTTAGCAACATAGCCCTCTGCCTTCAAATAATCCTTTAATACCTTCCACGCTAATTCAAAGGTTGTCTCAAAAAATTGTATAATACCTGCTCTTTCTAATTCAGTTGATATTGGTTCTTTCGAGTATTTGTCTAGGAGCTTGAAAGATTTCTCAAAGTTCTCAAATCTTTGCTTCCAACGAATATCCTTCATTTGGTCCATGTTTTCACTCCTACTTTTATTGAACTTTATGTGAGAACAGTTATGTTGGTGTGTATGATAAACCTTTTATCCTATTATACATCATATTTAGTTACCCTGACTAAAACTTATGCCACAGTTACTGCCCGAAATTAGTCGTTTAAACTATCTCAATAAATTATTTGCTTTATGAAAATAAGGATCAGTATGCACACCCCCGTTAAATTTATGGTCAACCAGTCAAAACCCTATATCTTCTTTCCTAATCCAACCAATTGTGTTCGTATTATTTAAATGATGGAAAAACAACTTATCTTCAGACTCAGTTGCTCCAGTTATTACTGTATATGGACTGCCTGAATCTTGTAAATCAGCTAAAACATCTCCTGACTTATTAATCGCTATGACATGAGAATATTCATTACCTTTAGGCAATAGAAAAGATGGTAAGCGCATCGCTATTGAACGAAACCATGGTTTGTTTGCACTATAGTCTAAAAAGTCGTTTCTAGGATAGACTAAACCAATCCAGTACCTTCCATCACTCCCTTGCATGATATTATCAGGTAGACCTGGTAAATTATCAATTATTATTTGTGCAGATGTACTCTGGTTGAATGCACTGATATTTTCTGAAGTTACATCTAGTTTCCAAACACGATATTTCCCTGTTTCATTTATCAATAAATGCTGTTCATCTTCGCTTAAAGCAATTCCATTTGCAAAACTTAAGTCATTCATTAATACTCGTGTCTGTTTTGTTTTCGGATTGTACTCCAATACCCTTCCCGTACTGCTATTCGCTAATATGTCTAGTTCACCAGCTTTTCCAACATCACCGATTTTCTTTGCCTTCACCGCTGATGAGGCATCCGAAAAATAAATTAAGCCGTTTTTTGCTACTACAACAGCGTCTGCAAAATAGATTGGATTTCCATCAGCGGAATCTGTTAGAAGCTCTATCTCTGCTCCCCCATCAAAGTTGGTCACTCGTAGCAATCCACCATGATCTCCATACAAAGGATCGGCAATGATAAGTGCTCCCTCGGAATCGAAATCAAATCCAAGCGGACGTCCACCTGTATTTACTACAGCTTCACTTTCTGATCCATCAGGACGAACTCGAATAATTTCTCCTTCATGCATCGCAGCGTACAACCAATTATCCCGATACACCATATACTCTGGTTGACTGTAACTATCTAGTTCAAAAAATTCCATCTCTGCTAACCTACTATTAATTTTATGAGGACCTGTATACCCTTCCGATTGTGGAGCATCCCAAGAAGGAGGATGAATCGATATGGGCAATAACGTTAAATAAAGTGTGAGTATAACTAATAGACTTAGAACTATCATTAAATAACCTTTCTTCTTAAGAATCATAATTTTTTCCTTTCTTATGTAACAGTGACTGCCCGAAATTTATTGATGAGGGATTGGAAGGGGCGAGCAGCAATATATACTATATATTAGTTGGATGAATAAAAACGTTTGGTAATCCAAGCGTTTCAATTGAACCCTCTCGCCACTTAACGACCTTACGGTCTGTTTGAAGTGGGAGATTCCTAAGAACACCAACCCAACAGTCGGTTTTGATTAGGCTAACCCCGTAGGACCTACGGTTAGAATTCTTATTGCTTCCTTTTTAATATTTATGCTTGCGTTCATATCCCTGTCGTGGTGTGTACCACAAGATGGACAATCCCACTCACGTAACGCAAGATTCTTCATATCTTTATTTTGATAGCCGCAACAAGAGCAAAGTTGGCTTGAAGGAAAGTTTTTAGAGACCATGACAACCTGTTTTCCATACCATTTTGCCTTATACGCTAGCATGATACGAAACATGGACCAACTCGCGTCACTAATGGCTTTTGCTAATTTATGATTCTTTAACAAATTCGATACTTGCAAATCTTCTATACCAATAATGTCGTGGTTTTTGACAATATGGAAAGAAATTTTATGCAAGTAATCCTTTCTTATATTGGTTATTTTTTCGTGAATTCGTGCAATTTTGATTCGTTGTTTATGCCAGTTAGAAGAACCTTTCTTACGTCTTGCCAATGTCGCTTGCGCTTTTACAAGTTTCTTTTCTAAGGTGCTAAAAAACCTTGGGTTCTTGTAGATGCTTCCGTTGGAAAGAACGGCGAAGTCTTTCAATCCGACATCTATACCAACAGATAAGTTTGTTTTGGGTAATGGATCTATATCTGTTTCAACAAGGATAGATACAAAGAATTTACCACTTGGATGACGTCTAATCGTAGCATGGATAATCCGACCATCCACTTCGCGACTTTTAGAAAATGAAACAAGTCCGAGTTTTGGTAGTTTGATTTTGTTCGCAACAATCGCGATATTATCGTTCGTGTATTTTGTGGTGTAGGATTGGATCTTGTTTTTTTTGGACTTGAAACGCGGGGCTTTAGACTGTTTTCTGAAGAATCGAGCATACGAATTGGAAAGGTTTTTAAGTGAGGTTTGAAGGGCAATGCTATCCACTTCTTTTAACCAATCCAATTCTTTCTTGAGATGGGTTAATTGGGAAGAACACGTTTTGTAGGTCATACCTTTTCCAGTTTTTAGATAGGTAGTTCTCCATTGTTCCAAAAAGTGATTGAATACAAACCGAGAACAACCAATGGTTCGGTTGATTAATTTTGTTTGAACTTTGTTAGGATAGATTCTGAATTTATAAGCCCTATGGACAAGCAATACATTCACCTCCCTCTCTATTCATTATACAATACAGTTTACAAAACACAAACATTTGTTCGATTTAATTAAAATTGACTTAGGACTAGGAACCGAGTTAAACAGTCGGACAATGGAGATAGCTAAAGCTATCCCTTGTCCGAAGGCGATTCATCCCCACTTACTCATTGGGCTAGCGCCCTTCTCACTCCTTGAGGATGGGGTATTCTCGCCTGTAATGATAAACCGACCATTTAGTACTATTCAATTGCATTTAAATATAAATCTAAAGAATCCTCAGTAAATAAGACAACTAAACTTATGTCACAGTGACATCCCGTATTTTTTTGTACACCTTTTTTCTTAAAACAGTGTTTGGAACATTTCCCTTTAGATTCCCTACTATTGCTTATGCTTTTGCACGGTACTTTAGATTATGATTCTTTAATGTTTCATCTTTCCCAAATAAGAAATGCTTCTCCATATCTGGTGAATATTTCGAGTTAATTGTTTTGATTCCTGTTGCTTCTGCTACTGCCCTCAGCATAGCAGGTGATGCTCCACAGCAAAGACCAATATAATTAACACCAATGTTTTGTGCTTCTTTCGCCCAATCCGCTAATTCATATCGATTATGGTACAGAGGATCTAACGATGTTGGGAAAGTTGTTTCAGTCGGTAAGGTACAACTGCATCCTCCATCAGGTAAGTTGAAGAATGTTGGGTATTCTTCTGACGTTCGATATGGAATTGGTAATCCACCGACAAAACCTTCTACCTCTTCTCTAATTCTTTTTAGGTATGGCTGCATCGTATCTGGGCCACGGAAACAGTTCATTCCAACAACTAGCGCGCCTTTTTCTGAGAGAATTTTACAGGATTCTTCTACCGTATAACCGTCTCGCAATATATTTTCGCCCATCAGCCCTAATGTAACAACTGCTGGCAAGTCTTGTTTTTGAATTTCTTCTAATGCAATAACAGCCTCTTCGTGGTAATAAAGGGTTTCAGCATTGATAAAATCTACACCTTCTTCTTTACACCACTTTACCATCTCCGCAAAAATACTTCTTACTTTTTCCTTAGATTCAGGATCTTCAGGGTCAAAAATGTTCGTATTTGAAATGTTTCCTGCCACTAATGCTTCCTCTATCGGATGTTCTTTTGCTACTTCCTTTGCCAAACGGATCGCACTTCGATTTAATGGCTCAAGTAAATCTTCTTTACCTATAATTCTCATTTTTTCACGGTGGGCATTATAGGTGAAAGCTAAAACAACATCTGAACCAGCATTCATGTAATCTCGATATGTTTGTTTTAAAACCTCCGGGTGTTCCAAAGCTACTTCTGGTACAAAAGACCCTGCTTGTAAATATCCTCTTCGTTCCATTTCAAACAAATACCCTTCACCTACAATGACAGTACCTTCATTTAACCTTTGTTCTAAACTTCTTTTCCCCACTACCATCTAACCCTCTCCCTTTTTGTCTTTGAATTAAGGATAGTGTAGCATTGGAATAATCATATAGCATAACACCTAAAGTCTATCGTTTGCCATAGCTTTAAACTATAGCAAAGCTAATTCATCAGCAATTGTTTCTTTTAAGTAGTTAATATAAATCGTAGCTAGTGGGCTATTTGTGACATTTTTATGTGTAATATAGCCAACCGCAATGCGCTCATCCATCTTTAGTGGAACCGCCACAATATCATCATCGTTGATATCATAACAAATTACCCCTGTTGAAATCGTGTATCCATTCAACCCGATCAGTAAATTAAATAAAGTAGCCCGGTCACTAACACGAATATTTTTGGGCCTCGAAATCGTGCTGAGTATCTCCTCCGAAAAATAAAACGAATTATAGTCCCCTTGTTCAAAAGATAGATACGGATAAGGATCCAAATCAGCTAAGGTCACATACTCCTGAATCGCAAGCGGATTGGTCGAGCTAATAAACACGTGTGGCTTCGCTTCAAATAGTTCATGAAACGTTAAATTTCCCTCTCTTAGAAACTTACAAATCACCTGTCTATTGAAATCATTCAAGTATAAAATACCAATTTCACTACGAAGGTTTTTTACATCATCAATGATTTCATACGTCCTTGTTTCTCGTAACGTAAATTCATATTCATCACGATTATAGTCTTTTAACAATTTTACAAATGCACTAACCGCAAAAGCATAATGTTGTGCAGAAACAGAGAAGTGCTGCTGTGGTGATTGAGTCGTATTGGAATAGCGATTTTCAAGCAAGTCTGTCTGTTCCATCACCTGTCTTGCGTAACCTAAAAACTCCGAACCCTCAGGAGTAATCACAATTCCCTTATTCGTACGTGAAAAAATTGTAATCCCCAGTTCATTCTCCAATTCTTTGATTGCATTGGATAGACTCGGTTGACTAATAAACAATCGCTGTGCTGCTTTACTAATCGATCGATTCCTTGCCACTTCGATTACATATTTTAATTGTTGCAATGTCAACTACTCTTCCTCCTCACTTCCATACATAGTTTTATTGTAGCATAGATAGTTTGGGAGGAATTTCCTGTATTAGCTCAACTACACGGACAAAAGGAAAATCAGTGGTAGCGCGAATAATAGTCCAGATCTACTAGGATCCGATAATCGCCGTAACTGTGGCTTAAAATGTCCGAGAAGCTGGTTCTATTGGAGTGAAATATTCATAAGTATCCATTGCATATTTAACAATATTTTCCATATATCTATGGATGATGCTACCATTTCCTAAAAAGTCAAACTTTCTTAACTATTTAGCAAGGATATTGAGAAGGAATATAGAATTAAAGAATGGTGGAAGGGTTTTCGATCCTAGATAAAACGAGGAGGAGAGTTATGAAAAAAACTGCTTATATTACAGGTGCAGATAGAGGTGTGACCGTCAAGTAAAATTGAACACTTTTTGCTAATTAATTTTGTACAGTTTGTTCCTCAAATATAGATTCGCGGGTCTTCATACGATAGCTTT
>NZ_JAFBDR010000011.1 GCF_016908325.1 Aquibacillus albus | reverse complement strand
CAGAGCGAAAGCTCGAGGAGGCTCACCAGCCGCCCGCGGAAAGCGAAGTGTATTTCCGCAGCGATATTCGAAGCTATCACTCTGGCGCATTAATCGTTTATTGCGTAGTATAGTTTTTTTGCAATTAGGCCTAGCTTATTATAAAAAACAAATACTTGTCCCTATTTTTAAAAACGCTTAGCCAAGACAGTTCTCAGCTTGAATATTGCCTGTTTGTGTATTTGTGATATTCTCGATGTGGTTAAGTCCAGAACTTGTCCAATTTCAGTTAGTGTTAACTCTTCCTTATAGAATAAACTTAATACCATTTGTTCATTTTCATTTAGCTGTTGAATTGCTTGCTCTAATTCTTGATAATTTTCTATGTCGACAATTTGAATTTCAGGTTGAGGATGCTTATCATCTGGTAAAATATAACCAATACCTTCTTTATCGTTTTCATCAGTATCTCTAACCTTTTCTTCAATAGACAACAAGTTTGCAAACAGTGTATCCTTAATAATTTCCTCCACTTCACTTGTAACCAAACCTAGCTCCTGAGCAATTTCATGGGAGGTTGGCTGTCTTTGAAGTTGTTGTTCTAATGTGTGTGATACTCTTTCTACCTTTTTCGCTTTATCCCGAATTGACCTTGGAAGCCAATCTTCTTTACGTAAGCCATCAATAATTGCCCCTCGAATTCGAAATGACGCATATGTATCAAATTTCAAATCACGCTTTAAGTCGAACTTTTGCAAGGCATCATAAAGACCAAATAGACCTAAGCTTTTTAAATCTTCCTTTGAAACACTTGAAGGAAGATGTGTAGCAATTCTTTGCACATGATAGGTTACTAGATAGTAATAGTTTTCAATCAACTGATCAGCTATTTCATTATCTTTTGTTTTCATCCATTTTTCCCATAGATGATTATTAAACAGTGCTTTTGTTTTTGCCATTACCATCTACCCCACCTTTACACATAATATCAGCGAAACAAAATTAAGTTAGATAAAACTCAATATTTGTCTCATCTTTTAACGAGAGGTTTTTATACTTTCCACCGAATCAGCGATTCAGCACCGAAAGTATAAAAAAGACAGAATTATTATATTTCAAAAACACCAAGATTTACTGTTTTTATCTTTAATATCCCTGATTCTGGATAAAACTCAATGGTTCTCCCGCTATTTCCCCCGACGTCACTAGATATTAACGGTATTTTATATTGCTTTAATAATGATAAGACAGCTTCTACATTACGATTTCCAATGCTTAACATATCACTATTTGAAGAAAAGGAGAACATCTGAGCGCCACCAGCAATTTTTGCTTTAAGAAAACATTTTCTTGCACCATTGTCCAATAGACTGTTATACAAAATAGCAATGGCTGTATCTGCATATTTCAAAGCATTGAAGCTTTCTCTCTTCGATAACGTTGAATCAGGAAGCATAACATGGACCATCCCAGCCAATTTCATGCTTAAATCATAGATTACAATACCCACACAAGAACCTAATCCAGATGTTCTTAACACTTCTGTTGATTTGGCGATTTTTAAATCGGCAATGCCAACTTTTAACACATGATTTCGTTCATTCATTGATCGTCTAAACCTAATGCAGTGAAAATTTTTTCAAAGGACTCTGGATCTGGTAGTAAGAAAAAGTGACCTTCAATCGTTTCATTATCACTATCTTGATCGTTAATGGTTGTATCAATTATAATCGCAAAATCACTTTCTCTGGAAATTTCCATTAGCCCTTGTGTTAGAATTGCTCCAGCCATATCAATATGTAAATCTGGTACGGATGGCTGCATGTTTATAGAAGTAAAATCTGATAAAGCTGATAAATAAGAACCTGATAATATATTTCCAATCTCATGAAGAGCTGATAGTGCTATCTCATCATAAGGAGGTCCTTTGAAGGATAAATCACTGTTGCCTGTAATCTGTTGCACAAATAGCTCTGCTTGGTATGGTGATAATACAAAAAACATACTTCCTGGTGCCTCGCCCTGAATTCTTAAAAAGACCGATACGATGATTTCATCCGGTCCACCAACCATCTCCATTGTATCATCAAAGCTAAGTAAACGGACCGCTGGAACCTTCATATCTACTCTACAATCTAGTAACTTAGATAGCGCTGTAGCTGCATTACCCGATCCAATATTTCCAATTTCCTTTAAAATATCTAATTGATAGCTTGTTAAGTGGTGAATATTTGTCATTTTACTAACCTTCTATTTGATGTAATTCGTTAACTTCGTGTTTAGAAAGTACTTTTTCCATATTTAATAGAATTAATAAACGAGAATCTAATTTTGCAACACCATCAATATAATCAACATCTACCGTACCAATTACTTCTGGTGGTGGTTCGATTGCTTCCGTTGGAATGTCAATGACATCATAGGCAGCATCTACAACTAATCCAACTTCCATATTATCCATATAGACAATGATTATTCTTGTACTGTCAGTAAAAGGTGATTCCTCAATGGAAAACCTCTTTCTTAAATCAATGATTGGAGTTACAACCCCTCTTAAGTTAATAACACCTTTAACAAAATCTGCTGTTTGTGGAACTCTAGTAATATGTTGCATACGTTCAATTGAACCTACTTGGTGAACAGAAATAGCATATTCCTCATCCTTTAATTGAAAAACAATTGCTTTCATTTCCTGCTTCGCTTTGTTAGTCATTGATTATCCTCCTTTTATTTGGTTTTTATTAATGAATTTGTATCAACAATTAGCGCTACTTCACCATCACCAAGAATGGTCGCACCTGAAATAGCAAAAACATTAGATAAGTACTCCCCAAGTGGCTTCAAAACTACTTCTTGTTGACCAATAAATGAATCAACAATAAGGCCTGCCATTTTATCACCCTTTCTAATAATGACAATCGAGTGAAACTCATCTTCTTGCCTTGTATTTGGAACGTCAAAGACTTCTTTTAACGAAACAAGTGGTACAACCTTACCACGAAAATCGATGAATTTTTTATTATGAGCATGTAATACCTCAGATTTGTGTACGATTGCCGTTTCTATAATGGACGATAATGGAACTGCATACTTTTCTTGCTGAACCTTTATTAATAATACGGAAATAATTGATAATGTTAATGGTAACTGAATGGAAAACACTGTGCCCTTATCTACCGTTGAATCAATCGAAATACTTCCTCCCAAAGCTTCGATTGTATTTTTAACTACATCCATTCCCACTCCGCGGCCTGAAACATTAGAAATGGTTTCCGCAGTAGAAAACCCACTTTCCATGATAAGCTGATATACTTGAGATTGAGACATTTCCTTCGCCTGATCACTTGTAATAATTCCATTGGAAATAGCTTTCTTTACGACTTTCTCTTCACGAATACCTGCCCCGTCGTCAGATATTTCAATAAATACATGATTACCACTGTGAAAAGCATTTAATGATAACATTCCAGCAGTAGGCTTTCCTTTGTTTTCTCGAATCTCTGGAGGTTCAATCCCATGATCTAGTGAGTTTCGTATTAGATGAACAAGTGGATCGCCAATTTCATCAATAACAGTTCGGTCTAGTTCGGTTTCAGCTCCCTTTATTTCCAATTGGACCTGTTTCCCTAAATCCTTTGCTAGTTTTCTGACCATTCTAGGAAAACGATTAAACACTTGATCAATTGGAACCATTCGCATGTTTAGAATAATTGTCTGTAAATCTCCTGAAATCCTAGTCATTCTTTCCACTGTTTCCTGCAATTCACTATGATTAAGATTATCGGATATTTGCTCAAGTCTACCTCGATCAATAACAAGTTCCTCAAACAAATTCATTAAAGCATCAAGACGATCGATATTTACTCGAATTGTCTTATTAGTTATAACAGTTCTATTCGAACTTTGATTTTCTGAGGTTTTTTCTTGCGTTGAAGCAATCTCATTGTTAGCATGTGATTGTTGATTTTCATCCCGATTTTCCATTATCGAATTATCTGAATTTAGTAATTGTTCAACAGAAAATTTAGAAACAACCACTTCATCAACCTCAGAGACCTTTTGAATTTTTTGTTGGACAGCATATGCTTCCTCTTTTGTTACAAGAAGGACGTTAAAATCAAATTCAAATTTTTCTTCTTCTAGCTCCGTAACAGAAGGAGATGATTTGATAACATCACCTGCTTGCTCAAGTACCTCAAATACCATGTAAACACGAGCTGCCTTTAACAAACAATCCTCACGAAGTCTCACATAAATTTCTAAATTATGAAAGCTTTGTTCTTCTGATTCCCGCAACACTGTTACTTCAAATTCGTCTAACGTTTGGAAAACACTTTTTTCCTGATATCTTCTTGTGGAAGTACTTTCAACAGTAGAAGCTAATTCACTTTCTTTATCCTTTATAGTAGCAGTTGGTTGACCATTTTCGATTGACCGTAATTGCTGAAGAAGTTTTTTAACATCTTGTTTCCCCTTGCCGCCATTTGCAATATCAACCACCATCGCTTCAAGGTGATCGACAGCCTCTAATACGATATCTAATACATCTGAATTAATTGTTACTTTTTTATTTCGTACCGCATCAAGGACATTTTCCATTTGATGAGTTAAATTAGCCAAATCCTGAAATCCCATTGTCGCTGCCATCCCCTTTAATGTATGGGCAGAACGAAAAATTTCATTGACTGTATCTATATTTGATGAGTCATTTTCCAACTCCAGCAAATGATGGTTAAGCGATTGTATATGCTCTTTACTTTCGTCAATAAAAACTTCTATGTAGTCATTTATTTCCACCGTACTCACTCCTGCGCCATAAATTTTTGATTAGGCTCTGATAAAGAATAGTGTAGATATTTTGTATATTTTCGACTCAAAGTGTGAAATCACTTCACACTTTGAGTCAAAAATCACCACATCATTCTCGGTAGTTTGATAGAGTCCATGAAATTGTTTACCTTTCTTTGAAGAAATGCTTCAGCTTATTAACAAAAGAATAAGGAACCTTTTTTTCTAAATCTATTTTATTACTAATATACTGCTCAACGATTTGATTCATGGAAATCGTGATGTGTGCATTTGAATCATAAATAGAAAAGGGAGTCTGACAGCTAACAGCTTTCAGAACAGTTCTATCCTCTGGAAGTACACCAAGTGGGACAATATCCTTCTGTAAAAACTGTGACACTACTTGCTGCAAGCGCTCAACCGTTTGCTGGCCGCTCTTTTGGCTCTGAGCCCGATTGACAAGCACATATAAATCGATTTCATTGCTTTTGTTTGTTATGTGCTTGATGATTGCATAGGCATCTGTTAAAGAAGTAGGCTCTGGTGTTGTGATAACAACACATTCATCAGCAGCAAGCATGTAATACAAACTACCCAGTGTTATACCTGCTCCCATATCAAAAATAATATAGTCATAATTGTTGATTAAAACATCCAGTTGAGTTAGAAAATAGTCAAACTTTTCTTCATCCATTGTAAATATATCTGATAGTCCTGAGCCTGCTGCCACATAAGAAATATTGTTTGGCCCTTTTTCAATAATTTCATCAATTGACATATGCTCTTCAAACATATTTACAATCGAATACTTAGCAGTTAATCCTAATAAAATATCAATATTACCCATTCCTACGTCTAAATCAACAATTAAAACCTTATTCTGTTTTTGGGCTAGTTGGATAGAAAAATTCAAAGCAAAATTTGATTTTCCAACTCCACCTTTTCCACTAACAATCGCTATTGTTTTCGCTTGTCTATATGCACGTAACATTTCAATCTTTTTTCGAAGTTTTGCAGCTTGATCACTCATCTATTTTTCACCAACTATCATTTCACACAGATTTTTTGATGATAACTCTATAATATCGTCAGGGACATCCTGACCATCCGTTACATAAGCGATACCTAAATTATTTAATAAACACAAATTTAACATGGAGCCATAAGCATTGGTTTCATCTTTTTTCGTGAAAATGAGCTGATTAATTGGTATATTTCTAAATTGTTCATAGATTTCTTCAAGGTCCGATGTCCTTGTTGTCAATGATAAAACGAGAAAAGTCTCTACTTCTAGACTAAAATCAACTACTTGTTGCAATTCTTTTACGTATTTTGGGTCTCTAAAGTTACGGCCTGCGGTATCAACTAAAATCAAATCATAATTGTGAAACTTCTCAACAGCTTTTCGATAATCTTCAATCGAATAGGCTATTTCCAGAGGTATATTTAATATTTTTGAATACGTCTTTAATTGATCAATAGCGGCTATGCGGTAAGTATCCGTTGTGATAAATGCAACTCTTTTATTATCCTTTAATACACTATTCGCAGCAATTTTAGCAATAGTAGTTGTCTTGCCAACCCCCGTTGGACCGACTAAGTGAATAAATTTCTTTTGATATTTAATACCGTGAAATGTATTTGAATCCAAGCGAGCATGCAATTCTTGTATGACATCCATTTTTATCTGTTCTAATGAGTTCTTTTCTTGTTCCTTTTCATCAGTTGGAATGATCGCTTGAATGACATCCTTAGCAATATCAACTTTTATATCTTGTTCAATTAAACTGTCATACAATTCCTGATAAGCATATGGGTACTGCCTGACATGGCCGCTTACGTTTTTCTCCATCCATTTTCGTAATTCCTTTACTTCATTTAATACCTCTTGTTTTTCCTCTTGTACTCTTATTTCATTCGGACGCTCCGATTTCTTAGGTGATTTCTGAACCTTCTTTTCCTGCTGCTTCGGTTGAAATGGATTTGGATCAAAAGCTGCAATTACCTCAATGTTTCTCTTTTTAAAAAATCCGAGAAAACCACCTTGATGTATTTCTTTGGAATTCAATATAACAGCATCTGACCCCAGATCTTTGCGGACTTTCATCATAACTTCCGGCATCGTAGGTGCAACAAATTTTTTTACTTTCATGCGACATTCACCACCCCTACACTTTTCACTTCTAAATTAGGTTCTAGTTCATTATAGGATAAGATCACAACGTTAGGAAAAAAGCGATCGAGTAACTGCTTAACATACATCCGAATGGTTGGTGAACATAAAATAATTGGTGTTTCTTCCCCTATCGCAATCTGTTCCACTTGCTCTGAGACAGAACGAATAATTAACTGCTGTGACTCAGGATCAAGAGACAAATAGCTACCATGTTCTGTTTGCTGTATGTTTTCAGCAATCATTTTCTCTACATCATTTGAAATTGTAATCACCTTTAATGTATTTTCAGCCTGTACATATTGTTTTGTAATTTGTGCTGATAGTGCTTGACGGGCATATTCTGTTAACAAATCTGTATCATTTGTCATTTTTCCAAAATCTGCAAGCGTTTCAAAGATAACAGGTAAATTTCGAATAGAAATATTTTCTCTAAGCAATTTCGCTAAAACTTTTTGAATATCACCAATTGGTAACGGTTCTGGAGTAACTTCGTCCACCAAAATTGGATAGGTTTCTTTCAAGTGGTCAATAAGCTGTTTTGTTTCTTGTCTACCAAGTAACAAATGAGCATGCTTCTTTATTACCTCTGTAATATGTGTTGAAACAACAGACGCTGGATCTACAACTGTGTATCCTGATAGCTCTGCTTCATCTTTCATATCATCACTAATCCATTTAGCCGGTAAACCAAATGCAGGCTCAGTTGTCATAATGCCTTCCAAGTCATCGTCTTCCATTCCAGGACTCATTGCTAAATAGTGGTCTAACAATAATTCCCCTTTAGCCATCTCATTCCCCTTAATTTTCAGCCGATATTCATTTGGATTTAACTGAATGTTGTCCCTTATCCGAACAACTGGAATAACTACTCCTAACTCAATAGCTAATTGTCTTCGAATCATAACGACTCGATCCAGTAAGTCTCCACCTTGATTCGCATCAGCTAGAGGAATTAAAGCATAACCAAACTCGAATTCAATCGGATCCATGCTAAGTAAGCCAACAACATTTTCTGGAGATTTCATTTGACCTGAATCTGCTTCAACGTCTTCCATTTCCTGATCTGTTTCTGATTCAACCACTGGACGTGATAACCAATAGCCGCCAAATGCCAAAAAGAGAGCTATTACTGTTGTAAGAAGAAAATTTATAGGTGTAAAGCCTAAGAAAAATATTGTTCCAGCTGCTATATATAAAAGCTTTGGATATCGTAGTAATTGTGCTGTTACATCAGTTCCAAGATTTCCTTGTGATGCAACTCTCGTAACTACAATTCCAGTAGCTGTTGCGATAAGGAGAGCAGGTATTTGACTGACTAACCCATCACCAACAGTAAGCTGCATATAGGTAGTAATTGCTTCTTGAAAGCTCATCTCCATTTGAACCATACCGATAATAAGACCAAAAATGATATTAATTAGTACAATGATAATTCCCGCAATCGCATCACCTTTTACGAATTTACTTGCACCATCCATTGCTCCATAAAAGTCAGCTTCATGCTCTATTTTTTCTCGTCTTTCTTTTGCCTGTTGCTCATTAATCATTCCTGCATTAAGATCAGCATCAATACTCATTTGCTTACCTGGCATTGCATCTAATGTAAATCTAGCAGCAACCTCTGATACACGTTCACTACCTTTTGTAATAACAAGAAACTGTATGATAACTAGAATAGAAAATACAACAAACCCCACTAATGGATTATCTCCGATTACAAATGTGCCAAACGTTTCTACTACTCCACCTGCATCAGCTTCAGACAAAATAGAACGAGTAGTCGATACGTTCAGTCCTAGCCTAAACAAGGTTAATAAGAGAAGCAAAGAAGGGAATATAGAAAACTGAAGCGCTTCTACTGTATTCATCGATACCAATATTACGATTAATGCTAAAGAAATGTTTGTTAGAATGAGAATACTAAGAAGCCAACCAGGAAGTGGAATTACTAACATGATGATGATTAATATAACGCCAAGTAAGACAGATAAATCTCTAGGTTTCACAGCCCCTCCCCCTCTCTATTCTTTATACTTTCTTTTCCATCCGATAAACATAGGCAAGCACCTCTGCAACAGCTTGAAAAAATTCTTCATTCACTCTTTCTCCAATTTCAATCTTATCGTACAATGCTCTTGCTAACGTACGATTTTCTACAAGCATAATTTGATTGGCTTTTGCAATTTCTCGAATTTTAAATGCTATGTAATCAACGCCCTTAGCAACAACATAAGGCGCGTCAGCTACCTTCTCGTCATATTTTATTGCAATTGCATAGTGCGTTGGATTTGTAATAACGACATCTGCTTCCGGTATCTCACTCATCATTCGTCTCATCGCCATTTGTCGTTGCTTTTCCTTTATTTTTGACTTGATTTGCGGATCACCTTCAATGTTTTTATACTCATCCTTAATATCATTTTTTGACATTCGAATACTTTTTTCAAAATCATATTTTTGATAGGAATAATCAATGACAGAAAGTAATAATAAAGCGATAGCAGCTGTTAAACCCATAACAATAGTTGTATTTCCAAAAAAAGCTAATGAACCATCAACATTTTTATCAGCTAGCATAATCATGTCATCTTTACGAATCCAAATAATGGAAAAGGTAATCGTTCCTACTACAACAATTTTTAATAAAGACTTTACTAGCTCTACCAAAGCTCTTGCTGAAAATATTCTTTTTGCTCCTTGAATTGGGTTTATTTTTTTCAAATCTACTTTTAACGGCTCCGAAGAAACCAAAAAACCGATTTGCATAAAATTTGAAGCAAGTCCAGCAATGATAGCAACTCCCATAATTGGAACAATTGCCTTACTCATTTCTATCGAGGCTTCCACAAATACTTGATGTACTGTGTTTTCTGTGATTTCCCACTGTATGTACTCTGTAAAAGATTTCATATATAACTGTGTCATACTGCTTTTTATATATCCACCAAATACAACGAGGAATATAAAAATAAAAAATAGTAGTAAAGCTGTATTAACATCCTGACTTTTTGCTACTTGCCCCTTTTTTCGAGAGTCTTGACGCTTTTTCGGAGTAGCTTTTTCCGTTTTTTCCCCGGCAAAAAATTGCAAATCAAGTTTTAAGTACATGCTAAGCCCCCCCGAATAACCGCATTAATCCGTCCATCGAATTGATCATTAATTCAAACAAGTTTCGAACAAGCATAATGTAGATGGACATCATTACAAATAGCGCTAAAAATGCAACCAGAATCTTTAATGGTAAACCAACAACAAACACATTTAATTGTGGAACTGTTCTTGCAACAATCCCTAAAGCAATATCTACTAAAAATAAGCAACCTACAATAGGAATGGATAATTGGAAAGCGATAATAAACATTCGATTAAAGACTTCGATAACAAATGCTGCAATCCCCTCATTCTCAAAAGGGATAAAAGCATGAACAGGTATCGTTTCATAACTATAAAAAATGCCATTAATTAATAAGTGATGGCCATTAACAGTTAGTAAAAACAATAGTGCAATCGTATAAAAATATTGTCCAATTAATGGACTTTGTGCACCTGTCTGCGGGTCAATAACGTTTGCAATTGCAAACCCCATTTGAAAATCAATAAATCCACCAGCGATTTGAATAGCTGCTAAAATAATATAAGCAATAAGTCCTAAAAGCAGCCCTACTAATACTTCTTTAAAAAGCAATAACAAATACTGATCATCTATTGGAATGGCAGGAATGTCTAGAGTATAGAACATTATCCATGCTAAAAAGAAACCCGATCCAATTTTAAAATGTGTTGGAACATTACGGTATGAAAATAAGGGTATCGTTACAAAAAATGACAGTACTCGAACTAAAATTAATAAAAAACCTGGAAAACTAGTAAAATTAATAGATTCTAACATCACTTACCCTACAAACTGGTTTAAATTTTGGAAGAGATTGGAAGTGAATTCAATCATTTTTGTTAACATCCAAGGTCCAAAAAATACTAAACCAACTAACACAGCCACAATTTTGGGAATAAACGCTAGTGTCTGTTCCTGTATTTGTGTCGTAGCCTGAAAGATACTGACGACAAGTCCAACGACTAAAGCTAAAATGAGTAATGGACCTGTTATGATTAAAACGGTATAAATCCCTTGTTCCGCTAACGTGATTACAAATTCACCACTCACCATTTATCTCTCCCTTGTTAAGCTGATCAACTTTTAAAATCCTTCTAGTAACGAATGTGTTATTAAATACCAGCCATCTACTAAAATAAATAATAATATTTTGAACGGTAATGAAATCATTACTGGAGGTAGCATCATCATACCCATCGACATTAATACACTGGCAACAGCCATATCAATAACTAAAAAAGGAACAAAAATCATAAAGCCCATTTGAAAAGCTGTTTTTAATTCGCTTAT
This sequence comes from Aquibacillus albus, assembly GCF_016908325.1. Lineage (GTDB taxonomy): Bacteria > Bacillota > Bacilli > Bacillales > Amphibacillaceae > Aquibacillus_A > Aquibacillus_A albus. Next base: position 118,702 of record NZ_JAFBDR010000011.1, on the reverse strand, counting down.
GGCAAAAGCAGGTACCAATGCAGTTAATGGTATATCTTGAACGGTTTCAGGCTTATCTAATTGTGCATAGTTTAAAAAAAGTGCTAGGTCTTTTTGCCTCGTATGCTTAGCCATAAATTCTTTAATTGGAGCACTTGCTCTATCATACGCCTCATCTAATGTTATTTCTTCCTCAAATAAAGGGGTTAAAGCTTCCTCATTAATTTCATGAAAAGTCGGTGCCATAACAAAAAATGTTAAAAAGAGTGCGAGTCCAATCAATACTTGATTTGGAGGCATTTGTTGCGTTGCTAACGATGTCCGAACAAATGAAAGTACAATCAAAATTCGTGTAAAACTCGTCATTAATATCAATATACTTGGAGCCAATGAAAATACTGTTAATAACAATAACAGCCGAACAGAAGTAGATACATTTTCAGGATCAGTATTTGAAAATATGTCTATAAATTCATTCATGATCATCTTCCTTCTGCTTCAGTCTATTTATCATCTTTTTTCTACTATCAGCCAATTTGTTCAGTTCAGATTTAAAAACAGATGAAAATTGACCTGAATGATTTTGGTCCTTCATGAGTGATTTATTTTTACCTTTTAACATCGAAGCAATATAACTTGAGGCTTTAAAATCTGTAGTACTCTCATGCTTCGTCAAATCTTCCATTAATTTCTGATCCGTAATTTCTGTTAGCAGTTCAACATTCTCACCAACACCTAAAACGTAAATTTTTTCACCGATTCGCACTACCTGGAGTGACTTGTTTGTCCCTAGTGGAATTCCACCTAAGTTTTCTAGCGCGCGAACCCTTTGATACATTTTGTTTTTCCCATTTATAAATTTAAGTAGAAAGTAAATTAATCCGATAACAAAAGCAAGGGCTAACATTAGCTTTAAAAGGTCTACAAATAAATTAGACGTTGATTGGATTTTTCCTTGGCCAGCTGAACTATCTCCGGTTTCATTTGTGGGCTGGTTTCCATCCACTTGTTGCTGATCTTGTTGTTGATTCATGTCATCGCTTTGATCACCTTCGTCATTTCCTACCCAATCTTCGGCACTAGGCACAGATGCTTGAGTAATTATCCAATAATCTGTCATAAAACAAAAGAGTGTTATAACAAGCATTAGAAACAATATTTTTTTTATCATAGGAACACCGAATTAATCTAATGCTTTTTGGATAGCTTCAAGTACTCGATCAGCTTGAAAAGGCTTTACGATAAAATCTTTTGCACCTGCTTGAATGGCATCTATTACCATTGCTTGTTGGCCCATTGCAGAACACATAATTACTTTAGCATCCGCATCAAAGTTTTTTATCTCCTTTAAAGAAGTAATACCATCCATTTCAGGCATTGTAATATCCATCGTAACTAAATCAGGAGAAAGTTCTTTATACTTTTCTAGTGCTTGTACCCCATCCTGCGCCTCACCGACAACGTCGTATCCATTTTTCGTTAATATGTCTTTAATCATCATTCGCATGAAAGCCGCGTCATCTACAATTAATAGTTTATGTGCCACATTGATTCTCCCCTTCTATCTTTAATTCAGTTTTCTTAAGCGATCTGACTGACTTAGGATGTCTGTAACTCTAACACCAAAGTTTTCATCAATTACTACTACTTCCCCTTTAGCAATTAACTTGTCATTCACATGGATATCTACTGGTTCACCTGCTAGTTTGTCTAACTCTATAATGGAACCTGAAGAAAGCTCTAGAATTTCTTTAACTGTTCGTTTGGTTCTCCCTAACTCCACGGTCACTTTAAGCGGTATATCTAGAAGCATGTCTAAATTTCTCTTTTCATTCGCTGGTAAATTCACCTCTTGAAAATTGGAAAAGCTTGCTGACTGAATGGTTGGATTATCACTTTTCAATCCACCTAATTGCTTAGGCTCAGAAAATTGTTCGGAAGGATAAGTATCTTTCTTATCACTAGAAGTACTATGTTTTTGCATAGTAGAACTTGTTTGCTCCTCCTCTTCTGTTGGTGAATGTAATAATTCCTGTACCAGATCTTTAGCAAAAGACAATGGCAATAGCTGCATAATGCTTGAATCTATCAAACTACCAATTTTTAATTGAAAGGATACTTTCACAAGCATCTCTTCTTCGGGCTGTCTATTCTCTTCTTTCAACGTGTCCAACATACTAATGGAAGGTGGTGATATATCTACTCGCTTATTAAAAACAGTAGACATACTAGTTGCAGCAGTACCCATCATTTGATTCATAGCTTCTTGAACAGCACTAAGATGAATCTCATTTAATTCTTCACTACTTGCTACTCCGTCCCCACCCAACATTAGATTTGCTATGATAGCTGCATCTTTTGTTTTTAAAACAAAGATATTTATTCCTTTAAAACCTTCCGTATATTGCACCTCTACACCAACATGTGGCTGGGGAAATTCCTGATCAATTAAACCTCTGCGAATTAGAGACGTTCTAGGAGTAGTAATTTCAACCTTCTGATTTAGTAATGTTGATAACGTAGTTGCTGAACTTCCAAAACAAATGTTTCCAATTTCACCTAAAGCATCTTGCTCTAATGGTGATAGATAATCCTCAATAGGGGGATTATCAAAAAAATTATCTCCTTCTGAATCAATATCATCAGTATTTTTTAATAGTGCATCAATCTCATCTTGGGATAACATACCGTCATTTGTCATCTTCATTCCCCCCCTTTTATTTCCTCTAAAATTTGAACTGCTAGCCTCTTACTTTTTTTACCAGGTTGAACAAAAAACTTAGGTTGGCTATCAACCAGCAAAGGTAAAGGACTATCAATTTTTTGGTCTAACTGAATCATATCATGTTGATTTAAATGCAATAACTCATTCATACTGATTGTAGACTCACCAAGGATTACTTTCATATCTACTAAAGCTGTTTCAATCGTATCAGATAGATTTTTATATTCTTCTGGTTTGCTCTCTTTCGAATTTTCTTTTTGCATCCAATAATGCACGGAAAGCTTGGGAATAATTGGTTCTAACACTACATGTGGAATACAGATATTAATCATTCCAGTACTTTCTGCAATCGTCGTATTCAATGATACAACAACGACTGTTTCGTTGGGTGAAACCAATTGTAAAAATTGCGGGTTTACTTCAAACTCTTCCAAAACAGGGTCAATTTCAACAACAGACCCCCAAGCTTCTTGTAAATTATCTAACGCTTTTTCAAATAACTGTGACATCAATGTCATTTCAATTTCCGTTAAGTTTTCTACTTTGTTAACACTGCCACCTTTTCCGCCTAACATACGGTCTAACATGGCATAAGCAATATTGGGATTGAACTCAAATATTATCCGACCATTTAAAGGAGATGCACTATAAATATTAAGTATAGTCATCGTAGGAATGGAACGAATAAATTCTTCGTAAGGTATTTGATCAACGGAAGCAACCGAAATATGTACATATGTCCTTAATTGCGCCGAGAAATATGTTGTTAACAACCGTGCAAAATTTTCATGTATCCTAGAAATACTTCTGATTTGATCCTTAGAAAAGCGGAGTGCCCTTTTAAAATCATACACTCGAACTTTTTTATCTTTTTCCTCTTGCTTTAATTGATTTGCATCCATTTCCCCAGAAGAAAGTGCAGAAAGTAGAGCATCTATCTCATTTTGGGAAAGTACTTCTTCAGCCAAAATTAATCACCTCCGCTTTAGGAGTCTTTCTATTGTATAATCTTACTAATGATGTAAACATCTGTAATCGTACCGTCGTTCATTAATTGATTCATGTTTGTTTTTAGTTTCTCTTCTAATCCTGAAAGTCCAACTTTAAAATCTTCTTCATTTAATTGAACAGATTCCTTAATAAACAAATTTTTCAATTGGAATTCTCTCTTTTCCATTTCTTCTTTCGCTTTTTTACTGTCTGTTAAAATTTGAAACTGGATCCTTACGAAGCTCCCGTCCTTTAAATCAGTACTCATCTCGGAAGTTGTAAAAGAGTATTCGACCATTTTGTCCAATGATAACTCTTTGTTTGATTGTTGTTCCCCAGATACGTTAAGGACTACTACTAAAGCAACGACACCTGATATGGTCATTAGTATTAAGGCAGTAAGCATGGTCTTAAACAATTTAGAATTCATGTTCATCACCTATCCCGGCTTGATATCTTGTAATCCGATTAAATGATAGAATTTAGTTACAAGTTTTCTTCCATCTAACTTTGACTTTCTGATAGACTACTTTTTAATCATAATTTGGGCGGGAGCAAGAATTATCTCAAGCCCCCTACCTTCTTATACTATCGTTTGAGATTTACCAGTTCTTGCAGAATCTCATCAGATGTTGTTATAATTCTAGTATTTGCCTGGAAGCCACGTTGTGCTGTAATCATCTCGGTAAATTCCTCCGATAAATCAACATTCGACATTTCTAATGCACCAGATACAATGGATGCAGAGCCCTCCGTTTCTGGAACAACCAGATCATTCATTTCATCGAAATTACCGTCACCATCCGTAAACACTCCAGCATTATTTGTTAATTGATATAAATTAGAACCTGTTTTTTCTAACCCACCTGGATTCGAAAATTTTGCAAGCAGTACTTGCCCAGCATTTTGGACATTTCCACCTTCATCAACGTAAGAAACCAGACCATCTCCTTGAATACTAAAACTTTCCGCATTTTCTGGAATTCGTATCCTTCCTAATACATCCTCGAGGCCTCCAATTTCATTTACATTTGCATTTCCCATTAAATATAAACCATCAGGATTAACAATGTATCCCTCATCATCCAAATAGAAATTACCGGATCGCGAGAAATTTAGAGGGGTTTCTTCTACATCAACACCGTCATCTTCATCGTTATTGTTGAATGATAAATTCTGTCCTAAAACGAACATTCCATCCCCTTCTAAGGCCAAATCCAAAACACGGTTTGTCGTCTGTCTATTCCCTTGTGTATGAATGTCATCAATGGAACCTAGTTGTGAACCTAAACCTACCTGTTGAGGGTTTACACCTCCGCGAGTTTGAGTGGGTCCTTCTGCACCTGATAACGTTTGGCTCATCATATCTTGAAACGTAACACGAGCTTTTTTATAACCGGAAGTATTTACGTTAGCAATATTATTACCGACAACATCTAATTTAGTTTGAAAACCTTTCATTCCTGAAATTCCTGCATACATAGAACGTAGCATGAGGCAACATCCTTTCATTTTTAAGATTCATTTTTTAGAACAGCTACATCAATCGGTCAGTAGCTAGGAAGGCCTCCCCTTAGGGTCCAGCCTATTCATCGATAACAATTGTTCCATTAATATTAGTGAAAATTTTACTCGAAGCTTCTTTTAGATCCATCGCTGTGACGACTACATTATTTTTTGTACTAACTAACAGTGCTGCACTATTCGTTAAAACTAAGGAATCAGTAACTCCTTTTTGTTTTGCTTCTTCTATTTTTTGAGATATTTTTTCCCATTGACTAGCGTCTAGCTGAATATTTCTTTGTGTTAATCGTTCTTTTGCATGTTTACTTAACTGTATTCTTTGAGCATCCTTGAAAACTTCCTGAAAGCTAGTCGTTTGTGTTGTATTGGAATTTGGCTTTTTAATCTTTGGAAGTAATGCCTGCTGGTGCAAATGTTGAATACGGTGATCCATTTTTCCTTCTCCTTTCTTGCTTTATTCCAATACTGGATTACTTACTTTTACTACCTTGTCTACGGAAACCTTTTCTCCATTCTCTAGTTCAAGGATAGCCTCCCCTTCACCCTGACTTACAGCCGTTACAATACTAGTGGTTGTTTTAGTTATTGACCCAGTATCTGAATCGTATTGATGATAAGCAACCTCTTTATCTATAAAGCTGCTATATTGGACAACAGGAGGTATAGATAAATGGCTTGCTAAGCTGTCCATCGACTTTGACATGTTCATCATTTGCTCAAGCGAGGAAAAATTAGTCATTTGAGAAATGAATTCTTTGTCCTCCATCGGATTTAATGGATCTTGATTTTTAAGCTGAGCCATTAGAATTTTCAAGAATTCTTCTTTACCCAGATTTGTGTTGGTAGTTCCTCTTGGCTGGTTGTTCAAATAAAAAGACGAATCTATTTTTGTCACCTTTTTCACCTACACTTCCTCATTCATCAATATGTGATAAAAACTTTCTTCTGACTGGTTCTCTTTTTCCTGTCTTTGTTCTAGTTCTTCATCATTATGATCTGAATTAGATTGGTCGGAACTTTTTTGATGGTCATCTTTCTTTAATTGACTTTCATCTTGTTGAAAAGATGGCAACTCTTGTTTCTCTATCAAAACCTGTTGTGGAGAAAACATATGCCTTAACTGGTTTATATTTGCTTCTAGTAAATCTTTTGTCATATGTGATGAAACAGTCATTTTAACAACCATTTCCCCATTCTCCTGAACCAGCTTAACCATGATATCTCCGAGGTGTTCTGGTTTTAATTTCAACAACAATTGATTAGCTCCGTTTGGGCCATGTAAAAACTTACTGGATTTAATAGCTTGCTGCAACCTCTGTAAAAATTCACTTTCGTCAACTGATTGATTATTCGAAGCAGATCGGTTTAAATGGATAGCCAATTGTTCTACGTTTGATACAGGCATACCCGGGAAATGGTTATCGTTGTTCTTCACAATAGACATGGAAGAAAACTGGTTGTCTGAAGCAGTTTGTCCTCCTGTAGGCGTCCCTTCATTATGCTTGTGAAGTACATCCTTGAGCCACTTTGAAATGTCAGTAGTGGAAACCATAGAACTGGATTGGTATTTTTGTTGGTGAACCATTTGATCTCTCTTTTGATAGGTTTGTACTAATTTTTCCCAAATAGCTAGATCGGACTCACCTTGTTTAGCACTCATACTTGCAATAATTTGTTGACTACTCTGTTTACCTATTTGTTTCTCTAAATCTGTCCACTGTTCCAAAAGCCTTAATAAATTCCTTTGGCTTTTGTGAGAAACCGCAGCATCAAAGGTACCTTGTTGTACAACTTGCTGCAATAGCTCTTGTACTTTACCCCATAAGTTCTTTAGTTGCTTTTCTTGATCTTTTAAAATTACTGCTTGATTTTCTTCATGTATTGGTCCTACAAGTAATGGAACAAGCGAACCTGACATGCTAGAAACTTTCCCATCAAAATGATTGATCGATAATTGTTTCTCTCCATCTATATTTGGAATTTCCTCCCCAAAGGATTCAAGCATCTTGAAAAGGTTTGAACCGGAAAGACTTGTTGCTAGTTCTTCCGGAATACTTTGATGTAATTCTTCCATTTCTTTGATTCCATTTAATTCTATTTCCTCATCGTTCCCAACCAATTGTTCTGGATTCAAACCAGCTAATTGCAGTTTAGCCAAATGTGTAATATTTCCCATCAAATCAGAAAATGATTGATGCTTAAGTTCTTGCTTTGGAGACACTTGGATACTTGCATTCATAGGAATATTTGAAGCGAAACTAATACCGTTCATCCTCTCTCACCTCCTTTCAAGAAATAAATGACTATTTCGTTTGTGCAAGTAATAAGTTCGTCAATTCAGCAGCTACTTGAGGATCCATCTCACCAAGAATGGCACCTCTTTGTTGACTTGGTAGATTTTTCAAAAGAGTAATAGCAAGCTCATCTTCCATATTTTCAAAAATTGGAGCGGAAACTTCAGGGTCTAAATCGATGAAAGACCCAGACACATCAGATAATAATTCTTCATCACTCTGAGCTGTTTCTTTTACTTCAATTAGTTGTTCGTTTAATTTCGTGATTTCTTGGTTTAGTGCTTCAATTGTTTGTTCTTTTTCATAAACCTCTGAAGAAAGCTGCTCATTTTCCCACTGCTTGGCATCTAATTCACCTTGTAGTTGCTCAATTTTCCCTTGTATCAGTTTTTCATCATCTGTTGTAACAGCGGAAGACACAAATGGAATTTGATTTGCTATACTTTTCGTTTTACCAACAACATCAATACCCATTACAGTTAAAATAATCAATGCTATGGTAATTGCAAAAAGAAGAGGAACTACGATAACAATGAACCATTGAAAGAAACCAGCTTTTTTTTCTTCCATATAATTTCTAGCCATACACTCACCTAATTCTACTTTTTAAGAACTGAATCGCCGAAGCTTCATCCATCAAGACGCTTTCCTGATGCATTAACTTTTCTTCTTGTAGTTGTTTTTTTCGCTCAATCAATTTTTCAAATTTCTTCACTTCAACATGTGCATCAGTCAATTTACCTTGCTTTCCTTCCATTTCACTTCTAGCTCTGCTAACTAATTCCTCAAGTTGTCTAATTTGTAATTTAATCTTCTCAATATAGGTAGAGTGACTAGCTAATTGAGTAATTGTACTGCTATTTTTTAAGAAGTTCTGATACTTTTCTTCCATATATTCTTTTTTACTTAAGAGATGATAAAGCTGGGTTGCCTTCGTTTCAAAATTGGTTACAGAATGTTGATAGTCCATTTGTGCTTGGTCCTTATCCCGTTTACGTACAGAAAGAATTTTTTCAAAAGAATGAGTTGTACCTGTTTCAGCCATTAGTCTCCACCTCCATTAACTAGTTGATATAGTTGCTCTAATGCATGTTCCCTAGTTACTTGATCTTCAGTAGTTTGTTTTAAAAAACGAATAACCTTTGGATACATTTGAATAGCTTGATCAACTACTCTATTCGTTCCCCTTTTATATGCCCCTATTTGAATTAATTCATAGTTTTCTTCATAGATTGCTAAAATTTTTCGAACTTCTTGTGCTGCCTTTTGCTCTTTTTCAGTTGTTATATTGGGCATCACCCTGCTAACTGATTTCAATATATTAATAGCTGGGAACTGTCCTTGTTCAGCAAGCTTTCTATCTAATACAAAGTGACCATCTAGGATTCCTCTTGTCGTATCTGCAATTGGCTCATTCATATCATCACCATCAACAAGAACAGTGTAAAACGCCGAAATCGTACCAAATTGACTAGTTCCGGTTCGCTCTAGCAATTTAGGCAAAGTTGCGAAAACAGACGGTGTATAACCTTTGGTAGTAGGTGGTTCACCAGTAGCCAACCCAACCTCTCTTTGAGCCATAGCAACACGAGTAACTGAATCCATCATCAAGTTCACTTGTAAACCTTGATCACGGAAAAATTCACTAATTGCTGTTGCTGTATAAGCTCCTTTTATTCTCATTAAAGCTGGTTGATCTGAAGTAGCGACAACAACAATCGATTTTTTAAGACCTTCAGCTCCCAAATCCCTTTCAACAAATTCCCTTACTTCTCTGCCTCTTTCTCCGATTAATGCAATAACATTTATATCTGCATCACTATTTCTTGCTATCATACCTAGAAGTGTACTTTTCCCGACACCACTACCAGCAAAGATGCCTACACGTTGCCCTCTACCTACTGTTAGCATCGTATCAATGGCACGAACCCCAATCTGTATCGGTTCCTGTATGGTAGGACGATCTAACGGATTAGGAGGTGATTGATCAGTAGGATATGTGAAAAGTCCCTTCGGTAAAGAAGAATGATTGAGAGGATTACCTAATGGATTGATTACCTTTCCGATTAAACCGTATCCAACCTTTATTGTTAAAGGACGATTTGTCGCTTCAACCAAACATCCCGGTCCAATTTCTTTTATTGCTGAATAAGGCATTAACAATACTTTTTCTTGCTGAAAGCCAACAACTTCTGCGACAATTTTTCGTTTTCCTTTCGATGTATGTATGAGGCAAACATCCCCAATACTTGCTTCAGGACCTATTGATTCAATCATTAAACCAATGACACGCGAAACCTTACCAAATCTCTTTAAAGTGTCAAGTTCATCTATTGCATTAAGATATCCTTGAACGTTCACGGTTCTCCCCCTTTGTCAAATCAGACAAGTGGTTACGAATCTCTTGTAATTGGCTGTCGACACCTGCATCAATTTTTCCAAAAGGAGATTCAACAATACAACTCCCTTTATTTAAATTATTGTCAGGATAAATAGAAAGTTTGGCTTTCGAGCTTACAATATTCATGAGTTCATCTTTGTACATAAGCATTACTTCATAATCTTCTATATGTGCAAAAATACTAATCAATGGTTGGTCTTTTACTTCCTCCAATACCGCTTTTACTAACTCAATATAGGAATCATTCACTTCCAATTCATGATTAATAATTTTTGAAGCCATTTTCAATCCAAGCTCTAAAATAACTTCCTCACTATTATCTAAAGTTGATTGGTAATCCTGGTTGGCTATGTCAATTAATCGTCTTGCCTCTCCAATCAATGATTCATACTTTTTTAAAGCCTCATCTTTTCCGTTTTGAAACCCTTCCAGGTATCCTTCTTGTCTCGCAAGATCTCTACTTTCCTCTTTTTCTGTTTCCCATTCTTCTCTTTCCGTTGAAATTTGTTGTTTACACTGATCCATTAACGATTTTGTTTGTTTCTTTGTTGCATCTAATGAAGCTAACGCATCGTTTAGTTTTTGATTAATATCATCCATTTGCATTTGTTTTTTCTCTGACTCTAACTGGTTATTTTCTTCCGATTCGACTTTGATGCCGACTGGTCTGATACTAATTGTTCTACTAGTAACCTCTTTATCACTAGACTTAAAAATACTAGACAATAATATCATCTCCTCCACCTCGGGCAATCACAATCTCTCCAACTTCTTCTAACCTTCGAATGACGGCAACAATCCTGGTTTGAGCTTCTTCCACATCACGCAGCCGAACTGGACCCATAAACTCCATCTCTTCTCTAAACATATCTGCCATTCTAGTCGACATATTACTAAAGACTACTTCTTTCACTTCATCACTGGATACTTTTAACGATAATCGCAAGTCATCATTTTCAACTTCCCTAATTACACGCTGGATAGCTCTATTATCCAATGTAACGATATCTTCAAAAACAAACATTCGTTTCTTTATTTCTTCTGCTAATTCAGGGTCTTGGATCTCCAATGCATCTAGAATAGTACGTTCTGTGCTTCTATCAACACCATTTAGTACCTCTACCACTGCTTGAATACCACCGGTTTGTGTATAATCTTGTGTCACAGTAGTTGATAATTTCTTCTCTAACACTTGTTCCACCTCATAAATAATCTCAGGCGATGTCGAATCCATTACTGCTATTCTTTTTGCTATATCCGCCTGCATTTCTTGAGGGAGCTCCGAAAGAATCTGCCCTGACTGTTCTGGATCTAAATAGGAGAGCACCAAAGCTATTGTTTGCGGGTGCTCATTTTGAATGAAATTTAAAATTTGAGAAGGATCTGCTTTCCTAGCGAAATCAAATGGCTTCACCTGTAAAGAAGAGGTAAGTCTATTAATAATGTTGGATGCTTCCTGTTGTCCTAGAGCCTTTTCAAGAACAGATTTCGCATAATTAATACCTCCTTGTGAGATATAATCTTGCGCAAGAGCAATTTGGTGAAATTGCTCAATGACATCTTCTTTTTGAACAGAATCCACTTTTTTAACGGATGAAATTTCGAGTGTTAATTTCTCAATCTCTTCTTCTGTTAGATGCTTATAAACCTCAGCTGACACATCTGGACCTAAAGAAATTAATAAAATCGCAGCCTTCTGTTTACCTGTTAAAGCTTCTTTTTGTCTTGCCATGAAAGGTTCCCCCTACTCCTCTGCTATCCAACTTCTTAACAGTTTTGCGAAATCCTCTGGTTTATCTTTCGCCATATTTTCCAGTTGTTTCCTTTTCATGATAGACTCTGTCTCTTCTCCTTCGTCGATATTTGGGACAGACTCCATTTGTCTTTCATCCAATGATTCGCCTTCTTCCTCAAATTCTACTTCTGGTTGGCGTCTTTTCCTAAGGGCTAAAATCAGTGCAATAATTGCCAGTAATAGAGCTGCTCCGGCACCATAGACCCAATATGGAATAGCTGGAGCGGCTGTAGTAGGAAAGGTTGGCTTACCATTAAATTCTTGAAATACGATGGACACCTTTTGTTCAGGATTAACTTGTCCATACTCTTTATCTATCGAAGTAGATACAATAGAGTTTAAGATTGATGATATTCCAGCTTCTACTGTTTCCTGCTCTTGCTGGCTTAAGTATTGTACCTCATCACTTTGATTCATGGGTTCCTTCGTATTATCAACAGCAACTTGAATTCCAAGATCACGAATTTTGTATGGACTCTCTACAATCTCTTTCTGAATTCGGTTGTATTCATTGTTGATCGATTCCCTTACCATTTCATAATCGCCATTATTTCCTTCACCATCGGCTGGATAGTTTGGAACATCCCCTTCTCCTGTTCCGGTTTCATTTGTAATTGGCGGATTTCCTGAATACGTTTCTTTTATTGTTTCAATACTTACCGGTAATCCATCTACACCATTTTGGCCAGAAGGTTCTACAATCTGCTCTACTCGGTTTTCTTGTGTGAAATCAATGTCAGCTGTTACAGAAGCAATAACTTTATCTCTACCGACCATTGTTCCAATCATTTGTTGAACACGCCTCTGAATATCTCGTTCTATATCCTTTTTAACCGTTTGTTGATAGGAGTATGTATCGCTACTAGCAAAAGAATTTGAATTATTTAAGTCAAAATACTCAAAGTTTTGATTCATTATGACGATATTATCAGTAGGTAAATTCGGAACTGTTTTAGAAACTAAATGGTATAAAGACGAAATCTTACTTTCTTCAAACTGATACCCTGGTCGTGTTTGAAGAACAATTGACGCTGACGCTTCCTGCTTTTGATCACTTACAAATACTGGATCTTGCGGTTTGTTAATCATTACTTTTGCATCTTCTATTCCATCGATGCTCTTTATAAGATTGCTTATTTCGGTTTGCATGGCATCTAATTGAATCATACTGAATTCATTATCTGTCATTCCCCAGGAAGTATTCGCACTAAAAAAAGAATAGTCAATACTTCCACTATTAGGAATGCCTTGAGCTGCTAAATCAACTAATAGTGTGTCAACTTGATCGTCAGGTACCCTTATCGTTGTGCCAGCATTTGACAACTCATAGCCAACACCTCTTGCATCTAACTCTGCTTTTATTTGACCAACCTCTTGGAGGGAGAGGTTATTATACAACGGGACCATGTTATTTGAGTTACTAAGAATGCTTCCGCCAATGATTAGACAAAAAAATAAAAGAAAGCCACCGATAATCATTCTTTGTTGATTTTTTGATCTTGTTGTCCAGTAGTTTAGTATTTTTTCTTTATAAACATTGAATTTTTGTCTCATCTTTCCCCCCCAATCCAAGCCTTCTTTTTATACCTCGGAAGCTCTTGCCCTAACAGATAGGATGGATTCATTATTTTATACTTGCATTCGCATTATTTCTTTGTACGCATCGGTTACTTTTCTTTGCATTTCTACAGCTGTTTGCAGGGCAACACTTGCTTTTTGTGAAGTAATCATTACATCATGCAAGTTATCAATTTCACCTCTTGCTAACGCTTGTGTTTTCTTATCCGATTCGATTTGAGCATGGTTTAATTGATCAATTGCACTTTTTAAGCTTGAAGCAAAATGCTGTTGAGCTTCACCTGGTGAAGTTTTTAACTGCTGATTCGGTTGCAATGACATAGCAGGTGTCTGTAACAGATTAAGTTTATTAATTTCCATAATCTAGTTCTCCTTCTATTATTGTTACTTTCCAATCTCTAGTGCTTTAAGTAACATATTTTTTGTTGCATTAAAGGAAGTGACATTTGCTTCATAAGACCTTGTTGCACTCATTAAATCAACCATCTCTTTTAATGGATCAACATTTGGTAATTGTACATATCCCTCTTCATTAGCATCCGGATGATTTGGGTTATATACAAGTTGAAAGGGCTCTTCATCTTCGGTAATTTCACGAACCCTAACCCCTTCTCCAGGACTTGATGCTTCTTTTGAAACGCGACTTAGGTAAGATGCAAAACCCTGATCCTTTGACTCAAAGACAACCATTTTTCTTCGATAAGGTTCATATTCACCGTTTTCATTAATCGTTGCTCGAGTTGTGTCAGCATTTGCAATGTTGGAAGAAATAGTATCCATTCGCAATCGCTGTGCAGTTAAAGCACTAGAACTAATATTCATCGATTGAAAAACTCCCATTTTATCTACCTCCCTTTATTACGGTCTGTAAGCTATTAAACTTGCCATTAATCCGGTCGACAAGACTTTGATAATAAATTTGATTTTCAGCAAGCTCTGTCATCTCTTTATCAATGTCAACGTTATTACCGTTATGGTTATATGTAGTATTGTTATCAGAAACAATTTGGAAGGGAACGATACCGTTTTGAAATGGAATGTGTTTCGGATGTGTGCGTTTGGCCTCAAATGTGTTGCCTAATTCATTTGCAAGTACACTTTTAAAAACGACCCGTTTCGCCTTGTAATTAGGAGTATCAGCATTAGCGATATTATTTGAAATGGTTTGGTTTTTCAAAGATGCATAATCAAGAGAATGTTCCAAATTATGAATTGTTTTCCCGAAAAATGACATAATTATTCCTCCGCATCTTTTTTTGACAGTCACAAAAAGTCTATCATTATCGAATATTGTAATTTAAATATAATATTGTGTCTATGACATTTGTACACAATCTGACTTTAGTTGGTATAAACATCCAATATAACCAGGACTTTTGAACTATTAATAAAACATAAAAGTAGAATAACGGAAAAATGTGTCGAAAACGATGAAGAGGTTTAACTTAACGGATTGAACGAGGGATAAATGGGAGCCTTACTTTTCAATAAAAAAGAGGATATCTCAAGCAAAACCATTTTCATTTAGGTGTCCGTGAAATATCCTCTCTATCATTAACTAGATTTTAATTTCTGAAGTTCGAGCAAAAACTTATTGTTCAATACTTTTATATACGTTCCTTTCATACCTAAAGAGCGTGACTCAATGACGCCGGCACTTTCTAGTTTTCTTAAAGCATTCACAATGACAGACCTTGTAATGCCCACTCTATCTGCTATTTTGCTCGCAACGAGTAACCCTTCATTTCCATCTAATTCATCAAATATATGCTCTATTGCTTCCAACTCACTATAGGAGAGAGAGCTAATTGCCATTTGCACAACAGCTTTACTTCTTGCTTCCATTTCAATTTCTTCCGTTTTTTCGTGAAGAATCTCCATTCCAACAACGGTTGCACCGTATTCAGCTAACAATAGGTCATCATTATTGAAGCTCTGAGTTAATCGACTTAATATTAGGGTTCCTAATCGTTCACCACCACCAATAATAGGTACAATCGTTGTTAATCCATTCTTAAATAACTCTTTATTTTCTACTGGAAAAGCAGTATATTCACTATCAATATCAATATTTGCTGTCGTTTCTTGAATATTAAATAAACTGTCCGTATATTCCTTTGGAAACTGCCTTTCCTCAAGCATCGATTTCATTCGTTCATTCTCAATTTGTTGATTGATCGCAAATCCTAGTAATTTTCCTCTACGGCTTACTACAAAAATGTTGGATGATATCGTATCCCTCAAAGTTGCAGCCATTTCATTAAAATTTACTGATTTACTTGTTGCCTTTTGTAGCATTGCATTAATTTTTCTAGCACGGTCTAATAGTTCCATGATGCTCCTCCAATCCTTTGTTTGAATTTTATAAAATGTATTGACTTAAGTCTTTGTTTTTTGCAATCGTACTTAGCTTCTCATCGACATACTGTTTCGTAATCTCTATCGTGTCCATATGAATGTCTGGTGCCTCAAAAGAAAGATCCTCTAGTAGCTTTTCCAAAATTGTATGCAATCTTCTTGCACCAATATTATCTGTCTCCTGATTAACTTCAAAAGCAACTTCCGCTAATCGTGTTACAGCATCAGCAGTAAAAGTTACGTTAATTCCTTCTGTTTTTAGCAATGCTTCATATTGCTTTAATATCGCATTTGAAGGCTCTATCAATATTTTCTTAAAATCATCAACGGATAACTTATCAAACTCCACTCTGATTGGGAACCTACCTTGTAACTCCGGTATTAAATCGGAAGGCTTAGCCATATGAAAAGCCCCGGCCGCAATGAATAGAATATGGTCTGTCTTTACCGGTCCGTGTTTCGTTACAACTGTAGACCCTTCAACTATAGGGAGAATATCCCTTTGAACACCTTCCCTTGAAACGTTAGCAGATTGCTGATCATTTTTTCCAGCTACTTTATCTATTTCATCAATAAATATGATGCCTGATTGTTCAACCTTCTCTATTGCCTGTTGTGTAACTTCATCCATATCGATTAGCTTTTGAGCTTCCTGCTGGGTTAATATTTTCCTTGCTTCCGCAACAGGCAATTTTCTTTTTTTTGTCTTTTTCGGAACCAATTGCCCAAACATATCTTGCATGTTCATACCCATTTGCTCCATTCCGGAGCCTTGGAGCATATCAAACATAGAGGAGGATTGTTCATCAACCTCAATCGTAACTATTTGATCCTCTAACTCACCTAATGCTAATTGATGCTCTATCCTTTTCCTTTTATTTTCAATTTCCTGGGTATCATGCTCTTGATCAGCATCAGCATTCTCACCTGTTTCTTGCGGAGAAAAAAACATTTCCAGCGGATTTTTAAAGTTGTTCTGCTTCTTTTTTGTAGGTACAATTAAACTCACTAACTTCTTATTAGCAAGCTCTTTCGCTTTTTCCATAACACCTTTCATTTTTTCTTCTTTAACCATTCGAACGGCCATCTCAATTAAATCACGAACCATCGATTCTACATCGCGTCCTACGTAACCCACTTCGGTAAACTTTGTGGCCTCAACCTTTACAAATGGCGCTCCTACAAGCTTCGCGAGTCTACGAGCCACCTCTGTTTTCCCAACTCCAGTAGGACCAATCATCAATATATTTTTAGGTACAATTTCATCACGCATTTTCTCATCTAATAACATTCGACGATATCGATTGCGCAAAGCAATTGCCACTGATTTTTTTGCGTTCTTTTGCCCGATTATATATTGATCAAGCTGTTCTACAATTTGCTTTGGGGTTAAATTTATCGTCATTTAACTAAAGCCTCCCTTTACTTTGAATTAAAAAGAGCCAACTCACACCTATTCAATTACTTCCAAGGTAATATAGTCATTTGTATACACGCATATCTCACCAGCAATTTCTAGTGCAGCCTGAGCAATATCTTTTGCAGTTAATTCCTTAGAATGTCGCTTCAACGCCCGGCCTGCACTTAAAGCATAATTACCTCCAGATCCAATTGCAAGTATTCCATCATCAGGCTCAATTACTTCCCCAGTACCCGAAACGAGTAACATTTCATCTTTATTCATCACAATTAGCATTGCTTCTAGCTTTCGAAGGACTTTATCACTTCGCCATTCCTTAGCTAATTCAACTGCTGCTCTTGAAAGGTTCCCATTATATGCTTCTAGTTTCGCCTCAAACTTTTCAAATAACGTAAAAGCATCGGCAACTGAGCCTGCAAATCCAGCCAACACTTTACCTTTAAATAATCGTCGAACTTTTTTAGCTTTATGTTTCATGACCACTGCATTCCCCATTGTAACCTGACCATCACCACTCATTGCACATTGCCCGTTATGCTGTACTGCAAAAATGGTGGTTGCATGAAATTCCTGACTCAATTTCTCCACCTCAACTCTCTTATTTCCCATTTCTAGCTCTGGGATGACTATTCATATATACATTTCGTAAACGATCCTTGGTCACATGAGTGTATACTTGTGTCGATGACAAATGTTCGTGACCTAGTAACTCTTGAACAACTCTTAAATCAGCGCCTTCATTAAGCATGTGTGTAGCAAATGTATGTCTTAATTTATGTGGATGTATATCAATAGTTAAAGCTGCAGCCTTTACTATTTTATCGAGAACTAAACGTACACCTTTTGTTGTTAATTGATTTCCTTTTGCATTTAAAAAAAGTGCTTTTGTGTTATTTGCTTTTGCTTTTTGCAAAAGCTCATTTCGGCCATCATCCACATATAGTTTCAATGCAGTTCGTGCATAACTACCAAAGGGCACATATCTTTCTTTTCTTCCCTTTCCCAACACTAGTAAAGTGTTTAAATCAAAATCAACATCATTTAATGTTAAACCTACACATTCACTTACTCGAATCCCCGTTGCATACAATATTTCTAGAATCGCTTGATTTCGTTGACCTAGTGGATCAGTTAAATCATTTACCGTAAATAATTTGTCTAGCTCTTGTTTATAAAAAAATTCCGGAACAGGTTTATCTATTTTTGGTGTGGAAACATTAATAAAAGGATTTTGCGAAACAATTGATTCCCTTTCCAAAAATTTATATAAGCTTCTTAAACTAGAAATTTTTCTTGCCACACTTCGACGAGAAAGACCTTTTTCATAAAGAAAAGTTAAAAAAACACGCACAAACTGATAATCCACTGATTGAAGGTGTGTTATTCCTTCTCTTTTAAGAAACGTAAAAAAGGATTGAATATCTTCTCGATAATATGTAACTGTATAAGGTGATGCATTTTTTTCTATTTTTAAATATTCCACAAATAAGGATTCTGATTGCAGAAAATGATCCATCGATTCACCTCGCCTAAGGCGTATAAATAGTAACATAGGTTTGCTTGTACTTGCAATAAATTTTACCAAATTGTAACAAAATTCTGAATTGTTTAAAATATATTTCATTTCACTGTCAAGTAAAATTACTTACCGAATGGAAATTATAGACTCCCTATGTATTATTGTCAATATTTTAAACTTGCTCTGCTATTTATAGTGCGCCTTATAGATAATCAGAAATCATGTCTATTAATAAACAGTATTCCATCTCAGAGACAAGGCATACACAAAAATTACTAACTCCGTAATAAAAGATTAAATTTTTAAAAAACTTTTCTTCCCGCGGAAAGCGAAGTGTGTTTCTTATATAAGAGAAAAAAATAAGGCTGTCGAGACTTTCTCGACAGCCTGAGTGCTGACTAAGCACTTTTTCATTTCATGGTATGGAAATTATAAAATGGCTGGCTTGTGGATAAATGGTGTAGGTTAGCGACGTCCAGCTCCAGCGCCCAGCGACTAGTGAGACTTCCCTCACCTCCGTACGATAAGTCAACATCGGTTCACTTTGTTCACCGTGTTTCCTTTATCTCCTGCGGTTCAGTCCAAATGTTTTCGGTGGGACGAGTAACCGCAGTCCCAGTCCATACGTCGCTACCAGGGCGCTTGCGCTTTTGTTCTTAAGTTTGTGGCTCTTCTTTATAGTCACAATTGGTACACTGAATCTGTGTAGCCTTTTTAACCTTTTTTTCAACTAACAAGGAATCACATTTTGGACATGGTCTTGATATTGGTTTATCCCATGAAATGAAATCACATTCAGGATAATTATCACAACCATAAAATGTTCTTCTCTTTTTAGATTTTCTTTCTACTACATTACCATCTTTACACTTCGGACATTTTACTCCAATTTCCTTCAAGATTGGCTTCGTGTTTCTGCACTCCGGAAAATTTGAGCAAGCTAAAAACTTTCCGTATCGTCCCATTTTATAAACCATTTCATGCCCACAATTTTCACAATCAATTCCTGCAGGCTCATCTTTGATTTCTACTTTTTCCATTTCCTTTTCTGCAATCTCTAATCGTTTATCAAATCCACCATAAAATCCATCTATAATTTTTACCCACTCAACTTTTCCTTCTTCTACAGCGTCAAGATCACCTTCCATTTTCACTGTAAAATCAACATCTATAATTTCAGGGAAAAACTCTTTAATTAGATCAATAACAATCTCCCCTAGCTCAGTGGGGACAAAGCGTCGATTATCTAATGTTACATAGCCGCGCCTCTGAATGGTATCTAAAGTTGGTGCATAAGTAGAAGGACGGCCTATCCCCTGTTCCTCCATCGCTCTTACTAGTCGAGCTTCTGTATACCTTGGAGGAGGTTGCGTAAAGTGTTGGTTTGGATTGATATCACTTGCTTTTACAACCATCCCTTCCTCTAATTTAGGAAGTAGCCTATCTTCTTCTTTCTTGTTATCATCATTTCCTTCAATATATACTTTCATAAATCCTTTAAACTTTATTTGTGAACCAGTGGCTCTAAACTCTACTCCTTCATTTAACAAATGAACAGTAACTGTATCCATGACTGCTGGTGCCATTTGGCTAGCTGTAAAGCGATCCCATATCAACTTATAGAGCCTATATTGATCACGAGAAAGAACAGGTTTTAACGATTTAGGATCTCGAAATGCTGAAGTTGGTCGTATCGCCTCATGCGCATCCTGTGCTCCTTCTGATTTTTTATTCGGTTTTTTAACACCTAAATATTCTTTGCCAAAAGTCTCCGTAATATAATTAGTTGCTTCATTTTTTGCTGTATCAGATATACGAGTTGAATCAGTACGCATGTATGTGATTAGACCTGTAATGCCACCCTCTGCTTTACCCAAATCAATTCCTTCATATAATTGCTGTGCAACCATCATCGTTTTTCTCGCACGAAAATTTAATTTCCTAGCTGCTTCTTGCTGTAACGACGAGGTAATAAAAGGTGGTGCTGGATTTCTTCTTCTTTCTCTTTTATTTACTTTATCTACCTTAAAGTTTTTACCATTCAAGCGATCAAGTATTTTATCTACATCATCCTTGTTTTTTAATTCTGTTTTTTTACCTTCAACTCCGTAAAAGGCACCATTAAACTCCTCTTTATCTTTTAAAAAAGCTGCTTCTATTGACCAATACTCTTCAGGTTGAAAGTTGTTAATTTCTCTTTCTCTGTCTATGATCATTTTAACCGCAACTGATTGCACTCTACCTGCACTTAAACCCTTCTTTACTTTTTTCCATAGTAAAGGACTAATATTGTAGCCGACTAAACGGTCAAGTATTCGACGCGCTTGTTGTGCATCTACCAAATCCATGTTAATAGATCGAGGATGTTTAAATGATTCTTTTATTGCGTCCTTGGTTATTTCATTAAATACCACTCTACATTTAGAACCTTCATCAATTTCTAAACTATGAGCCAGGTGCCATGCAATAGCTTCCCCTTCTCTATCGGGGTCGGCAGCAAGAAATACTTTTTTAGCTTTCTTTGCTGCTGACTTAAGCTCTTTTAATACTGGACCTTTGCCTCGAATGGTTATATATTTTGGTTTATACTCACTCTCAACATCGACACCCATTTGACTTTTGGGCAAATCTCTCACATGTCCCATTGATGCTTTTACTTTATACTTTTTACCTAAATATCTTTCAATTGTTTTTGCTTTAGCTGGAGATTCCACAATTACAAGATAATCTGCCATATTTTTTCCTCCCAAGAGGTGATTGTTGATTTCATATAATATTTGTATATTACTATGTACAAATAGTTAAGTTGTTGTCACGTAGTATACTATATATTTGCTAGATATACATTTAGTTATACAATAATCCAAGTTTGATAAATCTTCCCTATTATTAAATATAATATTAGGTTTTGTCAAACGTAACATCCATCATTTGTATCCTTATGTTTCTATTTATCAAATTATTTCGACAAAAACGTACACCATTTTTCCTGTTGTTCGATCCAATCTTCTAAAATGTCATAGGTACTTTGAACTAATTTGGCACCCTCTTGAATCATTTTATGACAACCGCCGGTTTGACTAACAAGTGGTGATCCTGGAACAGCATATACTTCTCTCCCTTGATCTAACGCCTGATCTACCGTTATTAAGGAACCACTTTTTTCCTTTGCCTCAATAACAACAGTCCCAAATCCGAGCCCACTTATAATTCGATTCCTCTCTGGGAAATGATAATGATTAGCTCGTAAATCAGGGGGATACTCCGATATAACTAATTGGTTTTGAGCAAGTTTTTCAAACAATCGTTTATGTTCCCTTGGATATATATGTTCAAATCCGCTTCCTAATACTGCTATTGTTTTTCCGTCATTGTCCAAGGCTAATTGATGGGCCATTCCATCAATCCCCCTTGCCATTCCACTAATAATCACCCAATCTTTTAATATTAAAGGTAAAATAACCTTGTCTAATTTTCGTTTTGCTTCAACTGTTGGATTTCTAGTGCCTACAACACTTAACGATGGCATTTGACATACTAATTGAGGGTTTCCGAGTAAATATAATACAATGGGGGGATCTTTAATTTCCTTTAACAGTGGTGGATAATTAGAATCAAATATTGTCAATACATGGTACTGCTCTATATCCTGCAGCACAATATCCATCATACGACGATTGTGGAGATCTTTAAAGAGTTCAGTTGCTCGGGAGGATGGTAGAGATAAATAATGAATAAAATCCTTAGGACGAAGATCATAGAGGCTTTGAAGTGTGGGATCAATAGTTAGCAGCTTACGAATCAATGGCCTAGTAGCAGCTTTGGACCGGTGTAAATGAACTAAACGCTTTTTTCTATCTTTCAATTGCATCACCCTTTATTCAGTTGTAATTTTTAATATGAAAAGCTGGCCCTAACTGTTTTAGAGCCAGCTCTAATAAATTAGTGTGTTTTACACTTTTCGTAAAGTCCTTTTTCTTTTAATACACCGATCAATGTCTCACCCATAACAGACGGTGTTTCTGCCACTTTAATACCGCAATTATTCATCACTTTAATTTTTTCATCTGCAGTACCTTTACCACCAGAAATAATCGCACCAGCATGTCCCATACGCTTTCCTGGAGGTGCTGTTGCTCCACCAATAAACCCTACTACAGGCTTTGTCATATTAGCTTTCACCCATTCAGCAGCTTCCTCTTCTGCCGTACCGCCTATTTCACCAATCATCATAACAGCTTCTGTGTCAGCATCTTCGTTAAATGCTTTTAATGCATCAATGAAGTCTGTTCCATTAACAGGGTCACCACCGATACCTACTGCTGTCGATTGTCCAAATCCTTCTTCCGATAACTGATGAACAGCTTCATAGGTCAATGTCCCTGAACGAGAAACAACACCAATATGTCCTTTTTTGTGGATATAACCTGGCATAATACCAATTTTACACTCTTCCGGAGTAATAACACCTGGACAGTTTGGTCCTACTAATCTAGTTTTCTTTCCCTCTAAATAACGCTTTACCTTCACCATGTCCATCACTGGAATATGCTCGGTAATACAAATCACTAAGTCCAAACCTGCATCAGCAGCTTCAATAATTGCGTCTGCTGCAAATGGAGCTGGTACGTATATGACAGAAGCATTTGCACCAGTAGCTTTTACAACTTCCTCAACCGTATTAAAAACTGGTACCCCTTCTACCTCTGTACCACCTTTACCAGGTGAAGTACCGCCAACGATATTTGTTCCATATTCTAGCATTTGTTTCGTATGAAAAAGTGCTGTGGCACCAGTGATACCTTGAACCAACACTTTCGTATCTTTATTTACAAATACACTCATTTTCGTCCGTCCTTTCTTTTAATTCCTAGCTACTCATATTTTAAACGTTTTATCACAAACTTTATTTAACTAAGGAAACGATTTTTTCAGCACCGTCTGCCATCGACTCAGCAGCTGTTATATTTAAACCAGACTCAGCTAATATCTTTTTACCTAGCTCAACATTTGTTCCTTCTAAACGTACAACAAGTGGAATTTCTAAACCAACTTGTTTTGTAGCTTCTATAACACCTTCAGCAATGACATCACACTTCATAATTCCACCAAAGATGTTTACTAAAATACCTTTTACATTTGAATCGGACAAAATGATTTTAAAAGCTTCTGTAACTTTTTCAGCAGTAGCACCGCCCCCAACATCAAGGAAGTTAGCCGGTTCACCGCCATAGTGCTTAATAATATCCATTGTCGCCATTGCTAGTCCAGCCCCGTTAACCATACAACCGATATTTCCATCCAAAGCAATATAGCTTAAATCAAATTTACTTGCTTCAATTTCCTTTGCATCTTCTTCATCTAAATCACGGTATTCTTGAATATCCTTTTGACGGAACAAGGCATTATCATCAAAGTTCAACTTTGCATCCAAAGCTAATACATCTCCGTCTCCAGTTGTAACTAATGGATTAATTTCAGCAATGGAGCAATCTTTTTCAACAAACACTTGATAAAGTCCAAGCATAAATTTTACAGCTTTTGAGATATACTCTTTTGGAATATTAATGTTAAAAGCTAATCTTCTAGCTTGGAACGGACTTAGTCCTACAACTGGATCAATAACTTCCTTGAAAATTTTTTCAGGAGTTTCTGCTGCAACCTCTTCAATCTCTGTTCCACCTTCTTCAGACGCCATCATTGTTACTCTAGACGTTGCACGATCTAAAACTAGACCTACATAATATTCTTGTTTGATGTCACAGCCTTCTTCAATAAGCAAACGCTTTACTTCTTTGCCTTCAGGGCCAGTTTGGTGTGTTACCAGTGTTTTTCCAAGAATCTCATTCGCGTATGTACGTACTTCGTCAAGATTTTTAGCAACTTTTACTCCGCCTGCTTTTCCTCTTCCACCAGCATGAATTTGTGCTTTAACTACCGATACACTACTACCTAATTTTTCTGCAGCTTCCACAGCTTCATCTACCGTATATGCGACACGGCCATTAGGAACTGCAACGCCGTATTTACGCAAAATTTCTTTGCCTTGATACTCGTGTATGTTCATGATACATCCTCCCATCAAATATTCACTGCAAATTCATTGTATAAAAAAAAGTCGTAAATTGTCCACAAATTACCTTTAATTAATTTATTTGTAATAAATTACATTTTAGTGCGCATTTATAAAGTTAGTAAATTTAAGCAAGAAAATCAAGGCGTCGAAGCTTCCTCAGAACCGGAAGAACGAGCCAACGAAGAGATACGCCGCTTATCATATGGTAACTTTTTGAACATCCTCTTTTACTTATTTCGCCCTTCGAATTGTTTATCTGTCTGATAAATATAAGCAAATACTTCAGCTACTGCCTGATAGAGCTCTTCTGGAATATTCTCCTTAATATTTAATTGTGATAAAAGCTCAACAAGTGTCGAATCTTCCTGAATTGGAACATTATTCTCAAGGGCTTGATTAATGATATTGTCAGCAACAAATCCCTTTCCATTTGCCATAACCTTTGGTGAAGCATCTTGTTTTTGATCATACTTTAATGCAACTGCCTTTTTCTTAGACTCATGACTCATATTCTATAATCGACTCCTTGATTCTTTGGTTTAAAAGATGACTGAACAGTAGAACTAGCGCCTATTTCGTCATCATCAAATCCACGAAACTGCACAGATGACAATTGATAATTAATATTCTCTAGTGCATGCTTAATCATTGGTTTTAATTTCATTAGAATGGGCGCTACTTCAGAATTCTTATTTCGAATGGTTAGTTTAACAAGTCGCTTTTGTATCTGCATATCTATCATCGTTTCCCCTATGTTTTTTAACTCAAGGTAAAAAACAACCCGGCAAAAATCCGGATTTATTTCACCTGCATTATTTTTTTTACCTTCCATATCCAAATAGATATCACTGTCAACTCCCAATTTCCCACCAGGAATTTGCAAGCTTACTTGAGTAAAATGATCTTCTTCCGAAAATGAAGCTAACTGAATACCATTTATCATCTTAAGTAATGGATTCAATTTTTCTTCCATGCTTCCATCATCATTAACTACTTGAAGAAGTAATGATTTCAGTGATTGTTCAAATGGTTGTCTGCTGATATCAAAATCATTGTTTTTTATATTGTTTTCATCCGTTAAACCTAAGAAATATACTGTGTTTTTAAACTGAATAAAAAAGTCATCTTTAACGTTAGACAAGCTTTCATGCTGTTGCTGCGTCATGTTATTAGCTAACAAATGAATTAAAGTCTTTTCTATATTAGGTGGTAATTGCTTATATAAAAGATTCTTGAAAGCTTCTAGTAAATAATCATTTATGTGTTTGTGTGATGGAGAAGCAGAATCTTTTTCTGTTTGAATCAATGATAATAAAGAACTTATTGCTTCATTCAAACTTGATGTTTGATTGTATTGATCCCGCATCTCCAAAAAAGCTTTCCACTCAGAAAAGTCCATTGATTCTGGTAGAATATTTGCAGACTTTAAAAGCAAGTATATATTCGGATCTTTGTTATAAGCCTCTGAGAATAATATATTCCATAATGACCGTGAATCAGCAGTGTTGTCCACATTTGTAAAGGATAACAACCTTTTTAACAAAGATTCGTGTGAACTATTTTTCTTAGTAAGCACCTTTAATTCAGGTATCAATTGTTTCATTTGTTCACCTAAATCAAAGGTCTCTTTTGAAAACAATGCATCATAAATAGATAATTGCATCGGAAACCCTCGACTGGACATAAAAGCGAACACCTTTGATGAAAGTGGACGATCCAACTCATTTAAAAGATTGGATAGTTGTCTTAAGCTAGATTGTTCAAGCGGAATATTTTCGTCCAATAGCATAGAAACAGCCTGTTGATATTCTTTTGTAGCAGGTAATCCAATACTTTTTAACAAAATATCCATTTGATTTCGTTTAGATACAGGTTTATCAGAAAGTACCTTCAACTGTATAACACTGCTAATAGATTTGATTTGGAACCAATATTCTTCATTTAAAAGAATTGATGTTTGTAGGTTAGCGACAAAAGGTCTACCATTTATTAAAACTTGGGCTTGTTGGTTCGGATAAATATTCGTTACTTTCCCGACCAATAACTGACCCGGGCGAAGGCTTGTATCATTTTTAAAAATACTTGATTGTCCATGTATTTGATGTGGTGCTTTTCCTGAAAAAAAATTCACCCTTGTCACTACCATCCACTCCTAATTAATCAAAAATCAACATCATCACTAACACAGTCATTTCACAAAAGATTGAATTGGTTCGAAAGACTGTCGATGATAAGGACAAATGCCATGACGTTCAACCGCTTCTAAATGCTCTTTTGTTCCGTATCCCACATTAGATGCAAAATTATAATGCGGGTATGTTTGATGCAGTTCTTCCATCATACGATCTCTAGTAACTTTTGCAATGATACTGGCTGCTGCAATCGACACACTTTTTTGATCGCCTTTCGTAATTGACTCACTTGTACAAGGTAAATCGTCAAGTTTCATTGCATCAATTAATACATGATCTGGAATTGGGCTTAGTAATTGAATTGCTTTTTTCATTGCTTTTTTAGTCGCTTCATAAATGTTCATTCGATCGATTTCTTGATTATGTATTACACCGACTCCATAGGTGATAGCCCGTTGTGTTATTTCTTCAAAATAAGCTTCTCTTGTTTGTTTTGATAATTGCTTTGAATCATTCAACCCACCAAGGTAAAAATCCGCAGGTAGAACTACTGCAGCAGCAACAACTGGACCAGCTAGTGGACCTCTTCCAACTTCATCTAATCCTGCAACCATTTGTTTTCCTAAATCATATTGAAAGTTTTCAAAAGTCATCATTTGTTCAAAATGTTGTCGTTGCATTTGTTCTCTTTCAAGCTTGCGTTCATATTTTTTTAACAACCTCTGTATTCCTACTCGTTTATCCTGCTTCAATTGAACAAGTTCTTCTTTAGAAAATTCATCTCGAAATAATCGATCACTAATTGTTGCTATTGTTTGTTTCATCCCAGAAATCCCCCGTTATTTATCCTATCGGTTACTTTACATTTTATCTTAAACTATTTTTATAATCGCGAAAAGAAAAACCGGGCATGCATACCCGGTTTTTCTATTAGTTAGTTATTGTTTCCAAAGTTAATCTCCCTAATCTGCCAGACCGTAAGTCACGTATTATTACTTCGGCAGTTTTTTCCATGTTCACTTTACCACCACTTTCAAGGCATCCTCTTCGTCGTCC
Organism: Aquibacillus albus; assembly: GCF_016908325.1. Classification (GTDB taxonomy): domain Bacteria; phylum Bacillota; class Bacilli; order Bacillales; family Amphibacillaceae; genus Aquibacillus_A; species Aquibacillus_A albus. Next base: position 90,855 of record NZ_JAFBDR010000011.1, on the reverse strand, counting down.
AATGGATTCAAATATTTCTATCATATCGTCCATATTAGGAATTATTTCAAAGCGGGATTCTAAAATCGTCGGGTAATTATCTCTTAAATAATCGATGATAAACGCAGCGATATCCTCCAATGGTAACAATTGATCCTTTATCGTCCCGATAGCGGCTAAACGATATCCTACCTGCTGATCTTCAAATTTAGGCCACAATATCCCTGGTGTATCTAGTAGTTCAAAATCCTTCTTTACTTTAATCCATTGCTGATTTGTGGTAACACCTGGTCGATCACCAGTCTTCGCTATTTTTTTATGAGCAAGTCGATTAATTAGTGTCGACTTCCCCACATTAGGTATCCCTAGAATCATTGCACGTGCCGGCCTAGGTCTTATTCCTTTTTTCTTTAATTTTTCTAGCTTTTCTTTACCCATTTCTTTTGCCATGCTAATAACTTGCTGAATATCTTGCTTTTGTTGCACATCCACAGCCAAAGCAGGTATCCCCTTTGTATTAAAATATGTAATCCAATTATTGGTTTGGTTGGGATCAGCTAAATCTTTTTTCATTAAAAGCATAAGCTTGGGTTTTTGATTTAACACTTGATGAAGCATCGGGTTTTGTGAGGATTCTGGTGCTCTTGCATCAACTAACTCGATAACAAAGTCTACTAGCTTTAGCTTTTCTTCGACTTCTCTTTTTGCCTTGGCCATATGTCCTGGAAACCATTGAATAGTCACGAAATCACCTCATTATGTCTTAGAAAAATTAAGCCTACAATCAATTACTCATGAAGAAAACCTTAATTCATCCTATCCGTTTGAGTAAGTACATATAATTATGATAGAAAATAGAAAGTCATCTTTTATTAAAACTTTTCATTTATTTAACAATACCAATACGATCTAGTGGCCAGTATCGTAAATTTGCTTTTCCAACTAACTGACTTATAGGAATTGGACCCAACAAACGACTATCTGTTGAATTTCCTCTGTTATCACCTAAAACAAAAACATGACCTTTAGGCACCTTTTCATACCCTCCTGGCAATTCCTCTAAAGTAAAGTCAAAGGTATAGGATTGATTTTCATTTATCGTTCTTTTTTTGGCCTCTAAAAAAGGCTCGTCCAAAGCCTTGCCATCAATAAATAACTGATCACCTTTCATTTCGACATGTTCACCCGGCAGACCGATGACTCTCTTTATATAATCCCTGTTCGCAGTGGCATGAAAAACAACAATATCAAACCTATTTGGTTCGCTAACCATGTAGCTGAATTTATTTGCAATCATGTAGTCACCATCATTTAATGTTGGTAGCATAGAAGGTCCATCCACCACTATTGGTGCAAAGAAAAACATTCGGACAATAACGGCTAGAAGACCAGCAATTACAAGGGCTTTTATCCAATCAAACCATTCACTTTTTTTTCTGGCCATTTGCTACCCTCCAAGAACTCTATGTACAAACACGTGATTATTGTTTACGGAATTTATTTTATCCATTCACCATCATACACTTGTCAATATCAAAGATAAATGAATGTTTTATTTTAAGCTAGAAAAAAGGAGCTTGACGATGCAAGCTCCTTTTACATTACTAACTAGCGAATTTCTTTAATACGTGCAGCTTTACCACGTAGCTCACGTAGATAGTAAAGTTTTGCACGACGTACTTTACCACGACGGCTTACTTCAATCTTATCAACACGTGGTGAATGTACTGGGAAAGTACGTTCAACTCCTACGCCGTAAGATATCTTACGTACAGTGAATGTTTCACTGATTCCGCCGTTTTGACGCTTGATTACTACGCCTTCAAATACCTGGATACGTTCACGGGTACCTTCGACAACCTTAACGTGAACCTTTACCGTATCACCAGGACGGAAATCAGGATGATCCGTACGAAGTTGCTCTTTTGTCACTTCTTCAATCAAATTAGGCATCCTGTCACACTCCTTCCAAACCAATGCTCTTAACGGAAACCGAAAGCGGAACATCGTTTTTACGACTCAAGTAATCTACTTAAGCACAACAAATAATATATCATATAACAGTAGTTACTTCAACAAAAAATAATCATTCTGTAAAGGTAAATCGATTGATGGTCATTTATCCTTCACATAATAACAAACAGTTACTCATTGAATTCTTTAAACCATTCTAACTCTTGTTCTGTAAACGAATATTTTCCAAGTAAATCTTTGCGACGCTCATGGGTTCGCTTTAACGATTGTTTTTTTCGCCATTCTTCTATTTTGGCGTGATTACCCGAAGTTAATACATCTGGTACCTTCATCCCTCTAAAATCAGCTGGGCGAGTATAGTGTGGATGTTCTAATAACCCATGAGAAAAAGAATCCTCAGGCGCAGACGCCTCGTTTCCTAATACACCAGGAATTAATCGAACGACGCTATCAATTACCACCATTGCACCTAACTCGCCACCAGTTAATACGTAATCTCCTATCGAAATTTCATCAGTTACTAGATGCTCCCTAATACGCTCGTCATAGCCTTCATAATGGCCACAAATGAAAACAAGATGATCTTCTTTCGCTAATTCAACAGCCTTGCCTTGATGATAAGGCTCGCCTTGTGGACACATTAAAACAACTCTTGGCTGCTTGTCTGTTTTTTGCTTAACAGCCTCAACGGCATCAAAAATTGGTTGCGGTGTTAATACCATCCCTGCGCCCCCACCATATGGATAATCATCCACTTTATTATGTTTATTCTCCGTATATTCTCGAAAATTCACATAATTATACTGAAACACATCCATATCCTGAGCTTTTTTTAAAATAGAATGATTAAATACACCTTCAAACATCTCCGGAAACAAAGTTAAAATATCAATACGCATCAATCTAGCAATCCTTCCATTGGATAAATGACCACTTTTTGCTCTTTTGGATTAACATCTTTAACGACGTCAACGATATACGGAACGAGTAAATCCTTTTGTTTATCCCTTTTGACAACCCAGACATCATTAGCACCAGGTGATAATATTTCTTTAATATTTCCTATGAATTCCCCAGAAGTCGTATAAACATCACAACCTATGATTTGGTGATAGTAGTATTCATCCTCTTCTAAGGGACTTAATTGGTCTTCCGTAATCTTTAACATCCCATTTTTGAAGCCTTCAACAGCGTTAATAGAATCATACGATTCAAAATGCAATAAATCAAAATTTTTGTGTTTCCTATGTCCATCAACAACGACGCGAACTGGATCATTACTATCTTTTGTAAATAAAAGTAGCGATTGTCCTATATTAAATCTATCTTCAAAATCAGTAATCCTTATTACTCTTACTTCACCGTTAATACCATGTGTATTAACAATTTTTCCAACATTAAACATTTTCAATCACCTGCTATTCTATTCGAATAACGATATCATCTTTTATAATAATAGCTTTATTCTCCATTAATTCTTGCCAATTTGATCCTTCGCTAACCTCAACAAGAGCCTCAACTTCTCTTTCTATAAGTTCACTACCTATTGGCAAAATTTCCAATTGTTCTAATTGGAATTCAATCCACTTGATTTGTTCTTTGCGTCTCATTATTTCTTGTTGAAACCGTTTATATACTTCTTGTTTAGATATGCCGTTTTTGTTCTGCAATTTTTTCTGTTCAAATAATAATTGTTGACACTCTTGGTCAAGTTGTTGTTTCTTATGACAAAATTTTTGATTCATCTTTTCTTTACTATCATCTGTTAATACTTGTTTAACGGGAATTTTTTGAATGATATTCACTCTTTTCAGCCTCACTTGGAAAAAGATAAAGTTACCCGAATACTCCTCTGCTAAAATTTTATGCTTTCTTAACGTGCAAAAAGGGAAAGGTTTCCCCCTCCCCCATTACATAATATCCAGATAAATACGTTTCTTTGTATCTGATCCAGCTGCATAAACAACAGTTCGAATGGCTTTAGCTATTCTACCATTTTTACCGATTACTTTACCAACATCGTCTGGATTTACAGTTAAGTGATAGACAATCTTATGATCCTCTTCCTTTTCTGTAACAACGATGTCTTCTGGATAATCAACCAATGGTGACACTATTGTTTCAATTAAGGCCTTCATGATATCACACTACTTTACTTTTGATTTTTCATGTCGTGGAATTTCTTCATGATGCCTTCATTAGAAAATAAATTACGTACAGTATCGCTAGGCTTAGCTCCTTTAGCCATCCAGTCAAGTGCTTTCTCTTCATCTAGTTTCACTTCAACCGGGTTAGCAACCGGATTGTATGTGCCAATTTGTTCAATTAAACGTCCATCACGAGGAGAACGTGAATCAGCTACTACTACACGATAAAATGGGTTTCTTTTTGAACCCATACGCTTAAGGCGAATTTTTACTGCCATTTTTATCGCACCTCCAATTATTGTTTATCACAAGTTTAGATTGTATCAGAACTTTAAATGTCTGTAAAGTGTTTTTCCATTACATGAATGGGAAATTTATTCCCTTGCCCTTTTTGCCTTTTTTCCCCTTTTGCATATTCGTCATTTGCTTCATCATTTTTTTCATTTCCTCAAATTGCTTGAGCAATCGATTCACCTCAGATACAGAACGACCTGATCCTTTTGCAATTCTTTTTTTACGACTTGCATTCATCAGACTAGGATCCTGTCGTTCTTGTTTCGTCATCGACTGAATGATCGCTTCTACATGAGAGATTTGTTTTTCATCGATTTGAACATTTTTTAGTCCTTTCATTTTATTCGCACCAGGAAGCATACCGAGTAAATCCTCTAAAGGTCCCATGTTTCGAACTTGACCCATTTGTTCTAAGAAATCATCAAATGTAAAAGAGGCGGAGCGCATTTTCTCTTCCAATTCCTTCGCTTTCTTTTCATCGACATTATCTTGGGCCTTTTCAATAAGAGACAAAACATCTCCCATCCCTAATATCCTAGAAGCCATCCGCTCTGGGTGAAAAGCCTCAAGTTCATCTAGTTTTTCTCCCATACCTGCAAACTTAATAGGCTTCTCTGTCACAGCTTTGATCGATAATGCTGCACCACCTCTTGTATCACCATCCAGCTTCGTTAAAACAACACCAGTAATATCTAACTGTTCATTAAAGCTTTCAGCTACGTTAACAGCATCTTGACCTGTCATCGCATCGACAACTAAGAAAATTTCATTTGGATTTACGTCTGCTTTTATTTGTTGAAGTTCATCCATTAAGTCATTATCAACATGCAATCTACCCGCAGTATCAATAATCACATAATCATGATGTTCTTCCTTGGCTTGTGCCACTGCTTGATTAGCAATATCGACCGGATTTGCCTCCGTACCAAGAGAAAACACTGGCATACTTAATTGTTTGCCAATCGTTTCTAACTGGTTAATGGCAGCAGGGCGATACACGTCAGCTGCAACGAGCATAGGATTCCGGTTATATTTTTTTCGTAGTAGATTAGCTAATTTACCAGTAGTTGTTGTTTTCCCGGCCCCTTGTAAACCGACCATCATAATAACGGTAGGAGGCTTGTCAGCAACTGCAATCTTACTTTGTTCTCCTCCCATTAACGCTTGGAGTTCTTCTTTTACCACTTTAATAACTTGTTGTCCTGGCGTAAGACTTTCCATTACTTCTTGCCCGACAGCACGTTCTTTCACGCGCTTGACAAAATCTTTAACCACTTTAAAGTTAACGTCAGCTTCTAATAAAGCAAGTCGAACCTCACGTGTCATTTCTTTTACATCTTGTTCAGAAACTTTACCTTTGCCCTTAATCTTTTTTATCGTACTTTGCAGGCGGTCGGATAAACCTTCAAATGCCATCGTACTCGCCTCCTAATCTAATTCTTTGAGTACATGTAGTAACTCTAGTATCTCGGTATTTGCTTCATCAAACAAGTATTGTTCCAATTGCTCAACAACTTGCTTTCTCTTCTGAAATTTTTCATATAAATGAAGCTTTTGTTCATATCCTTCAAGCATTGCTTCTGTACGGCGAATGTTATCATATACGGCCTGTCTGGAAACCTGATAGGATTCAGAAATTTCACCTAGAGAATAGTCTTCTAAATAATACATTTGCATATAATTACGCTGCTTTTCAGTTAGCAACTCTTGATAAAAATCTAATAAAAAGTTAATTCGGGTTGTTTTTTCTAACAAAACGAGCACCCCTTGTTAAGTGAAATACCTTTACAATAGTAAATATTATCGGAATTCATGTCATCCTGTCAAGGAAATTACCATTGTCTAACGATCCCATTTCATCCAAGTATTACTCTGCCTCTAGCATGTCTGCAAATAAACCATAGACAAATGCATGTGCATCGAATTGCTGCAAATCTGTTACTTTTTCTCCCAATCCTACAAATTTTACAGGAATATTTAATTCGTTACGAATCGCTAAGACGATTCCACCTTTGGCAGTCCCATCTAATTTCGTTAATACAATTCCTGACACATCGGTTGCTTCTGAGAATGTTTTCGCTTGGCTCATCGCATTTTGTCCAGTTGTAGCATCTAATACAAGTAATACTTCATGTGGAGCCTCAGGAATTTCCCTTTCGATGACACGCTTTACTTTGGACAATTCATTCATTAAGTTAACTTTATTCTGAAGTCTTCCAGCTGTGTCACATAGGAGAACATCTGCCTTTCGAGATTTCGCAGCTTGTACACCATCATAGATGACTGCAGCAGGGTCACTGCCAGCATTATGCTTGATAACTTCTACACCAACACGCTCTCCCCAGACTTCAAGCTGTTCAATTGCTCCCGCCCGGAAAGTATCTCCCGCAGCAAGTATAACCTTTTTCCCCTCTTCCTTAAGCTTATGAGCCATTTTCCCAATGGTTGTTGTCTTACCAACTCCATTGACACCTACAAATAAAATGACTGATAATTGATCTTCCTGCACATTTAGTTCCTCAACTGCTTCGTCATCATCCCCATAATAGATTTCAACTAGTTTTTCAGAAATTACTTCTTTAACTTTCTGAGAATCTTTAATATTTTGGCGTTTCACTTCCATTTTAAGCTCGTCGATTAATTCCATTACGGTTGCTACTCCGACATCTGAAGATATTAATATTTCCTCTAAATCTTCGAAAAAATCCTCATCTACCTTACGATACCGGGCTACAAGATCATTGATTTTACTTGAAAAAGATCCTCTTGTTTTAGCCATACCTTCTTTATATTTTTCTGAAACATCTGTTTCTTGTTCATTCGTAGAAAATTTTTCTTTTAGCTTTTTGAAAAAACTCATCCAATCTTCCTTTCTTACTTATGTCTGAACTAGCTCTGCTGTATCTTCTAGTTTTACGGATACTAAGCGAGAAACTCCAGATTCCTGCATCGTTACACCATACAAGACATCTGCTTCTTCCATGGTACCTTTTCGATGTGTAATAACAATAAATTGCGTGTTTTCACTATAAACCTTTAAATATCTAGCAAAACGATTAACATTAGCTTCATCTAAGGCTGCTTCCACTTCATCTAAAACACAAAACGGAACAGGTCTAATTCTTAATATAGCAAACAATAGTGCAATCGCAGTTAAGGCACGTTCACCACCGGATAATAAACCAAGGTGCTGAAGTTTCTTACCTGGAGGTTGTGCAACAATATCTACACCAGTATTTAAGATATTCGAAGGATCCGTTAATTTTAGTTCAGCTCGGCCTCCACCAAATAACTGTTGAAAAACAAGTGTAAATTCTTCTTTTATTTGGTAGAAAGTTGTTTCGAACCGTCGTTTCATCTCTTCATCCATCTCAGAAATCACACTGTACAATGTATCCTTAGCCTGAATGAGATCGGTCTGTTGTTCTGTTAAAAACTGATATCGCTCCTGAATCCTTTCATATTCATCTATTGCACCGATATTAACAGTGCCTAACTCTTCTATCGAACGTTTTATCAGCTTTACTGCTTGTCTGGTTTTTTCAATATCATTAGCTTTTTCATATTCTTGACTTGCTCTCTCAAAAGTAATCATGTACTCCGTCTGCAAATGATTAAGTCTATTTTCGAGCTCAACATCCAAACGATTGGCTTTTACTTCTTTATCCTGAATTGCTTGCACTGTTGCTTGATGTAAACGATGTTCCTCTTTTAATTCTCTTTCTGTGTCATTCACCAATTGAGTTCGTTTTGCTCTTTCTGCTCGACGTGTCTGAATGCTATGCAATGTTTGATCCTTTTCCTCCTGCTGTTCTGCAAGCTTAGATTCAATATCTTCTTCTGATTGAATATTTTCGTGAAAGGAAAGTATTCCATTCAGTTGATCTTGATTGGCTTGATATGACTGCTGATATTCCTGTAAATTGGCTTCAAGCTGACTTGTCTTTTCTTTTTGATTCTTAAGCTGACTTTCTTGTTCTGCAAACGTTATTTGTAATTGATGGTACGACTCTTCAAGCTCTTTTTGACTTTTTTGAAATGTCGATTGTTGCTCTGATAAATCATCTATTTCCCTTTGAATGGAAGTTAATTGTTGATTCAAGCTTTCTAGTTGCTCACTCAACCCCTTATCCCGTTCCATTAAGCCCGTCAAGTCTTGTTCAAATTGTAGTTTATCCTGATCATACAATTTTAAATTTTCGTTAAGGTGATTGATATTAACTTCTTTTTCCATGACTTTAGAGCGTAAAGATTGCTCTCGTTCATGCTTATCACTGATTTCACTACGATACACTTCTAATCTACTTTCCTTTTGATCCATTGCTTCTTTATGCGCTTTTACTTTTTTCTCAAATTCCTTAGCCTTTTGCTCATAGCTAGATAGCTTTTCCGTAACATCTTTCAAATCTCTTTCTCTTGTAAAAAGTGATTGATTTGTTTTCTTCTGAGCACCACCGGACATTGACCCACCCGGATTTACAACATCTCCTTCCAGCGTGACAACTCGAAACTTTCGCTGCAATTGAACAGCAATTTCATTTGCAGCTCGGAGATCTTTTGCAATCACAATATTCCCTAGCAAATGGTTCATCACATCATGATAAGCACGCTCATATTGAATTAAGTCAGTACCAATACCAACAAAACCCTCATGACGAGTTATCCCAGATAATAAATGCTTGGCAATATATTTTGGCTTCATCGCATTCATCGGTAAGAAAGTAGCTCTGCCTTTATTTGTGCGCTTTAACCAATGAATCACATGACGAGCAACAGTTTCATCCTTAACAACGATGTGCTGTGCTTGTCCGCCAAGCGCAGTTTCTATCGCCGTTATATAAGACGATGGAACATTCAACAGCTCAATAACTGCACCATGAATGCCTTCCAATTCATTCCCATCTCTCGCCTTTAGTACTTCCTTTACTCCTTGAAAGAATCCTTGAAAGTCCTCCTTCATTTCCTCAAGCATTTCTTTTTTTGACTTTAATTTTTCGATATATTGGTACCCTTGGTAGAGCTTTGTTTGTAAATCCTGATACCGTTCCTTATCAGCTTCAATTTCTTGCTTTAGTGTTTGTAATTTATCTTCTGCTTCCACACGAGCTTCATAATCATGCTTCAATTCTTGATTTAGTTGTTGTAACTCATCCTCTAACCTTTCCCGTTCCCCAGTTAATCCTTGAAATTTACTATCTTGGTTTAGCCGCTTTGCTTCAATTTGTGAAAGTTGTTTTTCAATTGTTTGCCTTTCATTTCTCATAGCGGCTTGCTGATTTAAATATTCAATGTATTCGCTTTTCCGTTCCTCAATTTGATCCTGAATATTTTCCTCTGTGGTTGCCATTTTACTTGATAATTCCTCAAGCTTATTCTTCGTTTTATTTCGCATATTCAAATCTTGCTTTAGTTTTTCCTTTTCACTATGAAGATCTTTCTCAACCTTTACGATGCGATCACGTAACACAATACCCTCTTCTTCTAATTTTTGCTTATTTTCTTCAAAATGCTTTAAACGTTCATGAACAAGCTTCTTGTTTCCTTCTAAACTCTCTATCTCTTTCGTAAAAATAAGCAAGGACTCCTGAAGTTCCTCAATTGATTCATCTAATGCCTGAATTTGACTGCGCTCCTGTTCTACATGAGCTTCTTTCTTTTGAATGCCGGTTTTCAATTCAAGCTCATACTGCTTTTCTTCTTCCATTTTTTCTAACAAGGTTTTCCACTGAGAATGAAGCTGTTCAATTTCAGCAATTAATAATGAAATCTCTTGTTCTTTTAGTTGATCCTTTTTTTGCAAGTAATCGGTAGCAACAGCAGCTTGTTCCTTAAGAGGATCTAATTGACTTTCAATTTCATAAATAATATCTTCTACTCGATTGAGGTTTTCTTGTGTTTCAGCAAGTTTATATTCAGCTTTTTCTTTCCTATTTTTATATTTTAAGACACCCGCAGCTTCTTCAAATATTGTTCGACGCTCTTCTGCTTTTGAGCTTAAAATTTCCTCTACTTTTCCTTGACTAATAATCGAGAAGGCTTCTCTACCTAAGCCTGAATCCATGAATAAATCAACAATATCCTTTAAACGACAAGCTTGCTTATTAATTAAAAATTCACTTTCGCCCGAACGATATACTCTTCGTGTTACACTAACCTCGTCATACTCAATTGGTAACGTTTGGTCAGAGTTGTCTAAAGTAAGTGTCACCTCAGCTACATTTAAAGCTTTTCTAGAATCACTTCCTTGGAAAATGATATCTTCCATTTTTGATCCTCGCAGTGACCTAGCAGATTGTTCACCAAGCACCCAGCGAATAGCGTCCGTTATATTACTTTTTCCACTTCCATTTGGACCAACTACTGCTGTTACTCCTGTAACAAAGTCAACAGAAATACGTTCAGCAAATGATTTAAATCCAACTGTATCTAATCGTTTAAGGAACATAATCATTCTCCTATTACCTGACATTTTCTATGTAAAAGAGGTTGTTCACAAGTCACCAAATGACCAACGGCGACTTTTTGAATACGCACTAAAAAATAATAATTTATTATGTATTTTAAAAAAACTTTCAGTTATAGTTTTGCAATTCAACTAATTTATTTTATCATAAAGATAATAGACATAGAAGTATGTGTGCAAAATGCACTAGCAACAAAGCATACTGCAAATAAAATATGAAAAGAAATACTATATTTATAAGGAGTGTTTACATGAGTTTAAATGAACCGACAAAAGAAAACCTAGCATTTATTATTAACGAAATTGCTGATCATTTAAAAGTTGTTAATCGATCAATTATGGATCCGGATGATTATGACTTAGAAAAATATGATGAACTTAAGTCCCTATATGATTTAATTAAACAAAAAGGACAACTTAGTGTTGCGGAAACACAAGCATTTGTTGAAGAGTTAGCTTCTAGCAGAAAGTAAACGCAGTGCTAACTTAAGGCTGATGAACAATAATGATGACAATCTATACAGAAAATATGAAAATAAAAACTGACACCTGCTATTTTAGCGTGTCAGTTTTTATTATTTGTTGCGTCTAATGCTTTTTTAGCTGCGCGTTGTTCCGCCTCTTTTTTAGTTCGTCCGATCCCGGTACCTACTACTTTAGAATTAACCTTCACTTCAGCTACAAATTCGCGGTTATGAGCTGGTCCTCGTTCCTCTACAATTGCATACTCAATGATATTATTTTTGTTTTGTTGTATAACTTCTTGCAATTGACTCTTATAATCCATCGCATGGGAAAAAGCACCTGTATCTATTTTTGGATAAACATATTGCTCTAAAAATGTAATGACGTCACCAAAGCCCTTATCTAAGTATAACGCTCCAATAAACGATTCGAATACATCCGCAAGAAGAGCTGGTCTGTTTCTTCCACCTGTCAATTCCTCACCTTTACCGAGTAAAATGTATTGACCAAAGTCAATATCATTCGCAAAGCTAACTAGTGAAGGTTCACATACAATCGATGCTCGAAGCTTTGTAAGCTCTCCCTCTGCCATTTTTGGATATTCCTTATACAGGTATTGTGAAACACCTAACTCTAAAACCGCGTCACCTAGAAACTCCAGTCTTTCATTATCTTGAGAATATTTTTTACGATGCTCATTCACATAGGATGAATGGGTGAAAGCCTGTTTTAACAAACTTTCATTATTGAATTGAATACCTAGTTTTTGTTGTAATATCGAAAAATCCATGTTTTCACATCCATTCTAGAAAACAGTATGGGGCTATCCCAGAGGATCTGACTTCCTCGTTCTAACTACAACATCCATGAATTTTTTAACCATTAACAGTTGTAATTGAGGAGTCTACTCCTCTTTGGAACAGCCCTTTTCTGTATATAACAATAAAAGCTCTTTTAATTATTTAAAGTAGTGTTACTGATTGCTGTTTATGTAATTTACAGCATCGCCTACCGTTTGAATTTTTTCTGCATCGTCATCAGAAATTTCCATATCAAACTCATCTTCAAGTTCCATTACTAGTTCAACTACATCAAGGGAATCTGCCTCTAAATCGTCTTTAAATGAAGCTTCCATTGTTACTTTTGATTCCTCAACATCTAAGCGATCAACGATTATTTTTTTTATGCGTTCTAAAGTATCTGCCATCGTGACTTCACCCCCTTTCAAAGTTTAAAAAAGCACCCGGACCTGAACAGTCGCCTCCGCTTTATATTAGGCTAGCTGCGGCTCCTAGGTCCTCGGTGATATAAGCAATTCACCTCATGTGTCCTAAAGACCAGGACACTTTACGGTGTCTTGCTTATACACGCGGACCTGAACAGTCGCCTCCGCTTTATATAACTACATTACCATTCCGCCATCAACGTGAATGGTTTGTCCTGTAATATAGTTAGAATCTTCGGATGCTAGAAAACGAACGACACGAGCAACATCTTCAGCCTTTCCTAGCTTAGCCAAAGGAATCATGTCCATTATTCCTGATTGCTGATCTTCAGACAATTTATCTGTCATATCCGTTTCAATGAAACCGGGAGCAATCGCGTTAACTAGTATATTTCTTGAAGCTAATTCCTTTGCTGTTGTTTTTGTTAATCCGATTACACCAGCTTTAGCTGCAACATAATTCGCTTGTCCAGGGTTACCACTAACTCCAACAATAGAAGCAATGTTGATAATTCTACCACTTTTTTGCTTCATCATTTGTCTTGTAACACCTTTGGTACAAAGGAAAACCCCTTTTAAGTTAGTTTGGATGACCTCATCAAATTCTTCTTCTTTCATCCTCATTAACAAATTATCTCTTGTAATACCTGCATTGTTAACGAGAATGTCTAAACTGCCAAATTCATTGACAACCTGTTTAATCATATCTTTTACATCTGTTTCTAATGACACATTAGCTTTAACCTTAATTGCTTCTGAACCTAGCTGTTGTATCTCTTCCACTACGCGCTGCGCTTTATCTTCACTGCCAGCAAAATTAACGGCAACTTTTGCACCTTGTTTTGCTAACTCTAACGCAATCGCTCTACCTATTCCCCTTGATGCCCCAGTAACGAGAGCCACTTTTCCCTGTAACATTAGGATTCCTCCTTATACCATTCAATAAACGTCTGAAGTGAATCAGGATCTTGTATTGTAAAAGTTTTCGTTCTTCGATTAACCTTCTTTACAAGACCAGTTAACACTTTTCCATTACCGATTTCTACAATTGCATCTACATTCTCTTTTAACATATTTTCAATCGTTTCTTCAAATCGAACTGGTGAGTAGAGCTGCTCTACTAATAGTTCAACAATTTTTTCCTTATCGGTTACTGATTGTGCTGTAACATTAGCAAAAACAGGGATGTCAGCATTCGAAATAGTTACATTATGTAATTCACCCGTAAATTGCTCAGCTGCAGGTCTCATTAAGGATGAGTGAAAAGGACCACTTACATTTAAAGGAATTACTTTTTTAGCACCATTATCCTTTAAGTGAGTAGATGCTAGTTCAACTCCTTGTTTAGTTCCAGAAATTACGATTTGACCTGGACAATTCAGATTTGCTATATCTACCACTTCCTCCTTCAAGTCCAATTCACTCAGTACTGCTTCCATTTCATCCTGCTTCATTCCTAATACAGCCGCCATTGCGCCTTTTCCTTTTGGGTATGCTTGTTCCATAAGCTGACCTCTTTTTCTAACCAACGGCAGTGCTTCTTCGATTGATAAAGATCCGGCAGCTACTAATGCACTATACTCACCCAAACTATGCCCTGCAGTCATTACTGGATAAATACCCTGTTTGTTTAGTAAAGCATTTATACTAGCACTTGTTAATAATAAAGCAGGTTGTGCATTCTCTGTATTTGTCAGCTCTTCATTAGGACCGTTAAACATTAAGTCTGTCAAGCTTATACCCAATGTGTCATCTGCCTTATCAAAAGTTTCCTTAACTTCAGGAAAAGTGTCATACATTGCTTGTCCCATACCTACCGCCTGCGAACCTTGTCCCGGAAAGATAAACGCTACCTTCTTCATGCTATTCCTCCTCTTGTGCCAAATCCATTTGATCAACCGTCTCTTGTATCGTTCCAGTTACATTATATTCAACCATATGACAGGCTTGCTTTATTGCATTGTATATTGCTCGGCTGTTAGAAGAACCATGCGCTTTAATAACAGGAGCTGCTAGGCCAAACAAACCGGCTCCGCCATATTCCGAATAGTCTAATTGATTTTTTAAGCCTTTTAAATCTGATTTAATTAATCCTGCAGCTAGCTTTGTTTTAAAAGAAGACATTAATGTTCCTTTAATCATTGAAAATAGATGTAAAGCAGTTCCCTCAATTGTTTTTAATGCAATATTGCCACTGAATCCATCTGTTACGACAACATCTGCGGCTCCATCAAGCAGATCACGAGCTTCCACATTTCCTACAAATTGAATCGGCCCTTCCTTCAACAATTGGTAAGCTTTTTTAGTTAAATCATTCCCCTTGCCTTCTTCCGTACCGACATTTAATAATCCAACCCTTGGGGAAGAAATTCCTCTCACCTTTTGACTATAAACGTTCCCCATGATGGCGTATTGAAGTAAATGCTGAGCTTTAGCATCCACATTCGCCCCAACATCTAGTAATAAAAAACCTTTTCCATCCTTTGTCGGTAATGTCGGACTTAAAGCAGGCCGATCAATTCCTTTTATTCTACCGACAATGAAAAGACCTGCACTCATTAATGCTCCTGTGTTTCCTGCTGAAATACAAGCATCAGCGCGGTTTTCTTTTACTTCATTAGCCATTAATACTAACGAAGCATTCTTTTTTCGACGCACTGCTCGAACAGGCTCATCTTCACTAGATATAACTTCTGTTGTATGTATAATATTTATCCTAGGTGAATCCGATAAAAAAGGGTTAATTTTATCTTTGTTACCAATTAATGTAACTTCAAGATCAGAAATAGATTGAACCGCCTCAACCGCACCTAAAACTATTTCTTTCGGTGCATGATCTCCACCCATGGCATCAACCGCTATTTTCATTGCTTAATCTCCTTTTTGTTCATTTGAACGAAACATTTCAAATAATCCTGAAAATACTTTTTCACTATCTACATAACTTTCTACTTGAACACTCGTCCTATCTTTTCGGTTCGTACTTAAAACCTTTGCTTTTGCAACTACACGTTCTCCTTCACTTACTTGTCTGGTAAACTTTATTTCAGCTCCTGCTGTTAAAGCAAGCTCATCATCTATTACAGCCACTGCAAGAGAATTGGCCTGTGCAAATAAATGATGCCCTCTTGCAATTTTATTTCTGGAAAAAACATGTTCATGCCCGATATCTAAAATGGAGATAGCACGATTATCTAGCTCCAAATCTATAATTTCACCAATAACTTCATCAATAGATAATGCCTTTACTTTCTCATTCCATTGGAACGTAGCAACAGACTTAATTCTTTGCCTTAGTTCTGGAATTCCTAGCTCCATACGATCCAACCTAATCGTTTGAATACTTACCCCAAACCGTTTTGCCAATTCTTCATCTGTAATAAACGGCATATCTTCTATTGTTTGTTGTAATAGATGCTGTCTATCTTTTTTACTTCTTTTCATTGTATACACCGTCCATTTACATCTTAATCAGTTGATTAAAGAATGTTTTGGTCAAAGTAAGACATCACAAATTATTATTACAAGTAATTATGACTAGGTACTAATAGTAATATATAATACGTCATGAAATTATGCAAGTTTCTACTTAATCTAAAGCATCCCCGTTTAACTGTTCATCTTGTTTTAATAATGCGTGTAACTTTTCATATAATTTATCATGTAGTAATTCTGATTGAATAATGGATTGTGCATCCCTTCTCGCTGTCTCTAACGCCCGATAGTCATGTACTACATCTGCAACTTTGAAGTCAGGTAACCCGCTTTGTTTTTTCCCAAAAAAATCACCAGGTCCCCTTAGCTGTAGATCTTGTTCAGATAATTCAAAACCATTCGTTGTTTCAGTCATGATTCGCATTCTTTCTTTTCCAACTTCCCCTTTAGGATCAGCTACTAAAATACAATAACTTTGTGCGTCACCTCTACCAACTCTCCCCCTTAACTGATGCAACTGGGAAAGACCAAACCTTTCTGCATCATAGATAACCATCACGGTTGCATTGGGAATGTTGACACCTACCTCAACGACTGTTGTTGAAACGAGTACCTGAATTTCGTTCATTGAAAATTGATGCATGACTTCTTCCTTTTCGTCTACGTGTAACCTCCCATGCATTAAACCAACCTTTATTTCAGGTTCATAATAGGTTTGTAGTTGATGATATAAATCCACAGCATTTTGGATATCCAGCTTATCTGATTCTTCAATTAAAGGACAAATAACATAAGCCTGATACCCTTGTTGAACTTCCCTTTTTATGAATGTTAAAACTCTATCTAACATGTTATCCTTTACCCAATACGTTTCAACTTCCTTTCTTCCACTAGGCATTTCATCAATTTGTGAAACATCCATATCGCCGAACGTAGTAATTGCAAGTGTCCTTGGTATTGGTGTTGCAGTCATAAATAATACATCTGGATATAGCCCTTTTTCTCTTAATGTTCGACGTTGTCTCACCCCAAATCGGTGTTGTTCATCTACAACTACCATTCCTAAATCAGAAAAAACAACCTCATCCTGGATAAGAGCGTGTGTACCGATCACCAAGTCAACATCGTGAGCATGGATTTTAGACAAAATATCCTTTCTATTTTTTCCTTTAATAGAACCAGTTAATAAAGCAACAGATGCATACCCTTCGAACATCTCTTTTAACGACTGATAATGTTGTTCCGCTAATATTTCTGTTGGCACCATTAAAGCACCTTGTTTTCCACAGGTGATAGACGCATATAAACTAATGGCTGCAACTGCAGTCTTTCCAGAACCTACATCTCCTTGTAAAAGACGGTTCATTCGGTTTGGCGACTTCATATCCACCAATATTTCATCTAATGATCGCTGTTGTGCACCAGTTAATGTAAACGGCAATTTTTTAATAAAAGTACTCAATTTTTGCTCATCATAGTTTTGACTATTACCAATAGTTGCTTCTTTTTTTCGTTTTTTCATCCATTGCATTTTTAACTGAAATAACAAAAATTCCTCGTAAATGAACCTTCGCTTAGCATGCTTCAATATCTGAAAGTTAGTAGGAAAATGCATTTGTCTTAACGCATCTTCTCTATTCGGCAACTTATAATTCATCAAATACGTATCTGGTAATATTTCTTCAACGTAGTTTCCGTACAACTGGATAGCTGTCTTCACTAATTTAACAAATTGTTTATTTGTGACATTTCCTTTTAATGAATAGATAGGTTGAATCGCATCCTGACTTTTAGCACGGCCTTTTTTATAATTACTAACTGTTATTTGAAGACGATGCTGATCCCACTTTCCAGTTAACGTCACAATATCTCCGGGGTGTAACTGTTTTTTGGCAAAAGGTCTGTTAAACATAATCCCCTTTACCACCATGTGTTCTACTTGAAGACTGATGACTAGTCTCGACTTTTTCCTGCCATAAAAAGTTAAGGAAGGATTTCCGATAACCTCTCCTTCAATTGTCACCTTTTCATCATGTACCAATTCATGCAAGGGCTTTATTTGATAATTATCATATCTATTAGGAAAATAAAAAAGTAGGTCTTCTATCGAATGAATATTCATTTCGATCAATGCTTCTTCGAGTTTCTCCCCTACTCCTTTAATGTTAATAACTGATTCATTCAACAATCTTCTCACTCTTTCTCCACATGAATTCCGTATATTTTAGAAGTTAATGCTCGTCCTGTTGGAGTAGCAGCTAATCCGCCCTCTGCTGTTTCTTTTAACGTAGTTGGCATCGTCCGACCAATACGAAACATTGCACCAATAACTTCATCGCACGGAATTCTACTAGTAATACCTGCTAGTGCCATATCAGCAGATACAATAGCATTAGATGCACCTGCAGCATTCCGTTTCACACAGGGGACTTCGACCAGTCCAGCTACTGGATCACAAACAAGCCCCAACATGTTCTTTAATGTGATTGCGAATGCTTCCGCGCTCTGCTGAGGAGTTCCACCAACGATTTCAACAACTGCAGCAGAGGCCATTGCAGCAGCAGACCCTACTTCCGCCTGACAACCACCTGCAGCACCAGAAATGGATGCGTTATTCGCTACCACATAACCAAATGCACCTGCCGTAAATAAGAAACGAACCATTTGTTCTCTAGTAGGATTTATCTTTTCTTTTACAGCAAACAGTGCTCCTGGAACACAACCTGCACTTCCTGCTGTTGGAGTTGCGCAAATCGTTCCCATCGCAGCATTTACTTCGTTTGTAGCTACAGCCTTACTAACTGCATCAAGGAGCAAATGACCAGAAAGAGGATTTTGTTCTTTCATATATTTTTGTAACAATACTGCATCTCCTCCGGTAAGTCCAGATCGTGATTTGACTCCTTTCAGACCATCTTCCACTGCTTTTTCCATAACAGATAAATTATTTTCCATCTGTTCTATGACTTTTTCTCTAGACTTTTCTGAAATATCCATTTCTTGTTGAATCATTACTTCTGAAATCGAGGTATTTCTTTTATCGGTAATATTAATTAGTTCCGCAACATTACGAAAAATTGTTACCACTCCTTATATATTGGCTCACGACTTTTTTTAGCATATATGTATTAATCAACAATTTTAGCTATTTGCAATATATGATCTGCGCGTTCTAATTCCCTAAGAATAGAATCATCAACATTCTGGTCAACCTCCATCACCATCATTGCCTCTTCACCTACATCTTTTCGAGCAACTTCCATTCTACCAATATTAATTTGGTACTTTGCCAAAATATGAGTAACTGATGCAATTGCTCCAAATCGGTCATTGTGTAAAGCCAAAATGGCTGGATGATTCCCTGATAAATGAAGTTCAAAACCATTTAGCTCGGTAATTTCTACTTTACCTCCACCTATAGAAATCCCAACTAACTCTAATTCACTCTTTTCATTTCCAATCTTTATTCTTGCAGTATTTGGATGTTCTGTTGAGGCCTCATCTTCATGAAAACGAATGTTCAAACCATTTTTCTCTGCTATTTCTAATGCGTTAGAAATTCTTTTATCATCAGTGGAATATCCTAGTAAACCTCCTACTATTGCAACATCAGTACCATGTCCTTTATAGGTTTTGGCAAATGAACCGTATAAATATATCTCTGCCCAAGTTGGTTCTTGACCAAAAAGTGTTCGTGCAGCTCTACCGAGTCTAGCTGCACCTGCTGTGTGTGAACTAGACGGTCCTATCATTACTGGACCGATGATATCAAAAACGGATTTATACTTCATCTCTACACCACCAATTATTACATTCTACTAATAGTATAACGTTTGACTATTTAAAAAAGAAAGTAAAGTAATTGGATAGTACTAGATTACTTTACAATAACTCCCATCTTTCACATGGTCTGATAACGCATATAAAAAAATTGCTTATATAAGAGGCGTAGGGCAGTCGACTCCTGCGGGAAAAGCAACAGCTGAAAATCCCGCAGGAAGTGGTTTTCTTCCGAGGAAGTTGAAGCGTTGCCCGCGGAAAGCGACTGCCCATAGCGGAAATCAACATTGCAGTTATGTCGCATTATAGGTCAATTGTGTAGTAAAAAACGAAGTAAGCGTAAAAAACGCTCGGTCAATTGACCGAGCGTTTTTTACGACATATCGTTCCTTTATTGAAAGGTAACTCGAAAAGAAAAAACTGATTCTTACTCAATCGCAAAAATGAACGAATAAATTGGCTGGTTACCCTTGTGGACCTCCATTTCGATTTCATCATAATTTTCTTCAAGATACTTTTCTATCTCTTCTATTTCCTCATCACTGGCATCTTCGCCTTGTAAAATGGTAATGATTTCGTCATCCTCATCAATCATCTCATTTAACAATTGCCTACATACTTGCAATTTATCTTTATCAGTAGCTTTTATATGCCCGTCTGCCAATCCCATGAAGTTACCATTTTCAATCATCATTCCATCAATTTGAGTATCCCGAACTGCATAAGTAACTTGGCCAGTTTTTACTAATTGGCTTGATTCTTCCATACTTTGCTTGTTTTCATCTAGATTCATGTCTGGATGAAATGCTAATAGTGCACTCATGCCTTGAGGAATTGTTTTTGTTGGAACAACGACCACATTCTCTTCTGCAATTTCGGCAGCCTGCTCTGCTGCCATTACAATATTTTTATTATTAGGAAGAAGGATAACATTTTTTGCGTTTGCTTCTTTAATAGCATTTGTAATATCTTGTGTACTTGGATTCATTGTCTGTCCACCTTGGATCACAACCGTAGAACCAAGGCTTTCAAAAAGCTGTTTTACACCTTCTCCCATCGCAACAGAAACAATAGCATATTCTGATTTTTCTTTCGGTTTTACATCCTGTATCTTTTTATCACCACCAACAATGGTGGAATGCTGTTCTCTCATATTTTCCACTTTAATATTGATAAAGCTGCCATAACGTTGCCCTAAATTCAACACTTCTCCAGGTTCCTCTGCATGAACATGGACTTTTACTATTTCATCATCTGAAACAACTAGAAGAGAGTCCCCATATTCACTTAACTCATTGCGAAAAGTCTCTTCATTATATGGTGTATTAGCCAATTTTTCATCCTCAAACTTCACCATAAACTCTGTACAATAACCAAACTCTATGTCATCCGAATGCATAAAGTCTTGAGCTAACTTATGGTGTTCAGCATTAACCATGTCGTTCATATCGACAGAGTTAGCATTTGTTTCTGGTAGTTTTTCTCCCTTTAATGAAGCTAAGAATCCTTCATAAATGGTGACAAGGCCCTGCCCACCACTATCAACGACACCTACTTCTTTTAAGACAGGTAACAATTCAGGAGTTCGCTTTAAAGACTGCTTTGCTGCTTCTAACACTGCATCCATAAACTCTACAAAATCATCGGAATTTTGGGCAGCGCCTTGGGCTTTTTTAGCAGTGTCTTTTGCAACGGTTAATATTGTACCTTCTACTGGCTTCATAACAGCCTTATAAGCAGTTTTAACACCAACATCCAGTCCATCTGCAAAATCTTGTGTTGTTAACGTCTTCTTTCCCTCTACACCTTTGGCAAAGCCACGAAACAACTGAGATAAAATTACACCTGAGTTACCACGTGCACCCATAAGTAATCCTTTCGATAAGGATTGGGCCACATCGGTTGCATCGTCCGAATTGACTTTCCTTACCTCATTAGCACCTGATGTCATCGATAAATTCATATTTGTTCCTGTATCTCCATCTGGAACAGGGAATACGTTTAAAGCATCAATCATCTTGGCATTGTTCATCAAATGTTGTGATCCTAAAAGAACCATTTCTGCAAAAGTAGTTCCATCTAATGTGCGAACCGTCACTGACAACTTCCTCCTTCTTAGAAAAACTAAGGCTTATCGCCAAGCCTTAGTTTTCCTTATACTCTCAACGACTTCCTAATCATTTCTGAAAGTGTAAGGTGAGGACGAGGACAACATACTGAAACTAGTCCAAATGTATTATTCTTGAGCCACTCTTACACCTTGAATATAGATATTAACAGAGCTAATGGACAAACCTAATGTTTTATCTAATGTATATTTTACTTGTGACTGAACATTATTTGCTACCTCAGAAATTTTAGTACCATAACTAACGATAATATACATATCGATGTGGATATTATCTCCGTCTTGACGAACAACCACACCTTTTGAAAAATTTTCTTTACGAAGAATTTCAGCAATCCCATCTCTTAGTTGATTTTTTGAAGCCATTCCAACAATGCCATAACATTCAATTGCCGCTCCTCCTGCAACAGTTGCTATTACTTCATTTGTAATAGTTACATGGCCATCATTTGTATGAAGTTCTATGGACATAATTAATCCTCCTCGACTATCAACCTATATTAAAGCAATTTTACTATATCATCAAAAATTATGAAAGCATTTACATGGGCTGAATTCAAGAACCAAGCTAGTATTTTTATTGTTATAGTATGTAAAAACCCCTCTATACAATGTATGAAAAATTTATTTCTGTCAAGTTCGTTCCTTTTTTGAAAATCTTTTAGGATTTATAAGCACTATTCCCCCAATTTCAAACTACAAAACAATTGGACTACAGGAAATAAGATTGCAATATTATTGTACCTATGATAAATTGTATAAGTATGTGAAGTTATACATGCTAGGAGGGATATTATGGGACGAAAATGTGTTGTAACTGGACGAAAAACCACTTCTGGTAACGCTCGTTCTCACGCGATGAACGCTAATAAACGTAAATGGAAATCTAACGTACAAAAAGTACGTATTATGGTTGATGGAAAACCTAAACGTGTATATGTTTCAGCTCGTGCATTGAAATCTGGTAAAGTTGAACGAGTATAGTGACATACAAAAAAAGCACCCTCAGGGTGCTTTTTTTGTTAATCTTTCTTAAATGTAGCCATAATTACGCGTACAAAACCACCTATGAACCTTGGGAGTTTTATGGTATAGAATTTCATGAGAACCCCTCCTCTTTTCCGAATAGCGATAAAGTGAAGCTACTTTCTGTTGGAAAAATCTATTCGAACCAAAAGAAAGTATGCTGTACCTATAAGGTGTTAGCGTCCACTTTCGCACCAATCCCAGAAAGATTGCCTTTACCCTCCAAGCTTCTGAACCTAAGGTGTGATTCACTGTAAGAGGCATAACACCGTGGTAAAAATCACTTTAGAGTATCATATGATAATAACCCTAAATAAGTACATCTCTACTCTTTATTACTATTAATATGCCTTACTTAAAAGAAAAAGTACCTTTTTCTTTGAGAAGTTTATTAGAAATACAAAGAGTTGAGCCCCACAAAATAGTATCATTAGTAAATTTATAGTAGAAATTACTTAATGTTATACCAATTACTTCTTTTAAAAAGGTAGAAAAGATATATAACGTAACGATAGTCCCCTCAGATACGAAATCCACATTAAGCATTTCGAATTACTTTAATTGCCTTCTCACGATCTTTGTTATTAAAAATTGCACTTCCAGCAACTAAAACATCAACACCCGCTTCTTTACATAATTTAGAGGTATCTTGATTCACTCCACCGTCAACCTCAATTTCAAAATGAAGATTCATTTCCTTTCGCCATTGTACAATTTGCTTCACTTTATTTAAGACTGAAGGGATAAATGATTGTCCTCCAAATCCAGGGTTAACCGTCATGAACAAAACAAGATCAACATCGGGCAGTATCGGCTTGATCATATCAGCAGATGTTGCAGGGTTAATGACTACCCCCGCTTTAACACCTGCTTCTTTTATAGCATGAATCGTTCGATGTAAATGCCGACACGTTTCAACATGAACCGATATAATATTTGCACCAGCACGGATAAACTCTGGTATAAATATATCAGGATTTTCAATCATCAAATGTACATCTAGTGGCAAAGAAGTAACAGGTCGAATCGCGTCAACAACTAGTGGGCCAATTGTAATATTCGGAACAAAATGACCATCCATTATATCAACATGAATATAATCAGCCCCACTTTTTTCAACATCCTCAATTTCACTTTTTAAATTTGCAAAATCAGCTGAAAGAATAGAAGGTGCAATTTTTGTCATAATTAATACCTCGGCTTTCTGTTTTGTATCTCCTCAAAAAATTGTAAATAATGTTCATAACGATAGGAAGGTATTTCATTCACATCCACGGCTGCTTTGACCGCGCACTTAGGCTCTTTATTGTGCATACAGCCTCTAAATTTACAATCTGCCTTTAACTCTCTCATTTCCGGAAAACAGTCAGGTAAATTCTCCAGTTCAAGATCATTAAATTCTAATGAACTAAACCCCGGCGTATCAGCAACCAAACCACCATTCATATCTAATAGTTCAACATGCCTTGTCGTATGCTTTCCTCTCCCCAAGCTCTCTGAGATTTCATTGGTTTCTAAACTCAAAGTGGGGTTGATTGCATTTAACAACGAAGACTTACCAACACCTGATTGACCAGCGATAACAGAAATTTTATCTTTAAAATAAGCTTGTGCTTCTGAAAGTAGTTCTGAGTCTTTCGTTGATAACGACACAACAGGATAGCCAATTTTTTGATAATTTGCTTTGTACGTATTGATTTTTTCCACTTCAGCTTGTTTGACCATGTCCATTTTAGTAATAAAAATAATAGGGTCTATATGCTTCGACTCAATTAGCACGAGGAATCGATCCAGCAATGAAGGACTAAATCCAGGCTGTGTAGCAGAAACCACAATGATTGCCTGATCGATATTGGCAATAGGTGGTCGAATCAATTCATTTTTTCTTGGTTTCACATCAATGATATACCCTTCCCCAATGTTACTCTCTTCAAATTCAACGTAATCTCCGACTAGTGGATTCACTTTATTCTTTCTGAAAACACCTCTGCCTCTACATTGAAACACGCTATCTTCAGTTTGAACATAATAAAAACCACTTAATGCTTTAACAATTTTACCTTCAGGCATTCATTCACTCATCCTCCAAATCTTCGTATCGAACAGTTTTTTGAACTAATACTTGGTCATCTCTTTCTACTTTGTATTCCCCTTTTCCATCTGGTGGAATTAATAAACGAATTTGGAATTCCGTGTCCTCGGTTATCGTTTCTTGTTCGTGCAATTCGGACAAATCATTTTCCAAATCGTCTACATAAATGCGAACTTCCTGCTCTTCTAACTTCGTTTCACCTTCTGGAGTTGTTTCCTGATTACCCGTATAAGGGACCATTACTGTCACCGCATGCGTAATTGGTGGCTTTTCTTCAGGACCGATTGAAATAACGATTTCAATTGTTGATTTTTCCTCTACCTCACTATTAGCTACAGGACTTTGACGAATTACTTTCCCTTCTTCTACTTCATCTGAATTCTCTTCTATTATTTCACCATTCAAATTATTACTTTCAAGGTATTCAAGTGCTTCTTGCTCCGTCATCCCTTTGAGGTTTACTAGTGTTACACTTTCTGGCCCTTCACTCACAACAAAAATAACATTCGTATCCTCAGGTACTACCTCTGTATCTGGTTGAGGCTGTATCTGACTGATAATCTCACCTTCTGGTCGATCGGACGTCTGATAGGAAGATATCACATCTTTATATCCATTTTGCAACAATTGTCTTTCGGTTTGGCTGAAATCTCGTCCTACATAATTAGAAAACGTTACTTTTTCTTTTCCCTTACTTGATATGATAGTAACCTCTGTACCTTCTTTTAACGTCGTGCCGAATGGTGGATTAGTTCTTATCACATAACCTTCAGGAACTTCATCTGAAAACATCGTTTCTCGGTTCACCTGAAAACCTAATGCTGCTAGTTCACTAACAGCTTCTTCATATTCTTCCCCCTCCAGCTCTGGGACAATCACATCATCTGGTTGAAGCCAATTTGGAAGTATAAACAATGCCATAAAACCTGCAGCAAACAATGTTACTAAAATGACAGAAATCCAAATAAATGGCTTCTTCCTATTTTTCTTTCCTACTGACTCCTCACTAGTCATATTGTTTACAGGTGGATTAGAAGAGTGAACAATGGTATCTTGAGTAGATTTGTGTTCCTTAAAAGTTTCATCCGTAATAATCGGGATTGCTTTAGTAGCTTCTTCATTATCGGATGGCGGGGTGAATAATGACTCATTAACTCTATTAGGATCAAGTGCTGTATCTAAATCATCTTCCATATCATAAACAGCGTCATAACGATAAAAAGGATCCTTCGTTGTAGCTTTTAAAACAATATTCTCTACACTTTGAGGTAAATTTGGATTCCACCTCTTAATGGATGGCGTATTACTTTGTAAATGCTTTAGGGCAATAGATACTGCCGATTCACCCGAAAAAGGTAATCTCCCTGTTAATAGCTCAAAAAAGACAATACCTAACGAATAAATATCCGATTTTTTATTGGCCATTCCACCCCTTGCTTGTTCAGGGGATAAATAATGAACGGATCCTAGAACAGAGTTTGTTTGCGTTAGTGAAGTGGCACTTAAAGCTACTGCTATTCCAAAGTCTGTAACCTTCACCCGAGCAAAAGGATCAATCAAAATATTTTGAGGTTTAATGTCTCTATGTACGATATCATTCGCATGGGCATGAGATATTGCAGATGTAACTTGTTTCATTATATCAATTGCTTCTTGAACTTCAACTGGTCCATATAATTGTATGTATTTTTTCAATGTCATTCCATCGACATATTCCATGACCATATAATAAATATTATCTTCTTCTCCAACATCATAGATGTTAACAATGTTCGGGTGTGATAAACTGGTTGCAGAGTGTGCTTCTCGGTGAAATCGAGCGATAAATTCTTCATCATTGGCATACTCTAACCGTAAAACTTTTATTGCAACATCTCTTTCTAGTATGGTGTCTCTAGCTAGGTATACATTCGCCATCCCTCCGCCACCAATGGCTTTCTTAATCTTGTATCTTTCATTTAGTAGTCGACCATCTAGCACGTAGATTCACCTTCCTTTTGTGAATCTTCAATCGTATGATGATAATGAATAAGTGCTAAAGAAATATTATCTTCCCCACCTCGTTCATTAGCCAGTTCAATGAGTTCTCTTGCTGTCTCATCTATCGGTTGTGAACTGTTAATAAACTGTTGTAACTCTTCTTCAGCCAATTTATTCGAGAGACCGTCAGAACATAAAAGCAACTTATCCGTTTTTTCCCATCCAATTGTTTGTACATCAGCGTGAACATCCTTTTCTGTTCCCAATGCCTTTAACAATACATTCTTGCGTGGATGGTATTCTGCATCATCTCTCGATATTTGACCAGCACGAACTAATTCATTTACTAGCGAGTGATCTTCTGTAATCTGGTTAAATCCCTGATTATTAAACAAATAACATCTACTATCTCCGATATGACCAATTGTTATAAAATCTGGCGAACAGATAACAGCTACAATAGTGGTTCCCATTCCAACACAATTTTCATGTGCCTGGGCATATTCATATACATCATTATTAACATGCAAGATAGATTCTGAAAGCCAGCTCTCCGCTTCACCTGGGGAGTCAAAAGTAGTTGTCTGTTTCCACTTTTCACTCAACTCTTGAATAACCATTTTGCTTGCAATATCACCTGCATTATGTCCACCCATCCCATCAGCGATAAGCGCTAACATTTGTTTATCTTGATTAAGAAATACCCCACCATCATCCTCATTATGATCCCTTACTTGACCTTTATCTGTTAAAAAGTAGCCATTCATTGTCTCACCCCGCTCCTCTTATACTCGTAACAAAAGACAAGAGTTTTATTTCTCCTCTACAAATAGACAACGAAAATGATTTATTTTCATTCCGTTTCTATTTGTTTTGTTATTCTTGTAAGAAAAAATCCATCTGTATTAAATTCATGTGGGAAAAGCTGCAAACCCCATTCGGTAACGCCAATAGAATTTCTTAGTGCTTCTGGTAATTCATCAAAAAATCCTTCATCAATCTGATATTCCGGATGATTAGTAAGAAATTGTTGGACGACTTTTTCATTTTCTGCTTTATCAATCGTACATGTACTATAAATGATCTTTCCATCACCTTTTAATAACGGAGAGATTTTTTCCAACAATTCAAGTTGAATAGAAGCTAACTTTTCGATATCCGACTCTGCTTTATTATATTTGATATCAGGCTTCCCACGTAAAACACCTAATCCTGAACAAGGTGCATCTATTAATATGCGATCGAAGGTATCATTTTTATGGTAATGATTTAATTCCCTTGAATCTGCTTGCTTAGCCTCGATTATTGTTAAATCTAACTGCAAGGCTTTTTTGCTCACTAGTTTCGCTTTTTTATCGTGTAAGTCATAGGCATGAATATTGCCTTCGTTTAACATTTTCTCAGCAATATGCGTAGTCTTTCCACCTGGAGCGCTGCAGGCGTCTAAAACAGTCATTCCTTTTTCTACTTCCATCATTTCAGCGACCAACATCGAGCTTTGATCTTGAATGGTCAAGTATCCATTTTTGAACAGAGTGCTATGCAAAATATTTCCTTTATTAACAACAAGACCTTGATCTGAAAAAATAGATTCCTCTATCTCAAACCCTTCATCCTCTAACTGGGTGACTGCGTCGCGTTTATTTATTTTCATTGGTTGGATTCGCACACTGATTGGCTTGTGTGTTAAATTCGTCTCACAAATTGCCTCCGTTATATCCATACCGTACATATTCATCCAACGCTTTGTTAACCAAGTGGGATGACTTGTTTTTATACTTAGCCGCTTTACCGAGTCTTCTATTTTGTCCACATTGGGAACGCCTTTTCGTTGGACATTTCGTAATATTCCGTTCACTAACCCAGATATACCTCGATGCCCTCTTTTTTTTGAGATTTCCACCGATTCATGAATAATTGCATGGTCTGGTACTTTGTCTAGATAGATCATTTGATACAAAGACATGTATAGTAACATATTAACCCAAGGTGCAAGTTTCCTTTTCTTATCTACAAAATGGGAAAGAAAGTATTCTAATGTTAGCTTTCGTTGTAAGGTTCCGTATACAATTTCTGTTAACAATCCTTCATCCCTGCTATTTAAGCCTTTTTTCTTGATGGCTTGATCAATGAGTAAGTGACTAAATCCTCCGCCTTCATCTATTCGGACCAAAATATCTAGAGCTGTATTTCGTAGTAAATATTTTGTCATATTACTCTCCTAACCTTTTTCCTACTTCTAAGTTGCTTCCTGCACCACGCAGAAAATCCTCTGAACTCATTCTTTTTTTACCGGAAGGCTGTAAACTAGTAATCCTAATCCCTCGTTGATCTCCGCAAGCAACAATAAAACCGTTTTCCTCTACCTTTACGATTTCACCTGGGTTAGATGGAAACGTATCTCCTACCTGTTCACCCCACCATACCTTCAATGTTTGTCCATCCAATTTTGTAAAAGCTACTGGCCAAGGGTGTAATCCGCGTATATGATTGTAGACTTGTGCACTCGTTTGTTCCCAATTAATTTCTTCTTGCTCTCGCTTAATATTATAGGCGTAAGTAGCTAATTTATCTTGCTGCTTGATACGTTTAATATTGTTGTCAAAAAGGTCTGGCAAAGTTGTATGTAAAAGCTCTGCTCCAGCTTCAGCAAGCTTATCATGTAATGTACCTACATGATCTTGTTCGTTAATACGAACTTTCTTTTGAGAAATGATATCGCCTGCATCTAACTGTTCTACCATATACATAATAGTTACTCCTGTTTCTTTCTTCCCTTGGAGTATCGCGTAATGGATTGGAGCACCACCACGCAATTCGGGTAGCAAGGAAGCATGTACATTAATGCATCCGAAAGGTGGAGCTTCTAATAGCTCCTTCGGCAAAATTTGGCCAAAAGCTGCTGTTACAATTAAATCTGGTTTATATTCTAAAACAAACGAATATTCGTTTTTAATTTTTTCGGGTTGAAAAACTGGAATCCCATGTTTTTCCGCCTCTTCCTTAACTGGTGGAGGGGTTAAAGTTCGCTTTCTTCCTTTTTGTCGATCTGGCTGCGTAACGACCAATACGACATCAAAATTGTCTTTCATTAGTTGCTGGAGAACAGGAACAGCAAAATCCGGTGTTCCCATAAACACAATTCTTTTCATGAGCAACCCCTTTCTGTTTTTTTACATAAGTTGATATGGTTGTAAGTCAATTTGAATGAATAAATCATTTCTCTGCATTTCATCTTGATAATAGTCTAATATTTTCTTTAGTATTTCCTTTTGTTTTGGCTCATTTTTGTATTTTACCATGCATTGGTAACGATATCTATCCTTGACTCGCGAAAGTGGTGCTGGTGTTGGACCCAATACTCTTGAATGAGAAGATAAATGTTTTTGTAAAAGCTGGGAGATTGTCCTTACTACCTCTTGAACCTTTACTTGATTCGGGTGAGAAACCGTTATTAATGTTAGGTAATAATAAGGTGGATATTGAAATGCTTTTCTAATCTCCATTTCCTTCACAAAAAAATTATTATAATCATGCTTACTAGCTAACTGTATACTATAGTGTTCGGGTGTATAAGATTGGATGATTACTTCACCAGGCAATTTATGCCTACCCGCTCTACCACTAACTTGAGTAATTAACTGAAATGTTTTTTCTGCAGCACGAAAGTCAGGTATATGTAATAAAGAGTCAGCCGCAAGAACTCCGACTAAAGTTACGTTTGCAAAATCAAGCCCTTTCGCTATCATTTGTGTACCTAGTAAAATATCTGCCTCATGTCTTCCATATTGATTAAGCAATTTTTCATGCGAACCTTTTCTTCTTGTCGTATCTATATCCATGCGTATTATTCTTGCTTCCGGTATCAATTGCTGTAAAGCTTCTTCAACTTTTTGTGTACCAGTTCCAAAATATCGAATCATATCACTTTCGCATGATGGACAAAGCTGTGGCATTGCTTCTTCATATGCACAATAATGACACTTTAATCGCTCGTTTTTTCTGTGATAGGTTAAGGCTATATCACAATGAGGGCATTCCATTACGTATCCACAGTCTCGACACATAACAAAAGTTGAATACCCACGACGATTTAAAAATAGAACAATTTGCTCTTTCTTATTCATTCTTTGTTCGATTGCTGCTTTTAATTCTCTTGAAAACATCGTCCGGTTTCCCGCATGTAATTCATCTCTCATATCGACAATTTTAACTGCTGGCATTGACATTTTGTTCATTCGATTAGGCATCGTTAACAGTGTATAAATATTTTTTTTAGCCCTTGCAAAACTTTCCAATGACGGTGTTGCGCTACCTAGTACGACCGGACATGAATGATTTTTCCCTCGATAAATCGCTACATCTCTAGCATGATAACGTGGGTGGTCCTCTTGCTTATAGCTTGTCTCATGTTCTTCATCAATAATAATGATGCCGATATTTTCAAATGGTGCAAAGATTGCTGAACGTGCCCCAACAACAACCTTTACTTCATGACGTTGGATTTTTCTCCATTCATCATATTTTTCACCTGGTGACAACCCACTATGTAAAACTGCAACATCTGAACCAAACCTTCCTTTGAACCGTTCCACCATTTGAGGGGTTAGAGATATTTCAGGAACCAGTACGATTGCCTCCTCGCCTCGGTTTAACACTTCTTGGATCGATTGTAAATAAATTTCTGTTTTTCCACTACCAGTAACACCGTGAAGCAAAAAAACTTCATGATAGGCTTTCTCAATCGCACGTAAAATAGGATGTATGGATTGTTTTTGATCATCTGTTAGCTCTAATGGTAATGTTTTGGGATAATTTTCCTGTTTATAGGGATTTCGATAAACTTCCTGTTTGGATTCTTTTAGTAAGTCTTGGTCTAGCAATGATTTGACCGTTGATCTTGTTGTTTGAAGATCTGAGAGTAACTGCTTCTGACTAACAACTTCTGGATTTTTCAGGAAATACAACAACATCTGCTTTTGTTTTACTGCTTGTTTTGGTAAATTCGCCAAAGCTTCCTCTAAAAAAAATAGCTGTTTATTCGGAGAAATCATTGTTTCTTTTTTTATCGTTTCTTTGGATTTGACTTGGTAATGAATTTCGACTAAACCTTCTTGAATTACTTGTTGTAATATTCGTAAATTGCCGTTTCTTTGCAAAAATTCTTCATAATCCATGCGATCTCTACCTGCAAAGATTTCTTCCAATTTTTCAGGTAATGCTTCCTCTGTTAATCGTTGTAATTCTTTTTTGTATTTTGCCTTAAGCACTTGAGGTAGCATCGCTTGAAAAACCGATATGTAAAAGCTCAGTGTTTTTTCTGATAGCCAATTACCTAATTCGAGTAGTTCATCTGTTAATACAGGAGTAACATCCATTAAATCATGAATCTCTTTCAAATGATGAAAATCTGAATGATTGGTTATTTCTAAAACAAAACCCATTATTTTTCTTGGACCAAAAGGAACAATTACTCGCATCCCAGGTTGAACTGCTCCAAGAAATTTTTCTGAGATTAAATAATCAAAAACACGATTAGTTTGACTAGCTGGAACATCAACTACAACTTTTGCAATATTCACTTCGGTTCATCCTTTAAATCCTCATTAATTAATTCAAATAGCTTTCTAGCTATATTTTTTTTGGAAGCTATTGCTAAATGTTTCTCTATACCACGGCTATTTAAATAGATGACTTGATTTGTATCACTTGCAAAACCAGCGCCTTCAACGGTTACATCATTGATTACAATTGCATCTAAATTTTTTGAAACCAATTTCGTTTTTCCATAATCAATGACATCATTTGTCTCTGCTGCAAAACCTACTAAATATTGTTTGTCCTTCTTGTTACCAAGCTCTTTAAGAATATCGGTAGTTCTTTCCATTTCAACCGCTAATTGATCCTTTTGTTTTTTTAGTTTTTTATCGAAGGTTTGAACAGGGCGATAATCAGCCACTGCAGCTGATTTTATAACTATATCCTTACCTGGATAATGAACAAGCATTTGGTCATACATTTCTGCTGCTGACGTTACATTGACACGATACACCCCTCTAGGTGTTTCTAGCTGAACAGGTCCTGATACTAACGTCACCTCTGCTCCTAATCTAGCAGCTTCCTCAGCTAATGCAAAGCCCATTTTTCCTGTGGAATGATTCGTAAAAAAACGAACCGGGTCAATTTTTTCTCTTGTTGGACCCGCTGAAATCAATACTTTCTTTCCTTTTAATAGATACGAAGACTCCATATCTTTTTCCACAGCTTCAATCATTGTTTCGGGCTCCTCTAATCGACCTTTACCTACCCACCCACAAGCAAGGTAACCTTCACCTGGTTCGATAAAACGATAGCCCCATTCTTCCAGTGTTTGCATATTTCTTTTTACCGCTGGGTGTCCATACATGTTTACATTCATTGCCGGTGCTATATATACAGTAGCCTGAGTTGCTAATAAAGTTGTCGAAAGCATGTCATCTGCAATTCCATTCGAAATTTTCCCGATCATATTTGCAGTTGCAGGTGCAATAATAAATAAATCAGCCCAATCAGCAATATCAATGTGCCCTATTTTTTCGGGATCTTTTTCATCAAATGTATTCGTATAAACAGGATTTCTAGATAATGCTTGAAATGTAAGTGGTGCCACAAACTTCATAGCACTCTCTGTCATAATAACTTTAACTTCTGCCCCCTTTTGAGTTAATTTACTTGTTAGGGCACATGCTTTATATGCTGCTATCCCACCAGTAACCCCTAATACTACCCTCTTGCCTTCAAGCATTGTTATTTCTCCTTTCACTTATCAGCTACAATTTCTATCACTAGAAGAAAACCTCGCCAGCAATTTTGCAAGCGAGGAGTAAGTGAAATACTTTCAATCAGCATAACTTATAAATTCCTAAAGTATAAAAATATCATTGTTGTACCAATAACCCGACATTAAAAGTTAATATTCAGACGCGACTTTTTAATAAGAGTCTATTGAAAAAGTTATTCATCATCATCATCAGAAACATAAGATAACTTATCAGCCTGTATTTCTTCTAAAGCAATACCAACATATTTATGAGACGTTGGACGTTCCAACTGATGTTGTTTTGTTTCTTGTATTTGCCTTGCACGCCTAGCAGACAAAGTTACAAGCGTATATTTTGAATTAATTTTCAGTTGTAATTTGTCAATGGAAGGTTCTAACATCATCCTAAATCAGCCTCCAATATCTTTTTATACTGTTTAGCTACTCTTTCTCGTTTACAATGTTCACTTCTGACAATGGATTGAACTTTATGAACTGCTGAGTCAATTCGATCATTAACAACGACATAATCATAAGCATCCATCATTTCAATTTCTTCCTTAGCTGCAAGTAGCCTATTTCTTACAAGTTCTTCTGTTTCCGTTCCACGGTTAATGATACGATTTTTTAATTCTTCCAGACTTGGAGGGAATAAAAAGATAAACACTCCCTCAGGAAAATTTTCTTTTACCTGTAAGGCTCCTTGGACCTCGATTTCTAAAAAGACATCTTTGCCTGATTGCAACGTTTCTTCTACATAATCGCGTGGTGTACCATAGTAATTCCCGACATATTCGGCATATTCAAGAAGCTTGTTGTTGTTTATCATGTCTTCAAATTCTGATCTGGTCCGATAAAAATAATCAATGCCTTCCTCTTCCCCTTCTCTCATAGGGCGAGTAGTCATCGAAATCGAATATTTCAAATCTGTATCTTTTTCAAAAAGGGCTTTTCTTACAGTTCCTTTACCCACCCCTGATGGTCCTGACAAAACAAATAAAATCCCTTTCTCTTCAATCAACATATTTCCTCCTAGCTATTCATCAGAGATCTCTTCATGACTAATGACACGGTTTCCTACTGTTTCTGGTTGGACAGCAGATAAAACAACATGATCACTATCTGTAATAATTACTGCTCTCGTTCTTCTTCCATATGTAGCATCTACTAATTTATTATTGTCTCTAGCTACTGTAATAATTCGTTTAATTGGTGCAGATTCTGGTGAAACAATAGAAATAACCCGATTAGCTGAGACAACATTTCCGAATCCAATGTTAATAAGTCGTAAACTCAATGGTGTTTCCCCCTTTTTTAAAAAACACTATACCTTTATTTAAAATTATTTATGATATGAAAAATCCACCAGCTGTAGCTTCATTTTCTTATTTTCTTTTTATCCGAATTTTACGAATACCTTTAATCATTATAGTACACTTTTCATTTCTTCGAAAACAAAAAAAGTTTATTCCACGTTTTGAATTTGTTCTTTAACCTTTTCAATTTCACTTTTTATGGTAACGACATACTGGCTAATCAGAACATCATTTGATTTTGAACCAATTGTATTTATTTCTCTAAGCATCTCCTGTAAGATAAAATCCAACTTTCTCCCTATCGCCCCTTGTTGTTTAATTGTATCTAAAAACTGATTGATATGACTGTCTATGCGTGTAACTTCTTCCGTAATATCTCCTTTTTCAACTAATACTGCAACATCTTGATAGATTTTAGACTCATCGCTTCTTAGTTCTTCCTTTAAATATTGCTCCAATCGATTTAAAATTCGCTCCCGATATTCTATTATAACAATATCTCGTCTTTCTCCCAACTTTTTTACTGTAGAATTAATTAACTCTATCCTTGTACGAAGATCTTTTACTAATTCGTTACCTTCTTTTTCTCTCATTTCTAATACTTGTTGTGATGCATTTTCTATAGCAGTTAGTATAGCCTGCTTTAACGAATCAGATTCCTGTTCCGTTTCTTGGATGGTAAAAAGGTCTTCTATCTGTGTTACCGTATCAACTGGAATTTCACCAGCTAGCTGGTATCGTCGTTTTATTTCTCTTAAATGGCTTATGTATTGGTCCATTAAACTCCAATTAATAACTAAATTACGCTCCACAAAACCTTCACCGTCAATCGTTATAAATACATCAAACCTTCCTCGTAAAAAATAATTCTTCATCATTTTCTTCATGTCTTCCTCGATATCAATTAAATAACGAGGAATTTTAGTTGATATGTCTAAAAATCGGTGATTAACACTTCGAATTTCAACTGTAATAGTTGAATTATTAAAAGAAATGACATCACGACCATATCCTGTCATACTCCGTACCATAATTATCACATCCAGTTACAATCTTATCCAAAATTACTCCCTTTTATATTAATCATATCAAAAAATAAAAAATATGCCTATCTACCTTATTATTTCTAAAAGATTGTTGATTTTTTAATAAATCTAATTACAAAACGAAAATGCGTAACATACGATTAATACGCAGTACAGTGAAATTAAAATAGTGCTGGGATATCGCTTCGGCAGAATACTTCGCTTTCCGCGGGCACGGCCTCAGCCAGGGTGCTACTTGAATAAGCTTCTTTGTTCCCTTGCGCCGAGGAAGCAAGCTGCGAAGCGTTACTAGAAGACGCAGGCGCATCCACGGGGTCTTCGGACACGTGCTGTTCCCGCAGGAGTCTACGTATTCTGCCTACGCTAAAAGCGATTCTTCGATTAATCATATGTGTAAGTACTGGAATTCACATTAGTGGATGTCTTCTCCTCAGGCAAGCACCGACACCATTACATCTCACATAAGAAATTGGTTTATCTTTTCGATTACTCTACATGTGCTTCCACCACTTAATCGTGGAAGTTTCATAAAATAACTAATTTTAATTAAAAGAAATGGTATCAAAGCTTCGTTACAGCAATTGGATAGTTCTCACTTATTAAAAAACAAATCCAAGCTGTGGAAAAATGCGAGACTCCTGTGGGAAAAGCAACAGGTGAAGACCCCGCAGGAAGCGGTTTTCTTCCGAGGAGGCTGAGGCGTTGCCCACGGAAAGCGAGTGTTTTTCCACAGCGTCGGTTATGCACTCTTTTTTTCGTTAGATTTATGATAAATCACCTTTTGTTGCGCATTATAGGTCTAATGTGTTGTGAAAAAATAAAGAATACGAAAAATCTTATTATAAAAAAAAGCCCTTCCTCACTACATAATGGGGAAAGGCGTCTTGTTAAATTTTTTCTCTTATTTTTTTGAAAATCCAAAAAAGAATGTCGGTATGCTACTCATTGCTAAGATGAATATCCAGTCCTTGATTGTTAAATCCGTTGTATGGAACACCGGTTGAAGCGGTTCATAATAAATGACGATTAAAACTAACAAGAGAGATGAAAGTACCGCACCAACTAAATATAAATTTTGAAAAGGATTTCTGGCAAAAACAGATTTTTCACTCCGACAATCAAATACATGAATTAATTGTGCCATAACCAATGTTGTAAATGCAATGGTTTGTGCATATATTAGGTGATCTGGATTTCCTTGATATGCAATGATAAATGCAATTAAGGTAACCAATCCAATCATAAAACCACGACTAATTATTTTAAATCCTAACCCACGAGCAAAAATACCCTCTCTTGGATTTCTTGGTCCTCGATTCATTACATCATCTTCTGCTTGATCCATCCCTAAAGCCATTGCTGGTAGTCCATCTGTGACAAGATTCACCCATAAAATTTGTACAGGAACTAATGGCAGCGGTAAGGCTAGTAACATAGCAAAAAACATAACAAGAATCTCACCGACATTGGAAGCTAGTAAATATCGGATGAATTTTCTTATATTTTCATATATATTTCTGCCCTCTTTAATCGCTGACTTTATCGTTGAAAAATTGTCATCGAGAAGGACTAAGGAAGAAGCTTCCTTTGCTACATCTGTTCCAGAATTACCCATGCTAATTCCAATATCACTTGCCTTTATTGCTGGTGCATCATTAACACCATCTCCAGTCATTGCAACGACATGCCCTTTATCCTGTAATGCTTTAATAATTTTCAGTTTATGCTCTGGCGTAACACGAGCAAATACATAGACATCTTCAATGATTTCACTTAATTGATCCTGTGTCATCTTAGAAAGCTCGTGGCCTTGTAAAACTTTCCCATTTTCAGGCATTAATTCTAAATGCTTAGCAATTGCTTGTGCGGTTTTTGCATGATCACCGGTGATCATTACCGTCTTAATCCCTGCAGCATTACACTCGGCTATAGCTGCCTTCACTTCTTTTCTCGGAGGATCTATCATTCCACTAATCCCAACAAAGGTGAGATCTTTTTCAATGATCTGGTCATTGAGTGATCGGTCGGCAGCTATTGGCTTAATACAAATAGCTATCGTTCGTAAGGCGTGATCTGCCATCTGATCAATCGCATGATTAATTTGTTTTTCATCTTTTGTACGAAGCGGTCTTCGACTTACTTCATCTTGAATGTAAGTACAACGTGGCAACAATACCTCTGGAGCACCCTTTGTAATAACAAACCGACTACCATCCATAGCTTCAACGACTACTGACATTCTTTTCCTATCCGAATCAAAAGGAAGTTCATGTATTACTTTGAATTTTTCAGTATCCTCTAGAGAAATGTTAGCTTTTCTTGCTGCAACTAACAATGCACCTTCCGTTGGATCACCATCTATCAACCATTTCCCCTTCTTTTTTTCTAACGCTGCATGATTGCATAAAGCTCCATAAAGCAACAAGCTATCCAAGTGCTTGTTATTAATTTTCTTATTATTTAAATAAAAAGAACCTTTTGGGTTGTAGCCTTCTCCAGAAACATCAATAAACGCATGATTTAAATAGATTCCTTTCACTGTCATCTGATTTTCTGTCATCGTGCCCGTTTTATCAGAGCAAATAACAGAAGCACTTCCTAGTGTCTCTACTGCCGATAACTTCCTAACAATTGCTTTTTTCTTAATCATTCGTTGGACGCCTAGAGACAAAGCAACTGTTACAATCGCCGGGAGACCTTCAGGAATAGCTGCAACAGCAAGGGAAACCCCTGCTAAAAACATTTGGTAAACCTGGTGTCCTTGGATGACTCCTAACACGACAACAAAAGCAGTAAGTAACAAAGCAACAACAATTAAAATTTTACCGAGTTCAGCAAGCTTTCTTTCTAATGGGGTTGCTTTTTGTTGTGTGTGAACAAGTAAATCGGCAATTTGCCCCATTGCCGTTTGCATTCCTGTTCCAACCACAATCCCCTCTGCACTACCTCGAGTGACCATCGTTCCCATAAAAGCCATGTTTGTTTGGTCTGCAGGTTCCAATGCGTCTTCCATGATTGGATTAGAATGTTTAGCAATTGGCAAAGACTCACCTGTCAGAGCAGATTCTTCTATTTCTAAGCTATTACTTTTTGTGATTCGTATATCTGCAGCAATTCGATCGCCACTTGCTACTTTAATCAAATCTCCAACCACTACATCTTTTGAAGGAATTTTTATCCAACTACCATCACGGTAAACGGTTGCCATCGGTGCAGATAATTCTTTTAATTTTGCTAATGACTTTTCCGCTTTTTGCTCTTGAAAAAAGCCAATAATGCCATTAACTAATACAATAATCATAATTGCAATTGCATCAACATACTCCCCAAGTAAACCAGAAACAAGTGTTGCTGCTAAAAGAACTAACACCATAAAATCTTGAAATTGCTTCAAAAAAAGTAGGAGAAGAGATGTTTTATGATCAGCCTCTAATAGATTAGGACCAAACTTTCTTAATCTTGACGACGCTTCCTTTGAGGATAGCCCCTTTTGTTTCGCTACCCCTAGCTTCTTCTCCAATTCCACATCACTTAGTTGGTACCATTTCACATCGCATTCCCCCATATACTAGTTCAGTCACTATAAATGTATTCAGACTTGTCCTAAAAAATGCTATAATAAGTAACTAGGTGAAAAAGAAGTGCGTCTTTGATAGCTAGGTTAATACTGGTTTTACCAGATTGAATGAAAGCTGCAAAATCATTGAAACAACTATTTTTAAATATAAATGAGGTGAATACAAATGGCTTTCGACGGTATCGTCACTCGGGCGATTACTCACGAACTAAATCAAGCATTAGCCTCAGGTAGAATAATGAAAATTTACCAGCCAACAGAAACTGAACTTCTTTTTATCATAAGAAGTTCTGGGAAAAATCACTCATTATTATTATCTTCACATCCAAGCTATGCTCGATTTCATGTAACATCTGAAACATACCAAAATCCTAAAGAACCTCCAATGTTTTGCATGTTGTTACGAAAACATCTTGTTGGTAGTTTTTTGGAAAAAATAGAGCAACACGAAAATGAACGGATTGTTCTCTTTCATTTTAGAGGGAAGAATGAAATTGGAGACGAGACTCGTAAAACCATCATTGTTGAATTAATGGGGAAACACAGTAACATACACTTAATTGACCAAGAGAAAGGGCATATATTAGACAGCATTAAGCATATCCCGCCTTCTCAAAATAGATTTCGTACAATTATGCCTGGACAAGAATATAAATACCCTCCTGATCACGGAAAAATTAACCCATTAACCATTGATGAGGATACGTTTATAAAAAAGCTAGATTTTAATTCCGGAAAGTTAGACAAACAAATCGTGAATCAGTTCATGGGGTTTTCACCATTAATTTCTACAGAGATTATTTATCGATCCGGACTAGGATCCATTGACAACTATAAGCAGGCATTTAAAGATATTCAATCAGCTATTCTGGATCATGCTTATGAACCACAGATTATCCAATCAAAAAAAGAAATCTTTTACGTGGTTTCATTATCCTCGATAGAAGGAAGTAAAATCCGTTTTGACACAACAAGTGAAATGCTTGATAAGTTTTATTCTGGAAAAGCGGAACGAGATCGCGTAAAGCAGCAAGCTGGAGATCTTTTACGTTTTCTTAAAAACGAACGAGATAAAAATGAACGAAAGATTAAAAAGCATGAACAAACCATTGTAAAATCAGAGCGAGCAGCAGAATATCAACGGTATGGTGAATTATTAACAGCAAACATGCACGCATTAAAGTTTGGGGATAAAGAGGCAACTGTGATCGATTACTACGACCCAGAACAGAAAGAAATTACTATTCATTTAAATCCTAATAAAAGTCCAAGTGAAAACGCACAGGCATATTTTAAAACCTATCAAAAATTAAAAAAGTCAAAGCAAATGGTTGAGCAAGAAATAACAAAGGCTAAACAAGAAATTAATTATATGGATGAGTTAATCCAACAAATTGAAGGTGCAAGAGAACAAGATATTAATGAAATTCGTGAAGAGCTGCAAGAAGAAGGCTATTTAAAAGCACGAGCTAACAAAAAGAACAAACGTAATAAACCGACAAAACCTCAACCAGAAACCTTTTATGCCAGTGACGGAACATTATTATTAGTTGGTAAAAATAATAAACAAAATGAGTATCTTACAAACCGACTAGCTGCAAGGGATGATATTTGGCTTCATACGAAAAACATTCCAGGATCACATGTTGTTATTCGCGATTCAAATCCTAGTGAAAAGACATTGATGGAAGGTGCCGAGCTTGCTGCATACTTCAGTAAATCAAAAAATTCATCTTCTGTTCCTGTTGATTATACTTCCATCCGTCATGTTCGAAAACCAAGCGGAGCAAAACCAGGATTTGTAACTTATGAAAATCAAAAAACCATTTTTGTTACACCAAATGAAGAAACAATAAAAGCATTACGTAAGAACAAAAACAAGGAAGAATAATAATATTTTACGATTTTTATTCGTTCCTCTTCATCAAACAAAAAAGGTTACTATAGCTTAGTAAATTTAAAAAGACCAAATCACCATGCGATTTGGTCTTTTTTTCATCATAACTTTAAAGAGCCATGTGTTTTACTTCAAACCAAAAACAGTCAGAATTATTTTAGTAAATGCTAATTACTCAAGACCAAATCATCTCGCCATTCAATCAAGCTCTGTTGATCCTTTTCATCTAGTTTACCTAAGCTTACTAATTCATTTAGTAAAATATCAAAATTTGTAATCGTAGATAATTGGATATCATTTGCCTCGAAATTTTCAGAAGCATGAGCTAGGCCATACGTGAAGATTGCTAATACTCCTAAAATATCTGCTCCTGCTTCCCGTAAAGCTAATGCAGCATTAATCGATGATCCTCCAGTAGAAATTAAATCTTCTATAACGATTACTTTTTGTCCACGT
The DNA here is from genome assembly GCF_016908325.1 of Aquibacillus albus. GTDB lineage: Bacteria > Bacillota > Bacilli > Bacillales > Amphibacillaceae > Aquibacillus_A > Aquibacillus_A albus. Next base: position 48,776 of record NZ_JAFBDR010000011.1, on the reverse strand, counting down.
TTAATTTCACCTTCTATTTGGTTGCCCTTTCCATGCCCTTTTGGCTTTGAACGGACATACACCATCGGTAATCCCAATTTTTGTGCAATCCATGCAGCATGTGGAATACCAGCTGTTGCACAACCAGCTATTACATCTGGTCTTTGATCCATATTATTAATAATTTGAATAAATGCATTGGCAATTTTTTCTCTTACAGATGGATAAGATAACGTTAATCGATTATCACAGTAAATAGGTGATTGAATTCCTGATGTCCACGTAAAAGAACGATCCGCCTTAATTTGAATCGCCTCAATGTTGTATAATTCTTTAGCTATTTCATTGCTGAATGACATGGTTCCACTCCTCTATCGCTTTTTGATACGCTTTATAAGGATTTGGTGCTTGTGTAACACTTCTACCGATGACAATTCTATCTGCTCCTTGGTTTCCAGCCAATTGAGGGGTTGCAATTCTTTTTTGATCATTATGAGCAGAGTCACTGAGCCTAATGCCTGGTGTTACCGTCAAAAATTGCTTTCCACATGCCTGCTTAATTTCATTTGCTTCATGTGCCGAACAAACGACACCATCAGCACCATTATTTTTAGCTAACGATGCCAAATGAATAACAGTAGATTCCAAACTGCTCTCCACTTTCAGTTCATCCCTTATTACTGTTTCATCCATTGAAGTAAGAAGGGTAACAGCTAATAATTTGGGCTCTATACTACCCGCTGCCCCTTTAATAAGTCCTTCTTTTGCCGCCTGAATCATGTCACTGCCGCCAAATGCATGTACATTAACCATCTCTACTCCGAGACTTGCAACGTTACGCATTGCCTTTTTAACAGTAGTAGGAATATCATGCAGCTTTAAATCTAAAAAAATAGGGTGTTCATCCTTCTTTAATGCTTCAATAACCGTAGGACCTTCTTTATAGAAGAGCTCCATCCCTACTTTAACTGGAACACCTTTTAACTGATTTGTTTCTAGAAATGATTGTGCTTCCTTCCAATTCGGGAAATCAAGTGCGAGATAAATCATGGTCATGCCCCTTTCCGATTGCATCTTCAACAGAAGTGAATCCGTATTTTTGTAATACGTCTGGAAGTGCATCAATAATTTCTGGGCAAACAAAGGGATGGTGGAAATTAGCTGTTCCCACTGCAACTGCACTAGCACCAGCAAGCAAAAATTCTAATACATCCTCTGCCGTCATAATTCCACCCATTCCGATAATTGGAATCGAAACTTGTTGCTTCACTTCATAGATCATTCGAATCGCAATCGGCTTGATAGCAGGACCAGACAATCCTCCTGTTTGATTGGCAAGTAACGGCCGCTTGGAAGGCAAATGGATTTGCATACCAGTCAATGTGTTAATCATTGATAACCCATCGGCACCGGCATCCTCTACCGCCCTAGCCATTGCACCAATATTTGATACATTAGGTGATAACTTTACATAAACTGGTACATGACTTACTTCTTTCACTTTGTACGTGACTTCTTTTGCCAACTCAGGATCCGTTCCGAATTGGACGCCACCCTCCTTCACATTAGGACAAGAAATATTGAGCTCTAATGCATGTACAGCGTTAGTTCGAGTAAAAGCCTTTGTTACATCGATATATTCTTCTACCGTACTTCCTGCAATATTTGCAATGACAGGGAGATCATAATTCATTAAATACGGCAGCTCCTGATCGATGATTGCATCCACACCCGGATTTTGCAATCCTATCGCATTCAACATTCCAGCTGGCGTTTCTGCAACTCTTGGCGTTTGATTTCCATATCTTGCTTCACGCGTTGCTGCTTTGATTATAATCGCTCCAAGTTGATTTAAATCATATAGGTCACCATATTCCCGTCCAAATCCAAAACAACCAGAAGCAGGCATAATTGGATTCTTTAACGATAAACCAGGAAGATTAACTTGTAGTGACATTAAATAACCACCTCATTTGCGCGAAATACAGGACCATCTTTACAAATTTTCTTAAACCCATTTTTCTCATCATCATTTGTTGGAACAACACAAGCGTAACAGGCACCAATTCCACATCCCATTCTTTGCTCAATGGAGATGAAGCCTTTATGGTTTTCTAATTTATTGGATACTGCACGGAGCATCCCAGTAGGACCACATGAGAAGTAATAATCAAAATCTAATTGATCGATGACATCTGTCACGTATCCTTTCCAACCATAACTACCATCGTCTGTAACAACATGGCATGCACCCAATTCTGCAAACTGTTGTTCATAAAAAACACTGGATTTTGTTTGAAAACCAATGACAGACTCTACCTCTACCCCATTTTCTTTCAATTTTTTCCCAAGGTAATATAATGGTGGTACACCTATTCCACCACCAACTAACAATGCTTTCTTAACATTGATCTCTTTAATTGGATAGCCACTTCCACATGGAAGTAAAACATCTAACTCTTGACCAATTTGATAGGATTGAAGGTCTTCCGTACCTGAGCCAATCACTTTAAAGATAATCGTAATTGACTCGTCGGATTCATTAATATCTGCAATAGAGATAGGTCTTCTTAGCATGTGGGAGCCTTGATTCCCAACGTTTATATGAACGAATTGACCGGGCTCTATCGTACGTACGATAGCTCCGCCCGCCAACCGCATTTCTATCGTGTCTTTGGCAATGGTCTTTTTGTCTATAATTGTCATCATTAATTGATTAATCACAATACAACAGCCTTTCTTTCAACAACCGGTCTAGCTGTAAAGGTTGTTGAATCAATGACATTTAAAATAGCTTCAGCTGTATCTAAACTTGTTAAGCAAGCAATTCCATGTTCAACTGCTTCCCTACGAATCCGAAATCCATCTGAACGTGGCTGTAACCCTGAAGTGATTGTATTTACGACAAATTGAACTTCACCATCTTCAATAATGGATAGCACAGTTGTACCTTCTGATCCAATTTTTCCAACTTGTGTTACAGGTAATCCTAAATCACACAAGTATGCTGCTGTTCCTTCTGTGGCATATAATTGAAATCCTAACTGATGGAATCTTCTTCCAATTTCTGCTGTTTCCTCTTTGTCTTTATCAGCTACTGTTAATAGTACCGAGCCTTCCATTGGAATTGATAATCCGGAAGCAATTAAGCCTTTGTATAATGCTTTTTCTAATGTTTTGTCCCTACCAATCGCTTCACCAGTTGACTTCATTTCAGGTCCTAACAGGGTATCAACACTTCTCAGTTTCTCGAAGGAAAAAACAGGTACTTTTACAGAAACGTGATCTGGTTCTGGTAAAACACCGGGCTGATAGCCTAGTTCCTTTAAGGTTTGCCCTAAGATACATCTTGTTGCTAGATTTGCCATCGTCACACCAGTAATTTTACTTAAAAATGGTATCGTTCTACTTGCACGAGGGTTTACCTCCAACACATACACTTCATTTTGATGGACAACAAATTGAATATTAATTAGCCCTTTTACTTGTAAACGAGCAGCGATTTTCATTGTAATCTCTTCACATTTTTGCTTCACTTCTTGGCTAATTCTTTGAGTTGGATAGACAGCAATGGAATCACCAGAGTGAACCCCAGCACGTTCAATGTGTTCCATAATTCCAGGAATGATTGTCGTTTCTCCGTCACTAATTGCATCTACTTCCATTTCAATTCCTGTTAAATATTTATCAATCAAAACAGGATGCTTGTGTTTAATATGATTGGTTTTGTTTAAATAGCTATATAGCTCATCGTCGTTATAAACGATTTCCATCTGACTTCCGCCGATCACGTAAGATGGACGAACCAATACAGGGTATCCAATTTCGTTTGCTGTATCGATTGCTTGGTCCAGCTGACGTACACTTTTACCTTTTGGTTGTGGTATTTCCAGCTCACCAAGTAATTGTTCAAATTTATCTCGATCTTCAGCTGTATCAATAGCTTCTAAACAAGTACCTAAAATGTTAACCCCTCTACGCTCTAATCCGTCTGCTAAATTGATTGCTGTTTGGCCACCAAATTGTACAATCACTCCAATTGGCTGTTCTAACTCAATCACATGCATAACATCTTCTAATGTTAACGGCTCAAAATATAATTTGTCGGACACACTAAAATCAGTAGAAACGGTCTCTGGATTATTGTTCATAATAATCGCTTCATATCCAGCCTCTTTCAAGGCAAGCACCGAATGAACGGTAGCATAATCAAACTCAATACCTTGACCAATTCGAATCGGTCCTGATCCAAGTACAAGCACCTTTTTACGATTAGTAACAACCGATTCGTTTTCTTCCTCATACGTGCTATAAAAATACGGTGTTTCTGACTCAAATTCAGCTGCACACGTATCAACCATTTTATAAACGGGGTGCATTCCTAATTCCATGCGTAGTTGATAAATATCATCAACTTCCATATTCCAAAGTCTAGCAACCTGAGCATCAGAAAAACCAGATTGTTTAGCCTCAAGAAGAAGAGAGTGTGAACCCTGTTCGCTAATTAGACTTTGCTCAAGATTGATAACCTTCTGCATTTTTGTTAAGAAGTAACGATCGATTTTAGTAAGTTCAAATAGTTCGTCAACCGTAAATCCACGTCGAATAGCTTCGGCTAGAATATAAATTCGTTCATCATCAGGCTTTATTAATCTTGTCTTTAATTCTTCTTCGGTCAAATCTGTTAGACTTTCTATCCATAAGTCCTCTCCACTTATATCTACTGACCGTACTCCTTTTAGCAATGACTCTTCAAATGTTCTTCCGATAGCCATCACTTCACCAGTTGCTTTCATTTGTGTCCCAAGTGTACGATTTCCGGACGCAAACTTATCAAACGGGAACCTAGGTAACTTTGTTACGACGTAGTCAAGTGCTGGTTCATAACAAGCATACGTAGTTCCAGTAATCGGATTAATTATTTCATCTAACGTTAGTCCAACAGCAATTTTAGCGGCAATTTTTGCAATTGGATAACCCGTCGCTTTGGAAGCTAGAGCGGATGAACGACTTACCCTCGGATTAACTTCAATGATGTAATATTGGAAGCTATCGGGATCCAATGCAAGTTGCACGTTACAGCCACCTTCTATTTTTAAGGCGCGGATAATTTTTAACGAGGCATTTCTGAGCATTTGATATTCACGATCGCTCAATGTTTGAGACGGTGCCGTAACAATCGAATCACCAGTATGAATCCCAACCGGATCAATATTTTCCATGTTACACACAACGATAGCTTGGTCATTATTATCACGCATTACCTCATATTCAACCTCTTTAAATCCAGCAATATTCCTTTCGATTAAGCATTGATTTACAGGTGATAATGCTAAGCCGTTTCTAGTAATTTCTTTTAATTCCTGTTCGCTGTAACACATGCCCCCACCAGTTCCACCAAGCGTATAGGCTGGGCGAACAATGACAGGAAACCCTATTTCATTTGCAAAATCTAGCGCTTGATCAACAGTATTGACAATCATACTTTCAGGAACTGGTTCGTTTAACTCGTTCATTAGTGTACGGAATTTCTCTCTATCCTCTGCTTGTTGGATGGCATCTAAAGATGTTCCTAATAATTCCGTGTTACATTCCTCTAAAATTCCACTTTCTTCTAAGGCTACAGCTAAATTTAATCCAGTTTGACCGCCAAGTGTCGGTAACACTGCATCCGGTCTTTCCTTACGAATGATTTTCATTAAAAACTCTACCGTTAAGGGCTCCATATAGACAGTATCAGCAATCGTATGATCAGTCATAATAGTAGCTGGGTTAGAATTTGCCAATACAACTGTATAACCTTCTTCTTTTAAAGATTGGCACGCTTGTGTTCCTGAATAATCGAACTCTGCTGCTTGACCAATGACAATCGGACCTGATCCAATGACTAGAATTTTATTTATATCTGTACGCTTAGGCATGAAGTTTCCTCCTTGATGGTAGAATGATGGAATTTAATCTTTGCTAAAAACTCATCAAATAAATGATTCGTATCATCTGGTCCTGGTGAGCTTTCTGGATGATATTGTACCGAAAACACAGGGTATTTTTCATGTTGAATTCCCTCAACAGTTTGGTCGTTTAATGCAATTTGTGTTAATTTTAATGCTGTTTCTTTTAACGACTCTAATTTAACGGTATATCCGTGATTCTGTGAAGTAATATACGTTTTATTTACAACCAAATCTTTAACCGGATGGTTCGAACCGCGATGACCAAACTTCAATTTTTCTGTGTCTGCTCCACAGGCAAGTGCAAGTAACTGGTGACCTAAACATATTCCGAAGATAGGTACTTTACCTACCAGACTCTTAATCATATCAATTGCTTCAGGAACATCCTTGGGATCCCCTGGTCCATTCGTAAGCATGACGCCATCAGGTTTTAATCGTAGAATACTTTCAGCGGTATAGTTATAAGGAACAACTGTCACATGGCAATTTCTTTTCGTTAATTCTCGCAAAATACCGTGTTTCATTCCAAAATCCACTAAGACAATTCGGTAACCACGTCCCGGAACAACATATGGCTTTACCGTTGACACCTGTTTTACTTGATCATGCATGGCAGGTGTTTGTGCCATATAGGAAGTTGCTTCTTCCTTTGATTGGTTAACAGAGGTGATAATGCCTTTCATCGTCCCGTATTGACGGATAATTTTCGTTAGTTTCCTAGTATCAATTCCAGCGATGCCAGGAATATGATTAGCCTTCAAATAACTGTCCAAGCTTTCATCATTACGGAAGTTAGAAGGAAAGTCACATGCTTCCTTCACTATTAATCCGTGGATAGATGGTGTAATTGTTTCAAAGTCATCTCGATTGATTCCATAGTTACCAATTAGCGGATACGTCATCGTAACCATTTGACCACAATAAGATGGGTCAGAGAGTATCTCTTGATATCCTGTCATACCCGTATTAAATACTACTTCACCAACCTTTGCTTCTGTACTACCAAATGCAGTTCCAATAAACGTGGTGCCATCCTCAAGCACGAGTTGTCGTTTTTCCATAAGAAGCCTCCTCAAAGACGATTTTTCCAGAAACCATGGTTAGAACTGGTGCACCAGTGACCTCCCAATCATGGAACGGAGTGTTTTTCCCTTTTGAATAAAAATTATTTTTATTAATCGTTGTTTGTCTCTCTAAATCAATAACGGTTAAATCTGCAGCAGAACCAACTGTTAATTCACCATAGGGTAGATGAAATACATTCGCAGGTTTTACTGTCATCCAGTCAATAAGCTGTTTTAAGGTAATTTTTCCTGTTTCAACAAGATGCGTGTGCAGTAAACCAAAGGCTGTTTCGAGTCCTACAATTCCAAATGGAGCGAGCATTAATCCTTGCTCTTTTTCTTCTTCTGTATGTGGAGCATGGTCTGTCGCGATGAAATCAATCGTTCCATCTAGTAATCCCTCCATTAATGCTTGTTGATCTTCTTTCGAGCGTAGCGGGGGATTCATTTTGAAATTCGCATCATTGGAATCAAAATCTTCTTCATTTAATAATAAATGATGTGGTGTAACCTCTGCTGTTACGTGAATCCCAGCCTTTTTTGCATCGCGAATCACTCGTACAGATTCCTTTGTACTTACATGACATACATGGTAATGACATCCTGTAGCCTCTGCCAACAATACATCTCTTGCTATTTGAACAGATTCACAGATAGATGGAATACCTGGAATATCAAGTTTTTTACTTGTTTCACCTTCATGAATGACTCCTTTATGAATTAAGGAATTATCTTCACAATGTGCTACGATTGGTATGTTTAACTTTGCAGCCTGACTCATTGCTTGTAACATCATATCTGCCGTTTGAATTCCTACTCCATCGTCAGTGAAAGCAAATGCACCAGCATCTTTAAGGCCTTCCATATCTGTTAATGTTTCTCCTAATAATCTTTCTGTTATTGATGCATATGGTAGCACACGAACATGTCCAGTCTTTTCCATTCTATCTACAATTTGCCGAAGCGTTTTAGGATGATCCGGCACGGGTCTTGTATTCGGCATCGCGCAAAGCGTTGTGTAACCACCTCTTGCAGCAGCTTTCGTACCCGTCTCAATCGTTTCCTTCGCCTCACCACCAGGTTCTCTTAAATGGACATGAACATCTACAAAACCCGGTGTTACTAGCTGACCTTTACAATCAATGAGCGCTGCATCGTCTTTCGGTAAATCCTGACCGATTTCTTCAATCACGCCATTGTTTATTAGAATTTCACAAGATTCCATTTGATTATTTGCTGATAATTGCTTTGCGTTGATTAATAGGCTTTTCATGTGTAATTCCTCCCCCTTCAAGTAAGCGGTAGATAACTGCCATACGCGCAGAAACACCGTTTGTCATTTGTTTAAAAATTCTTGAACGATTACATTCGACCAATTCGTCAGCAATTTCAACACCTCTATTAACTGGAGCCGGGTGTAAAATAATTGCATGTGGCTTCATTCTTTTCTCACGTTCGGCTGTTAATCCATATTTTTCTAAATAATGATCATTAGACGCTTGGTTTTCGTGACGCTCATGCTGTATTCTTAGAAACATAACGACATCACAATGTTCCACTGCATCATCAATATCGATATATTGATAAGGAAGACTATGATCTTGCCACTCTGTTTTAGAGGATAAATAAACCTTTGCTCCTAGTGTTGATAATGCATAAGCATTGGAACGTGCTACACGACTATGCTTAATGTCACCAATGATTCCTACTTTCAATCCAGAAAATTTTTCGAACTCTTGGTAAATAGTTAATAAATCCAGTAAGCATTGGGTTGGATGTTCTCCTTTTCCATCTCCAGCATTAATAATCGGGACGGTAATCTGATTGGCTAACTGATGAACAACATTATCCTGAGGATGTCGTACGACTAATAGTGATGCTCCTATTGATTCAAACGTTTTTGCAGTATCATAAACACTTTCTCCTTTTTTGACACTTGAAACATCACTCATAAAGTCTAAGACCTCTAAACCCAACTTTCTTTGTGCAACAACAAAACTCATTTTTGTTCTCGTACTAGGTTCGAAAAAAAGATTGGCAGCAAATAATTGCTGATTAAATGGTTGGATTCCATGCTGTTCAATGTCATTGGCAAGCTTAATTAGTTGTAATAGCTCATGCTTTGAATAATGTTTCATGGATACAAAATTTTTCATACTGCTCCTCCTTTGATTAAAGGACTGTCCGGACTCACTCTATTGATGGAGTATGGTTAGAACAGTCTCACCTTTTTTATTGAGAATCACTATTTATTTGTACCGATTCGTCGGCTTGAAACATATTTCCATTCCCATAACCAGACTCTTTACCTGGCAATACTAGGTTTAAAATGACTCCAATAATAGCGGATAATGCCATACCAGCAACTTGGACATCGACACCTGCAACGTCAACCTGTACAACAACTCCTCCAATACCAATTACTAGAATGACGGAAGAAACAATTAAATTTCGTTTGTTACCTAAATCTACTTGATTATCTATTAGCATTCTTAAACCATTGGATGCTATAATCCCGAACAATAGGATAGAAACGCCTCCCATTACTGCAGCTGGAATAGAAGCGATCGTAGCTGTAATTGGACCGATAAATCCAAAACAAATAGCCAGTACAGCCGCTCCTCCAATAACGAACACACTAAACACTCTTGTTATTGCTAATACACCAATGTTTTCGCCATAGGTAGTGTTTGGTGGTCCACCCAGACAAGAAGCAATAACTGTTGCTACTCCATCTCCAAGAATCGAACGATGTAATCCTGGTTTTTTAATAAAATTACGTCCTACAACTTTAGAAAGTACCATCTGATCACCAATGTGTTCAGCTATTGTAACAATCGCAACAGGCACCATAATTAATGCAATTTCCCAACTAATCACTTCTGCTGGTGAATAATGAACAAATGGAACAATGAATTCCGGCGCTTGGAAAAATGCTACGATAGCTCCTCCAATCGAGCCTGCAGTAACAATCCCATTCCAGGAGGATTGAATTCCAGAAGTGTCAACAACACCTAGGAACAGCGCAAATACATAACCAAAAACGATACCAATTAAGACAGGAATTAAACCAAAAAACCCTTTAAAGAAAATCGAAGCTAGTATTGTAATTGCCAGTGTGAATAATGCTACTGTTAAATGAGTACCACTATATTCGCCATCTACATTCATCGCCATGTCGACAGCAACCGGTGCAAGACCCAAACCGATAACGATAATAACCGGGCCTACAACAATTGGAGGTAAAATTCTCATTAACCAACTAAGACCAAAAACCGAAATTAATAATGCTAATAAACCATAAACTAAACCTGCTAAAAAACTACCCATCATCGCACCTGCAGCACCACTAGCAGCTGTTGCAGCAGTGACAGGGGCAATAAACGCAAAACTCGAACCTAAATATGCTGGAACATTTCCTTTTGTAATCATTAAATAGGCGAGCGTACCAAGACCACTGGATACCAGTGCAACCGCAGGAGAAAGATCTGTTAAAAAAGGAACTAAAATCGTTGCTCCAAACATTGCGAATAGATGCTGAATACTTAATATAAACCACCGTGGAACCTTAGGTACCTCATTTACGTCCATTACCATATCTTTATCTGCCATTCGTATTTCCTCCTCTATCTATATCTGTTCCATTGTCTGTTTTTGTTGAATAAAAAAACCTCCTTGCAAGGCTGCAAAGAGGTAGTCGTGTAGTTGACACACGAATCCTAAAGCAACCTTGTAAGCCTCACGGGACTTATTTAAAGGTTTTGTATTTATTTTTCATATATACTTACTTGATCGTTACTATCCGTTTCCCCTAGTTCAACAACGATCACTTCGTCTTGTGAAGTAGGAATGTTTTTACCAATGTAATCCGCACGAATTGGTAACTCACGGTGACCACGATCTACTAAAACGGCTAGTTGAATCTGAGATGGTCTACCTTGATCAATCAATGCGTCCATGGCAGCCCTAACTGTTCTTCCTGTAAATAAAACGTCATCTACTAGAATAATATTTTTTCCTGAAATTTGCTCGTTAAGTTTCGCTTCTTGAAGCGTTGGTTCGGTATTAGTGTTAGCATGCTTTAAATCATCCCGATAAAGTGTGATATCTAATTCCCCAATTGGGATCTCTACACCTTCTATATGTGCTATTTTATCTCTTAAACGATTAGCCAAAGGTAGCCCTCTTGTTTTTATACCAACAAGCATTAGACCTTCCACACCTTTATTTTTTTCTAATATTTCATGGGCAATTCTAGTCAATGCTCGATTTATAGCAGAGGTATCTAATACAGTTGCTTTTTTCTTCATTATTTTGCTCCTCTCTGTGAAAGGTAGAGTCTTGTTGAACACATTATCGTTAATCCAATAAAAAAGAACCCTTTTCTCGCAAGGAAAAAAGGGTTCTTTAGATACACGTATCCTAATGTATTCTATCCGACTCCTTTTCAGCCTCACGGGACTGTTTTAAAGGTTCTATTAAATTCTATCTTAAATTATTACAAACAATTGACGAATTGTCAACTCATCTTCTCCAAATCTTTTAATAAAGTTTGAAAATCTTTAGGTGCTTCCACTTGAAATTCGAGCCATTCTTTTGACTTAGGGTGTTCAAATCCAAGAACTGCTGCATGCAATGCTTGGCCATTTATATCCATTGTTTTTCTTGGCCCATATTTAGGATCACCGACTAATGGATAACCGATATATTGCATATGTACACGAATTTGGTGAGTTCGTCCCGTTTCTAATACACATTTGACATATGTATAGTTTCCAAAGCGTTGTAAAACTTCAAAATGGGTAACAGCATCCCTTCCACCATCGACAACTGCCATTTTTTGTCTATCTTTTGGGTCTCTTCCAAGTGGAGCATCTATTGTACCATATTCATGAGCAATATCACCATGTACAATCGCTTCATAAGACCGCATTACGGTTTTATCTTTTAATTGATTCACAAGAGACTCGTGAGCAACATCATTTTTTGCAACCATTAATAAGCCACTTGTATCCATATCAATTCGATGAACAATTCCAGGTCGAATAACTCCATTAATACCTGACAGATCATTACAATGATACAGTAACGCATTAACAAGGGTTCCATTATAATGTCCGGGTGATGGATGAACAACCATTCCCTTTGGCTTATTAACGACTAACACATCTTCATCCTCATAAATGATATCAATAGGAATATTTTCTGGAACAACATCCAATTCTTCCGCTTCTGGTATATCCCAACTAATGTCATCATCTATTTGGCACTTGTAGTTACTTTTTATGGCCTCTCCATTTACTCTAACAAAATTATCTTTTATCCAAGATTGAACTTGAGATCTTGAAGCCTCTGTATTTAATGTGGTTAATAATTTATCGATTCGTAAACCTTTTTCTTCTGGTTGAACCTTATGGTTAAAGGATGTCATGCAGGCATACTTCCTTTCTTATTCTTCTCATCGACAAAGGTTGCTATTAACATTAAGATAACACCAACAACGAGAGCAGAGTCAGCGATATTAAAAATAGGGTAATCATATGTTCCAATATAAACATTAAAAAAGTCGACTACTTCTTTACGAAAAATACGGTCAATAAAATTACCAATTGCACCACCGAGAATAAATGCTAATGACCAACCCATTAATTTATTATCTTTCGCAAACTTATGGATATAGTATATGACAACAATAATGACAACCGTTGTCACTATGTAGAAAAAAAACATTTGACCCGCTAAAATCCCCCATGCTGCACCGGTGTTCCGATGTGACGTTAGGTAAAATACGTTTTCTATAACCGTAATGCTTTCACCTAACTCCATATTTGCTACTACCCACCACTTTGAAAGTTGATCTATTAAAATGATGACAATTGCAATGAAATAATATAAACCAATCATTCATTGTTCCCCCGTTCCATAGTCTTTCTACATTCTATAGCATTTTATCATAAAAACAATTGAAAAAGAAAATCCTTCCATAAGAAGTTCTAAATAAGAGTTGAAAACCGTCGAAACAAAGAAACAACCCTCCCCATCACAAGACTGTATGACTGTATCATACGATTACCTATCATATATACCCCTTAAAGGATATTATATCCCCATATTTAAATCCATGTAAAAACGCTAGGAATTGTTTTGAAAAACAACGTCCTAGCGTTTACTAATTATTAAGCTAATTCTGAATAGTGCTCTTTCACAATGTCAGCACAGCGAGAGCATAACTCTGGATATTCATTATCTGTACCAACAGTGTCAGAAGCTACCCAACAACGTTCACATCTATCACCCGTATGTTTTTCAACATGGACTTTTACATGATCATATTCCTTAGCTTCTGAATGGTTATCTTCTACGTTAGCTTCTGAAACAATAAACAATTGATGTAACTGTTCAATATTCTCAAGTAATACTTTCGTTTCATTATTGTTTGGAACGATAGAAATCCTTGCCTCTAAAGACTTCCCGATTACTTTTTCAGCACGCGCTTCTTCTAACGCCTTTAAGACATCATCTCTAATCTCCATAAAATTATCCCATTTTGCTTTTAACTGCTCTTTGTCCTTTACATCCTTTGGATCAGGTAAATCTGTTAGCTGAACACTAGATTCCTCAACACCAGGAATGTAACTCCAAATCTCCTCCGTTGTATGGACTAAAATTGGAGCCAATAACTTAACTAAAGACGTAACAATTTCATGATAAACCGTTTGAATGCTTCTACGTCTATTTTTATCCGCCGCTTCAATATATAAAATATCTTTTGCAAAATCTAAATAGAAAGCACTTAAATCAATCGAACAGAAATTATGCACGTTATGATAAATCGTGGAAAACTCATAGTTATCATAAGCATCTCGAACCTTTTTGGTAAGCTCTTGTAGACGAAGTAGCATATATCGGTCAACTTCATGTAGGTTCTGTTCTTGCACAGCATGCTTGTTAGGATCAAAATCATGTAGATTTCCTAGCATGAATCGGAACGTATTTCTGATTTTACGATAGCCTTCAGAAACTTGTTTAATAATATCATCAGAGATTCTAACATCTGCTTGATAGTCCACAGAGGCTACCCATAAGCGTAAAATATCAGCACCATATTGTTTCATAATTTTTGCAGGGACAACAACATTACCAACTGATTTACTCATTTTACGACCTTGCCCATCTAACGCAAATCCATGACTAATGATTGCTTCATATGGAGCCTTTCCAGTTACAGCAACAGAAGTAGAAAGTGATGAATTAAACCATCCGCGGTATTGATCTGATCCTTCTAAATAAACATCCGCTGGTCGTTTCAATTCAGGACGTTCTTCTAAGACTCCCTCGTGAGAAGAGCCGGAATCGAACCATACATCCATAATGTCTGTTTCTTTTGTAAATGTACCATTCGGGCTATGCTCGGATGTAAAGCCTTCTGGAAGTAAATCCTTGGCATCCCACTCAAACCAAATATTTGAACCGTGCTCACGGAATAAGTTAGATACATGTGTAATTGTTTCGTCAGTAATAATCGGAGTTCTATCCTCACCGTAAAATACCGGAATCGGAACCCCCCAAGTACGCTGTCGAGAAATACACCAATCCTCACGATCTCGGACCATATTATACAGTCTTGTTTCTCCCCAATTTGGGAACCACTTAATCCGCTTAATTTCTTTTAAGATATCTTCTCTAAAATCTTTTATGGAAGCAAACCATTGATTTGTTGCTCGAAAAATAGTTGGCTTTTTTGTTCTCCAGTCGTGTGGATACGAATGGGTAATAAAGTTTAGCTTTAATAATGCTCCTACCTCTTCCAGCTTTTGTGTGATTTCCTTATTAGCAGCATCGTAAAACAACCCTTCAAACCCAGGTGCTTCATCCGTAAAATAACCCTTTTCATCTACTGGACAAAGTACGTCTAGCCCATATTCTTTACCAACAAAAAAGTCATCTTCCCCATGACCCGGTGCTGTATGAACTAAACCAGTACCACTTTCCGTTGTGACATGTTCACCAAGAATTACTAATGAATCTCGATCATAGAAAGGGTGCGTGGCAACGATGTGCTCAGCTTCTTTCCCTTTAAACGATTGAACAGTCTCTGGATTTTCCCATTCTAATGCGTCACTAACAGTATTCAACATTTCATGGGCAATAATAAATTTGTCATCTCCAACCTTAACTACTGCATATTCTAAATCAGGATGTAAAGCAATAGCCAGGTTGGCAGGAATAGTCCATGGAGTCGTTGTCCAAATGATAAATTTCTCATCACCATTAAGAAGACCTTTGCCATCTTTCACATCAAAACCTACATAAATCGACGGCGATCGTTTATCTTGATATTCGATTTCTGCTTCCGCTAAAGCAGATTCGGACGATGGAGACCAGTAAACTGGTTTAAGCCCTTTATAAATGTATCCCTTTTTAGCCATCTCCCCAAACACTTTGATTTGAGCAGCTTCATAGTCTTTCGTTAACGTAATATATGGATTGTCCCAATCTCCACGAACCCCTAATTGCTTGAATTGTGTTCGTTGATTATCTACCTGTTGAAGGGCATAGTCGGCACACTTTTGTCTGAATTCTGCTACAGACATTTTTTTACGATTTACTTTTTTCTTTGCCAAAGCTTGCTCAATTGGCAGTCCATGAGTGTCCCATCCTGGAACATAAGGAGCATTATAGCCTGCCATTGATTTATAGCGTACAATAAAATCCTTTAAGATTTTGTTTAATGCATGACCCATATGCAAATCTCCATTAGCATATGGAGGTCCATCATGTAATACGAACAACGGTCTACCTTCTGTTCTTTTTTGAACTTGACCGTAAATGTCTACATCATCCCAATTTTCTTGAATTTTTGGCTCTTTGTTTGGTAAATTCCCACGCATTGGAAATTCTGTTTTTGGCATTAACAATGTTTGTTTAAAATCCATTTCCATTTTCCTCCTTACGTTTCTTTTATAGCAATGAAAGTTAAGAAATGTTGCGAGCAAACAAAAAAGCCCTTATCATCCCAAAGGGACGAGAAGGACTCGCGGTACCACCCTTAATAGATAAATGATGAAGCATAATTACCATCATTTTATCCACTCGAAATTCGTAACGTGAATAAACCGTCCATCTCTACTCAGATAACTGTAATCTCCTCATCGTACCGATTAGCAAGATACCGAAGTACCCCCACATTTCCCGGGCACAATCCAGTCACTTGACAGGTACTATTCGTTACACTATCTTTTCGAATGGATACTTAAGGGTGATTTTCTAAAAGTACACTGGTTAGGCTTTCACCACCCCTAACTCGCTTCACAGTGGGCTTACTTTTATACTTTCCCTCGCATTGTATTTTGAAAATCATTCCATTGTGTCATCACATAATCATAGACTTATGTTAATGAATTATATGTAATAATTGTTTAAACGTCAAGGTCTAATAATTATTCTCAAAAGTCTTCTTCTCTATACCTTCATCTTGTCTATCGTCTACTTCCGTTTCAAATAAGCCATCCCAGTCATCATTTTCGATTAAATCAAGCTGTGCTTCAACAAGCATTTTCAAGCGGGTTCGAAACACTTTAGCCTGTTTCTTTAGTTCCTCTACCTCAATAGAAATACGTCTTGACTTTTGTAATGCTTCATTGATAATGCGATCTGCATTTTTCTCTGCTTCTTTTATAATTAGTTTTGATTCTTTCGTAGCATTACCTTTAACCTCTTCTGCTGTTTCTTGAGCAATCAAAATAGACTTATTCAATGTTTCTTCGATATTTGAAAAGTGACCGAGCTTTTCACTTAACTGTTCCACTTTTTCTTTTAGTTCTTTTTTTTCTCTAATAACTAATTCATAATCTTTTATTACTTGGTCCAAAAATTCATTAACCTCATCTTCATCATAACCACGAAAACCTCTTGTAAACTCTTTGTTATGAATATCTAGCGGTGTTAATGGCACAATGGCCACCTCCTTACATAATTCTTTCCCAGTATTCAAAATTTCGACATTTTTAAGGGATTTCCTGCAAATTATTTTATTTATTTTAATTTTTCAATCGTTATTTTCCACTTTTCCTTTTTAGATAGGCCGTGAATATCCGTAATTTTACTTCTGCCTTTTCCACGGAGTGATAACAGGTCATCCTGCTCCAAAACAAAAGATGGGTTTTGGATCGTTTCAAAATTTACTTTTACCCAGCCTTTTTCTATATATGCTGAAGCATTTTGCCTTGATATATGGTAAATTTCTTTTAACACTGCATCTAAACGGAGCGATGATACAGTAACAAGATGTGCGTCCCATTCTTCATTCTTCTCTACAATATTAGTAATCGGTCTTTCTTCAAAAGTTACAGATGCTCGTTTTATTTCCGTTAAATTAACTTTAATATACATATCGATATCTGAGGCGACCACAATTTGAATGAACCCATCTCGAACGATAAGCTCACCAAGCTTCTTTCTTTTTATCCCCAATGATAAAAACGCCCCTAACACATCTCGATGCTCTAATGTGATAAATTTCGATGGATACTTCGCTTCTAATAAAGTAATTTCATAATCTTCATCTGAAATCTCCTCATAATAGGGTGCAAGAATAGCCCTTTTTCTTTCAGCATTTTTTGCACCACCGAAAAATCCTAATTGATAATCCGTACTTTTGCCGATAATTGTTGAAAAAATTTTTTGTTCACGAGGGTTTAAAAAATCACTTAATTTAGACTGAAAACTTCGTTCAACCTGCTCCCTCCATGAAAGGACTTGATCAATAAAGGGATGTTCTTCTTTTCGGAAATGCTGGTATAAGTCCACGACAATCACCTATGAATATAAAATTTTAACACAAAAGTTCTCTCTAACCTATTTCTTACACTTGAAACTGTCCACTTGAAACTTTGACAGCAGATTCAAATAAAACTTGGCTTAAGCCAAGTTTTACCTACATCATCATTAAATTAGAAAAAAAGGTACCCCTGTAAAATACGCAACCCACTTGTAGCAAACTGTAAAACTAAAATTGCTACGATTGGAGAAATGTCAATCATTCCTAATGGTGGAATGATTTTGCGAAATGGTTCTAAATAAGGCTCGCATATCCTACCCAAGAAACTCCCAATCGAAGACTCTCTTGCACCAGGAAACCAAGATAGTAAAATATAAATAATCAAGGCAAAACTATAAATTTCGATTGCAGTGTAAAGCAAATTAAATAACTGTGACATCAATCTACCATCCTCTTTCTATTTCTTCTTCCTCTAGCATTTCTGTTATCGTACCTGAAACATCAACGTTTTCAGGCGTACAAAGAAACGTTTGTGGTCCTAGCTTCTGAATTCCGCCCGAAACTGCATAAACAGTCCCACTTAAAAAATCTATGATGCGTTTTGCTTGAATATGTTCGACTCGCTGTAAATTAACTACAACAGATCGCCGATTAACAAGGTGATCAGCGATATCTTGTGCTTCATTGTAAGAACGTGGTTCACATAAAACAACTTTAGCGCTGTTTGTTACAGATTTCAGGCTAACCACATTCTCACTTCTACTACTTCTCGATAATGGTTGAGGCTCGTCCACATTCTCTTCCACATAATCATAATCATCATCAACAGTAAAGAACGTTTTTATTTTACTTTTAATACTCATTGTATTCACCTCATTTTAGTTAGAACTACCAACAAGCTTTGACCCGATCCGAATATGTGTAGCACCTTCTTCAATCGCAATCGAATAGTCATTGCTCATTCCCATTGATAGATAAGGACAAGGTGCATGTGCAAACTGTTTATCTCTTATTTCGTCTCGTAATAATCTTAAATCTTTAAATGTTGAGCGGATGACTGCTTCATCGTTAATAAATGGCGCCATTGTCATTAATCCAACAACTTTTATATTCTCATATTTACTTAATTCTTCAATAAATGTATGTACTTTATCTGGGTGAATTCCATGCTTAGATTCTTCTCCACTAACATTAATCTGAACAAAACAAGAAACTGGTTCATCAGCACGTTTATTTATTTCCTTTGCAAGAGACAAGCGGTCTAATGAATGGATAAAATCTACTTCAGATATCAGTTCCTTCACTTTTCTAGACTGTAAGGATCCAATAAAATGCCATGTAGCTAAGGAGTCTAATGCATGGTATTTTTCTTTAAAACCTTCCAATCTGTTTTCCCCAAGATTAGTAACACCAGCTTCAATTGCCTCTTTTGCTCGTTCAATTGTAACATATTTCGTAACCGCAATGACGGTTATTTCATCTGGGTTTCGGCCAGCTCTTTTACAGGCTTGATTAATATTAGCACGTATCCCTTCGAAATTGGCTTGTACATTCATGAGTTTGTCTCCTTTCTCTAGAAGATGTTAAAAATCATTCATGGAAGCAAGAAGCTTTCAATTTGTATCACCTGTAAAATTATTTAGTTAGTTGTTTGAAAACCAATAAATCCTAACATTCGACCAGTCATGCCATTATCGCGTCGATGTGAAAAAAACTTATCATCCTGGAATGTGCAAAAATTGGTGACCTTAATATTTTCACCCAACACCCCTGAATCTAAAAGTATCTCCTGATTTAGTTTTCGTAAATCAAGCAAAAACCGACCCGTTTTCGTTCGTTTTACTACTTTTTCTTTCCAATTATTTGGGATGTGGTCTACAACCTTATCGTCAACCTCATAATTAAATTGACTAATACAAGGTCCAATTGTAACACGTAATGACTGTACATCTACCCCTTGGTTAACAAGAGAATCGACCATTTCTTTTGCCATTTTGTTGACTGTGCCTCTCCATCCTGCGTGAGCAATTCCAATCCACCCTGTAATTGGATCGAAAAAATATAATGGAACACAGTCAGCAAACATAGCTGTACATAATAAACCACGCTCACTCGTGATTATTCCATCTACACCATTCAAGGTGCTCCGATGTTCAAAAGCACCCTTACCTGCATCTGCATGACTAACCACAACAACTTTTGTTTGGTGAGTTTGTTCCCCCATTACCCAGTTTCTCAAAGGAATTTTCAAGAATTCAGCTAAAGACTCTCTATTTTCCAAAACATGCTCAGGGGTGTCAGGAACGTGAAAGCCTAAGTTTAAGGAAGCAAATGAACCCTTACTAACACCTCCGTCACGTGTTGTAATCCCAGCTACTAATGTAGGTGCATCTTTTTTCCAATCTTCTATCAATAATGTCGAATGATTGTTAAGTAGAAAGGGTTCCATTGTTTTCCTCCTCATTTTCCACCATTTTACCACAATTCTCTAGGGTTTTCCTGTTAAAACCTGAATCAATTGTCAATTTGTTCAGTAAATAATCTTGGATGCCCCTGTTTCTTTACCAAAATGACGTCTGAACCAATTGTAACAATATTCTCCCACGGAATTATCATCTCATCTTGCTTTCCGAACATCCCCATTACTTTTCCTTTTGTCCCGATTATCAAATAGAGTATTTTACCTTTATCCACATCAATTTCTAAGTCAGTAATGTTCCCTAACTTTTTCCCATCGTCCACCATGATAATATCCTTGATTTGTAAGTCTGTTAATGTAATCATCGAAACACCTGCCTTTTTACTACTATATGCAAGGAGCCTATTATTTTTCTTTTAATTTCTAAAAATTAACCGATTCACTAATCTTCAAGCATGGAATTATACTTATCATGAAAGCATAAAAAATGTCCTATCGATTTAGCAATTTCTTGTCCAATACCATCTTTTGTGGCAAGGACAGAAACTGTAATCGATAGGACATATTAAAATATATTATGTTTATTATTCAAACATTTCTTTATTCATTTCACGAATAGCTGCTTTTTCTAATCGAGACACCTGTGCTTGGGAAATCCCGATTTCTTCTGCAACTTCCATTTGTGTCTTTCCTTGAAAAAAGCGTTTATTTAAAATCATTGTCTCTCGATCATTTAATCGGTGCATTCCTTCTTTTAATGATAATTTATCAAGCCAATTTGACTCTTTGTCTTTGTCATCACTCAGTTGATCCATAACGAAGATTGGATCACCACCATCGTTATAAATGGGTTCAAATAACGATACAGGATCTTGTATAGCATCCATGGCAAAAACAATTTCTGAGTGTGGAACACCCATTTCTTCAGCAATCTCCATTGGTGTTGGATCTTTCGATGTTTTACTAATAAGCTTTTCTCTAACTTGTAAAGCCTTGTATGCCGTATCCCGTAATGATCTTGAGACTCGAATCGGATTATTATCTCTTAAGTATCTTCTAATTTCACCAATAATCATAGGGACTGCATAGGTCGAAAATTTTACATTTTGACTTAAATCAAAATTGTCAATTGACTTCATTAAACCAATACAGCCGACTTGAAATAAGTCGTCACCATATTCACCACGATTGTTAAACCTTTGAATCACACTTAACACTAGTCGTAAGTTTCCATTCACTAATTGTTCCCTTGCTGATAAGTCACCATCTTGCATTTGCTTAAACAATTTCCGCATTTCATCATTTTTTAGTACTGGTAATTTTGATGTATCTACTCCACAAATTTCTACCTTATGTCTTGTCATGATCTACCCTCCCGTTTGGAGATGCTGTTCATTGAACAGTATCACCTGTCAGGAGAATTTTTATGCAAGGTGTTTTAACTTGTAATAAGCTTCATTTTGGTAGAACCTTGGTCGTGTATAGACTTAAACCATTTTATTAAATTCTTTTTTCAATCGTCTAATGATCTTTTTTTCCAATCGTGATATGTAAGATTGTGAAATCCCTAACATATCAGCAACATCTTTTTGTGTTTTCTCTTCTTCTCCAATCAAACCAAAACGAAGTTCCATAATCTGTTTTTCTCTATCATTTAAATTAGACAACGCTTTTTTTAGTAAACTTTTGTCTACACTTGCTTCTAAATCTTTAATTGTAACATCATCATCTGTACCTAATACATCAGATAATAATAATTCATTACCATCCCAGTCAATATTTAATGGTTCATCAAAAGAAATTTCCGATTTGATTTTATTATTTTTTCTTAAATACATGAGGATTTCATTTTCAATACACCGCGAGGCATACGTCGCTAATTTAATTTTCTTCTCCGGATTAAACGTATTAATTGCTTTAATTAATCCAATTGTACCAATACTTATTAAATCCTCAATATTAATACCTGTATTTTCAAATTTTCTAGCAATGTAAACAACTAATCGAAGGTTTCGCTCGATTAACATTGCTCTAGCTGCTTCATCTCCAACTGGAAGCCTTTTTAATAACTCTGCCTCTTCCTCTTTAGAAAGCGGAGGTGGTAGTGCCTCACTGCCACCAATATAATAGATCTTATTTGGTTTTAATCCTAATTTTACTCTAAGTTTGTACCACCACAATTGAAGTTTAAACGTCCATCTTTTCATCTGATATTCTCTCCTTTTTTTCTCTATTTACGATGAATATGTGATCGTACCGCTTTTTGCGGAAAGGGCACTGACTTCCATAAATCATTTATTTTTTCATCCAAGACTTATGCAGACGTAGCAACGGTGTGCTTAAATAGTTGCGGATGTAATAAGCAATGATAACTTCCGTCTGATGTTAGTTCTGCAAATTGCAAGCCAATTAAAAGTTTGTTCGTTGAAATTTGTTTATCTTCATAGCTTAAATGAAGCTTTTCTGGTTTCAGTACAATCATGAATGTTGGCTTACCATCAACAGCTTGATACGGAACAATATGAATCATGTGCTCCCAATTTTCAGGTACATTATCAAAGTTTAAATTCACCTGTGCACTTTCAAGTTGAGCGAGCTCCTCCTTACTAAGCCAGTTAGACATAAACGTTTGATCACAGATAATAACGGGTTTCTGAGTAAAGGGATCAACTAATTGATTACCACTGTCAACATAGGCAGTGGTCGTATAACTTTTGCCTTTCAACTGAATAGTTACATAAAACAACTGATCCTGTTTAAATGACTCCAAAGCATGCTTGTCCATCCTCGACTTAGTAAACAACCAAATAATTGGAAAACCAACTCCTACAAACAACCAACTAATTTGATCCCCATAGCCAGTTTGGAATGTGAGCATGCTACTATTTGACACCATTACTTGTTGTCCCATTAAAAAGTGTAAAGCAATGAGTCCACCTCCAAGAGAAAAGGATACAAAGTAAAATGACAAAAGCCTTTTAAAATACTGGTGGATATTTCTGTAACCAAATGCACACAAAATGATAAATAGTGAATATATCACTTTTCCAAATGGAGTAGTAAGAAGTGAGTCAGGAAGGAATAAGGTGATTGGAACGATAATGGATGCAACAAATGCGCCAATTACTATACGAAATCGTCTCGTATTATCTCTCGTAATCATTTGTGTCAATAAAAGAATCATCCAATCTAATAAAAAATTTAATAGCCATACAGCATCTAAATAGATAGTCACCTTTTTCTTCCTTTCCATACTCCTAAAATGGATTTGTTGCTAGTATACTCAAATTAATTTTAGAAGTCTGTCACATTTTGTGACTTAGCAACAACTAATTTTTAGAGGTTATTAGTTAATTTGTCACATTATTTTTTTCTCGGTTTTCGTTTAACTTAGTTTTCTATGGAGAAATAGCTGGTATCTTACATAAATCGGAATCGACAATTATTGAATTGGCTTGAAAATCATAGACCATAAAAAGCCGAATGGAACAATAATCCATTCGGCTTTTTTAATTAAAATTACATTATCTTCTTCGGTTTCTGTTACGTAAAAATGTTGGAATATCTAGGGTATCTTCTTCTTGTTTTCCTCTACTCGTGCCTGGACTTTCACGTAAAACTTCATCACGTCTTCTTTCACCAGCTGGTTGATTTACACTTGTCACAGGTCGTTGTTTAGGTTGTGAGCTTAATTGCGACTCATCGAATCCAGTTGCAATAACTGTGACAACAATCTCATCCTTTAAATCTTCGTTTATAACAGAACCAAAGATAACATTAACTTCTTGGTCTGCAGCAGAAGTGACTATATCAGCTGCTTCTTGCACCTCATAAAGACTTAAATTTGCGCCACCAGTAATATTCATCAAGACCCCGTGTGCACCATCAATAGAAGTTTCTAATAGAGGAGAAGAAATGGCTTTTTTAGCTGCTTCTGTTGCTCTATTTTCTCCTGTAGCAATGCCTATACCCATTAGTGCAGAACCTTTATCTGACATAATCGTTTTAACATCGGCAAAGTCCACGTTAATTAATCCTGGAACTGCAATCAAATCGGATATCCCTTGAACACCTTGACGTAAAACATTGTCAGCTTCACGGAAGGCTTCCAGCATAGGTGTATTTTTATCTACGATTTCTAGTAGACGATCATTCGGAATGACAATTAACGTATCAACACTGCCCTTTAAACCATCAATCCCACTAACTGCTTGTGTCGAACGCTTCCTACCTTCAAACGTAAATGGACGCGTAACAACGCCTACTGTTAGCGCTCCTAGCTCTTTTGCTACTTGGGCAATAACTGGAGCAGCACCCGTCCCAGTACCGCCTCCCATACCAGCTGTTACGAACACCATGTCTGCACCCTTTAATACTTCTTCTAACTGTTCTTTACTCTCTTCTGCTGCTTTACGACCTACTTCAGGGTTTGCTCCTGCACCTAGACCACGTGTCAATTTTGTTCCAATTTGCATTTTCACTTCAGCTTTGGAGAGGTTTAAAGCTTGTGCGTCCGTGTTCACAGCAATAAATTCCACACCTTGAACACCATGCTCAATCATGCGATTTACAGCGTTACTACCGCCACCACCAACTCCGATTACTTTAATCGTAGCAAGTTGATCCATATTTGTATCAAACTCTAACATTATTTCGTTCCTCCTATTTTGCAAGATTACAAGATTCATTGAAGTCGTATTCTATATCTGTTAGAGGAAGTTCAAAAAGCGATTCGCTTTTTGAACCCACACTACAAGGAACGCTTGTTTAATCAAAAAAGTACTTAAACAAACTAGCGATTCCCGATTCCTTCTTTTTACTTGGAGTTGTTTCTTTTTGTTTCATAGTATTACGTTTTGTTTTCTTTTGTTTTGGCTGTTCATGTTCCATTATCGTTACTGCATCAGAAATTTCTTTTCCTTGAATTTTTGCATTTCGATAAGCAAACTTCAATATCCCGACACCAGAAGTAAATTGTGGCTCTCTAACTCCTATGTAATCTGGTATTGCGATCCGCACATTAGAACGGAACAAATCTTGAGCTAACTCTAGTGTTCCAGGCATATTTGCACACCCACCAGTTAATACATACCCACCTGGAAGTTCATTGTATCCCATTTTTCTGATTTCTCTATCAGCAAAGGCAAAAATTTCTTCTAATCTTGCTTCAATCATATCAGAAATTTGCAATTGATTAAACGTTTGCTTTTTATTACTGCCTATAATTGCTACATCAAAAGTTTCTTCTTCACGTGCATCATCAAAGAAAGCATGTCCATGATTCAATTTAATATCTTCAGCTTCTTCAGAAGAAGTACGAAGACCAATAGACAAGTCTTTTGTAATGTTGTCGCCTCCTAAAGCAACGACACTAGTGGATACTAAGTGATCATTTTCAAAAATAGAGACAGTAGTACTACCTCCACCAAGATCAATGAGAGCTACCCCTAGGTTTTTTTCGTCCTTTGATAAAGCTATATCCCCTGTTGCTAATGGTTGTAAGCAAATATCTAACACTTCTAAATTAGCTCTTTCTACACATTTTAAAATGTTATGTAACATTGTTTTTGAGCAGGTAATAATTGTACCTTCCATTTCTAATCGTACACCAATCATACCTCTCGGGTCAGTAATTTCGTCTAAGCCATCTACAATAAATTGTTTTGGAATGACATCAACAATTTCACGTTCTGGAGGGACCGATATAACTTGAGCTGCATCAATAACTCTACGAATATCCTCATTGCCTATTTCACGGTTCTCACTCGAAACAGCAACAACCCCATGGCATGGCTGCAATTGTATATGATTACCATTAATCCCAACAAGGACCCTGTCTATTTTAATGTCGACCATTCGTTCAGCCTGTTCAACCGCAGTTTTAATAGATTGAACAGTCTGGTCTATATCAACGATGGCACCTTTTTTCATTCCATTAGACTTTGCTGTCCCAACTCCAATAATATTTAAGGAATCATTTAAAACTTCACCAATAATCACTTTTATTTTTGATGTACCTATGTCAAGGCTGACTAAAATTTCATTGTTGTTCAAAGAAAGGCACCTCCTAATCTTAAGGCATCTGAATAGTACAAATATTAACGAAAATTTGATAGAATTACAATCTATTTTGCACAATATCTAGCAGATTGTAAAATTTACTATTTTTCAGGCTACCAACGGAATTTAAATTTATTATAACCCAAAACACTAACTAACAATATTCAACACAAAACGACGATTTTCCTTTATTTTCTTTTGTTTTTTTCAATTTTCAACAAAGAATTATTTTTTTCTAACATTTTCCTTCTAATGATTGCAATGTTCTGGAATAATCTTACACCAAATGCAAATACTGCTGCAAGATAAAGGTCAATTCCTAATTGGACTCCTATAAATGCTAATAAAGCTGCTAAACTAATATTAAAGAAGAAACCAGAAATAAATACTTTCTCTTCAAAGTTTCCTTCCAAATGAGCTCTTATTCCTCCGAACAAGGTATCAAAAGCCGCTAACAAGGCAATTGACAAATAGTCAGAGTACTGATCAGGAATGGTAATATCAGTTAATAACCCTAACGTCAACCCAACGATTAAAAATAATGCTGGCAGCCACATTATTCATCACCTGTTTCTACTGCTTCATTGACATTTAGCATATCTAGCCTTACTAAACCGTTATATTCGGGTAATGTAATCTCCTCTTGTAGTTCAGCTATGAGATTTAGCTTTTCAATAGAAAAATAATCCTTTGACTGGCTTACTTGAATATAATTCAACAGTCGTTTCGGGTTTGGGGACAATACATATATATCAAGCGGAACTGGAGGAAGTGCATGATTATTCACATATGTTTCCCCATTCACATAACGAATCGGAGTTGTGTTAATCACACGTTCATTTTCGATTGCAATATCAGTTGCACCAAAACTATTTAGCTCATTGATCAAGCGATGAAGTAGTTCTGGAGTAATTGCTGGATATTGCTGTCTTATTTCGGTTCCCTCAAAAATAGGTTGAACAGTTATTTTCACACCACTTCCTGTTACCTCTGTTAAACCAGCCTTTTTTTCAAGCTCCTCAATGGATTCTTTTAGTGTTATCAATTGTTGCTGTTCTGATTTTTGTTGGTATTGACTGATTATTTGTTCCGCATCAGCAATTTGTTCATATAACTGTTGCTGTTTTTTCTGCTCTACCTGTAACTGTGACCGAATTTCCCATAAGTCTCTTGTATCGCGTTTTGTTGGTTCACGCATCGACTGAAACTGAACGGCGGCCATAAAACCTACACACGTACATACCAATGAAATGATTATTTTATCTTGTGTTTTCACTTTCATCACCTTTCTAGCTAATCCTTGCATTCATTTCAATGGTATCTTTATTCTCTACTTCTACTTCTATGTTATCACCGACCAAAAGGTCTATCACGCCATTTGTTAAATGTAAACTAATATCTAAAACTTCAGTATCTCCAATCGCTGATATGGTGAAAGGAGCTGGATATGGATTACCATCAACAGAAATGACAGGCCCTACACAAGAAATAAAACTATCTTTATAAATTCTTTGACCATTAATGGCTATAGCTTGAGCACCAGCACTATACAGTTCGTTTATTACTAACTGGACATGTCTGTCGTGAACAATATATTGGTTTACGTTCTCTTCTGAAGGAATATAATCAGCATCACTCAAGGTTACCTCTATTCCTTCACCTTTAACCGGTAACTCACCTGTTACCATTTGCAAATCTTTTTTTATTTGCACATACTCTCCTATTACAGATTGTTGATTACCTAACATATTCTCTATCGTTTGTATTTCTTGTCGTTTATTGTCTAATTCAGAGCGTAATTGTTTGTTTTTTTCCTCTAAACTAATCAATTGTTCTCGATAAAAATAATCTCTCTCCCATTCTTGATTCGACAGCTGAATGACACGAGAATTGGTTTTGGCTTGTTGGTAACTAAAGGTTACTAAAAAGCCAAACACCAGCAAAACTAAGGATAATATAACATGTTTACCCTTCAACTTCATCTTGATTCTCCTCATCTACCGGTGGTTCACTTTCATATGGATCAAAAACTGCCCCACCAACCCCCATATGAATAATCCCTTCACTTCCAGGTTCTAATTGTGCAGTAATAGAAGGGTAGGATTGCATGGATTTTGAAAAATTACGAATAGAACCTTCCACTTCAAACCCATCATTCATATACAACCATATTCTATACGGATTTCCTTCCGTTGGCTGCCAATAAATTTCAGATATTAAGTCAACAATATTGGCAGGCAGCATCTGTAGCTCCTTGGTCATTTCTTCTAAGTAAGTAGATTCAGTAAAATTAACTAAGAGAGGGGCATCACCCTCAATATTTTTTATTGGAAAAGAATCTAGACGCTCTCCATTTTCTAAAAGCAAATAATATTTATCTCCTTGTTTGACATAACCAACTCGCTCAAACTCTTCCACTAAGATTGTAACCGTAGAAGGAAATGTTTTAGTTATTTCGACTGATTTGATCTCGGAATGTTTCCGGATATTATTCTTCAGCCTTTCCTTATCAACACTCCAATAGCTTTGATCTTCTGGTATATTTCCTAGAGCTATAATCTCATCTTCACTTACATATTGGTTCCCCTCAACTTCTATGATACGAACGTGACTAAGGGAAGACTGTAAGTAAACGACTAAAGAAATTAGCAAAAAGAAAATTGACAAATAAAAGATTAAACGTCTGTTTGCTTTTTTCTTTCTTTCTTGTTTGAGTTTAGGAATTCTATCTTCTATGGAAACAACTTTTTTTTCAGACATCCCTGCTTTTCTTCCCTTTTCTAATTTAGGTAAAATTATATCATATTTAACCCTTATCTGTACTTCAATTCGATATAACAATTATAGGGTTTTCTAAAAAAACAGCGCAATCAACTCAGTTCAGTTGATTGCGCTGTTTTTTCTTTTATAATCTAGCATATTTACTTATATTTAAAACAATACCTATCGAGCATAAGATTAAGGTTAGAGACGACCCTCCATAGCTTAAAAATGGTAGTGTTATTCCTGTAACAGGTATCAACCCAATAACAACACTTATATTGATCATTACTTGTAGTGAAATCATTCCGATGATACCCAAACCGAGCAAGCTACCATATGTATCAGGTGCTGCTAACGAAATACGTATTCCTCTCCAAAGCAACAAAAGAAACAATAACAAAACAAACGTACCACCTATAAATCCTAATTCTTCGGCTAAAATAGCAAAAATAAAATCATTATGAGGCTCAGGTAGGTAATAGAACTTTTGGAGACTTTGTCCTAACCCCATCCCCATTAATCCACCAGGACCAATAGCATAAAGAGATTGGATAATTTGAAAACCATCTCCTAATGGATCTTCCCATGGATTTAAAAACGCAGTAATCCGATCTATTCGATATGGGGCTGAAATGATCAATCCTAGAAAACCAATCATACCTAAAATACCCAGTCCGATAAAGTGTGAAATCCTTGCACCTGCAATAAATATCATAACCATACAGGTTAATACTAGTACAGCGCCAGTCCCTAAATCCGGCTGAAGCATGATTAATCCAAATGCAACGAAGATTAACAATAAGGCTGGTAAAAAACCTTTTTTAAAAGACGTAATATACTTTTGATTTGCTGACAAATATGCTGAAAGGAAAATAATTAAACCTAGTTTCATAAATTCTGCCGGTTGAATGCTAAAAGCCCCGACACCTATCCAACTTCTTGCTCCTCCTCTTACCATGCCAACACCAGGGATAAGAACAGCTATTAATAGAATAAAGCAAACAATTAAAATTGGTTTGGCATATTTGCGCCAAGTTAGGTAAGGTATATTCATAATAAAGAACATGGCTATAATACCGACTCCAGCAAATAACAACTGTCTCTTTGCGAAATAGAACGAATCACCGAATTTGTAGTTTGCCCAAATCGCAGAGGCACTATAAACCATCACAATACCAACAATTAGTAACGCAAAAATAGTTAAGGTTAGTAGCATATCTGGTGCATGCTTCGAATTTTGCTTTGATCTGAACAAAAAAACACCCCATTTCCCAATACATTGGAACGCGGGGCTCTTTTTAGTCATATTCTTTATCAATAATAAAACAAGCCCCTACTTTAATGTATGCACCGTTTCAATAAACATGTCTCCTCTTTCTTCAAACGTACGATATTGATCCCAGCTCGCACACGCAGGTGAAAGTAAGATGACATCTTGTTGATTGGAAAGGAGATATGCTTTATTGACTGCTTGTTTTACATTATCGACGAATTCAATTGTCTCTATTCCTGCTTTACGTCCTGCATTTTCTAACTTAGTCGCTGTTTCACCAAATACAACCATTGCTTTTACATGATCAAGGTATGGTATTAAAGCATCAAAAGAATTTCCTCTATCAAGTCCTCCTGCCAGTAGAATAATTGGTTGCTGAAAGGCGGAAAGTGCTTTAGAGGTTGCGAGAATATTTGTCGCCTTTGAATCATTATAAAACATACGTTGTTTTACATTTTTTACAAATTGTAGACGATGCTTGACACCAGTAAAAGTTTTAAGCACTTCCGATATTCCCTTATTTGTAGCACCATGTAGCTTAGCAACACTAACTGCAGCAAGAATATTTTCAAGATTATGCTTACCGACTAATACAATGTCACTCAATGCTACTACTTTCTCTTGCTTAAAATATAGATATTCTTTATCACACCATGCACCATTTATGTTCTGCGCAGTCGAACTAAAAGGGATTTTGATAGATTTTGCACGTTTGGTCAATTCTATAACGGAATCATCATCCGCATTATATACGAGAAAATCACTAGCATCTTGATTAGAGAAAACATTAGCTTTCGCATGACCATAATTTTCCAATGTCTTATGATAATCAAGATGAGCTTCAAAAAGGTTTAGAAAAACAGCAATTTTAGGTTTAAAAGTCTGTACTCCCACTAGTTGGAATGATGATAATTCAATGACCATTGTCTCATCTTCTTCCAAGGTTAAGGCGACATCTGTAGCTACATTCCCGATATTACCTGCAATCTTTACCTTTTGATTACTATTAGCCAGCATTTCATAAATTAACGTAGTAGTTGTAGTTTTTCCATTTGATCCAGTGATTCCAATGAGTGGACCATCAGCAAGCCTACCTGCTAGCTCAATTTCAGTAATGATTGGAACTTGTCTTTTTTCTGCCTCTCTTACAATCACATTATCATAAGGAATTCCTGGATTTTTTACTACAATATCGATATCATCTAATACTTCAAGTGGGTGCGACCCTACAATAACTTCTATCCCAAACGCTTCAAGCTCTTGAACAGTTGCATCATCAGGTTCTGCATTTAAATCATTGACACGAACCACTTTACCATTCTGTTTAAGAAATTTGGCTGCTGCAGTTCCACTTTTAGCCAACCCTAACACTAATACATGTTGATACGGAAAATAAAATTGTTTATTCAAAACACCCACACCTCAATATATACACCTAATACTGCAAACACGAGTCCAACTAACCAAAATGTCGTTACAACTCTCCATTCCGACCAACCCATCAATTCATAATGATGGTGTAACGGACTCATTTTAAAGACACGCTTTCCTGTTGTTTTAAAGGATATTACTTGGATAATAACAGACAATGTCTCAATTACAAAAACGCCACCAATGATGATTAATAATACTTCAAGCTTCGTTAAAATAGCAACAGCGGCAATGCTAGCTCCCAATGCCAGAGAGCCAGTATCTCCCATAAACACCTTTGCCGGATGGGCGTTAAACACTAAAAACCCTAATAAAGCACCAACAACGGCAAGTGAAAAAATAGTGATTTCAAATTGAGGATATCCGTACCAAGCAAGGATACCAAAAGCACCAAACGCAATCGCAGCTGTACCTGCTAACAATCCGTCAAGTCCATCTGTCAAATTAACAGCGTTTGAGGCCCCAACTAGCATAACAACGATTAAAAGTGCATATCCCCACCCAAGTTCCCACTGAATAGTTGTTCCAGGGAGCTTGATATAAGTAGGAAAATCGTTTTGACGTAATATAATATAAAAGATAATAGCAATCAGTAACTGACCCAGCATCTTCTGTTTAGAAGTTAGCCCTAAGTTTCTCTTTAAAACAACTTTTATAAAGTCATCTAAAAATCCGATCAAGCCATAACCTAACAATACGAAAAGTAATATCAATACTTCAAAGCTAATTGGATTAGGATTGAACTTACTAGTCATAATCAATGTTGTTACCAATACGCTAAATAGAATCATGACACCACCCATTGTTGGTGTCCCCATTTTTTTTATATGTGACTTTGGTCCCTCTTCCCGAATACTTTGACCAAATTTAAGTCTTCTTAATAATGGGATAATAATAGGAGAAATAAGGACGGTTATTAAAAATGCGATTGCCATCGTTACGATTAAGATAAATACACTCATGATTATTTTCCTCCTTTACAGTGATAACCCGCCCAAATCAATCTTAGTTACTTGTTAAATCCTCTATTACCGTTTCTAATTTCATACCACGAGAGGCTTTAAATAGTATGATTGTTTGTTCATTTAATACATGCTTCAATTCCTCTACAAGTGCTTCCTTTGATTTAAAGTGCTTAGCAACAATCGATGTGTTCTGCGCACATAATTCATCCGCAATCTCCTTTGTATCTTCCCCTATCGTATAAACACGATCAATTTCATTTGTAATTACACCGGAAACAGAACGGTGTAAATCTTTTGACGAACTCCCCAATTCATACATATCGCCAAGAACTAACACCTTATTCTGATATCCTGTCATCTGTTTAACAACATCAATTGATGCTTTCATCGAAGTAGGTGAGGCATTATAGGCATCGTTTATAAGTGTAACTCCATTTTTGCCTTTTGTCCTTTCAAACCGCATTCCCGTTAACTCTAGGTTAATGAATGCATCTTTTATTTTCTTGATAGGAACCTGTAATTTATCCGCTATTTCGATGGCAAAGGCTGCATTTTTAACATTATGCTTTCCTAACAAATGGAGTGTATATTCGATATTTTTTAATCGGAAGAGGGTAGATGTTGTAGACATTTTCACATCTGATATCACAACATCATTTTCTTCTTCAAATCCAATAGCTCGTACATTCTCTTTACCACGTATCTCCCGTAGTAATGGTTCATCTCCATCAATCAACAATAATCCATTTTGTTTTAGGCCGGCTACTATTTCCAATTTTGCCTGTGCAATTCCTTCTCTTGAACCTAGATACTCTATATGTGATTCCCCAATATTAGTAATAACTGCAAAATCAGGATTTGCGATCTTAGAAAGTAATTCAATTTCTCCAAAGTGATTCATGCCCATCTCCAAAACTAAAACATCGGTATCTTTTTCCATGGATAAAATAGTAAGTGGTAAACCGATGTGATTGTTAAAATTACCTTTTGTTCGGTGTGTTTTATATGGAGACTGTAAAACGGTCCCAATAAGATCTTTTGTTGTTGTTTTCCCATTAGAACCTGTTACACCTATAACAATTGGATTAACTTTATTTCTATATGCATGAGCCAATTGCTGTAGAGCTACTAATGTATCTTCAACATAAAAAACTGGAAAATCTGTAGGCAAGAAATTAGGTATTGCCTTATCTTTTTGCCACAATGTAGCCACAGCTCCATTATTAAAAGCATCTTTCAGAAAATCATGCCCATCAAAAGATTCTCCGATTAAAGGAATAAAAAGTGATTTTTTTGACAATTTTCTACTATCAGAGGTAACCTCATTTATAGGTATATTGTCCTCCACAACACCTTGATTCTCTGGAAATAATTCCCCTAAAAAACTGGTCGTAAATAACATAAACCTTCTCCTTAACGTCGTTCTATTTCTTCACAGTAACTCAATGTAATTTAACCCTTGCCGATTTTCTGTATGATAGCATCCTCAGCCACCTTTTTATCATTAAAATCATGAACTTCATTTCCAATAATTTGATATGTTTCATGTCCTTTTCCTGCGATTAAAACAATATCATTTTCCTTTGCTAAACGGATGCTACGATTAATAGCTTCTTTTCTATCTACAATTACTTCATAGTTAGTTTTGTCCATCCCATTAATCATGTCATTGATAATTTGATCAGGGTCCTCAGACCTCGGATTATCAGAAGTAAACAGGGCTAAATCAGCATAATTCACAGCCACCTGAGCCATCAATGGACGTTTGGAACGGTCTCTATCTCCACCACATCCTACAACAACATACACATTTCCATTTGAAAAAGATCGAATCGTTGTTAGTACATTTTCTAAAGAATCAGGTGTATGTGCATAATCCACTATCACTCCATACGGTTGACCAGTGGCTACAGGTTCAAACCTTCCTTTCACCCCTGTTGTTAATTCCAAGGCTGATTTAATATCTCTCAGAGATACACCGGAACAGATTGCAGCAGCTGTTGCTGCAAGCATGTTATAAACACTAAATTTGCCCATTAGTCGACTCGTAATATCCATATTACCATCACTCGTACAAATGGTAAAAGAAGACCCATTTGCATTTAATTCTATGTTAGTTGCCGTTATATCTGCCTCTGAATCAATTCCATACGTAATAACATGCTGAGCCGTACTTTTTATAATAAATTCAGCATTTGAATCATCCTTGTTTACGATTGCAAACTTAGGAGATGTGAGATCATAACGATTACCAAGCTGAGAGAACAATAAACTTTTTGCATGTAAATAATCGCCCATGTTCTCATGATAATCAAGGTGATCTTGGGATAGATTCGTAAAAATTGCTATGTCGAAATCACATCCATAAACCCTACCTAAGTCTAGGGCATGCGAGGAAACCTCCATCATAACTGTTTCAACATTTTCTTCAACCATTTGGCGAAAACTTTTTTGTAAATAAAGAGCTTCAGGAGTTGTATTCTTTACATTGTAACTTGTATCACCAATTTTCATTTGTATCGTTCCAATTAAGCCAGTTTTTTTCTTGCTTTGTTGAAAAATCTCTTCTAACAAATAGGTTACAGAGGTTTTTCCGTTCGTACCAGTAACACCGATTAGCTGCAATTTATTCGTAGGATTGTGAAAAAATGTATTTGCTGCAATAGATAGTGCCCTAGAAGAATTATTTACAATGATAACAGGAATAGTTACGTCGACAGGTTTCTCCGCAACAATGGCACACGCACCATTTGCCTCAGCCTGTTTTGCAAAGTCATGACCATCAACTGTAAAGCCTGTTATACAGAAAAAAAGATCTCCATTTCCTACTTTTCTTGAATCAATAGCTATTCCTTTAATAAAAATGGAGTCTATATTTTTAGTAGTTTGATATAAAAAGAATCTCTCAACTAATTCACGTAGTTTCATTTATCTCATCCTAACTATAAGCCTTTACTTAACAATTTTTGGAAAGATATTTATACGAATTCAATTCGCTTTTAATTATAACAGAACATATAAAAGAGGACATATAGTAGTTAATTTTCATCTGAATTTTTTTCGCCAAAATAAAGTCTTATCTTATCTCCTTGATCAACTTTAACACCTGGTTCTGGTGCTTGATCAACAATATAATCTCCATCTCCACTCGCTTCGATTGACAAATTCACTAAGTACTGCTGTAGTTCATTCCTGGTCAATCCTCTTAAATCCGGAACTTCTACTAAAGGTTGATCTGGCCATTGATAGTCCTTTTCCAACCCGTCCTCTCGCTTTTCAACACCAAGCGCTCTTAAACTATCGCCAATAATTGAACCAACAATTGGTGCAGCAACA
The DNA here is from genome assembly GCF_016908325.1 of Aquibacillus albus. Taxonomy (GTDB): domain Bacteria; phylum Bacillota; class Bacilli; order Bacillales; family Amphibacillaceae; genus Aquibacillus_A; species Aquibacillus_A albus. The sequence goes on along the minus strand of NZ_JAFBDR010000011.1, from coordinate 12,752 downwards.
ATGCCTCCAAACTGGAGCGTATCCTTTGGATTATCAATTGCTACGTAGACAACAATTTCAGGGTCATCTGCTGGTGCAAAACCAATAAAGGAAACAATATGATTATTACTCATATATTTTCCATCAGCACCAACTTTTTGTGCAGTACCTGTCTTTCCCCCTACACGGTACCCATCTACATAAGCACCTCTACCTGTACCTAAAGCTACAACACTCTCAAGAGCTTCTCTAATTTCTGAAGAGGTGCTTTCAGAAATCACTCGGTCTTTTAAATTGGGTTGCTTTTTTTCAATAACTTCCCCAGTAACCGAGTCAATCCATTCGTCAGCAATGTACGGCTCATATAAATACCCACCATTAACGGCAGCAGACACCGCCATTACTTGTTGTATTGGTGTAACAGACACCCCTTGACCAAAGGCAGTTGTTGCTAATTCAACTGGTCCAACCTGGTCTAATTTAAATAAAATACCATTCTCTTCACCTTGTAAATCAATACCAGTTTTTTCTCCAAATCCAAATTCATCAATGTAGGAAAATAATCTTTCTTTCCCTAATTTTTCACCTAACGTTACAAATCCTGGGTTACATGAATTTTGAACAACTTCCAAATAAGTTTGATGGCCATGTCCTCCACTTTTCCAACAACGTAAACGGGCCCCCCCAACTTCAATAGAACCTTTATCTGTGAATTCATCCTCATGTAAGTCAACAATATTTTCTTCCAAAGCCGCTGCTAGTGTTATAATTTTAAAGGTAGACCCTGGCTCATACGTACTCCATATTGGTAAATTTCTGTTATAAACATCGGATTTCACTTCTTGATAATTTTCCGGATTAAAATTTGGCCTTGAGGACATCGCTAATACTCCACCAGTATCAGGGTCTACAGCAATTGCTAAAGCACCATCCGGATTATACTTAGACTCAGCAATATCTAATTCCCTTTCAATAATTGTTTGAATTCTAGAATCTACTGTTAGTTTTAGGTGATTACCATCTTTTGGTGGATCATATACATCAGCAATATCTGGCATTCTTTGTCCTTTAGCATCCGAAAAGTAAGACAAACTACCTCGCTCACCTCTTAATTTCTCATCATAATAGAGTTCTAAGCCCATCAATCCTTGATTATCAATACCACTAAAACCTAATACATGAGATAAATAATCTTCGTTCGGATAATGACGTTTTGAATCCTCAGCTATATAAACCCCATCCATACCTAAAGTACGAATCGCATCTGCTTTCTCTTCTGAAATTTTCCTACCTTCCGGATGAATTCGCACAATATTTTCCTGTTTGGTTACTTCCTCATATGCGCTTTCTACTGTCATATCTAATATACTGGCTAATGCTTCCGCCACTTTTTGAGGTTCTTTTATTTGACGTGGAACTACCATTACAGTTGGGGCTGATACATTTTCAGCGAGGATTTCTCCATTTTTATCCAAAATTTTACCCCGCTCAGGCTCAAAAATAATATCACGACTCCATGATTCTTTTGCTTTATCCATTAGAACATCACCAATTACAAACTGGACGTAGCCTAGGCGTACATCAATAATTGCAAATATAATAATCGCAAACAAAAAAACAGTGACTAATCGCTTTCGCATTGTTACATTGGATACACGTTTCATTAGGACATCTCCTTATTACAGGTATGCTTGTATCCACTATATGTACAAGTAAAGACGATTAGAACACTGCTATGAATCCCTACTCACTTCATAGTAAACCCCTAAGCGGTGTTACAGAATATTATAACTACATTACAACTATTCTAGCGAATCTGATGGTTCATCCCCTTCAGATGGTGGATCTAATTCATTAGATTCGTCTTCTTGTGTACTCTCCGATTCTTGATTTGGCTTAGCAAATTCGACAACTAAATAATCCCCTTCATTTATATAAGTACCTGGTTCTACATGTTGTTTTACAACGTAACCATTGCCAATCACTTCTATATCCAAGTCTAATAAACTACTGAACTTCATCACATCACGTAACGACCAGCCAATAATATCTGGCATGGCAGGTTTATCTGTTATTAGAAGTATGCGCTCATTAGATAATACTCGTTCGCCTACATTTGGATGAATGTTAGTTACTTTAGTACCATCACCGATAGTTGTTACGTTTAAACCATAATCTTCTAACCGTTTTTGAGCCTGTTTTGTTTCCTGTCCAACCATATTTGGAATTACTATCGTTTCAACTTTGCTGTTTTCTTGTTTATCTGGACGAATATTCAAGTAGTGTAGGCTATTTTCCATTACATTTTTAAAAATAAAAGAAACTGGTTCTGAACCTAATTCATTTTCTGATAGTTTCGGTTGTTTAACGGAAACATACATTAATAATTCAGGATTATTCTTTGGAGCCATCCCTAAAAAAGAGAAAATATAATTGTCATCACCTGTTAAATATCCACCACTTTCCGGATCCGGAATTTGAGCCGTACCTGTTTTCCCTGCTAGTGTATAATCATTTAATTTATACACCTTTCCAGTCCCGTTCTCGGAAGTTACAACTGTTTCCAGTACATTTCGTACCTGATTAGCAGTTGATGGTGAAATTGGGTTACCAACAACTTCCGGCTCCGTTTCAGTCATGTTCTTTCCGGATTCTTGATTATAAACCTTCGAAATAACATAAGGTCTAACCATCTTTCCATCATTAGCAATGGCAGTAGCAGCCATCATTTGTTGAATGGGTGTTAATGTTGTACCTTGACCAAATGAAGTGGTTATTTTTTCAATAGGCCAATTATAAAGGATGGTTCCAGCTTGTTCACCAGGCAAATCAATTCCAGTAGGTTGATTAAAATGAAAGTCATTTAAATAATTACGAAAAGTGTCTGGGCCCATCTTTTCCCAAACTAATTTTGCCGCTGCAACATTCGAAGACCGTTGAATACCTTCCTCATAAGTAATTGTCCCCCAACCACCACGTCTGTGATCACGTATCGGTCGATTTCTATCATCAATTCTGTAACTCCCCGATGCATATGTATCATTCGGTTGATAAACACCCTCTTCAATAGCTGCTGCTAAAGTAAAAATTTTCATGGTCGATCCTGGCTCAAACGGTGTTGATATGGCATCATTATACCAATTCTCTACCTCTCCTAGCTGATTTGGGTTATAACTCGGACGATTACTCATAGCGAGGACTTCTCCAGTTTTGGGATTCATTACAACAGCTGTCATTCGTTCCGGTTCGTATTGTTCAGCCACTTGAGACATAGAATCCTCAAGTAATGTTTGAATTTTTTGGTCAATCGTTAAATAAACATCCTCACCATCATCCGCTTCTGTAACGACTTCTTCGGGATTTAACAATTTAACATTATATTTGTCACGTTTGTAGGATATCACCCCGTTCTCCCCAGTCAAGTAATCATTTAATTGTTGTTCAATTCCTGTCACTCCTTTGATGACCCCTTCTTTCTTTTGTGCTAATCCAATTACCTGTGATGCAAAGACACCATTTGGATAAAACCGTTTTTTATCTTCCATAAATTCAATTCCTGGTAAGTCCAATGCATCAATTTCATCCTTCTTTTCTTGACTAAGGTTTTTACCATTTGTCCCAAACTCAACCTGGAATAAATCATTTGCCTTTGCAGTCTCTATTTTGCTAACAATTTCTGTTACATCCATATTTAATAAAGGAGCCAGCATTTCCGCAGTTCTATGCGGATTTTCGACATGCCTTGGCTCCTCTGGATTCGTTGTATAATCTTCTCTAACAATAGCGTAAACTCGATATACTGTTCTATCTTGTGCAAGCGCCATACCATTTCGGTCATAAATCGTTCCTCTTTTTGCCTGGAGTTCATACGTATTCGTTCTTCTTTTATCTGCCAATTCCTTCAGAGATACTCCAGAAACTTCTCCTGTCCCTTGTATGTATAAAAAACGACCTGACAGGGTTAAAAACATTGCTACAAATAGGAGCATCAGCACTGCTGACATTACATGAGTAGTCGTGCTCTTTTTCAACTTATATCCCCGTCCTTTAAAACAGTTCAAATAGTATTCTCTTCCCCTTAATTAGCGAGCTGACTCGCTTGTTTTACTTTTGTGTTCTGAATCTTTAAACCATTTTTCTTTGCTATTTGTATAATTCTATCTGGATTACTATATTCCTTAACCTTATATTGTAAATTTTGGTTTTCTGTTTGTTGCTTTTGAACATTTTGTTCCAATTGTTGAACTTCGCGATTTAATGAATCGGTTGATGAGCTAAATGAAACCGTAAAAACTAACGCAAAAATTGTAACAATACTAAATAGTGAATAGATAAACTTTTCCCCAGGTGTGATCCAATACCTTTTAACGTTTACTTGAGGCTGATGTTCGGTTTGCCTAGTAGGAATGCCTTGTGTGTCTTGCCATGTTTGTTGCCAACTTTTCGCTTCACTTGCAGCCATTATCGATTTCATCCTTCCTGATATTCAAATTTATCATTCCATGGACTTATTTTTTCAACAATACGGAGCTTAGCTGATCTTGATCTTCGATTCAATTCAAGCTCTTGCTCGCCAGGTAAAATCGGCTTCCGATTAATTTGTTTAAACGGTGCTTTGTTTTCTTCTGGTATAATCGGAATGTTTTTTGGAACAGGTAGAGTGGTGCTCCACTTCTTAAAGGCTTGTTTACACATTCTATCCTCTAACGAGTGAAATGTAATTACAGAAATCCTTCCACCAACTTGCACTACTTTGGCTGCTTGGTGCAATACATCAAAAAAAGAGTTTAACTCGTCATTTACTGCTATCCGAATAGCTTGAAAGATTCGTTTTGCAGGATGACCACCTTTTCTTCGTGCAGGGGCTGGTATTGCTTCCTTAATAATTTCAACAAGCTCCTGGGTTGTACGAATTTCCCTTTTATTTCTTACATCTTCAATTTTACGAGCAATTTGCTTTGAAAATTTCTCTTCTCCATACCGATAGAAGATTCGAACCAACTGTTCATAAGACCATTGATTGACTACTTCATATGCTGTAAATTCTTGAGATTGATCCATTCGCATGTCAAGAGGAGCATCATTATGATAACTAAAGCCTCTTTCAATTTGATCTAATTGTGGGGAAGATACACCTAAATCAAGAAGAATACCATCTACATTGTTTATATTCTGTTGATCCAGCTGTTCTTCCAAATAACGGAAATTTGAGTGGATATAAATGATTCGGTCATTAAAGGCTTCTAGTCTCGCTTTTGCAGCCTCAATTGCATTGGTATCCTGGTCAAAAGCGATTAATTGACCTTCATGATTTAATTGCTGAGCAATCATTTCTGAATGGCCTCCACCCCCCAATGTACAGTCAACATATGTACCACCAGGTCTAATGTTTAAGCCATTCACTGCTTCTTTCTTTAGAACGCTAAAGTGTTCAAACAATTTCACTCACCTACTTTGTACTTAATCTAAGCTGCTTAACAGGGAAACGTTTAAATATCAAAATCCATCATGTTTTCAGCAATTTCAGCAAACGATTCCTCGGAATCCTCGAAATAATCCTCCCATTCATCGTTAGCCCAGAATTCAATCCGATTTGAAACTCCAATAACTACACATTCTTTTTCAAGTTGAGCGTATTTTCTAAGTGGTGCAGGAATATTTATTCTACCCTGTTTATCAACTTCGCATTCGACAGCTCCTGAAAAGAAAAAGCGGGTAAATGCACGGGCGTCTTTTTTAGTAAGTGGGAGTTTTTTCAATTTTTCTTCAAGTATTCGCCATTCATTCATGGGATACGCAAACAAACATTGATCTAAACCTCTGGTTAAAACAAAGATGTCGCCTAGACCCTCTCTGAATTTCGCAGGGACAATAATGCGACCTTTAGTATCAATATTATGTTGAAATTCCCCCATAAACATATGGTCCGCCCCACTTTCTGTCTCTATAGTACCACAATCCCCCACCTTTCACCACTCATTTTTTCTAATTTTTAAATATTCACACAAATCAGTTACGACCAAGATAAATCCCTAACAATTCTTCGGATACTAAAGCTCACTTTTCACCCAAAAAATGTATCTTTTTTTGCTAATCATTGGACATTTAACCCTCTATTACTGAAAAATTAGACGCATGTTTTTAATCCTCATAACAGAACAATTGTCCCCTTTATGTATTTTCTTAATTGTGAAAAAAAGAAAAAATCGCTTTGTAGCGATTGCTACAAAGCGATTTTAAAATCATCCATACTTAATTGTGGTGGAAAGTGGGGGATCTTTTTATCCAATTACTAAAAATAAATAATATAGTGCGATTGCTCGAAATCATACGTGTGCTCTACCATTTGATTTATAAAATCTGTACCGAAACTATTTATAAAAGGAATAACATTCCATGAACGTTCCTGTAATCCACCTTCTGGCCGAAGCATAGTTTGCATATGGTTAAAGCTTTCTATTGCATGTTTATTCTTGTTCTCTAAGGACTTCTTCATTTTATCCTGTAAAAAATGAAGGTCTTCAAAAATGTAAATTAAATTCTTCTCTGCTAATCCACCTAAATCGGGACCCAATGAGTTAGCTAAATTGCGCAGGGGCTTATGAGCACGATCAAAAGAATCCTTCACTTGTTCTGTCAGCAATTCTATTGGAGGACTTGTTTGAGAAGCAAGCCAATTTCCTTTATCTTGATCTAATCCACGATTTATAACTTGGATTGGATCTAACCCAAAGTGTTGAAGTTTTTTTTCAATCTTCCGATCCATTAGCGTAAATGACAACCTAGGTAAAACTGGCGGCATCTTGATTTCGATTGCTTCAAAGGCTGGTTTTAATACTGACCAATAGGCAACTTCACCTAATCCTCCCAAAAATGCGAGACTTGGAAACAGTAATTCCTGCATTAATGGTCGAGTAACCACATTATTACTCAATAACTCCGGTTTATGCTTAGCAATATGTAATAATTCATCTGTTGTTAACCTACATTCATTTTGCTTGCCAACCCAATTACCTTCTTCATCTCTAATAAGTAATATTCTTTCACCATCTTTATGATAAAACACATGTGCATCATTTTCCTCGGCATCAATCGATACAGAATAACCATTACTTTTCATTTTTTGTGTTTGTTGATAGACACCTTTACTAATCCAAGGTTGTTTATCAATTAATTCACAAAAATGATTCCGTTCTAATTCTCGAACTAAAGGACTACCCGAATCGACTAATACCAGCCCTTCCTTTTCGAATAGGTTTAAAATAATTCTAGCAAAGAAATCTACATAAGAACTAGACTTATCCAGTTCCTTATTAATTAAACCATACAAATCCTTCGTGTATTCCGTTTCGGGAATGTCCATAAATATTTGCTTGATCCAATGACTAGCAGCATCTTTATCTAATTCAAGGGATGACATTGCTTGCTTGTTAGTTACTTGTTGTTTAATTTTATACTTCTGCATTCTATCTTTCTTTGCTAATAAAATATGATTTATTTCTTCAAAATCATGGTCTTCTCCTGCAATCCAAAATACAGGTATTACGGGTACTTGTAGGTTTTCTTCCTGTTTCTTAGCTAAATGTATAATAGAAACAATTTTATGAATAGTAAACAAAGGCCCGGTTAAAAGGCCCGCTTGTTGCCCACCAATCACAACAACACTGTTATCGTCCTTTAGTCGTTCAATATTTTCCAGGGTTGAATCCGGCGCATCCCAATCAGTGTTTAACTGTTTCAACACTTCAGATAAACTAAAACGGTTAAATTGTCTTTCTTTTAAATCAGCAAGACGTTGTTGAAAAGTTGCTGATTCAAAGGGAAGATAATCAAAATATTTCATAATTGCCTTATCACTTTGATAATAATCAATTGCTAAACGATTGTTCGTAGAAAGTTTCACTGCGTCGATCCGCATGGATACCTGCTCCTTCTTCATAATTTCGTTACTATTCGTATTTTACATAAAAGCACTTACAAATTCACACATTATGTTTGAGAGAAACTTTTATATACGTGCAATTGTCATTCCTAACCCTAATAAAATAAGGCTAATATGCAAAAAGAAAAATAGTAAAAAAGTTAACCTCCAAAATATTTTCCACGCATAAATAAAAATAATTTCTTCTTTTGTTTTCCATTGGATTAAAATTATGGTACTTAATAAAACTAGTAAAAAAATAAAGATATACCCTATAAAATTTCGTTCAAATAGTACGTAAAGTAAAATACCTACTGAAAAAATATACAAAATAGTAGTGTAATTCACCGTAATATACACTGATTTCCATTTATTACGAAACGCTTTTAAAACTCCAATATACAACAAAATAGTAAAAAGAATAGGAAAAGTTATCAAACATGCAGTTACATTCGAAAAAACAGTTATCACTTACCTACCACTCCTTTACTATGTTCTAAAGCTCTTATGGCTTCATACATGAACTGTAAATTTGGAGTGTCAACTTTTGTATGGGTAAGTAAATACCCACAAATTCCCTCTATTTCTGATTTTCTATTGTTCATAATATCTAGCTTCATAGAAGATTCATTTTCTTTTGTTATACGGATAACACGAACTACATTGTCCCATTGATCCTTGTCTACAAGACCTAGTACATCACAAGTCTCCTTACAAAGCGCCTTGGCTAATGTTGTTAAATAAGGATTCTTTAAAATTTCACCATTTTTAACTTGAAAAAGTGCGGTTAAAGGATTAACCACAGCATTAATTATTAATTTCTCTCCAAGCATCTTGTACCAATCTTCTTTGATTACAATTGGAAACGACTGACGATGGAAAGAATCAATTACCTTTGTTAATGACAATTTGTCACCAGTTACTGATGCAATATTGATTTTTCCTTCTCCGGTTTGCTTTACACAACGATCATTTACTTTTATCGCTCCATGTTCACATGTACCTACCAAAATCGTTTGCTTATTTTGGTATCTTAGAATGTAACCTACATGTCCCATCCCATTTTGCAAAAAAATAATCGGACATCTGATTTCCTGTAAATATGGATAAAGGTGTCTAAGATGATATTGTTTTACGCAAACAAACATCATTTCTTCTTGCTTTATTTCGCTTACAAGAAGTGCCGATACATTAGATCGAGTATGAGCAGGCAAAAAAAATAATCCCTCTCGATTTATTTCTTCTTTTTGTTCTTGTCTTCTTACATAGACGGTGACTTTATGATCAATTCCAATTTGTGCTGCCACTAATAATCCAATTGACCCTCCTCCAATAACTCCAACATGCATCGTACCACTCCAGTTTCCAAGTTATTTTGACATAAGATGACATAAATATGATAATACCAAATTCACTACATATCAACTAGTTAATTATCGTGTGAGTTCAAGAAGTCGCTAAATTAGAAGTAAGCAGATCGAGGCGGGTGAGGATTCTTAGGTCCGGAAGAACGAGCCAACGAAGAGGTATGTCGCTTATCACTTGATGACCTTGTGAAACATCTTCTTTAAGCACAAATAGAAAGCCCTTGTTGATTAAGTCAACAAGGGGTTTTGTTAATGCATCATTCATTTACGTTTAAAGACTTCTTTTCCGTGTTTTTATTTTCGACCCAGCGCCAAACTTTTCCGATTTCTTGCCAGGCTTGTTCGTATCGCTTTAGTTGTTGCTTTAATTCATTGTTTTCCTCTGTAAGCATTTGAAGCTCATCATTTGCAACTTCACTAATCTCACCATTTGTATGAAAGTTCGTTTTCATTTTCTCTAAAAGTGAAATAGCAGCCTCTAATGTTCCTTCTTCATTATATTCATCTATAGCAAGAAAATGATTAAACGAGTCCGCTTGTTTTTTTCTATCTTTCTTTGCGAGTTGAACCGCTTGCTGATATTGTTTCCTAATAGAAGCATTCCATCGAAAGCCACAGGCAGCTGGTGTTCTTGATAATCGTTTACCTACTTCCTTAAAAGCCTCAAGCTGTGTCTTTCCTTCACGAATATAACGCAAAACCGTTTCTGCAAGCAATATGTCCTCATCTTGGCTCCAAGCGTCCTGTCTAGTATTCGTCATTCCATCCCTCCTCTACACATCGTTTGCTATCAATGTATGCAAAAAATAGGAGTGATAGAATAATTTCTTTTCTACTTTTTCTTATTTTCAGAAAAAGGTGAGAGAAGTTTGACTACAGCTTTAGCGCTGGAGACTGGACGTCACTAGCCTACACCATTTATCCACAAGCCCGCCATTTTATAGCATAAAAAAGATGACCTTTTTATTTAGGCCATCTTTCATATACATATTGGTTGAATGATAACTTCATCATTAATTATTGCTCAACCACTTTTTTTCCATCATAGTGTCCACACGCTTTGCAAACATGGTGTGGCTTTGTGTATTCACCACAATTTGAACATTCAATCATACCAGGTACGTGTAACTTTTTATGTGTACGTCGTTGATTTTTCACTTTTTTAGAAGTTCTTCTTTTTGGTACTGCCATGTCTTACACCTCCTTCAATTACGAAACGAAAATCTTCCCTTTAAAGGATGTTCGAAAAAAACCAACTTGTATATGTCTGCTGGCTATCTCAAACAACCACTTTAACTAGGAAAAGACAGTGCTTATACTACTTTTCCTTAACGATTTTCTTCTTCATCGTTATCTTTTAATAATGATTGCAACTTTTGTAGGCGTGGGTCAATTTTGTCAACCTTACTATCTTCCGATTGAACCTCCCAGCCATCACCCTCTGTCAATGCATTTTCCTGAACTTCTTTATCTTCGGAAAACACTCGAAAAGGAACTTCCAATAAAACATTTTCCTTTATATAAGGGGTTAAGTCAAGCATTTCTCCATTAACAGGATGAATTTCTGAACCATCCTCCTCATTATAATAAGGAGATGCAGAAAATACTTCCAAAGCATCTATGTTAAATGGATACTTAACATCAACTAGAGTTCTTGCACAAGGTAAAATCATAGTTCCTTCTATCGAGAAATGAAAGGTAATTTCGTTTCCTTGTGTTGTAGCAAAACCCTTTACAAGCACAGGATCAATATGACGAATATCATTATTCATTTCTTCTACTTCAGAAATATCTACATAATCCTCAAATCGAAGAGGTTCGGAACCAGTTGACTTTAACTTCTGAATGGAAAATTTCATTCGTACCACCTCAATGCACAAAGGTTATTTTAAAAGGAATTTCAGTTTTTGTCAATATTTTTCCTTTACAGTGAACAATTATCCACAATTAAATAAATTTCTTAGATTTAATGAATTCCATACTAACATAGGAATGTTACTCAAACAACCTGGCTAAATATGTTAAAATAACCATACATAAATTGATCGGAGTGTTTGTATGAGAGCTTGTGGTTTAATCGTTGAGTATAATCCGTTTCACAACGGCCACAAATACCATTTAGAAGAATCAAAACAAATTTCATCAGCTGACTGTATGGTCGCTGTAATGAGCGGGAATTTTTTACAGCGTGGAGAACCAGCCCTTCTGGACAAATTTCATCGTGCCAAAGTGGCGATAAAAGAAGGTGTAGATATAGTTTTAGAACTACCATTTGCCTATGCTGTGCAAAATAGTGATCTATTTGCTAGGGGCGCTATTTTAACCTTAGATGCCGTTGGTGTTTCCTCTCTTTGTTTTGGTAGTGAACACGGGGAAATAAAGGGGTTTCTAAATGCTTACCATAGTTACATAGATAGACAAGAAGACTACAAGAGAGTTTTAAAAGCAGGGCTAGAAACTGGATTATCATTTCCTGAAGCGAGTAAACATGCCTATCATCATATTGGTCTTACAGAAGGAGAAGTGGATTTATCCAAGCCAAATAATATACTAGGCTTTAGTTATATAAAAGGAATCTACGAGACAAATCCAACACTAAAAGCCCTAACCATACAAAGAATAAAAAACGATTATCATGACCAAAACATTACACATGAAATCGCAAGCGCTACTAGTATACGGAAAGAATTACTAGAGAAGGGGTACCTGTCTGATAAAGCCAAAAACGCTTTACCTCCTTCCACTCAATTAGAGTTGGAGTATTATTATCAAAAGGCTAGCTTATGGCATTACTGGGAACATTACTTTCCTCTTTTGCAATACCGAGTACAGACAATGTCAGAGGATGAGCTTCGTGCCATTCAAGGAGTAGAAGAAGGTCTTGAAAATAGAATAAAGGCAACTGCAAATAAAGCCACCAGTTTTGATGAATGGATGACTAGGTTGAAAACGAAAAGGTATACATGGACAAGACTCCAACGAACATTCGTTCATATTTTAACAAATACAAAAAAAGCAACGATGGAAACGTTACTAGCCAAAAATGCTGTTCCTTATGTTCGATTACTGGGAATGTCTAAAAAGGGTCAATCTTATTTAAACCAACAAAAAAAGCACTTGGATAAACCGATCATTACAAGCTTGAAAAAAACAAACGATTCGTTGTTACTGCTCGATGAACGGGCAACTGATGCTTATTACTGCATTATCCCTCCTCATAAAAGAAATAAGCTTAGACAACAAGAAATAAAACCACCATTTATGTTACATTCTTAAACATTAGCTCTTATCGAAACCTTTTTTGTTTATTACTACACAGTTGACACAAAATGCGACATAACCTTTGCATGGAATTGCTTTAATACACTTTTTTGAATCGGGTGCAATAACCGCTTCGGCAGAATACTTCGCTTTCCGCGGGCACGGCCTCAGCCTCCTCAGAAGCAAAGAACGCTTCTTGCGGGGTCTTCGGACACGTGCTGTTC